>JAEPLN010000001.1:0-600000 GCA_017644425.1 Prochlorococcus marinus CUG1433
AACCAGAAGAAATTGAAGTTAAAGAAGAATCAATAGAGGCAGAAGTAAAAGTATCTGAACCAGAAGAAATTGAAGTTAAAGAAGAATCAATAGAGGCAGAAGTGAAATCAATTAAACCAAAAAAAAGAGCAGCTAAAGATGAAATATTAGACGTAGAAGTGAAATCAATTAAACCAAAAAAAAGAGCAGCTAAAGATGAAATATTAGACGTAGAAGTTAATTCTGATAATAAATGAGATTTAAATTAAAGAATACCAAACGGAGTTGAAATCTAAAAGTTAGTTATTAGGAACAAAATATCATTACTTTAATTCAATTTAAAACGTCTTTATTTAATAATCTTGTGAAAGTTATAAAAAATATTTTATGAATCTAATGCTACTTCAATAGCTGCTATCAAGTTTTCGTCAAATGGTTTAACACCTGGTTTAAATCTTGCAATTACTTTACTATCTTTTCCTATTAGAAATTTCTCAAAATTCCATTCAACGTCTCCTTCAGGTTCAACTTTGTTAAGAGTTGTGTAAGGCTCTGTTGTATTACCTTTAGCGTGAACTTTTTCATAAATTTCAAACTTAACTCCATATTTTGTGGAACAAAATTCTTTTATTTCTGAAAGAGAGTCTGGTTCTTGTTTTCCAAAATCATTACATGGAAATGCAAGTATTCTTAGGCCTTTTCTTGAATATAAATCATGTAGCTTTTGAAGATCCTCATACTGAGCAGTATTCCCGCAATAACTAGCTACGTTAACCACTAAAATTACTTCCCCTGAGTATTCACCAAGTTTTATAGATGACCCATCTGCTGAAAGAACGGTAGTATTTTGAACGTCTACTTGCATGTCTTAAAAAAATCACCCCTTGAAGATAACATTGTATAGCATTTTTTGTGTCTAAATTATTCAATCGTTTTTAAGCCATTTCTTTTGTAAATTTTAATTTTTCATTTTTTTAACACTTTATAATTAATAATATTAGTTAATTTAAATTTGGACCCTTTAGACCCACTCACTGAAATTATTTATTCCGGTCAAGGTTTTTCACCTGCAATTGCTTTAGAAAGAATTGTTTGGGCAATGATTGGAGTCTTTTTTTTAGGAGCAATTTCAAGATCAATTACTAATAGTATGCGAAGACAAAATTGGATTGGTGAAAAATCTTTATTCAGTTATTCTAAAGATAAGAAAATTAAAGATGATTCATCTAAGCAACTTTCTGGTGATGATGACTAATTTTTAGAATTATGACAGATTCAATATTTTCTAAAAAAAGAATTTTATTACTAGGTAGTGGCGAGCTTGGAAAAGAATTAGTAATAGAGGCCAAAAGATTAGGATTAGAGGTAATTGCAATTGATAAATATAAGAATGCACCTGCAATGCAAGTCGCAGATTATTCAAAAGTAATTGATATGAGGGATAAAAGTATCTTAAAAGATGTTATTAAAGAATTTAAGCCTGACTATGTTGTGCCAGAAATAGAGGCACTTTCAATTGAAGCATTAAAAGAATTAGAAGATGAAGGTTTCAAGATTGTACCAAATGCAAGGACTGTAGAAATAACAATGAATAGAGACAAAATTAGAAACTTAGCTTCTAAAGACTTAAAAATAAACACTGCAAAGTTTGACTATATTTATGAATTTGATGATCTAGAAAAAAAAGCAGATGAAATTGGTTTTCCACTTTTACTTAAGCCATTAATGAGCTCTTCAGGTAAGGGACAAAGTTTGGTTGAATCAAAAAATGATTTATATAATGCGTGGAAACAGGCAAAATCAAATTCTAGAGGAAATGTTAAAGGTGTAATTATTGAAGAATTTATTAATTTTGATTCAGAGTTTACTCTTCTAAGCGTAAGAAAAAACAGTGGTGAAAATATTTTTTGTTTACCAATTGGACATATTCAATCTGATGGTGACTATCAATGCAGTTGGCAACCTATAGAGATCAATGAGTCTTTAATGATTGAGGCTAAGAGAATCACAACTAAAATATTAAATAACCTAAATGGGGCTGGATTGTACGGGGTAGAGTTTTTTATAAGAGGAGATGAGGTTATATTTTCAGAATTATCTCCAAGACCTCATGACACGGGTATGGTCACATTAGTTAGTCAGAATATAAACGAATTTGAATTACATTTAAGGGCGTTTTTAAATTTACCAATACCTTATATAGATTTAATAGAACCCTCTGCAACCAGAGTTATACTTTCTAACCAAGAATATATGAATCCTATTTATGAGGGTATTAATGAAGCATTAGTAGTTGAAAAGACAAAAGTGCTTATATTTGGCAAGCCAGTCTCCAGAAAAGGTAGAAGAATGGGTGTTGTGCTCTCATCAAATTCTGATATTAATTTGGCTAGAAAAAATGCAGATGAAGCTGCTCGTAAAATAAAAGTCAGTACTAAATAAATATTAAATAAAAATAACGAAAAAAATACTTATTTCCTTTGTTTTTGTTCTCAGTTTCTCTGGGTATTATTTAAATATGTTCTCTCTTTCTCAATGATAGAAAATTATAAAGGTTGGGATATAGCTTTAAATTGGGATAACAAAGACTATCTCGATAAGAATACTTCTAATGGCAATTTTTTTAATCAAAAGGAAAAATGGATTGGTGTTCACTTAAATGGTGAAAAAATCTATGGTTCTTCTCTAAAAGAAATTAGGCATATTATTGATTATCCTAGTTTGCATGCAAAGTAAGTTAAAAGATTTTTTTAATTATCCTGATTATTTTCATTATCTTCAATTAGTTCATTAGCAAGTTTTCTTAAATCTCCCTTAATTGAGACCCATGTAAAAGCGATTATAAAAATTGAAGCAGATATTGCAACAGTGATTTTTTCGATAGGGGACATCCCAAGTGCGATAGCAAACATTTCAAAGCAAATTATAATTTTTCATTATATTGAATTTTTTTAAATAGTCTGAATCAAATTTGTTTTTGCAATGCTATTTAATTATTCAAAATATAATATTTTTAATTTAAATTACTTATTTTATGTTTTGTTACTGATTTCAATTTTATTCAGTAAGATTAGATTATGGAAAAAAAAAATGCCCGCAATGTAAAAATTTAATTTTAAAAACTTCTCCAACTTGTCTATATTGTGGAAGACCTAATAAATTTATAACTAAGGAATACGTCAATAAAAAGTGGAATAAAGATTATAATGAAAAGGCATTGGATCATATCGTTGTTAACAAATATCTTTTATTAATTTTATTATTAATATTTACAATTGTTATTATTATATTTATTTAAATATCATTAATAAATCAATCTATAATTGCATCTAATACTTCTTTTGTATTTGTTGATAGTTTATTTTTTTTAATCTGCTTTATTGTTTCTTTCATATTACTTTTGTAAGGGTCCGAATAATAATTGTATCTACTAAATACTTTCACAAAACGGGAAATTACAATTGGATTTAATTTATCAAAGTCAATAATCTTTTTTGCGATATATTTATAACCAGAACCATCCATTGCATGAAAAGTACTATTTCTTGTTACGAAAGTATTTAATATAGCTCTTAAAGTGTTAGGTGATTTTGAATCAAAAAGCTTATTTTCAAATAATTTTTCAATGCTCCCTGTTTTTTCATCAATTTCTATTGATGCATTAAATGAGAACCAACTATCCAATACGACACTATTATTTTTCCATTTATTGAAAAATATATTTGAAATAATTTCTCTTTCAGGACAATTAATCCTACTGAAAGAATTCAATGCAGCTTTTGCAAGCGTCATCGAATTACTATCGATATAATTAATTATTTTGCTTTTAATTTCCTCATCATTACTGTGTAAGAGTAGTTTCCAAATAGTTTCGATTAGTTTTCTTTCATTTTTACCTTCTGGCCAAACTTTATCTAAATTCTTCTCTATTTCTTGGAGCTTAAAATATAATTCTTTTTTTAATTTGGTACCGAATAAATAATTTAGTTCGTCAATAGTTTTATAAATTTTTAGAGGGTCTATATTTTCCATCTCTGATTCAATTTCAGCAAATGTTGGAATACTTAGTAATTCTGATAAAAGAGATAAATTTATATCTTTATTTTTTATAAATGAAATTAACGTGCTTATTAATTTATTTTCAATTTCATGATCTGGTTTCTTATCTAATCTGCATAAAATGATTTTTTTATAAAATACTTTTACTGTATTAGATAGTATAAAAAAATCTTTTTCATATTTTAAGATTGAAAATTTTTCATCCAAGGAAGTGTCTGATTCCCACTCAACAGGTGCTGAGAATTCGCGAAAATAAGTTACTAAAGGAATTTTGAGTTGAGATTTTACATTCCTAAAAATAAATTCTTGTTTTTTTGTTTTTAAAACAACTGTTTTTTCTATTTTTTTATTTTCACCGCAAAATATAGCTAGATTTATGGGAATTATTAGAGGTAAATCATTATATGGGTTTTTCTTCAATGGATTACTTTGAGAGGCTTGAATTGTAAGTTTTTCGTTTGTTTGATCCCAGATTCTCTTGAATTTAACTTTTGGTGTGCCATTTTGCTTATACCAGATTTTAAATTCTTTAGGATCGATTTCTTTATTATGTTCTAAAATTTTATCGACAAATTGGTCAATTGTTGCAGCCTTTCCATCATATGTTGAGATGTAATTACTAAATCCTTTATAGAAATTTTCATCTTTAACAAGCTTGTTAAGCATTCTAATTATTTCTGATCCTTTTTCGTATATCGTGGTGGTATAGAAATTGTCAATTTCTTTATATTTTTCAGGCATTACAGGATGAGAAGTTGGACCTGAATCCTCTCTAAATTGATTTCTTCTAAGAAATTTTGCATCCTCAAGTCTCTTGATTTCATGATTATGAAGATCTGCAGTAAATTGTTGATCTCTGAATACTGTTAAACCCTCTTTTAAAGATAATTGAAACCAATCCCTACAAGTCACTCTATTACCCGTCCAATTATGGAAGTATTCATGGGCGATCACACCCTCTATTCTTTCTAATTCATCATCAGTGGTTGTTTCAGAATTAGCGAGTATTAGTTTTGAGTTGAAAATATTGAGACTTTTATTTTCCATTGCTCCCATATTAAAGTGCCTGACTGCAACTATATTGAATAATGACAAATCGTATTCAAGGTTATATTTGTCCTCTTCCCATCTCATGGATTTCTGTAAGGAACTTATCGCATGTTGAACAAATTTTTCATCGCCATACTCAACATAAATATTTATTTTTACTTTTTTATTCGATTTTGTTATGAAATTGTCTTTAACACAATTAAGTTTCCCCGCTACCAATGCAAATAGATATGAGGGTTTAGGATATGGGTCTTCCCAAATTATTTCATGTCGATTGTTTGTAAGATTATTCTCTTTTATGACGTTACCATTTGAAAGTAAAACAGGATAATCATTCTTGTCTGCTTCAATTCTCACGGTGTATTTGCTAAGAATATCAGGCCTATCAGAGTGAAAACTTATTCTTCTAAATCCCTCTGCCTCACATTGCGTAGTTATAATTCCATTGCTTTCATACATTCCTAGAAGTGATATATTTTCCTTTGGTTTAATTATTCCTTCTATTTTTAATAAAAAATAATCTTTATTTATATTTTTTATTTCTAAGTTATTTTCTTTCTGTTCGTAGTATTCCTCTTCTAATAGTGAGTCATCTATAAATATTTTTTTTAATAATATGTCCGTACCATCAAGAATCAGTTTTTTGGTATTTTTATTTTTCTTAACCAATTTTAGTTTCGTCGTAACATTAACAGCATTTTTTTTAATTACGAAGTCCAAAAATGTTTCTGGAATTTCATAATCAAATACTTTGTATTCTTCAAGTTTTACATATCGTGAAATGCTCTTTTGGTTTTTTGGGTTGTTCATCTTTACAAAGAAGTTCAGAGGTCAAATAATCTAGAATACTTTTTTTAAAATTATAAGTTAGAACTTTAATCTTCTGATTGACAAAAATGCGTTTTAACTTCTCCAGAAGGAAGTAGTTCGTATAATGAAGGATTATTAACATCAAGCGATCCGTCATTATTAAATTGGTACCTCCAGTCCCATTTTTTATCTGTAAAGGAAATATAATCTTTCCTTAGAGAGTATGGAAGCATAAGCTTTTTTTTATTCCAATTAATATTTATAAATGCGCCTGGCTTTAACTCAGATATCTTTTCTACTAGGGAAAAGTCACCATTAATATTATTTCTCATAACAAGATCAAGCTTTGAATTCTCACATATATAGCTACTATTTAAAGCTAATAAAAGTAATGAAGTAATTAAAAATGAATGAATTTTTTAACTCCTTATTATAAAAAATTTAATTTCAAGCTAAGTGACTTAATTAAGGATCTTTCTAGATCGATTAAATCATAATAGATTGCATACTCTTTAGATCTACAAGATTACAATTTAATTCCTCTTCATAATCCTGAACTGAAATAAAATTATTTAATAAACCTGAATATTTTGCATCTCCCCCTATGGTACTTGAAAGTATATATTTTGGATTGAATTTTTTAATCAATTTTGGGATTACATCAGCACCTTTTACAAAAGGACCTACTAGGGGTAATTCTAAATTTTTTGTAGGAGTAATGACTGCATCAAGACTTTGCTTGTTTAAATTTTCATCAAGGTAACCATGGGGTTCTATATAAAAACCATTATCTTGATCATCTTTAACAATATATCCGTTTTCTATTTGTGGTACTGGAGCCCCAGCAGTAGCCTCAAAATTTAAATTAAAATAATTTGTCTTTTCAGTTGGCTTAAGCACTTTAATTGAACTAAAACCAATTTTTTTTAATGTTTCAACAGCACTTTTAGGGCAAATTATAGGAATATCCTTGCTGAACATTTCTAATGTTGGAACATGACAATGGTCAGGTAATCCTTGGGTTAACAAAATAATATCTATTTTTTTATCTATTGAAATTTCTTCTTCTAGTGATCCTTTAAAAAACCACTCACCTGGAGGAAATATTAAATCTCCTTTGAGCCAAGGATCTATTATTAAATTCGTTTTTTTAAATTTTATTAGCCAACCATTTGAACCAAGGTAGGTCGCTTCAAAAGTCATTATTAATTTATTATTTATTCGACTATAGGGTAATTTTGGCTTTATCGAGAAATTACAAATTTAGATTAGTTTGCTTCATTTAAGATTTGAAATGACTTTCTTTTTAGATTAAATATTAAAACTTGATTATCTTTATAACTAATCTCAAAGTTTTCTTTTTCTAGCATTCGTATTGGTATTAGAGCTAGTCCTCCTGTTCCTGAAAATATGATTGGCATGGTGCTATTTTTAGTCCCATTCATTTTTTGTAAGTCTATAGCTTGAGAAACTATTTTTCTTGCTTTATCAAATCCGTAATCTTCTATTAATTCAGGCCATAAAAAGTTAACTGATTCATATTTCGAAAACTCAATTTGTACTGTTTTCATTAAAAAATAATAGATATATAGTGATTAATTAATTACGATATTTACTTAATTACTATTTTTAAACCTATCCATGACTAGTTGCAACATATCAACTACATCACCATCAGTTAAATTTAAATCCTTCTTTAAATCATTGCAAGTTAAATTCATTTCAAGTGCCGCTTCAGCCATATGATTAACTTTTTGGTTATCACCGCCCAATGAAATAAAGGGATTGAAGTTTTCTATCATTTAATATTTGTTGTTACCACTTAGTTCTAGCTAAGAAATAATTAATTATCATTTATTGATACAGAAGCTTATAAATATGTTATTTAATATTTAGAAAGTTTTTATTTTTAAACCAGGGATATTGATACACCTTTTGATATCAATGCGAATCTTCTGGCTCTGACTAGTAAAGGAAATATCAAATTTGTTCGTTTATTTGATTTAAACACTCTAGTAAGTAACAAAAGTAAACTACTTGAGGGATTATTTATCTGTTTGCAAATAGTATTAATTGCGTCTGCCCCATGAAAGATATTTTCATCTTTCAGGAGAATAGCTCCTTTATCTAGGTCATAACCTTTATCTAGGAGGGATTTAATTAGAGTTAAATTTTTACGACCATCAAGAATTTTAATATTATTTAACTTGCTTTTAATCTCAAGGAGCTCAGCAAAATGATTGCAGAACGGGCATTCTCCATCATAAATAAAGGTATAGTTGGAAGTCATTTGAAAAAAACAGTTTTGATGGTCTTAAAGTGCGTCAACAAAATAGTAACGCATTGATAATAAAACAAATAATAAAAATTTTGTGGATTTTTTATGATGGAATAGTTAAACGGTTCTAATAATTACGAAGAAATGTCTCAATATAGATATATTTTTCATAAAAATCTGTATGCTAACTCGGAGATATTATGTTTTAAAATCATGAATTTATTAGCTTCTTTTGCTTTAGGTGGTTTCAATCCATGGGCAGCAGGCTTTGGAATTGGTTCTTTAGTCCTTTTTGGTCTTGTTGGTCTAGTGGCGGGTCCAAACCTAAAGAATTTTGACCCTGATGCATAAATCACCATATTTAATATAGATTTTAAAAGACTCATTTGAGTCTTTTTTTTTGCGGTTTATTAAATTTATTTTTAGAATCAACCTAATCTATATTCTGCCAAAGAAATGTTGTTAAATCCTTTTTATCCATTTACTTTTTTGAAAATCTCTTCTCTTAAGGCTACTATTGTTTTTTTATCAATTCTTTTAATTAAATCAAATTTACTTAGATTAAAAGGGGGGCTAATAGGAGGTCTTTTTGCATTGATACTCATATCGGGGATTTTTGCCTCTAGTACAATAGCTTTAGGATCTTTAGTTTATGCTTATCGATTAAAGAAGAAATCTAATTCTGATGATAATCAAATGCAGGATTTAGAAACTGTTAACGTCTAAGATCTTTTGTAATGAATTTCACTTGGATAACCTAAAATGGAGTTCCAGGTACAAAATGCAAGACTAAAAATCCAAAACCGGCAGCAAAAACTATTGATACTGCGATGATTAGAAGGCCCGATGCCATACCCCCTTCGTTAAACGCCATTTAGTTAGTTATTTTTAAACTAATAATAGAACATATTTGTTCCCAGGTAATAGTTTAAATTACTTATATATCATCCAAATTTATTATTAATGGTATACAAAAGTAAAAAGATGGAAGTTAATGAGATGATAAAACCAAATATTATTAATGGTTTAGATTTGACGTTTTCTTCTTTGTTAAGCTTATTTTTAGAAGAAGAAAAATTTCTATCTTTTTTTTTATAAATAAGATTGGAAAAAGGTTTAATCACGATAAATTCTAGATTTAAACTAATTACCCTAAAGTTTTGAACAAATCTTTATGGTAATCAACAACATTTTGACAACTTATTACAGGTGTAAATTCCATATGGATGCCAAATTTGGCTCTCCATGGAGCAAAATGCTCGAAAATCTCTTTATCGCTCTCTGCCTTACATAAGCAAACTACTCTACCCTCCCCTGGAGCATGAACTCTAAATAACATCTCAAATTTATCTGTTTTATCTGATTTTGCAATTTCACCGTTTTCCCAAGCTTCTACAAATAATTGATAAGCTTTCACTTGATTCTCAATATCTGGGAATTGGCAGTCAGCAAGAAATAATTGCATTGGAGTATTCTTAAGGTTTAAATCATTATCCCTCAAATACTTATTTATTAATGGGACTGTTTGAATTTGAAGATCAGAAAAAGAATATTTTCCTAAATAAAGTGAGAAGAGAGAGTCTCAAGGAATTTTCCAATATCTTTTTTATATAAACTATCTGTTATTTTCAAAGAGAATAATTCATAATCATTTATATCTTTTTTTTTATCAAAATTAATATTCCCCTTTAATGAAATATTTTTCATGGAAATAGTTGATCACTATTTAAAATTTAAACAAATATACGTAAAGGGCAAATTTCTTTACATTATGTTTTTTATGAAAGAAATTTCTAATGCAATTAGGAAAAAATTTATTTATGAGTTAATTAATTTTTCTAGGATATATAAGAAAAAATTAGTTAAAGAAAAAATTACAGTTAATAGAGATGCAAAAACGGGTAATAAATTGAACCACAATTGCGAAGTTGTCATTTTTGAATCAATAGGCAGAAAATTGGTTCTTTTTTTAATTCTTATTTGTAACCAAAAAATAGATAATGGATAAATAATTCTTGAGAAATTAATTATCAATGAAGGCAAAATACCTTGGTTTGAATAAAGTATAAATCCTGAAAAAAGGTATAACACCCAAATTAGCACCCTTTGAATCAGAACAAATCCCTTGCTTTTGCCAGACATTATTAATTAATTAATTTTTATAATTTTAGTCATTTTATATCTTTCAAAAAAAATGTTATTTATATTAACTTTTTCTTTACGTATAATTTTCCATTCATTTTTAAGAAATAATTCATAACTTATTAAGCTTGCTTCAGTATAAAGAGAGTCTAAACCTTCTTTCTTTGCTTCATCTTCTAATTTATGGAGTAACTTAGAGCCGTAGCCTTTTCTTTGGAATTTACCTTTACAGTAAAATAGCGCAATTCTATCGGAGGGATGTCTTGTGGCAAAAGCAATAGTAATTCCATGTTTACTTATAAGCCATCCTTTTCCTTTAATTATTGACTTATCAAAATTTGGGTTATTCCAAGCTTGGCTTGACCAGGCTCTTTTTTGATCTTGACTATAAATTTTTTCATCTAAAGATTGAATTGAATCAAAATAAACCTTCTTTAATTCCAGTTGATCTTTAATGGTAATTTGTCTTAAATTCATATAAAAATCCATTATTCAATATGCTTAGTAAAAATATAGTCGCAATTGGGGGAGGAGGGTTTGGACGTTCATTAGGCTCTCTTGAAATTGAAAAATATATAGTTTCTTTAAGTAATAAAAATAGACCTAAAATTTGCTTTATTCCAACAGCTTCTGGGGATAGTAGTTTGTACAAACTAAATTTTTATAGAGCGTTTTCTAAACTTGATTGTATAACAAGTCATATTGATTTCTTCTCTAGAACAGAAAACTTAGAAGATAAAGTTTTAACTCAAGACATTATTTATGTTGGCGGAGGAAATACAAAAAGTATGTTAGCTGTTTGGAAAGAATGGAATTTACATAAAATTTTGCGAAATGCTTATGAAAAAGGAATTGTAATGAGTGGTGTAAGTGCCGGTGCTATTTGTTGGTTTGATAAAGGAATAACAGATTCTTATGCTGAAAAATTAGCCATAATTGATTGCTTAGGAATAGTTGAAGGCATTGCCTGCCCGCATTTTGATGAAGAAAAAGAGAGGGAACCTTATGTTAATGATGTTATAAATAGAGAAATTATTAAATCTTGTATCTGTATTGAGGGTAATTGTGCCTTGCATATCAAAAATGATTTTCAATATTCCTCGATAGATTTTGGTAAAGGTAAAAAATGTTTTAGAGTCAATAAAGAAAATAATAATTTAAAGAAAGAAATCCTTTAAAAAGCTTTATTTTAAATATATTTTAGATATCTTCATTTTTTGAGATAGAAGTAAATTCAATACCTTTGTACTTTATAAATGAAGCTGTCCATACTTCTTTAGAAAGATTGCCAAGATATTTTAAGAATTGTTGTGTATCTCCGTCTCTTATCCATTCAGATTTGATAAACGGAAGCTCCTTCTGCATCCTTTTAGGATGCATATGAACTAAAAGTAACCCTTTATCTTCAGAGACCCTTTTCAATGCACCTTCATCACTCCTTTGAAAAACTCTAAGCAGAAGATTTAAAACAACTTCTTCTCCAAGTTGTTTAAAATTTTCTGGATTGTCTAAACTATCTTTAACCTCTTTTCCTCCAAGAGGCATTGCTCTAACCAAGTTTTGCTCTATTAATGCTATTGCAATTAGATAATCTTGACTGGCCATATTCTAAAATAATACTTTTTTGTTATTCTAACCTCTCGAGTTCATGAAAATCCTTCATGGATTAAATATCTTTGATAAGACGAAAGGAAATAATTTATTAATTATTTTCCAATATAATTGGACTATTATTTTTATTTAATTTGTAAAATTAAATATTTTTTTTGTTATGAGGTTTTTTTTATTTTTATTTTTCGGGATTTTTGTAGGTCTTTATTTATCATGGCCAGGTTTAGTAATGCCAGAAAATTGGAAATGTTTTAATCAAATTATTGCAAAATCTGCAGAAGATAAAATTTCTCTAAAAGCTGTATTAGAGATTTCCCCCAGTTATTTTCTAAAGGCTAAAAATAAAAAGTCGACTTCAAAAATAAGAATCGTAGCAGATGCGTGTTTTCGTTAATATGTTTAGTGATTAAATATAACTACTAAATAATGAACGATAATATAAGATTTGAATTATCATTTAAAAATATTTCTCAGTTAGACAATAAACTTAATTTCTGTAAATTAAATAATATAAAAAATATCAATATTCCATGTAAAGGACTCATAAAGAAGGATTTATTTAATTCAACTATTAAATATATATCTAAAGAATATAGAGAATTTAATGTGACTTATCACTATAGTCTTTATCATCAATATTCAAAAAATAAAGAAAAATCGTATCAAGATTTTTTAGATTTTGTTAAAAGTTCTCAGACTAATAAAAATTATGAAATTCTGCTTGTATCCGGATCAATTAAGAAAAAAAATTTTGACTCAGTTGATGTATTAGCTAATTTAAAAAAAGAAAAAAATTTAAAAGTTAAATTAGGCATAGCTTACAATCCATATTTGAAAAAATATTATAATGTTTCTTCAGAAAGAGAAAGGTTCGAAAGAAAAATTTCGACTGGATTAATAAATTCAATTTGGTTTCAATATGGCACAGATATTAAAGTTCTTCAGAGTGAGTTGAATTATCTCAAGAAAATAGCAAAAGATGAAAGATTAAATCTATTTGGAAGTTTATTTATTCCTTCTAAACAATTTATAGCGCGTTTTAAATTTCGTCCTTGGAAAGAGGTATATATATCAGAAAAGTGTTTGTTTGCATTAGATAATTTTTTTGATTTTACAAGTCATTTAGTTAGTTTTTATAAAAATAATAATATTACTCCTATAATTGAATCTGATTTTTCATCATCAGAGAAACTTGATTCTGTTTATAGTTTTTTAGAAAATGAAAGATAATTTATGTCAATATTAAACTTATGAAAAGTGATGTTACTTATGACTTATTAATAATAGGTGGAGGTATATCAGCGAGTGTTTTCGCTTCGAAGTATATGAAAAATAATGTTACAAAAAAAATTGGATTAATTGAAATTGGTCGTGGTCTTGGAGGGAGGTCAAGTACAAGAATAAGCAAAAAATATAAAGGATGGAAACTAAACCATGGTTCTCCTAATTTTAATATATCTAACAGTAAAAATAATCTTCTATTAAAAAGATATATTGATGAATTATTGGAAAATAAGTATATAAAAATTGACGAATCAGAAATATTTTTTCTAAATGAAGATTCTAATTCAGAAATCAAAAAACTATCTGAATTTTCTTGCGGTGTTAATTATCTATCTTTAGATTCCATGGGTGAATTATCGAAAAAGATAATTGAGTCAAATAATTTAAAAGAGAAAATTGATTATTTCTTTGAAACTTCAATAGTTGATATGAAGTTCAATAATAAGGAATGGTTACTAACATCAAACAATGGCGACAAATTTAAGTCTAAATATCTAATTTGTTCCACTAATTTGTTGTTGCATAAGAGGTCTTTACAAATATTAAACGTCAATCAAATTCCATTAAGAAAAGCTATTCCAATTAATAATGATAAAAAAATAGATTTACTATTAAATTGCTTAGAAGAACAAACATTTATTCCCAGGTTAACTTTTTTAATTTATACAAATGAAAATTATAGTTATAAAGATTATTATTCTAAAAAACAAAGGTATTTTTATTTAAAAAATAATTTAGAAAAAAAATATAGATTCGAAAGAATCATTTTTCAGTTGCAAGATAATAATAAATTAGGAATTGTAATACATTCAAAAAACGCAGAGTTGATCAATTCTTATATGAGAGCTAAAGATAAAGAAGTTTTTAAAAAGAAAATAATTATAAATTTCAATAAACTTTTTGAAGAGAATTCGGTAGTTCATAAATTAACTTTTGATGAAAAAATATCTATTATGAAATGGAGAGCTTCACAGCCTTCTGGCCTTGCCGTACCATTATCTTTACAATTTAGTAAAAAATATAGAATTGGATTCTGCGGAGACTGGTTTGAAGGCGATGGATTTGGCAGAATTGAAGGCTCAATTTTAAGTGCTCTAATATTAGAGAAAAAAATTAAAGACTTAATTAAATAATTTTTTCAGAATGTGATCTAGATCGGTGTTTTTTTCAATAATAAATTTATTTGCATTATTTTTTATGCTATTAGGTTTGAATTTTTCATAATAAATGTTCCATGATTTTAAGAAATCATTCTCAGCTTGTTTTTTATCCTTCCCCCTTTCTTTTAAATCTCTTTGAACAACTCTTTTCATGCACTCATTTTTTTTAATTTTTATTTCTAAAAAAATATAATCATTATTATTTAAAGTGTTTGAGAATTCTCTAGCAAATATACCCTCAACAATTAAAAAATTAATATTATTTGTTTCGTTTAAGATATTTTGAATTGTTTTCTTTTCGAAATTATAAGAACGATCACAGATTGAAATCCCATTCTTATAAATAAAATCAAAATCTTTTTTGAATAGTTTGTTATTGAAACTAATACTTCTATCAAAAAAACCTTCTACAAATTTTGGTAGTAATTTACTTATTAACCCTGTCTTATAGTAGTTGTCAGTACTTAACACAATTCCATTTTTATTTTTTTTTATTATTTGATTTGATAAAGTTGTTTTCCCGCTTCCGGAAGGTCCACTTATAAAAATAAGCTTCATTTTGATGATCTGTTCTTTAATAAGATTTTAACTTTACTATTAATAAATACCTTTAAATTTTGAATATACATACTATCTTTTTTTAGCCTTTAAAATAATTTAGAATACCTTGCATTTGATCGTAAGCTTGCATAAATATTAAATGTGTGTCTTTATATAATTGTAAATAAATTATTTCTATTCAATTAGTCATTGTCTTGTTATTTATTCCTCTGGAATTTGATAATATTAAATTGAACAACTAATTTTATTACTTATATATTGCAATGATTTCTAAATTTCTCAGCAAACTAAAATCAATTTTATTTAAAAGTGCAGTAACTCCTGAAACTCCTTTAAAGAAAGAAAAAAAAGCAGCAAAGTCTGCAAAAACAAAAACAAAAACAAAAACAAAAACAAAAACAAAAAACAAAGCAGTAAATTCTAAGAAAAATATTGAAACTTTGTCTACACTTCCAGGTGTTGGAGCAAAAAGCGCAAAAGCTTTGTATGAGGCTGGATTTAAAACAACAAAGGCAGTAATCGCTGCTGATGAAAAAGATCTTCTTGCCGTGTCAGGAGTTGGAATAAATCTTGTTAAGAAGCTAAAAAAGCTTAAATAGTATAAATTTTACCTCTATAGAAATTAATAATATTAAAAATTCACAAAAAATTTTAAAGTTCTAGGAAATTATCTTCTTCTTGCTTTTCTTCTTTGTTGCAATTTTCTTTTGTATTTTTCGATAGGGGTTTCATGATGTCTAAGTCTTTTTAAATCTGCAAAGATTCCAGATTTAGATACTTGTCTCTTAAATCTTCTTAGGGCAGATTCAATTCCCTCGTTTTCTCCTACTGTAACCTGTGTCAAAATTTTCTAAATAAAATATATTCTAGCACTTCATAAGATTTATTTAAACTTAAAACTTCTTCTTGGGTATTGACGGTCTATTTGGCTAATTTTTAGCCCACTCCACAAATCTTTTTTTATTACTTTTTATATCTTTTAATGATTCAAAATAATATTTTTCCCAATTATCTTTAGGCAGTCCAAGAAATAACATTAGGTTTAATGGGTATTGATTGCTATCAGCACAATTTCTAAAGTCATCCCTGAATAAAAAGATTTCCTTTTTTAAAGCAATTGCGATACCTAATTCAATCATTACCCCTTCATCTGGTGGATTTCCATTAACAATCGCAAAAATACAATCACATTCTTTTAAATCAAGGAAATTACTTCTTGCAACCTGATATGCCCACTCACTTTCTTTTTGTATTAATGTTTTTGCTCTCTCAAAAGGTTCAAATACTTCTACATTTAAATCATTGAAGATTTGAATAAATTCATGTAGGAGGGTTTTAGTTTGTTTTGAAAATCCATATGGATTAGCCAAATATAATTTCTTTCTCAACTTAAACCTCTTTTTTTGATGTACTCTTGGCGGTCATTTTTTGAATTTAAAGTATTTTCCCAAGGGAAAACAATCCATTGATTTTTTTTTGTTACATGTACTGTATTCCACCATTTAGGTTTGACTTTACTAAATAATACAAAAAACATAGCCCCTTCAATATTTTTGAAGGTCGTCAATGTAATACCTGTTTCATAAACATCATCTACTATTAGTGAATTCTTTATTGGTTCAGAAATTAAATCAATTTTTAATTTATGGCTTAGTGCTACAGCAAGACATAATCCACCACGAGGAACTCCATATATTCCAGAAAATTCCTTAAGCCTACATTTATTAGCGATTTGTTCTACGCTCTTATCAAATTCGCTCCAAGTAAAATAACTTATCATCTTAATTTTCTTTTTTTTCTGTTTTAGTAGCGTAATTTGAGGCAATTACACTTAAAAGTGCTAATACTTGCTCATTTGGACAATTAGTATTTTTTTTTAAATTTTCACATTCATTTATTATATTGGCGTATGTATCCTCAACTATCCCGTTCATTTGATCGATACTAAAAGAATATGGTTTATTCATTTTTAAATTATTAGTTATTTTATTTTTACTTAAATGTCCAACGAAGTAAATATTTTTTGTATTTAAAGATAAAATTATTCCCACATTGGGTCATTTAATTTTTCATTTTTAAGCGAAGAAGGAACATAAGTGTGTAATGTTTCTATTTTTATAGCCCATTTTTTAGAGTTTCCCTTTAAGATTTCGCTTTCAATTAGGTGTTTTAGAGGAATCCTTTTTCTTACATTAAGAAGTCCTAAACAAACTTCCCAGGCTTCATGATTTTTATAAATATCTAACCAAAAATCAAAAATATTTTCCAAGATTTCTAAAGGAATATCAAATGGAATCCCTATTGAAGGTCTTGCAATTAAATAATTTTTCTTTCTTAGTTCATTTAATAAATTATTTACGTTTAAATTAATAGCTAAAAGAATATCTCTTGCTGATTCATTACCTATTAATTCTTTTCTATGGCAATCTAAAAGATTTTTATCTTCAAGGATATTTTCATCGCAATTTTTTATTCCCACAATCCAAAACCCTTCGCCATTATTCACTCCACTAGCAAGAAATAGATATTGAGGAGAATTCTCCAAGATTTCAAATTATTTTTTCCATTTTTAACATTTTTTGCTTTATATGAAAATAATTTAGCTATTCAATTAACAATATGAAGTTCTCGTAAAAAAAATTTTGTTGTTATATTGGAATTTTGAAAATGTTTGATTTAAAAGAGCTAAAACTAATGTTTTTAGATCCTACTGATTTAATAATCAATAATATAAATAAATATCTTTATAGTAATAAAGCAATTAAATTTATTTTTTCTTAGGAAACAATTTTCCTATCCTTTCTTTTTGTATAGTTTCCTTTTTCGTTCTTATTTTCTTATCTTCTAGTGATTCTTTATTAGTACTTACAGCATAAATAATATAAAAAATCATACCAGAAAAAATTAGTCCCAATAATAGGATAAATATCCCTAAAGGCTCACTAGGACTAAAAATTTTAAGATCTAAGGCAGAATTCAGGGAGATTATCATCAATAAATTGATTCCTTAAAAAGCTTTACTGAAGTCTATTTAATTTCTTCGTAACCAAAGAAAGTTGAAGAGTCAGAATTCTTATACCCGTTAGCTGCCTCCTGAGGATTCTGAGCGTCAATCTTTCTCGCTTTAGCATGTATCATATTAAATGGAAAAATCACTGCACCAACGAAAAAATGCAGTAATAAGAAGTCAGAAGGTAATCCATTAGTCCATTCAGGGAAAAATAACAGAGTCATCAATGATTCGTACATATTTGGGATTTCATTTAAACTTCTGATATTATTGCTGAACATATTGCAATACTATAAATTTTTAATAAATTGAAATTTAATTCTTCATTTAATAATTATTAGTCTGATTTGAAAAAACAACAAAAAAACTAATATATTATTTATTAGAATTAAATACCGGCTATTGTTAAATTTCTTTTTTAGTTTATTTTTCATTACAATTTATCTGTTAAAACCTCCCTTAGCAATTGCATTTGAAAAGTCTGATCCTAGTGTATCTTTACTCCAAAATAGAATCTCGAATAATTTTTCTCGAAAATATTGTAAAGCTATCCAAAATGGTTTTTCTAAAGATGAAGCAATGAAATCTGCTATTGTAAAAACAGAAAATATCATTTCTTTTTCTTATAATCCTCAAAAAAAATGGATTGAAAAAGATGACTTATCAACTCAAATTTCATTGAGAGTTGTAAATGATTGTGGTAGGTCATTTGGATTAATTGGAAAGGAAGGGGTTGATTATTTTAAATCATACTTTCTAGAAATTTACGAAAAAACCACTCCTGACAAAAATTTTTCTAGATAATTTAACTCCATGAATAATATTTCAGACAAATTAGTGATGACTATAATTCTAATTACAATTCTTTTTGTATTTGGATTAATTTTTTCTGTAAGGTCTCCCGAGAGAAGGGTCATCGATTCGCCAATAATGTGGAAGGATGATTATTCTAATATTTCAATTCTCAATAGTAATAACTATAAATACGAAGGAAACAAGATAATCTATTAAATTTAATTAAGTCTTGTTATCATAAACTCAAAAGTATTATTAGAGGTTCACTTACATAAGGAATAAATATTAGAAGTTTCAATTAATTCTTAATTTATGTAGTTTAATAGAACTGAAGCTAGTCTTAAATCATCATTAAACCAAGCTCTAATCGCCATAGACCTTCTAGGGTCATAAAAGTTTTGTTTCCTGTACCAACTAAGAACTTCAGAATCAGACTTTTGACCATTACATGATAAGCAACATGGCACACAATTACTTGTACTGCTTTCGCCCCCTTTCGACCTTGGATGCAGGTGATCAAGTGATTCTGATGGTTTACCGCAATAAATACATTTATATTTAGTGAGTTTGTGAAGTGACTCTCTCCAACTTTTATTACTTATCTTTGGACATAGCTGATCAAGGTAAATTGCATCTTGTTTATGCATAAAATTCTTGATATTTTTTTGATAATAACAGTTTTTTTTCAATATTGAATAAAAAAAGCAAGAGAAGGCACTGAAAGCCTTTTTTATCTTCTTAAAATTAGAAAAAAAATTATCAAGAATATTAAGATTTTGATTTTATGCTTTATTTATTAGTTGATCCAATAGATAACTTTGATCATTCTTTATATAAAAGTATCTCTATATTTTTCATCTCTTTTTTTTCTAATACTTTTTCAGCAATTTCCGGAGGTGGGGCAGGTTTATTACAATTGCCAGCTTTAATATTATCTGGCGTTCCATATTATCAGGCACTGGCTAGTCATAAATTAGCAACAGTAGCATTAGGAATAGGTGGTTCATTAAGAAATTATAAATCTCTAAAAAATGATATTTATATTATTCGGTTAATTTTAATTTTTGGTATACCAGGAGTAATTGCAGGGGCCTCTATCGTTAAATTTATATCAGAACAATATTTATACTTTTTTTTGGGATTATTCTCAATATTATTGGGTTTTTACTCGTTACTTAAACCAGATTTAGGTTTATCTTCTCGTAATAATAATCTTAATTTAATTCAAAAGATTAGATTTTTAATTTTTATTTCCCTCATAGGAGTTTTGAATGGTTCTATTTCCTCAGGTACAGGACTTATCGTAACAATACTTTTGATAAAAACTTTTGGAGTGGATTTTCTTCGTGCTATTAGTCTGACTTTTTTTACTGTTGGAATTTTTTGGAATCTTACTGGAGCATTTTTATTAAGCAAAATTGGATCACTTTCTTTAAATTTACTGATATTATTAATAATTGGTTCTTTTACTGGTGGGTATTTGGGAGCTCATTTATCAAAATTAAAAGGAAATATATTAGTTAAAAAAACTTTTACATTAGTGTGTCTTTCTGTTGGTGTTAGTTTAATTGTTAAATCTTTGATAAATTTCCTTTAGTTTATTGAAAATACTAATACTGTTGTTGTCAAGATCATACCAAAAGCTGTTGTTGCAGTTAATAAAGATAAATTCAATTTTTTAAATATTAGTTTTTAGACAATTAATCGTCGTATTAGATAGTACTTTTAGTTAAAAATTTTAAAAAAGTAAAAAAAAGACCTCACAAATGTGAGGCCAGGTGATGGGGAACCTTATTTTTAAACCAATTTCTAAAAAATTGCAAGCCCCTATCTGTAGCGGTAATTAATTAAGCTATAAGCACTACAGGTAGTGTTTAGGAATTCTTATTGATTTTAGTCAGCTAATTTTTAAATAATTTTATAATTGTTAAGACTCTTTGAAAAATTTCTTATTTCGAGATTTCAAGTGTTTTAGTAATTTAACTTGTTAAAAATTTCATGCATTGTATCATTCATAAGAAGTTTGTTAGTTAAAAAGCCTTAATGATTGAATTAACATTAATAACTCTTTTGAACTATGTTGGAGATAATTTTTGTGTATATAGAGACTTAGGTCATGATAATTATAAATCTTTACTTCTTTCTTATAGTGATGCAAGCAATAAATTTGGATCATTGGAAGTAAAAAGGGTTATAGAAAAATCAGATAATTTTAAAGTTACAGCAGTTGCTATTGCTGCAATTAAGTGCCCACAACATATAATTAAATAATGAAATTTGAATTAAAAACTGAAAATAAAGATTATGAAAAGTCATTTTCAAATTTTTTCAAAACTGTTTCTGTAATTATATTTATTGTTATCTTCTGTGATATTGCATTAAAATTGGGAACTATTTCTAGAGATTATCAAATTGAAAGCAGTTGTAAGCTTTTATCTGTTGAAAAATCTAAATCAAATTTTAAAAGAATATCAAGACTTTCTAATCTCAAAAGTAAACAGAATATTTGGGATTTTTGTAGGGAGATTATTAAATAATATTTAGCTCGAAGCTGATGAGTAGAATCTTAATGCAAACAACCAGAACTTTCTTGAAGTAAAAATAAATACAGTAGCAACAATTCCTTCAAGCAATATTTGCCATAATTGAGATTGATCCAGGAAAACTTCAGATGGAATTGTAGTTATAAATGCAATAGGGATAATCACACTAAAAAATATTCTTAGAGAAAATGAAAATGAACTAAGTGGAAATCTTCCTATATAAAGGAATGACCTTAATACTTCTGTCGCATTCCATGTTTTAACAAACCAAATAGTAGTTGTAGAAATAAAAAACCATAAGCTATATAAAATACAAATAGAACAGATTATAGTAATTAAAGATAAAGTAATAAAACTAAAATTGAAATTTATCTGATTAATTCTTCCGCAGTACAATAAAAGGCATAATCCAAGTATTATTTCTAAGAAGCCTGATGGGTTTATTTTTTTTAAGGAGATATAAAATTGACTATCAATAGGTTTTAAAAGTACAAAATCTAAAGTCCCTTCTCTTATGTGTTTAACTATTTCTGTAAGATTTGGATTGAACCAAGTATTAGTTATCCCATTTAATATTGTGTAAATAGCCTGTATTATCAATGCCTGTTTAAATTCCCAGCCTCCAATAATTCCATTATTTTGAAAGAAAATAGTTAATAAAAAAATACTACCTATTAAACTTAAAATAGCCGTAAAAAAATCAATTAAAATATTAGCCTTATATTCCAGCTCAGAAGCAAAAGAGGTGTGTAAAAATTTTGTATAAACTTTTAAATATTTTTTTAGATTCATGATCCCATAGCAGTATATTTTTTAGTTCCTACAGACCATATTTTTTTAAATGCTGGGAAAAGTAATAAAATCCATATGATTTGCATGCTAAAGCCTCTAATAATATTAGTTTCATTTCCTGAAAGTAAGTTTGCTGGGAAATCTATTAGGTATGGAAAAGGGGTTAAATAAATCCAAGATTTAACATGATCGGGAAACGAGACTACAGGTGCTAAAAGACCTGATAGAAATAAAGTTGGAATAAATAGTAATCTTTCTATTGATGATGCTTTTTCTGTCCAGAAACAAAGACATGCAACAACTGACTGAATTAAAAATTGAATCAAAAAGGACAAGAAAGTCGATATTGCAGACAGGAAAAAAATAACTAAATTTGGAATCCATATGCTTTCTGGGTTAAATATAAAAAAGAATAATGCGATTATTAGTGCGAAAGGAAATCTTGTTATTTGCTCCGCAAGATGTTGTGCAAAATATCTGAAAAATGGATTTAAAGGTTGGATTAGATACGGAGATATTTTTCCCATAAGAGAGTCTTCTTCAAAACTAAAAACAACCCAAACAACAGAAAATTGCCTTACAAAAAAAGCACACAAGAAATACCTAGAAAGCATAATATCACTAATATTTATGGATTCGTTAAGGTTATTGCTTGTCCATATGTTTAACATGAAAAAAGGAATTATTCCTGAAATCGCCCATAATGCAATTTCTATCCTATATTCCAACATATTTGAATATTGAACCTTTAGTAACGTGACTATTTTGCGATTAATCAGATTAGATATCATAATCTTTTTTATTTAATATTTTTCCAATAATTTCATCAATAGGAGGTTCATTTATATAAAAGTCTTCAACATCAAAATTATTTAGTATTGTTTTGAGTGCAGATGTTATGCAATTATTTTCAACTTTGAGTGTAATTTCGTTATTTGATCTGTTTTTAACAATAAAACCTGATTTTTCTAATTGAATAGCTTCTTCTTCTGAGCGAAAAACTATAAGTATTTCTTTCACAGGACAAAGTTTTTTTAATAATAGATCAAGTTTTCCGTCATAAGAGATGGATCCGTTGTGAACACATATTACCCTCTTGCATAACGAAGTAATGTCTTTCATATAATGACTCGTCAGGCAGATCGTTGCATTAGTATCCTCATTATATTTTTGAAGAAATTTTCTTAGATTTCTCTGTGCATTAATATCTAAACCAAGTGTAGGCTCGTCTAAAAATAATATATTTGGTTCATGTATCAAAGCTGCAAGTAATTCAGATTTCATACGTTGACCCAGAGATAGTTTTCTAACAGGTATGTATAATTCCTTGTCAATTTCAAGCATATCTGATAATTTTTTTATTCTTTTTTTTGCTTCGAACTTATCTATGTCATATATCGATGCATTTAAATAAAAAGATTCAATTGGTGGAAGATCCCAAATAAGTTGTTGCTTTTGACCCATTATTAAGGTGATATTCTTTAAAAAAGTTTCTTTTCTTCTGTAAGGTAAGTACCCAGAAACGAAAATTGAACCATCACTAGGATAAATTAATCCACAAAGTATCTTTAGAATTGTTGTTTTCCCGGCTCCATTTGCGCCTAGAAAACCTATTATTTCTCCTTCTTTGATTTCAAAGCTTATATTTTTAATGACTTTCAAACTTTTTGTTTGCCTTCTGAAAAAATGTTTAAATGTACCTTTTAAGCCAGGTTCTTTAGAAGAAACATCAAATGACTTAGACAAATTTTTTACATCAATAATATTCTTAACCATTTCCGTTTTGATAATCTATAAAATTTATTCAATTTATTTATTTACTAATTTATTCTAAAGATAAATTTTTGTGATTTAAAAAATATCTTTAAAAGATGCAATTAGCCAAAGAAAAAAGTTAATTGGATTAAGTAATTCCCTTACCTGATTTTTGTTTTCATACTGTAGCTCTTTTAAAGGATTAAAGACAATATCATAGTTCCCCTTTTTATAATTATAATTTCTTATTACATTACCGTTTTCGTCAAGGAGATCTATTTCATCTTCAAAAAACCATTGTTCTTTCCCATCAGATAATTGTAAGACTACTCCGATACCTTTACCATCGGTAATTCTAAAGTCACTAATTTTAGCAACTGATGAAACATTCACAGCATCAATAATTTCTTTTGTGAGTCTATCTTTGGATAGATCTAAATTTATTTGGACAGAGTTTCCTATTTTAGCCTTATCTAAAATTGACATTTTTAAGTCATTATACCTACTGATACAAAAATTACGAGATTAATACTAACTTATTGATTATTTCATTAATTAAGATTCCTTGAATAATGCTTCAAGGATTCTTTTAATTATAATTGCAAATACTCTCAAGAAGACAAAAAACAAACCTAACCATCCCAAAATGATAGCCATTGACAACAAAATTGAACCTAGATCACGCTGTAATAAATTCTGCATGAATTTCTAAATTAAATAGAAGCCACTCTAACTTAATAACTTACTTTTCAATCAGGAATAGTGACAAAGTACTGAACTTTTTAATATTCTTTTTGCTAGGTTATTTATAAGAAGTGATTTATGAGCTAGGATTTGTTTAAGAAACCTAATTAAATACTTTGGATTTATCTTTAAATTCTTATATTGGAATACTATTCATCCTTATAGGTTTAATAGTTAGAGTTGATTTTAAATTCTCCATGCAAAAGGATCTCTAAAAAGATTTTAAAGTCCCTTTTTCGCTTAAATAAATCCTTTCGTTTTTTTTTATCTATAAATCTTTGGAAATACAAAAAAAAACAGCCTAAATGGCCGTTTTTAAATGGTGGCGGGGGGGAGATTTGAACTTCCGACCTTCGGGTTATGAGCCCGACGAGCTACCAGACTGCTCTACCCCGCGGTATATATACAGCATACATCTGAAAGGGTTGTTTTTTCTAAAATCTTTAGGATTCTTGGAATTTTAATTGACCTTTAACTTCCATTCGAACTCCTTCAGAGAAATTAAACACTTTTTCTTCAATGTCTTGAATTCTTAAGTCAGATATCCACTCTAACTGTTTTAGCAAGTGGAGACTCACAGCGTGTTTAGCTCTTTTTGAACCATCTTCTACTTTTAAAGCCAATCCTATGCCTTCATTTATCTTGCACAGGCACTGTATTCCCTCAGCGCCACCTTTACCTATAACTTGTCCATGAGAAGCCTTAATTATTTCTGTATCAAATTTATTATTATCACTTATCATAATTGGATTGGTTGTCATGGCTCTACTGATTTGCTCTAATTCGGCATTTTCAGAACTGCTAAGAAGAGAATATAACTTAGACATTTCGATAAGTTTTAAATAAAGAGTAGGAGCTCCACAATCATCACGTTCTGCATTTATTTCAGATAACGGGATTTCAAGTAATTCGGAAACAATTCTGAATATTTCTATTTGAAGAGGATGATCACCCTTTAGATAACTATCTAATGGCCAATTCATTTTTTTGCATGTAGCTAAAAAAGCAGCATGTTTGCCAGAACAATTATGTTCTAGTGGACTTGTCTTTGATTTTGGACATTTAAGATTATTAATGTCAATGTCATATTCCCATAAAATTTTGAATGCTTCCCTTGAATGTATTTTTGATCCACTATGTGAACCGCATGATAATGCAATTGATTTTGAAGCATTATTTATTTTTGATGAAGCACCACTACTAACAAAAGGTATTGCTTGGAAAGGTTTTAATGCTGACCTTATAAAGCTTTTATATTCAGGATTTCCAGCGCACATTAAAACCCTACCTTTTTTATCAGTAATAACAGCGTGAATCTTGTGGATCGACTCAATATTTGATCCTCTCATTAGGGTAGCTTGCAAGGGAGGATTGTTTGATGTGTAAAGGTTTTTAAAGTTTGAACTCATTAAAAAATATTATATTGAAAAAACAAAATTCCTGTTAAAGCCAATACTGAAATAATAGAAAAAACTTGAATTAAATTTTTTAAAATAGGTTTTACCTCAATTGAGGCAATAAGTGCTTCTTTTTCTTTTAAAACTAATGGCTTTATCCATATTTGCCCGTCGTACCAGCCAGATTCTTCGTATTCAACTTTTTCAGAAGTTAATCTTTTAAATATATGATTCCAACCAAGATAAAGTCTTAAAGATATTAAGAGAGGTATAGATAAGCTACTAAACAAACTTAAAAGAAAATATCTTAAAGTGGATGTTTTGAAATATACACTTCCTGAAGAAATAACAAGAAACAGTAAAAACGAGCCTATCCAGAACTTAATCAATACAAGAATTAATGATTTTTTTGTTTTTGGCCAAGAAAAAATTTTAGATTTTGATAATTCTATGAATTCATTCGTTGGTTGTTGCTCCTTAGGGACAGGACATTTTGATTCGTTCATAAAAAGATAATTATGGAAATGAAAGATTATCCCCATTACTCCAGAATGATTCAAGATCATAATATTTTCTTACGTCTGGTTGAAAAATATTTACAATCAAATCACCATAATCAAGTAAAGCCCATTTCGCTTCGCTTACTCCTTCCTTTCTTAATGGTTCAACTTTAGCCTTCTCTCTCAACTCTCCCTCAACAGAATTTGTTATGGATCTAACCTGTACATCAGATAGGCCCTCAGCAATTAATATCCATTCACTAATGAAAGAGACCTTGTCAATTTTTATAAGCTTTATATCTTTAGCTTTTTTTTCGTCACAAGCTCTGGCGGCAATAAGAACCAAACGTTTATTGTCCATAAACATTTTCGCTAGAGACTGATTTTTCTGAACCTTCTTGTTGCGATAATTCTGATCTGGCTTTTTCAGCACTTTTTCTTAAAGCATCTAGTCTATCCTCAAAGAAGCTTCTTTTTTTCTTTTTTCGTGTCTTCTCAATGAGCTCTTTTAACGCTCCTCCAAGACTCTTATAAGCATTTGGGATGCTGTATCCAAATCTACAAGCAAGATCTATAGCTCTTTCATCTGCAAAGATCGCATCTTGTAGTTTTTTTTCAGAATTATTCTTTATATACAATCTATAACCTGCAAAACTTGATAAGCCAAGCGCTAGTAATAAAAGTAATCCATCTTGCACCCACAACTCTCCTATCGCTCCACCTAGGCCTATAGCTAGAGCCGCCATTTCCCATCCATCTCTGGGAATTGCGTCATTCTGTATTTTTCCAACCTCGTGCCAAAACAATAAATTTCTATGGTCAATAGCAAAGTTATCCCATTCATCTAGATCTATTTGTATTTCTACTTCATCACGACCAATTTCCTCAAGGGTTATTAATGGAGGATCAATTGCAGCCGCAGCTTCAATAAATACCCAACTTTCATTCTCTGGAGGCAACAAACTTTTAAGTCGCTGAAGTTCGCTCATAAAAAATTAATTTCTTTCAATACTATAGAAACAAATGTTGCTTTTCAAGTAACTTGATTAACATCTGATGATTTATAAGTAGCATGAAATAAACATAGGTTTTATATTATGCCTCAAAGAGGTGATCTTAAAAAAATTCTTATTTTAGGTTCAGGCCCGATTGTAATAGGACAAGCTTGCGAATTTGATTATTCTGGAACTCAAGCTTGTAAAGCTTTAAGAAAGGCTGGTTATGAAATAATCTTGATTAATTCAAATCCTGCATCAATAATGACTGATCCTGAGATTGCAAATAAAACATATATTGAACCATTAACTCCAGAAATCGTTTCACAAATTATTTTAAGAGAAAAACCTGATGCGATTCTTCCCACAATGGGAGGTCAAACTGCATTGAATCTAGCTGTTAAATTATCAGAGTCAGAATTTTTGATTAAAAATAATGTTGAATTAATTGGTGCTGATTTAAGAGCTATTAATAAAGCAGAAGATAGAAGATTGTTTAAGGAATCGATGGAAAAAATAAATGTAAATGTATGCCCATCTGGGATAGCATCTAATTTGACTGAAGCAAAAGATGTCTCAAAAAAAATTAATTCCTATCCTCTCATTATTAGGCCAGCATTTACTTTGGGTGGTGTAGGAGGTGGAATTGCATATAACCTTGAAGAATTCGTCGAATTGTGCAAAACAGGTTTAGATGCAAGTCCTACTAATCAAATATTGGTTGAAAAATCACTTATCGGATGGAAAGAATTTGAATTAGAGGTCATGAGAGATACTGCAGATAACGTAGTAATAGTCTGCAGTATTGAGAATTTAGATCCAATGGGTGTTCACACTGGAGATTCTATTACTGTAGCTCCTGCACAGACCTTAACAGATAAGGAGTATCAGAGATTGAGAGACTTATCCTTGAAAATTATTAGAGAGGTGGGAGTTGAAACTGGAGGGAGTAATATTCAATTTGCAATAAATCCAGATAATGGGGAAGTAATTGTCATAGAAATGAATCCACGTGTGAGTAGGTCATCTGCTTTGGCAAGTAAAGCAACTGGATTTCCCATAGCTAAGATTGCAGCTTTATTATCTGTTGGCTATACACTTGATGAAATTGTTAATGACATTACACAAAAAACACCTGCATGTTTTGAGCCGTCTATTGATTACATTGTTACCAAAATTCCTAGGTTTGCTTTTGAAAAGTTTAAAGGCTCTTCAAATACTTTAAGCACTGCAATGAAATCTGTGGGAGAGTCAATGGCAATTGGTCGGTCTTTTGAAGAATCTTTTCAGAAAGCATTGAGGTCCTTAGAACTTGGTATTTATGGATGGGAATCTGATGCATTAGATGATTTTGAGAGCGAGAACGACTTATTAAATAGTTTAAGAAACCCTACATCTGAAAGAATTCTCATAGTTAAAAAAGCTATGGAACTTGGAAAAACTAATTCTTACATTCAAAAGGTGACTAATATAGATTTATGGTTTATCGAAAAATTACGTAATATCTTTAATTTTGAAAATGATTTTTTGAAAGATAAGGAACTTTATACTCTAGATAGGGATTTGATGTTACATGCTAAACAATTAGGCTTTTCAGATCAACAGATTGCAAAGTTAACTAATTCTGAGTTTTTTGAAGTAAGAAGATATAGAAAAAAACTTAATATAAATCCAATTTATAAAACCGTTGACACTTGTTCAGCAGAATTCTCATCCTCAACTCCCTATCATTATTCAACTTACGAAGAATCTTTCATTAATTTTAATTCTCAAATTTTTGATAGCGAGATTTCAGAAAAAAGTAAATCAAAAAAAATTATGATTTTAGGAGGAGGTCCAAACAGAATTGGTCAGGGAATAGAATTTGATTATTGTTGTTGTCATGCATCATATCAAGCTTCTACAAATGGTTATAAAACAATAATGGTTAATAGTAATCCTGAAACTGTATCAACGGATTATGATACTAGCGATATTTTATATTTTGAGCCTGTAACTTTGGAGGATGTGCTTAACATAATAGAAGCTGAAAATCCTTATGGTTTGATTGTTCAATTTGGAGGTCAAACTCCACTGAAATTATCTTTGCCTTTATTTGAATGGCTTAAATCTAATGATGGGATCAGAACTGGATCAA
Source organism: Prochlorococcus marinus CUG1433 (assembly GCA_017644425.1). Taxonomy (NCBI): domain Bacteria; kingdom Bacillati; phylum Cyanobacteriota; class Cyanophyceae; order Synechococcales; family Prochlorococcaceae; genus Prochlorococcus; species Prochlorococcus marinus. Next base: position 29,603 of record JAEPLN010000001.1, read on the forward strand.
AAATTCTTGGGACTTCTCCAATATCTATCGATTTAGCAGAAGATAGAGAGGAATTTACAAAAATTCTTGAAGAATTAAGTATTAGACAACCTTTAAACGGTATTGCACGTAATCAAAATGAAGCAGAAATAGTAGCAAAAAATATAGGGTTCCCCTTGGTTGTAAGACCTTCATATGTTTTAGGTGGAAGGGCAATGGAAATTGTTAAAGATGAGAATGAATTATCGAGATACATTTCTGAAGCAGTTAAGGTATCACCTGATCATCCAATTCTTCTTGATCAATATTTGAATAATGCAATCGAGATAGATGTTGATGCTTTATGTGATTCAGAGGGTTCCGTTGTAATTGCTGGCCTAATGGAACATGTGGAACCTGCAGGAATTCATTCAGGAGATTCAGCCTGTTGCTTACCATCCATTTCTCTTTCAAAATCAACAATAGACAATGTAAGGAACTGGACTAAATTAATTGCACAAAGATTAAATGTTGTTGGTTTAATTAATTTGCAATTTGCAGTAGTAAATGCAAATAATAAAGAAAATAAATTATTTATTCTCGAAGCAAATCCTAGAGCATCCAGGACAGTTCCATTTGTTTCAAAAGCCATAGGTAAACCAGTTGCAAAATTAGCTACTCAGTTAATGCAAGGTTTTACATTAGAAGATCTTAATTTCACAGAAGAATTTTCTCCAAAATATCAGGCAGTAAAAGAGGCCGTTTTACCTTTTAAAAGATTTCCTGGGTCTGATACATTACTTGGTCCTGAAATGAGATCTACTGGAGAAGTAATGGGTTTAGCTAAAGATTTTGGAATTGCTTATGCGAAGTCGGAATTAGCAGCAGGTAATGGTGTCCCTTCAGAAGGCGTTGCTTTTTTATCTACAAATGATTTAGATAAAAAAAATCTTGAGGAAGTTGCTAGAGAACTTTTGAATTTAGGATTTAAATTAATCGCAACAAAAGGTACAGCTTCATATTTGGTGAATTTAGGAATTCAAGTTGAAGAAGTTCTAAAAGTGCATGAAGGAAGACCAAATATTGAGGACCTAATTCGTTCGGGACTTGTTCAATTAATAATTAATACTCCAATTGGCTCACAGGCTCTTCATGATGATGCTTATTTAAGACGTGCCGCTTTAGAATATAATATTCCAACTTTTACAACTATTCCTGGAGCAAATGCAGCCATTAAGGCGATCAAAGCTTTGCAATGCAATAAGATTAATACTTACTCTTTACAAGAAATCCATAATTATTAAAATTTTATTCTAAGTTTTTTAGTTTTTCTCTTAATTGATTAACTAGAGAGTTTCGACTAATTGAAAGTAATTTGAGAGTATCTTGATGCATCTTAAGTTGTGTCTCCGCTATTTGTAGTACTTTTATAGATTCTTTTATTTCATTAGAAAGTTCATTTATTAAATATTTTTTTCCTTCAAAGGTTAAAACTGGATTTGCAGAATCATTTGTGTTTTCGCTCATGGATTTACTTTTTTAATAAATAAAATAGAACTATAATTTTTTAATCAGCTGTTTTTCACATAATTCTTTATAAATTCCAGGTTTATTTATTAAATCAATGTGTTTCCCAACTTCAATAATTTCACCTTTATCGAAAACTACTATTTTATTGGCCTCTTGAGTAGTGGCTAATCTATGAGCAATTACGATAACTGTTCTATCTTTCATAGCTCTATTAAGTCCTTTTTGTACTTCAGATTCTGATTCTGCATCTAACGCACTTGTGGCCTCATCTAAAAGGAGAATTGAAGGGTTCCCAAGTATTGCTCTTGCAATTGCTATCCTTTGTATCTGACCACCTGAGAAATTTGATCCTCTTTCAGTTATTTCAGTTTCATATTTCTCAGGAAGCTTTTGAATGAAGTTGTGAGCGTTTGCTTTTCTTGCTGATTCTATAACCTCTTCTTTGGTGAAATTTCTGCCCATTCTTATTACATCAATAATTGTTCCTGAAAACAAAAAAGGCTGTTGTTGTACTAAAGCAATGTTTTTTCTAATATCTTTTGTATTTAATATTTTGAGATTTTTATCATCTATAAAAATGTCTCCATTATTTGGAGTTATAAACTTTAATATCAAAGCCAACATTGTACTTTTACCAGCTCCAGAAGCTCCAACAAATGCTGTGACTTCCCCTCTTTTAATTTCTAAATTGATATTTTTAAGTACTTGATTATCTTTTTCGTAAGCGAAATTTACTTTCTTGAAACTTATCTTTCCTTCACAATTGGATATTCTTCGTAAATTTTCTTTGTCATCTTCGAAAGGTTCTTGATTAATATTTTTCAACCTTTTTATTGAGGCTTCTGCCTGTTTATAGTCATTAAAATTTGTACTTACATGGCTTATTGGATCAATAAGCATTAATATTGCTGCAAAAAAACTACTAAATTCTTCGCTTGTTAGAAGGCCTAGATTTATTCTTGCGGCTCCAAAACCTAATATTGCTAATATTCCAAATGCTTCAACAAATCCTACTACTGGATGTTGAAATGCAAGTAGTTTTAATGTTTTATATTTTGCTTTTTTATTTGTACTTAATCTTTTATAAAATCTTTTCTCAATCCAATTTTCTGCAGCAAAGGCTCTTATGGTGGACATTCCATTTATAGATTCACCTATTAATCCTGCTAAATTACTTGTTGATTCCTGACTTTTTTCGGATGCTATTAAAACTCTTCTTCCAAAACTGTTAACTGAAAGAATAATCAATGGTGCTAAAACGAATGTTGATACTGATAGTGACCAGTCTAAATAAAACATATAGATTATTACCGCTAACAACTGTAAAGTGCATGGAATAGTATCTTGAGCTGTTTTATAAATAACTTCGCTTACCCTGTCTGCATCTTCTGTAAGTCTATATGTAATGTCTCCGGCTGAAATATTTTCAACGGAATTCATCTTTATTTTTTGTATTCTTCTAAATAAATTTCCTCTCATCACTTCACTAATTTCTAAAGATGGTTTTGCTATGAATACATCCTGTCCAAATTGAGCAGTTTTCTGAACTAAAAATACAAATAAAGACTTAATTATTATGCTAGAAACCTTTGAAAGATCACCTGACCCAATTGCTGGGATTAAGTTTCCAGCTAAATAAGCTAATAAAGGCCAACAAGCTACGTAAATAAGCATGCATACAAAACCCTTGATAAACCTATTTGAATATGGTCTGACCGGTGGTATTAGTCTCAAGTTATTATATATTTAATTATTAATCCTACTTTATCAATATCTTTGGGTATAAAAAACAATGAAATTGGATCAATTCTTAAAATGGAAAAATTTGGCATCTTCTGGTGGCGAAGCAAAAATTTTTATTAAATCGGGTTCTGTTAAGGTTAATGGTCTAATTGAAACTAGGAGAGGAAGGAAGTTAAACAAGGGAGATAAAGTAATATTTCTAAAAAATGAATTAATTTTTGAATAGTAACTTATTCAACTCACTTTGTATTAGTATATTTTTCTTGGAGATAGTATTTTGAGAAAATCTGTAATTGCTGGTAATTGGAAAATGCACATGACTTGTGCTGAGGCTAAATCCTATTTAGAAAAGTTTATTCCCTTAATAAAAAACATTAAAGACGACCGTAAAATTGTTATTGCTCCACCTTTTACAGCTATTTCAACCTTTTCGGATCATTCTGATTTTGAATATTTAGATATTTCTAGTCAAAATATTCATTGGGAAGATCAAGGGGCATTTACTGCAGAAATATCTCCAAAAATGCTTCTTGAGCATGGTGTCTCATATGCAATCGTTGGACATAGTGAACCAAGGAAATATTTTAGTGAAAGTGATGAACAAATTAATAAAAGAGCAGTTTTTGCTCAATCTAGTGGACTTACTCCAATAGTTTGTGTAGGAGAAACACTAGAACAAAGAGAGAGAGGAGAAGCTGTTAGAGTTATTACTAGACAGGTTGAACAAGGATTAGAAAATACAGATCCATCTAATTTAATTGTTGCCTATGAACCAATATGGGCTATTGGCACTGGTAAAACATGTGAGGCAGAAGACGCTAATAAGATATGTTCTTTGATTAGGAAATTAATAGGTTTTGATGATGTAATTATTCAATATGGTGGATCTGTTAAACCTAATAATATTGACGAAATCATGTCAATGAGTGATATAGATGGGGTGTTAGTTGGAGGGGCTTCATTAGATCCGAATAGTTTCGCGAGAATTGCAAATTATCAATAAGAAAAATCCATGGCCAAAAGGGTGGGGCCAAAAAACTTCAATTATGGGAGTTATTAATTTAACTCCTGATTCATTTAGTGATGGTGGGGAATTAAACTCCTCAAAAAAAGTTATAGATCAAGTAGGCCATTTCTTGAGCAATGGTGTTGATGTTATTGATCTTGGTGCTCAAAGTACGAGACCTGGAGCTGAAGAAGTTGGATCTAATAAAGAAATAAAAAGATTGATCCCATATCTAAAATTAATAAAATCTGAATTTCCAGATGTTTTAATTTCTATTGATACTTTTAATTCTGAAGTGGCTTACGAAGCTCTTTTAAATGGTGCTAACTGGATTAATGATGTCACGGGAGGAAGAAGAGATATAAAAATTTTGGATGTTGTATCAAAATTCAACTGTCCATTTGTCATAACTCATAGTCGTGGTAATAGTCAAAATATGAATCAACTCTCTAATTACCAGAATGTATTGAGTGATGTTAAGTGCTCGCTTGATAATTTAATAAAAAATGCTTTAGAAAAAAATATATCTGAAAGAAATATAATAGTGGATCCTGGAATTGGTTTTTCAAAGGATATCATTCATAATTTGGAAATCTTGAGAAACTTAGATGTATTTAAAAAATGGAATTTGCCAATTTTGATAGGTGCATCTAGGAAAAGATTTATAGGAGAAATTTTGAATGAGAAAAATCCCAAAGAAAGAGATATAGGAACACTTGCAATAAGTTGTCTTTGTTCTCAATTTAATATTGACATTGTGAGGGTTCATAACGTCAAACTAAATTATCAAATCCTGAAAGTAGCTGATAAGATTTACAGAAAATAATAAATTTATTATTCTTTAACTCCTTCGATTTTATCTTCTACCTCTTGGTATAGTTCTTTCAACTGTTCAATATTCTCATCTGAAGTTTCCCAATATCCCCTACCATTAACTTCTAGCAAAGTTCCAACAATTCTTCTGAAACTATTAGGATTAAGATCCATTAATCTTTTCCTCATCTCTTCGTCATTTATAAATGTTTCATTAGTTTCTTCATATACAAAATTATCTACTTGACCACTTGTCGCACTCCAACCAAGAGTGTAATTAAGTCTGTTAGAAAGTTCTCTAACTCCTTCATAACCAGATTTAAGCATACCTTCATACCACTTAGGATTTAAAAGTTTTGTCCTTGAGTCTAACCTGATAGTTTCTCCAAGTGTTCTAACTTGAGCATTGGAGGTAGTAGTGTCTGCTATATAGCTACTTGGTTCTTTTCCGTCATCTCTAAGTGTCTTAATCAATTTTGTTGGATCGGAATCAAAATAATGACTTACATCTGTTAGTGAAATCTCTGAGGAATCAAGGTTTTGAAATGTAACATCTGCTGTTTTCATTACTGACTCAAATACCTCTCTTTTTTGATTCATCTCGCCTGGATTATCAGCATTAAAAGCATATGTTTTGCGTGATAAATACATTTCTTGTAATTCATTTTCTTCCTCCCAAGTTGAATTTTCTACAGCTAAATTAACATTTGAACTGTAGCTTCCACTCGCGTTAGAGAATACTCTCGCTGAAGCTTCTCTGATAGAGGTACCTTCTTTTTCTGCTTGTTCTAGTGAATGTTTCCTTACAAAATTAGATTCCAATGGTTCATCAGCCTCAGCAGCTAATTTGACCGCCTGATCTATTAATGCCATCTGATTTATAAATAGATCTCTAAAAACTCCTGAGCAGTTAACGACTACATCTATTCTTGGCCTACCTAATTCTTCTAAAGGGATTAATTCTAATTTGTTGATTCTTCCAACAGAATCTGGCTTTGGTTTTACACCGACAAACCATAAGATTTGAGCAAGTGATTCTCCATAAGTTTTGATGTTATCAGTACCCCATAAAACACAAGCAATTGTTTCAGGCCAAGTTCCTTGCTCTTCTTTTTGTCTTTCTATTAATTTGTCAACAACTGACTTTGCAGCAGCTACAGCTGCTGTAGTGGGGATTGATTGTGGATCAAGTGCATGGATATTTTTACCACTGGGTAAAACACCTGGATTTCTTATAGGGTCTCCACCTGGTCCAGGTAAAACATAATTTCCATCTAATGCTTTAATGAGGCTATCCATTTCTTTATCAGCACAGACCTGTTCTAAACAGAAAAGTAAGTAATCAAATAATTTATTTAATTCCTTCTGGTTAACTTCATTAAATCCATTTAAGTTGCAGACCCTTAGCCAAGGGGTAGGTAAATTAAAACCAAATACTTTAAGAAAGTCAAACAATTTGGAAAGAAGTGATTTTTCTAAATAAACTCTGCCATCAACAATTTTTAAAGAGTTGACCATCGCAAAAATAGACTCTCTTGCTGTCTTTATGATTTTTTCATTTAGCTCTACAAATTTAAGTTCACCTTTATTATTACCATCATAAATTTGTTCAATAGTTAGTCCCATGGATTCAGCTAGCAATCCAGGAAGAGATCTTAATCCCTCTTGCTCTCTCTCTAATGATGCAATATTTACAAGTGTTGCAACAGCTTCTTCTGCTGTTGGGGCTTCTCCAATAGTATGAAGACCGCAAGGTAATAATCTACTTTCAATTTCCATCAACTGTTTATAGACATTCCCAACAAATAAATCTCTTTCATCTATTGAGAGTTCTTCTATATCTTTTGAAGGGAGCTCAACATCTTTGTCAAGATTACATTGTTTAGAAGTCTCAACTATTGCATTAACAATTTGAATACCCCTGCTATTTTCTCTTAATTGTTGATAAGAACCAACGAGTTCACTTAGTTCTTTAAGTCCTTTGTAAAGTCCTGCATTTTCCGCTGGAGGAGTCAGATAACTAATAGTTGAAGCATATCCTCTTCTCTTCGCAATTGTTGCTTCAGATGGATTATTCGCAGCATAGTAATACAAATTAGGCAATGATCCAATGAGAGAATCAGGATAGCAAGTTTCACTCATGCCCATCTGTTTACCAGGCATAAATTCAAGTGATCCATGAGTTCCAAAATGAAGAACAGCATCAGCTCCCCAGATTTTTTCTACATAGGTGTAATAAGCGGCAAAACCATGATGAGGACTAGCACTTCTTGAATAAAGTAACCTCATTGGATCACCTTCATAACCGAATGTGGGTTGAACACCTATAAAAACATTTCCAAAATGTTTTCCATAAATAAGAAGGTTTTGTCCGTCACTATTGAGGTTTCCAGGAGGTTTACCCCAATTCTCTTCAAGTCTTTGAGAATATGGTGTGAACTCTTCGTATTCTTTTACTGACATCTTATGAGCAATATTTAACTCTGGAGAGCCATCCAACGCTTCAGGGTTGTTGATTACTTTTTCCATTAATTCTTTTGAATTACTTGGAAGTTCATCTATTTGATATCCTTTTGATTTCATTTCAAGAAGTACTCTATAAATTGAACCAAAAACATTCAAGTATGCTGCCGTACCAACATTTCCTTTGTCAGGTGGAAAACTAAATACTGTGATGGCTAATTTTTTATCCTTTCTTTGTTTAACTCTTAAAGTTGACCATTTTATTGCTCTTTCAGCTATTACATCAACTCGATCTTGGAGAGTATGCGCCTTACCTGTAGCATCATCACGACCTGAGAGAATAATAGGTTCAATAGCACCATCAAGCTCTGGAATTGCAATCTGTAGTGCTACCTGAACAGGGTGTAAACCTAGGTCACTATCTTCCCATTCTTGTGTGGTTTGGAAAACTAAGGGAAGTGCAACCATATAGGGTCTGTTTAACCTTTTTAGGGCTTCAATAGCTTTTGGATGATCTTGTCTTGCTGGACCACCAACTAGTGCAAATCCTGTTAGAGATACAACTCCATCTACTATAGGTTGATCCTTATTTATGGAATCATAATAAAATTCATTAACTGGTTTAGAAAAATCAAGACCTCCACAAAAGATAGGTAATACTCTCGCACCTCTGTATTCCAATTCTTGAATAACAGCAACGTAATGAGCATCATCTCCCGTAACGATATGACTCCTTTGAAGCACTAAGCCTATTGTTGGGGTTTTGTCATCTTTAGGATTTATATCTTTCCTGTTATTTTCCCAATTTTGATATTCTTTAAGACTCTCAAACATGCAAGGAGCAAGAGGATGCCAAATTCCCAAGTCTGGGAATGTTTCAGGGTCTTGAATTTTGAATTCTTCTATTTGATCTTTAATAGTTTCTGAAACAGCGTACTTTTCAGAAATCATTAACAAGAAGTTTTTTAGGTTCTCAGTGGTGCCACCTAACCAGTACTGAAAACTTAGGATAAATGTTCTAGCATCTTGAGCTTTTTCTACTGGTAGATATTTAAGTATTGAAGGTAGTGTATTTAATAACTTCAACATTGAATCTTGGAAACTTGCTCCATCAGATTCTTTTTTCTTTTTTATTAAATCACCAATAATACTTTTAGATTGACCAAGTTGGGCCATACTAAATGAACCTAGCTTATTTAATCTCATTACCTCTGGCATGGAGGGGAAAACAATTGATGCTTTAAGTTTGTCCTTAAATGGAGATACTGCATCAACAACTTTTTGAGCAAGGTCTTCAATGAAAATTAGAGAAGCAACGAATATATCTGCATTAGCTATATCTTCTTTAAAATCCTCAAAATTACTATCATTTCTAAGTTCTTCGATAAGATAGCCGCTAAGGTCTATACCTATTGGCCCATTCATATTATTAATTGACTTTGCAGCTTCTGTTAAGGAATTTTGGTATTGTGGCTCAAGGACAACATAAACTGCTTTTATTACAACTTTGTGTTTGTTATCCTCAACAGGAGATACTCTGCGGTTTGCTGAGCGGACCTGCGTAAACATTGATTTTCTTTAAGTATTTCTACCAGACTACGAATGAAAAGACGTTATTGTGTGCAATATAAATAGCGTGTAACAACCTTTAAAAAAAAAATTTTTAAAAAAATGATTGAAAATTCCAAAAAACCCATACCAGTACTAGTATCCGGAGCTTTAGGTAGAATGGGTAGTGAAGTTGTTAATACTGTATTAAATTCTACAGATTGTGAACTTGTTGCAGCAATCGACATAAACGAAAAGAACAATGGTACAAATATTTCTGAATTATTGAAGGTAAAAGATTGTGATGTTTTTGTTTCAAATGATTTTGAAGGAACTTTATGTTCTGTTAGTCAAAATCATAGAAATGAAAAAATCAAACCTGTGCTAGTTGATTTTACTCATCCTGATTCTGTATATGAAAATACCAGATCAGCTATTGCGTATGGTGTATCACCAGTAGTAGGAACTACAGGTCTAAGCCCTTCGCAAATACAAGATTTATCTGTTTTTGCTCAAAAAGCATCGGTTGGTTGTGCAATAATTCCTAATTTTTCAGTAGGTATGGTTCTTCTTCAGCAGGCGGCATCGGTAGCTGCAAGGTTTTATGACAATATTGAATTAATAGAGATGCATCATAATCAAAAAGCTGATTCCCCTAGTGGGACATGTATAAAAACTGCAGAAATGATTGAAGAATATCCAAAGAAATTTAATCAGAATTTAGTAAAAGAGTCTGAGTCATTGAAAGGTGTACGGGGTGGTCTCAGAGATTCAGGAATTAATATACATTCTGTACGATTACCAGGATTACTCGCTCATCAGTTGGTAATTATGGGATCTCCAGGTGAAACTTACACAATTAAGCATGACACTATTGATAGAAAGGCATATATGCCAGGAGTTTTACAGGCTATTAATAAAATTGGTAATTATGAAACTTTAGTTTATGGACTTGAAAAATTGATTTTTTAAAATGTTAATTCCAATTAATTCAAGTCAAATTTCAAAACTTATTCCTGCAGTTGGAACAGGAAGTCAATTTAAGTACGCGTTGGGGAATCCGAGAAAAATTCTTCAAAGAGTAATAGTTTCATCAATTGGTGGATTTATCTCATTAATTATTAGTTCTACTGGAGATCAAACTAATAATTTCTGGTTATTCCTATGTGTAGGTTTCTTTTTGTATATCATCTGGGGCCCAATTCTTGAATCAAGTAGAAAAAATTTGCAATTAAGAAAATATAAATTTTTTTCTATATTTGATGGCTATGTATCAGATATCTATAAAACAGAAAAGATTGAAAGTTCAAGAGAGCAATCTAATAGGCAAGGTCGATTAGAAGTTATCGAAAACAAAAGGACTTGGTTAGTACTTGAATTAGAAGATGAAGATGGTTATTTGGAAAAATTAAGTTTTCCTATGGAAAATAAGCATAGTCAAATTAGGGTGGGTTCGAGTATTAGATGTTTAATAACATCTGATAACCGTAATTTTGACAGAGATTTTTATTTGACCGATGCTTGGCTTCCTGAAATTAACTTATGGGTTGGTGAGTATCCTTATCTATTAAGACCAGCTTTTGAGGAAATTTGCTATATTTATCTGAATAGATAGTTGATGCTTATATAATCTAATGAAAAAAAATTTCAATTTTAAAATTGTTGGATCAGGTCCCACAGGTTTATTACTTTCAATTGCACTTTCAAAATTTGATTGCAATATTTTTTTAACTGATTTATTAACAAAAGATAGATTAATCGATAAGGATAAAACTTATGCAATTACTCACTCAACCAGAAAAATCTTAATTAAATTTAGTCTATGGGAAAAATTAGAACCATATTTATTTGGCTTTAATTCACTCTCTATCGCAGACAGCTTAACTTCTTCATTAACTAATTTAACTATTAATGATTTAGATGACGATTTATATTCTGCTGGAAATATTGGCTGGGTAGTAAAACATTCAGATCTTATGAATATATTTTTTCATGAGATTGATAATCACGAAAATATTTTTTTTATGACGCCACAAAAATTACTGAACAAAAAAATATTATTTGATTATCAATTCTTTTCTACTGGTGCCAACTCTCTTGATAAAAAATTTCAAGATTACATAGATATAAAAAAATCTTATAATCAGTCCTGTTTAACTTTTAAAGTTTCTATTAGAGGTAATTGTGATATGCGCGCTTACGAAATTTTTAGAAAAGAAGGACCCCTAGCATTATTACCTTTAGAAAAAAACTTATATCAAGTAATTTGGACTTCAAGTACATTAAAGTCTATTGACAGGTTAAATTCTGATAAAAATTTTTTGATGGATAATTTATCAACTATCCTGCCTGATAAATTTAAGATAGATCAAATAATTGGCGAGTTAAACATATTTCCTGTCTCATTATCATTAAATTTACCAGTTTTAAATTTTAAAAAATTAGTTTTTGTTGGTGATGCATTCCATACATTTCATCCTGTTGGTGGTCAGGGTTTAAATAGTTGTTGGCGAGATGTTAATACTATTTTTGATCTTTTTAATAAAAATATTGCTCTTTCTAAAATGTATTTTAGGTTCTTTAAATTTAAATATTTTTCAAGCAGGATTTTTGATATTATTTTTACAATTTTAATTACTGACTCTTTAATATCGATTTTTGCAAATAGAAATCTTTTTCTACTTCCAATAAGAAAACTTTCATTTCTTCTTTTAAATAATTCTTTTTTTATAAGAAAATTAGTTCTTAATCAAATGACCAAATCGCTTATTTATTCCAGAATTAAATAAAACTTATGAATAATTATGTTTCTAAAGATATGATAGTTTACCTAATTGATGAAATAGGTTTAGATGAGTCTTCTATAGAACTTGGTCTTAAATTATCTATAAAAAATAAGACTGCATTACCAATCTTATTGTGGAGTTATGGAATGCTAACTATTGAAGAACTGGATAAGTTATATTCATTTTTATTTAAAAAAATGTAATTATAATTCTGTTATAATCAGGTCAAATATTAAATAAAAACAATTATTCTTTTAACTAAAGGAAATCAGGTATCCCGGCAATCTATAGAGAAGCTTGATTTACTATTATTAATATTAGAGACCATTGATTTAAATGGTTTGGAGTCTCTTTATGCGCTATCTAATCAACTTAAGTTAAATGAAATTTTGCCTAATAAAATTACTATTTGGAAACTGAGGAATAATAATCCTTTGAGAAAATCTTATGTAAAAAATAATATCAGATTAGAGGAATTTGAAGCCCTTGTTAATATTACCGTTGAAATGTCAAAAATTTTATACCCATACATAAGAGAAATACTTCAGTCTAGAGAGGATCCAAAAAGTAATTCAGTTGTTTGGAGTGATTTTCATAAGCGATTTATAGAGTTAATTAATGAGAGATTTAACATAAATAGTATGAGAGTTAAAAAGCTTTTAAATCAAACTGAAAATGATGAAATTATCATAAAATCCTTGCTAACTTTGTCATTATGTATCTCTTCTGAGGGCAATAAAAAGTTAAAGAATTTTTTATTTGGTTTTTGATATGTTGCAGAATACTTTTTTATTTCATCAATCTTCAGTTAGTCTTGAGATCATAGGGTTACCCGATTTTTCCAATAATGAAAGTAAAAGTCAAATATCTATAATTTCAAAATGGAAATTAAACATTATCAATAAACCACTTATTGAAGGAAAAATTGACCATCTAGAGCCAATTATGAATGCATTTTATATTTATTCAAATCTTTTAGTAACTAATGAAAACCCTTTATATGAGTCCAAATTGATTGATATAAAAGCAGACAATCTTCATATACATAATATTGTTCTCAAGAGCTCTAAACCAGATGTAAAACCGTTAATTATAAAGATTGGTAATTCGTTGTTGTCAGATATCATCAACTGTTTTGATCAGTTAAATGAATCATCAAAAGTCAGAATAAAAAAATCTATTTTTTTTAATAATATGCCTAAAAGAGTAAAAATTCCATTAATCAAAAAAATTAAATTTACTAATTTTTTTCTACCGCCTTTAATCTCAATTTGTTCCCTAGTTCTATTTTCTTCTACTTTTATTTATTTTTATAATCCGCTTGAAAATAATGAAAAAAATGAATTTATTAATCTTAAATAAATACTTTGTAGCATCATTATTGCAAAAACGTTAATCTAGGATAATTTCTTTTTCATAACAATTATTAATTGTTTGAACTTTGGTATATGGCAGATTTAAACATCCCCAATTTGAATATGAAATCTGATAAATATATATTTAAAAAAAAATTAAGTTTAAGAAGAAAATCAAAAAAAAGATTATTTACTGAATCTACTCTTATGTTTATTTTAAGTCTTTTATTAATATATATTATTTATTTAATACCTGATAAAAATTTACTATTAAAAAATTTGCCTAGTGCTTTTAATAGATCTTTTCTATTGATAATTGATCTTTTTTCAAATATTTTTGACATATTTATAGTATTGTTTATTTTTCTCTCTTCATTTACTGCTTTGATTTTATTAATAGGATCTCTTTATAGGATTTTTAGGATATCTATTAGAAAAACAAAACAAATAAATTTTAGATAATTCAGATAGGTTGCATTAAGCCACCGCTACCGGAATCAGAGTCATCATCGTCATTTTCCGTTTCTAGTCCCAATAATGCGTAAATTCCAATTACTATGGATGACAAAATTAAAGATAAAGGAAGGATAGAACTTTGAATACCAACGTCTATATACTCACCCATGAACAAGAAAAATTTTAATAAACCTAACCGAAATTAAACTCTTTCGCGAATTTTAAATAATTTTTTAATAATTTATTCTTTTTTAACTATAAGATCTTTGTCGAAATTATTTATTTCTTTAACAAAAGAACCAAACCAATAAATTAATTGATCAACTTGATTTTGAATTTCTGTTACCCCTAATCCCCTTATGGTTATCATGGAAAATTGCTCTCCTTCATTAAAATTAAATTTATTTTGAACACTACTTGATAATGAATTTTTAAGAATTTTAAAAGTAGATTTTTTTAATTTTGTCTCAATCAAAATGTTTGGTTTTATAAGTTTGATTTTGTTAAAACCACATTTTTTAGCAAGTAATTTTAGTCTCATTATCATAATTAATGATTCAACAGGTTTAGGTAAAGTTCCATATCTATTAACCCAGTCTGTTGCTAATTCAGTTAATTCATCATTATTTGAACATTCAGTCGCAGACTTATAAGCCTCAAGCTTCTCCTCTCTGTTTAATATCCATGTTGCAGGTATAAATGCATTTATTGGAAGATCAATTTGTGTGTCGCTAACTTCTGGTATTTCTTGCCCACTGATTTCTGAAATAGATTCATGGAGCATTTCTATATATAAATCATAACCAATAGCATTAACCTTTCCACTTTGTTCTTCCCCTAGTAAACTTCCAACACCTCTTATTTCCATATCTTTCATTGCCAGTTGGTATCCACTTCCTAGTTCCGAAAAATCTTTTATCGCTTTCAATCTTTGTTTTGCAGCGTCATTAATTTTATTTATATTTGGATAAAATAACCAAGCATGTGCTTGTACCCCGCTTCTTCCAACTCTTCCCCTGAGTTGATAAAGTTGTGAAAGTCCAAATTTGTGTGAGTCTTCAATTATGATTGTATTTACTTTAGGGATGTCTAATCCACTTTCAATGATAGTTGTGCATATCATTAGATCTACTTCTCCATTATTAAAAGCAATCATTGCATTTTCAAGATCTGTTTCGTTCATTTGCCCATGAGCAACAATAAATTTTAAGTTTGGAAACATATTTGTTAATTTGTTTACTGCTTGATCAATATCAGAAATTCTTGGAAGAACATAAAATATTTGACCTCCCCTATCTAGTTCTTGATTAATTGCAGTTCTTATAACATCCATATCTATTTCAGATAAATATGTTTTTATTGATCTTCTTGATGGAGGAGGAGTATTTAGTAAGCTCATTTGTCTCAGTCCAGATAAGCTCATATATAGAGTTCTTGGAATTGGAGTTGCCGAGAGAGTTAACACGTCTATGTTGGTTTTGATTTTTTTAATTTTCTCCTTTTGTCTTACTCCAAATCTTTGTTCTTCATCAATTACGAGTAGTCCTAAGTTTTTGATTTCAATTTCTTTTCCTAAAATTTGGTGCGTTGCAACAACTAAATCAATTTTGTTATTTTTCAACCCTGCATAAATCTCTTTTCTTTCATTAACTGTTTTGAATCTATTTAGTAATGATACTTTTATTGGGTAAGGTGAAAATCTATTATTAATTGTTCTCCAATGTTGCTGAGCTAAGATCGTTGTGGGTGCTAATAATATTACCTGCTTGCCTGATGTAATAGCTTTAAAAATAGCCCTTACAGCAACTTCTGTTTTCCCAAATCCTACATCTCCACAAACTAGCCTGTCCATTGGCTTATCGCTTTCCATATCAGATTTTATTTCTTTTACAGCAGTAATTTGATCAGGGGTTGGTTGATAAGGGAATGAATCCTCTAATTCATCTTGCCAAGGACCATCTTCTGGGTATATGTGTCCCTTTAATTTTTCTCTCTTTGCATAAAGTTTTAAGATATCGAGAGCAACTTTTTTGATTTGTTTCTTATTTTTCTCTTTTATTCTTTCCCATTCTGTTCCTCCTAATTTATTTATTTTTGGCTTTATTTTTCCGGTAGACCTATATCTGTTAACACTACCAAGTTGATCAGCGGCCACACTTATCTTCCCATCTTGATACTGAATGACTAAATAATCTCTTGAATCTCCAGTTATATTTATTTTTTCTATTTTTAAAAATTTTCCTATTCCATGATTTTTATGAACTATATAATCACCTGGAATAATCTTGTTAACATTTATATTTGAACTGACACTTCTTTTTTTTCTTCTAATAAATACATTATTAAAAAAAGATTGTTGAGAAAATAATTCTTTATCTGTTATGAGGACAACCTTCCATATCGGAAGATAAAAACCCTCGATTTCATAATTGTTCTTATTTTTTATAATTAAGGGAATTGAATTATTAATAGACTTAAATGCTTCATCAATATCATTAGGATTGTTTAAGAAGTTTGTATTACATTCGTGCTCAAAAAGTAAAGTTCTAGTTCTCAATGGTTGTGCTGATAATATCCATACTTTTTCATTATTTTTTATATTCTTATTTATATCATTGGATAATTTTCCTATATTTTTAGAGTATGAATTTAATCTTTTATCGTTTAATAAAAACCTATTATCAATATTGTCTTTAGATTCAAATTCATAAAATTTTATTAAATTAAAATTTCTTATTGAATTTAATATTTCGTCAAATTTTAAATGCAAATTAGGTTTGGCCTTTAAATTAATATCATTATTTTTAAGGTTCTCATTTAATTCATTTACACAATTATCAAAATTACTTTCTGAATCTAAATACCAATTATTGGCAAATTTTTTACAATCTTCTAATTCATCAATTACTAGAATTGTTTCCCTATTAATAAAATCTATTATATTTGAGGGTTCTTTTTCAATTATTCCTAAATAACGATCAAGATTATTTTTATTTATATCTTCTGAATTAAAAATACTGTTCTTAGATAAATTCTTTAACTTATCATTTATTAGCAAATCAAATCCAGCCTGTATTATTTCAATATTATTGATACTTTCTAAAGTTTTCTGTGTATTGGGATCATATTCTCTTATTTTTTCAATTACATTATCAAAAAATTCTAATCTTACAGGAAATTCATTATTGACAGGATAAATATCTATTATTTCCCCTCTCCTACTCCAGAATCCTTCTACGGAAGTCACATTCTCCTTCGTATAACCCAACATAGTAAGTTTATTTGCTAATTCTTGAATCTCGATTTGAACTCCTTTTTGCAAATCTAACTTGTTTTCAATAAATAAGTTTTTATTTATTAGATGAGGTTGTAGTGATCTCTCTGTTGATATAACAATCTTTAGTTCTTTTTTCTCTTTTTTTATTAATTTAGATAAAACAGTAAGCTGACTAAATTCAATCTCTTTGGATTTATTAATTGATGCGTATGGTAGATGTTCTGTTGGAGGATAATATAAAACTGCTTTATCATTTATACTTTCAAAATAACCAATCCATTTGTAGGCAATTTCTACATTAGGACAAATTAATAATATATTTTTCCCCTCTTTTTTTGCGATGCTATCTAAGATTATTGATTTAGCATATCTACTTGAACCAACAATATTTAATTCATTATTTTTTGAAATTCTTTTTATTAATTCAGAAGTAATTTGTGAGTTAGAAATATAATCAACTAAAGTATTTAAACTCATTTATAATTATCAATCTTGATTACAAATATCCGATACATTATATTAGATTTTATACAGATTGTGAATAATATTTGATGGATTCAGCCGCAATAAATTCTTTTATACCCACACTAGATCAGGTAGACAGTTGGTACGAAATCTTTACACTTTTACCAATATTAATTGCTCTAGAATTATTATTGTCAGCTGATAATGCTGTCGCACTAGCTTCTCTTACTAAATCCCTCGAAAGTTCAGAATTAAGGTCAAGAGCCTTAAATATTGGTATAACAATATCTTTGTTATTTAGAATTATTCTCATCATATTATCTAATGTTCTTCTCAAATTTATTTTTATTAGGGTTTTTGCCGGTTTTTATTTAATATACTTATTCTTCTCTAATGTTTTTTTAAATTCAGATATAGAAAACTCTGAAAATGGTACAGATAATAAAAATAACAATTTTAAGTTCTTAAGAGTTGTAGCACTTCTTTCGATTACTGATTTTGCATTTTCTATAGACAGTATTACTACCGCTGTTGCTATAAGTGATCAATACATATTAATTATGTTTGGAGCAGTAATTGGTGTATTAGCATTAAGATTTACATCGGGGATTTTTCTAAAACTTTTGGATATATTTTCTAGATTAGAAACAGCCGGTTACGTAGCAATTTTGATTGTTGGGATTAAGCTTTTACTTAATACATTAATTAAAGAGTCTATTCTTCCAGACTATTATTTTTATATTTTGATTCTTTTTGCATTCATTTGGGGATTCTCTAAAAAAGAATCTAAAACTTAATCTGAGAAATAATCACCTACTGTTGGTTTTAATTGTTGTATCAATTGATTTTTGCTAGATATGTTTTTGCCTTCAAGCTTTGCTTCTAACAAAATAATCGGATCAGTTTTAGTTGAAATTATTATTCCTTCATTTTCTATTACGGCAACAATAATACCTGGTTTTGAATAATTGCTCCATAAAATGTATTTTTTATTTTTTATTTCATCACTACTCAAAACTTTGATTTTAATTATTTTTAGGTTCTTACCTCTAAAAGTTGTATTTGCTCGCGGGTATAATGCTTTTATTTTTTGAGAAATTTTTAATGCCTCATCACTCCAAACCACTTTATAATCTGATTTTTCAATCATTCTTGCGTAGGTAATTCCTCTTCCAAGGTTATTTTGTTTTGTTAATTGAAAATTAGTATTTTTATTTATATTTTCCTCGATTAATGATGTACCATTTAAAAATAATTTTGCCGATAAAATACTAAGTTTTCCCATAAGTGTATTTAAATTATCGTTATTATCAATTTTAATTTTTTCTTCCAACAATATGTCGCCAGTATCTAGTCCCTCATTCATTTTCATAATTCCTACACCAGTAAATTCATCGCCTTTTATCAGGGACCATTGGATTGGGGCAGCACCACGCCATCTTGGAAGTAATGAAGCATGTGCGTTCCAACAACCAAATTTTGGAATTTCCAATATCTCTTTGGGTAATATTTTTCCGTAAGCTATAACAATAAATAAATCACAAGAAAGTGATTTAAGTTCATTTATAAAATCTGTATTGCCCTTGATTTTTTCAGGAGTATAAATTTTTATAGATTCTTGCTCGGCAATTCGTTTAACAGGTGAGGATATTAATTTATTTCCTCTAGATCTTTTCTTATCAGGTTGGCTAACTACTGCAACTACCTCGTGCTTAGATTTAATAAAAATATCGAGACTTGCAATTGAATATTCAGGTGTTCCCCAGAATATAATTCTCACGCGTCACCAGTTATGGATAATTCATCTACCCATATATGTGGAGATATCCCACTTGTTGTTACCTCCTGGCTTGATTCTATATTTAGTATATTTTTCAAAAGATATTTGATGTCTCCTGCTACTGTGGCTGATTCTATTGAGATTTTTTCCCCGTTTTTATAGAGCCATCCATCAAATGGAAGAGAAAATGACCCTTGACTGGCTCTTACACCTGCATGGATTGCATTTAATTCTTCGATATAAACAAATTCTCCCTGATAAGTAGAGTGATCCAGTGATGTTTTGAGGTCAAAGTTTTCCTCTGATTTTTCAACTACAATCCAATCAGGGGATACTGAGACTTTTGACCCTAGTCCAGCGTGGCCAGTGGGATTTGTTTTAAATATTCTTGCAGTTGATTCAGAGTGTATAAAATTTTCAATTCTCCCTTTGTTAATTAAACATAGTCTTTTGGTTGGGGTTCCTTCTCCATCAAATGGGGAAGAAGAAATATTCTTTTCGTGTAGACCATCATCATAAATATTAAGTGCTTCTGTAGATATTTTCTCTCCAATTGAATTTTTATTAGATAAGCTAACTCCATCTATAATGCTTCTAGCATTAAACATTGAGCTGAAGGCGCTAATAATAGTTAAAAAAGACTCTGGGGAAAAGCATATTAAATATTTATCAGTTTTAATAGATGAATAATTTAAGTGAGAAATTGTCTTATTTGAAGCCTCTCTAATACACGACTCTATATCTATATCATCAACTCCGTATCCAAGTTTTATGGAACCTGAACTACGAGGTTTCTTATTTTTTTCTTCTGCTCTTGCATATAAATATAGCGCAGCTTGACTTTTGGAATAACTTCGAAAGGCACCATCACTATTTGCATAAACTCTCTCAAAAAAACTCTCAGATAAACCATTATATGGTACAGATTTTATGGATTCATGGCTTTTTAATAATTTTACTTCCGCTTCTCTTAAAAGAGTAAGTAATTTTTTTATTCCAACAGGATTTCTTTTTTTTACTTCCTTAACTTTAATAGGATCCTTCGATAGCGGTGAAAATTCTGTACTTTCATTCTTATTGCCAAAATCAGAGGCTATATTTGCTTGCTTAAGAGCCTTTTTAATACCAGATTCACTAATATCACTTGTTGTTGTAATACCAACTAAATTAGATTGATTCCAAACTCTTATAGTTAAAATTTGCTTTTGTGATGCCTTAAGTTGTTTAGCCTCTCCTTTATCTACTTGAACAGAGAAATCATTAGAAAAGCTTGCACCATAATCCCATTTTCTTAGATTTAGAGATTCTGCCGCATCTGAAATTTGAGTTGTTATTTCTCTTGAATTCATATCCTATCTTCCACCAACAGTGATTGAATCAACCTTAATATGAGGTTGGCCAACAGTTACATTGACACTTCCACTGATTGATCCACAAAATCCAGGTGCTAATTCAAGGTCATTCCCGCACATTGATATTTTTGGCATTACTTCTTTAGCCTCACCAATCAAAGTTGCTCCCTTTACTGGATTTGTTAATTTACCATTTTTAATTAGATAACCTTCTTCTACCGCAAAATTAAATTGTCCTGTAGCACCTACACTGCCTCCACCCATTGATTTGCAGTAAAGACCATCGCTAATACTATTTATAAGATCTTCTTTGGAGTAATCACCTTTAGCTATATAAGTATTTCTCATTCTTGAAGCTGCAGCAAAAGAATAATTTTGTCTTCTTCCACTTCCTGTTCTTTTATGACCAGTTCTTAATTCACCTGCCCTGTCAGATATGAATTTTTTTAATATTCCATCTTTTATAAGAACTGATTTTTCAGGTTCCATACCTTCATCATCCACTGATAATGAACCAAAGGATCCTTCTGATATCCCTTCATCTATTGCTGTTACAGATTCATGTGCAATTTTTTCATTCAATTTATTCTCAAATGGTGTTGTTCCTCTCTCAATTTGAGTAGTTTCAAGTAAATGACCGCAGGCTTCGTGGAATATAACGCCACCAAATTTATTAGCTAATACAACAGGCATTTGTCCAGCATCAACATAATCTGCATACAACATATTCATTGAGCTTTCAACCACATCATTAGCTGCTTTTTCGTGATCCCATAATCTGAATTCACTAGGAATTCCTGAAGATCCAAATCTTCTACTTCCACTAGATCTATATTGAGCATCACTAGCAATTACGTTGAGTCCAACTGTTTGATGCAACCTAATATCTGAGACATAGGTTCCGTCGCTGGAGGCTATTATTACTTCTTGCAGATTTCTTGAGTAACTTCCTTTTCTTGTTATTATTTTATTATTTTTTTTTAAAGACTTTGTGCTGACTAAAAGTTTTTCACTTATCTCATGAATTGAAGGGACTTCATTAATCCATTTCTTCTTTGATAAACCATAGTCCCTATGTTTATTTAAACCGTTAAATACTTCTTTTTTGTTGTCTGTTATGTCTAACATCTCAATAGCCTGAGATACCGATCTCATCAAGCCATGCTTTGTTAAATCATTTGTACTTACAAATCCATCCTTTTTTTCTTTAAAGATTCTAATACCAGCACCCCTTCCAAAGGATGGACTTACACTTGTAATAAAATCCTCCTCAGCTAATACACTGGAATTGTCGGTACTCTCTAAAAATATTTCAACAAAATCAGCACCAAGTCCAATTCCATAGAAAATAATTTCTTCTAATAAATCTTTATTGCAACTACCAAAAACAATTTCATTTGATTTGATTTGTGACGAAAGCATTTGAGTTTATGAATCTACTCTGTATAAAAGATTATCTAATCGAAGGTTGAAAATCTTTGCTATCAAGAGGCTTTAATAAGTATAGTCTTAATAATTGGTAACCGTTTGATAAATATTTAGGTAATTTCCTAAAAGTTTTGAATACTTTATTTCCATCATCGCTTGCAATATCGGTAAGAATCTTATTATTATCGACTATTTTATCTAATCTTCCATAAAAAGATTTATCATAAACGTCTAGTACTACAGGAAAAACTCTTGCAGAAGTTTCATTTGTTTTATTAATAACAAACTGGTCGTAATCTTTGGCATCTAATCCTAAAGAAGCGTAGAAATCTTTTTTGATTCCCAAATCCCTTGCATACATAGTTGCAAATACAGCAAGTAAGAAGAACCTAGACCATAACTTAGATGTTAATGGAAGATTGTTCAAAAAGTATCTAAATCTATGGAAATAGTCAAATAGTGGATGTGTGAAGGTAGAGCCCCCAATGGTAATTTTTTGGCTTAATGATTTAACTGTGCGAGGTTGTGCTTTCATTAATGCATCAAAGAAATCACCATGCCTATTTTCATCTTGACACCAATTCTCAAAATAATTAAATAGTGGAAAAATCTTACTATCTGGGTTTTTTTCAAGATGCCTGTAAATTGCTATGTATCTCCAATAGCCTATTTTTTCCGATAAATATGTGGCATAAAAAATACTTCTTGGTGGGAAATAAGTGTAATCCTTATTGGCTGTTAAAAATCCTAAATCTAACTGTAATCCAAAGTCGCTCATTGATTTGTTCAAGAATCCTGCATGTCTAGCTTCATCTCTGGCCATGTGAGCGAAACATTCCGCAAGAAGGGGATTTTTGTCTTTAATTCTTCTACTAAGCTCTTTATAAAGTAAAAAACCAGAAAACTCTGAAGTGCAACTTCCCTCAAGAAAATCAACAAAAAGTTCTCTCGTCTCAGGATCAAGTTTTTCTGCAGCTCCTTCGAATTCACTATTTCTTACAAAATGATGCCTATTATAATCTTTCCTAAATTCTTCGCATATAGCTTCTAATTCTTCCTCGTTTATTGATAAATCCATATTTTCCATTGCCTCGAAGTCAGTTGTATAGAACCTTGGGGACAATATTGTTTCCTTTGCGGGCACCTTCCCATTATTTATTTCTTTTTTATTTTTAGATTCAATGGTTGATTGAGACATCTTTATCTGTTTTATTAATACTATTATTTACTATGATTTGTATTTTCGAGGGAAAAGTTAACTTGGTGTCATTCTTTTATAATCAATTAACTCCTATAAGCTTTTGACCGTTTAATCTCTGCAGTACCCTTGAAATTATTAATTTAAGGGTAATTCTTTTCTCGTCGATTAAAAATGATTCTATAATGCTTGGCTCTTGATTTGGCTTCGATAATGAAATACTTTTTAATGAACTAATGTCTTCCTTCTCAAAGGAAAGCCAAAATATGCAAATATCTTTTATTTCACAATTTATTACCCAACATTTATCCCCGGCAATTGGTCTATTAGTATTTTTGAGATTAATAAAATTAATTTCTAAACCTCTTTGATTTATCTCATCTATAAATGCAGGAATCAAATGTTCATTAACAAATTCTTGGAATGGTTTTTTTTCTATAGGAAGTTCTTTTTTTGGCTTGGGGATATCTTTATCTGATTTAGATAATTCCGTTTCCTTTGGTTTAGATACATTAGTTTTGTCAGGTATTTCATTGTCGTCTTTAATATTTTGTTCTAGATTTTCTTCCATAAAAAAATTATATTACACATATTATAAATAAAAAATTATTTTTCATAAATATAAAAATTTTTTCTCCTACCAATCATCCTCTTCATCTTGCCAATCATCATTATTTACAGGGCTATTTGAATAATTTTGATTTCTATTTAAATTTTTATCTTCCATATTTTTTACTACTCTGTAATTAACCGATATTGTTGGTTGAGTATCTCTAATATCCCTTTGAGGTGGGATATCAATATTTGATTTTATTTCTTCTTCATTATTAGTTGGATCATAATTTTCTTCTATATATTCAAAGTTATTTTTTCTGGAGCTAGTAATTGTGACGTTTAATAAGGTACTCATAATAAGACCTGAAAAAAAAGAAATACTTATCAACTTACCTATTCTTACTTCTTGTATAGTCCATTTAAAATATCTAAACGAACTCTTCTGATTATTATTTGTGTATAATAAAACTTGTAATATTACAATTAAAAAGAGCGTTAATAATTTAAATTTATTTTTTAAAATCATACTTAAAGTTTTCTTCAAATTATTTTTGTATTAAAAATTCCATAATATTTTTTAAAGTTTTTTATGTTAACTCTAGATCAATTTGATATTTAAGAATATCTACTTTTATAATTTTTACGACTATTTCGTCTCCAACTTTATATGATTTCTTAGATTTCCTTCCAATCAATAAATTTTGCCTTGATCTGTATTCGTACCAATCATTATTAAGTGTACTGACGTGGACTAAGCCCTCCACATTGAGTTCGGATATGTCAACAAAAAAGCCATAACTTTGTACTGATAATATAGTGCCGCTATAAGTATTTCCGAGAAGTTTTTCTGCTTCTCTTACTTTCTTAATACTTATCATATTTGATTTATATTGATTTATTTTGTTTTTTTCTTCTTTAAGTTTATCTATAACAAATTTATTCAGTAGTGTATCGATGTTCTTTGAAATTGATGAATTAAATATATTCCAATTTATGT
The DNA here is from genome assembly GCA_017644425.1 of Prochlorococcus marinus CUG1433. NCBI lineage: Bacteria > Bacillati > Cyanobacteriota > Cyanophyceae > Synechococcales > Prochlorococcaceae > Prochlorococcus > Prochlorococcus marinus. The sequence goes on from JAEPLN010000001.1 coordinate 54,313, forward strand.
GCTCCATTGAATTATTCTCCATTATATTTACATCTTTAAAATTATTTTTCTTTGATTTCTTGCCATTAATTATCATATTTAAAATACAGTATTGGTTCAAAAGATTTGTCAAGTCATATCCTGGCATTGTCCATGGAGAAATAAATATTTTATCTGAATCATTATTATCTGAATCTTTAAAATGTAAGCTTATTTCATTTTCCTTAAATTCATTTATTAAAAGTTTATGTAGTATTCTTTTTTTATTATCATCATCACATAATTTAAGTATTTGACTAAAAGTTAAATTACCATCTTCATTTAGTTCTAAATTATTGCCGATAAATTCTGAATATTTAATGATTTCATTTACATTTATATAGTCCAAATCCTTTGAGATGTACCCTGCGCTTTTTAATCCGTATTGATTTGAATGTTTGAACCATATTGAATTCCCTTCGTACAAAATTGGAGCAAGATATGTTTGGCAATCTTCTTTTTTTAGAGGCTCAAAATATCCTTTAGAGTATTCAGCTGGGTTATGAATAAAAAATTCATCTAGTGATCCAATTTTATTTATTGGAGTAGGAATTTCAACTTTTCCTTCCAGAAGATGTTTTTTCCTAAGTGATTTTGAAATTTCTAATATTTTTTCTAATTCTTCGATATGGTCCTTGATAGGTTTTAATAATCGAGAAGTAATTCTAGTCTTACTTTTCCTAGATAGAAGTGCTTCAGTGTGTTCACTTCTAACGATTAATGAACACTTTACTAAAGTAAGATGAAATGACCATTTTGTAATTTCGTTATCACTATTCAAATGCATACAAAGACTTATTGCTTCTTTCGTTTCTCCTAATTTAAATTCAGAGTGTTTTCTTATGTTCTCACTGAGATAGTTTTGCCATTTGTTTAATAAAGGATATGACTCAGATCCGTTAAAAAATATCTCTAAAGAATTTTTACTATTTAGTTCTAGTCTTTCTGCAACACTATTTGTATGAATCCATAATTTTGTACATTTACCTTTATCTTGTTCTATTTGAATGATTGGGAGCATTGGTGAATTGTCAGAATCCCAACTTCTAAACAAATATGAATTTTTATCTGATAAGTCAATTCTTTCCCTTTTTTCTAGTTTCTTAGATTCAATGATGTTTTTATTACTAAAATTAATAATGTTGCTTTTAGATAAAACAAAATCAGTATCTAGTTCCTCATTATCATTAAGTTGTAATTCTTTTAAAACATGCCCTAACCCCTCGTCTTGACCTATAGGAAAACTATCAATCTCTACCTTAACTATGTTTTTATATTCTGGATTATAGTTATATTTTTTATCGTCTTCTGGAAGTTTTATTTTAGAGAGAATCCTATCATCAATAGGAATAGCATATGCATTGTTATTTATTATCTCAACTTTAGAAAGAAGAATCTGATTTGATCTTTCAAGAATACAATCGACTATTCCTTCAGGTGATCTTCTTCTATACCCCTCTTTAAGTATCCTGACTAAAACTTTATCACCATTCCAAGCATAATTAAGCAGATTTTCTTTAATGTAGATATCTTCTTTATTTTTTTCTCTTACGGCAAAGCAATACCCTTTACTGCTACATCTTATTTTAGCGACAATGTGACTGCTATCTTTTATAAAGGTATATTTATTATCTTCATTTTTGTTAATAATTTCAAGTTTTTCTAGGGCTGTTAGAGCGATTTCTAATTTATCTTTATCAGATTTTTTAGTGATTTTTAAAGATTTGCATAATTTTTTATATTCTAAACCTTCTGACTGATTTAAATTATCAATTATTGAAGATGTTGTGAACATGTTATAGATGTATACCTATAAGTTATTTAGGATATATATCTATTATTACATCTTTTATACAAGCTTAGAACTATTTATTATCTTTGTCTTCTTTTTCTTCATTGTCGATAACGAATGAGTTAATCAAAAGCCTTATGCCAATTATAAAAAATGTTATTGAGGCTATAGATTTAAGAGCCACTTCTGGTAAAAAACTTGAAATAGATCCACCTGTCAAAGCTCCTAGTAAACTTGCAAAGACAAGTGCAGAAGAAGATCCTAAAAAAACAGCTAATGGTTTATTAGACGTGCCGCTTATAGTTAAGGTGGCTAGTTGAGTTTTGTCACCTAATTCAGCAATAAAAACAGTTAGAAATGTCGAAAGTAATAAACTTAAAACCATTTATAAATATTGTTTATAAGTATCATAAGCTAAAAAAACACTTATTATTATCATTAAAATTCCAGTAAATAATGCAAATCTACTTGGAGATATTTTTTTTGATAACCATTTTCCTATTAGGACACCCACAATACTAGAGCTTATCAATGCTAGAGAACTTCCAAGAAAGACAATTATTGGCTTTCCGGATTCAGCAGAAAGCATGAGCGTTGCTATCTGCGTTTTATCTCCAAGTTCAGCAATAAAAATTGTTGTAAAAGTTGTAATGAATATAGACAAGAAACTTTTCTCTATTTTGTTTTCTTGTTTTTCCAATTTACTATTCATTTTTTTGAAACGGCTGTTTTAAAACTTTTCATCTCTTTACTTCGATATCCATAATTTGATGAAATATGTTGTTCACAGCAATCTATAAGAAATTTATCGCCGGACTTCAGATATTCTTTAAATCTAGTTGAAAATTCATTTACTCTACAAAAATGAGGTCTACTGTCGTAAATTAAGCATTTTTTATTTTCTCTGTCCAGGTTCTTACACCAACCGTCTTTAGCAGTCATTGAATTTATTAAAGCTATATCTTCGTGATTAAGTTTTTCTTTTAAACCACTCCTTTCTTCCAAGTTGAATTTACAACATGCGCCGCAATTCTCTATACATGTCCATGATTTCATAATTTAATTCAATCTTGTTACGTATCAGTACAGTTCGATCATTTATTTGTAAAAATAGTATCACAAAACATATTCATTAATCATGGCAACACTTATTCCTTTAGCTGTAGTTGCGCTAGCAGGACCAGCAATAATTGCTCTTGTATTTTACCGTAGATAAAAATTCTCTTTGGTGGCTTATCTCGAAGGTGTTTATTGGGATTTAGATGGAACTATAGCAAATACTGAATTAGAAGCTCATTTACCTGCTTTTAATAATGCTTTTAAAGACCTTGGTATTAAATGGTATTGGGATGAAAAAAAATACATAGAGCTCTTGAGGATAAATGGGGGCAAGAATAGAATTGCTTACTACTCCAAATCAATTAATGATGACTTTTCTGAAGATATAATTATAAAAATACATGAAAAAAAACAGCTTCATTATCTAGAAATAATAAAAAGAAATACCGTGCAATTTAAAACTGGTGTTTTTAGGTTAATAAACGAATTACATAAAAAAAAAGTAAGACAATTTATTGTTACTTCAAGTTCCAGAAAGCAAGTTGATTTACTTCTTGAATATCTATTTAATGGCTTCAATCCCTTTGAGTTCATTATTTCAAGTGATGACGTTGAATTAAAGAAACCAGATCCAATACCTTATTTTAAGGCAATTCAATTAAGTGGTATCAAAGAAAATAACTCAATAGTTTTCGAAGATTCTAATCCAGGATTGAAATCTTCTTTAGCAGCTAACTTGCCGACAATTTTTATTCCTTCAAATATTCCAATAGTTCTTGAGGAAAATATTAGATTAGATTGTATTTTAGACAGTCTTGGTGATGAGAATAATGTGGCAAACGTTATTAAAGGCCCTAAACTAAAAAAATCATATGTTGACCATACCTTCCTAAGTGATTATTTAACGTCTGTTAGTGATGCAAAAAACTAATTTTTCAAGAATTACCTACCAACTAAATAAATTGCTTTTTGGTTTTCTAAGTGATACTTGGAGGTCTAAATCTATTAGCTTAATTTCTGTTTTGACAGGTTATTTTTTGTTCGCAAATTTTGTTACAAAATTCATATCTGAAGGCAAAAATGAGTTAATTATGGTTCCGATAATTATTGTTTTCATTGAAATTATTATTAGAATTAAGCCTTCACCATCTTCAAAATTTTATGATATTTGGTCCGTGGTTGATAAATTACGAATAGGCGCAATTTATGCCATTATACTAGAGGCATTTAAATTAGGATCTTAAAAGCTATTCTTCTTCTTCTTCTTCTATAGGGTAAACAAATCCTTGAGCTTTACCAGTTAAAACTGATTTACCTAAAGATATTGCTTTTTGTGCTGCTATTGCTGCTTTTCCTTTCCAAACAGCATGCCTTTGGTTTCTTTTGCTTTTTGATTTTTTCTTCTTTGGTACAGCCATTCTGTTTCTTTATTTCCTTATAATAATATAACCTTTAACTGGTTATCTCCAAAACTTTTGAGTATATTTTGTTTATATACGTCCATTTTTTAAATAAGCATATATGCTTTATTAATAACTTATAAAGATTAGTGTTCAGATCTAAATTTTCTTATTCCAATTCTAAATCAAGTTATTCGGATCTTCTAGAGGATATAGAGGCGGGAAAAATAGAATCAATATTTTACTATCCAAGACAGAGAGAAATTGATGTTTTATATAAAAATGGTGACAAATTTAAAATACCTATCCTTTACAACGATCAGTTAATCCTTGAAAAGGCTACTGAAAATAAAGTGGAACTTACAGTCAATAATAGTAGAAAAGAAGCCTCAGCTGCTAATTCGTTTGCTTCAATCACCCTTTTACTGATTTTTATATTAGCTTTAGTTCTAATATTGAGGAGTACATCAAAATTAGCCTCTAGGGCCTTTGGTTTTACCAAAAGTAAAGCTAAATTTGTAACTATTGATGACGTAGAAACGAGATTCGATGATGTCGCCGGTGTTCCTGAGGCAGCTGAAGAATTAAAAGAGGTTATAACTTTTTTGAAAGAACCCAAAAAATTTGAAAATCTAGGGGCAAAAGTTCCTAAAGGAGTACTTTTAATCGGCCCTCCTGGAACAGGTAAAACATTATTGGCTAAAGCAATCGCTGGTGAATCAGGAGTCCCCTTTCTCTCAATATCTGCATCTGAATTTGTAGAACTTTTTGTTGGTGTTGGCGCAAGCCGTGTCCGTGAGCTTTTCATTAAGGCTAAAGAAAAATCTCCTTGTATAATTTTTATTGATGAAATTGATTCTATTGGTAGGCAAAGAGGGTCTGGGATCGGAGGTGGAAATGATGAAAGAGAACAAACCCTTAATCAGCTTCTAACTGAATTAGATGGTTTCGCTGATAATTCAGGGATTATTGTTTTAGCGGCAACAAATAGACCAGATATTTTGGATGCAGCATTATTACGACCTGGAAGATTTGATAGAAAAATAGAAGTTATGCTCCCTGATTTAGATGGAAGAAAAAAAATTCTTTCAGTACATGCACTTTCAAAACCACTTTCAAGCGAAGTTGACTTAGCATATTGGGCTTCTAGAACAGTTGGATTTTCTGGGGCAGATCTTGCAAATTTGATGAACGAGAGTGCTATTCATTGTGCAAGAGATGAATCCAAATTAATCAGTGATCTGCATATAGAAAATGCTCTTGACAAAATTACAATTGGACTTCGAAGTTCTTTAATAACTTCTCCAAATATGAAGAAAATAATTGCTTACAACGAAGTAGGCAGAGCAATTGTATCTGCTGTTAGAAATGGGATTGAATCAGTTGATAAAATCACAATTTTGCCTAGATCTGGGTCTCTAGGAGGATATACAAAAATATGTCCTGACGAAGATGTAATATCTAGTGGCTTGATTTCAAAAAAATTATTATTTTCAAAAATTGAAATTGCTCTAGCAGGAAGAGCAGCAGAAACTATTGTTTTTGGTGAAAATGAAATTACTCAATGCTCTATAAACGATATCTCTTTTGCGACTAAGATTGTAAGAGAAATGGTTACAAAATATGGATTTTCAATTATTGGTCCAATTGCAATGGATTCTGATAATAATGAAATGTTTTTGGGAGATGGATTATTTACAAGAAAGCCACTCATAGCAGAAAATACTAGTTCTAGAATAGATAATGAAATCATAAAGATTTCTAAAATATCATTAAACAATTCAATACAAATTTTGAAAAAAAATAGAGTCTTACTAGATAAATTAGCTGACATACTTCTAAATAAAGAAACTGTAGATAAAAAAGTATTTAAATTAATAACTTCTAAATTCTTGAAAGTTTGATTTAATTGTTTTAAGTTAAATTAAAAATATAATATTATCTTGATAATTAAAAACAATATAACAAAATTCTTATTTACAATTTCATTCTTACTTATTCTCCCATTAGTACAAAAACAATGGTTTAATTTGTATCTATTCAATATTAATAATATCTCGTTTTATTCAGTTCTTTATTATTTGAGCGGTATGATATGCCCCTCCCTGGTTTGTTTAAACTCTTTAAACAATTATACATACTATACTTTTAATAATAATAAAATTATTAGTAAAAATACTATTAAGGGTAAAGGACTATTATTCTTAGTAGCAATAAATTTGATATTACTTTCGTACTTTATAATTGATTATATATTAATAACTTTTGATCTTTCATGTAATATATTCTTTGAAGAACTAAATTTACCAAAACCGAATATTTTTCAGATTAGTTTATTTATAATTTTAAATTCTATCTTATTAATTTTAAAGAAATCTAGGTTTTTAATTAAGAAATTAATATTGCTAAGTTTTATTATGAATTCTTTTTACCTTTGGTATTTTCAAATTAATAATATTTATGTTGATGATAAGTTTCATATTTATAGATATTTTAGTTTCAATGATTTAAATCTAATTAATATTTTTATCTTAATAATTATAGAAATCTCTTATTTTACTTGGTCATTTTTATCATATAAAACTAATCTAAGCGATTGGACCGTAAACAAACCCAAAAAAGGGGATGTATTCCCCCTTTTGAATATGATTATTTTTTATTTTTTTATAATTATTTATTACTCAAATCTTAGTTAGAAGTTTCTAATCCTTCTATAGCGCAGAAAAATATTCCTTACTACCTTTGGGGTCCTCTAACATTGTTTTCTCCCCAGGGGTCCAGTTTGCTGGACAGACTTCATCTGGGTTTGCCGCAACGTACTGATAACCTTGAAGAATCCTTAGTGTTTCATCAACATTTCTACCAACAGGAGCCTTGTTAACTGTCGTATGCATAACTACTCCTTCGGGATTGATAAGGAATAAACCTCTATCGGCCTCTCCATCATCGTTAAGAACATTGTAGGCCTGGCAAATTTCTCTTTTTAAGTCAGAAACTAATGGGTAATTAATATCACCTATTCCACCTTCATTTCTTGGAGTTTGTATCCAAGCTAGATGACAGTGTTTGCTGTCAACTGATACACCAAGTATTTCAGTATTAAGTGCTGAGAAATCTTGATATCTATCACTAAATGCAGTGATCTCTGTTGGACATACAAATGTAAAGTCTAAAGGGTAAAAGAATAAAACAACCCATTTACCTCTTAGACCTGAAAGTGTAATCTCTTTAAACTCTTGATCATATACTGCTGTAGCACTAAAGTCTGGTGCTTCTTGGCCAACTCTTAAGCTCATGAAAAAATTTGTCCTTAATTAAATTATTTATGGTCTGAATGACCGTAATAAGCATTATAATTTTATTAATTATAAATTAGCAAGTTTTTTTTTTATAAAATGAATTGGCATTACTCTTTTACTAGAAAGTTTACCATTTTGAACCATAGCAAACTCTTAAAAAATCTCAAGAAAGAATTAATTAAATATCCAATTAACAGACATGATAATAAAAATTTGCATTAAAAGAAATTTTTTTTTATTTTAGATTCGTTTAAATCCCAATCTCTATAATGAATATTATCCTTTTTAGTATTTTTAATTATGGCAAAATATATTGAAAGATTAAAGGATAAAATTAAAATAAAAAAGTTCGATCCCGACCAGCCAATTGGAGCTTGGATTTTCGTTGTAATATTAAATATAGTCGGATTTGCTGGTTTTTATTACTTAAAAGTAAATCACATACAACTAGGCAATTAAAAACTTATTTTATTTCCTTTTTGATTGAGCGACAAAAATTTTCTAATCTTTCACAGCTAGTTAAGTCGGGTAAAGTCCATATTGATTCTTTTTCCGGTATTGGATCTTTACTCCATTCTTTAAATTCCTCCATTATTGAAGAATTATTCAACTTTGATATAACCTTTCTTCGTTTTTTTAAATATTTACGGATAACTATTAAGTTTTCTTCTATATATTCCCTCATAAATAAATTCTATATCTTATCTTAATTTAACATCTGACTTGTTCTGATTTATGAGAGAACTTGATTAGACGTTTTGTACTACATGAAAAAGTCCAAATGAGTAACCACCTATTAGTATCCAGCCAAGCACACTTGAAATAATTGTGGATCTTCTATTATGTCTTCTGATAGCTGATTCAATCATCTCATTAACTTCATCTTTACTAAGGTATTCTTTTCTAGAATTTTTTTTCATTTTTTTCTTTTACAATAAACGAATTTATAAAAAAGTGAGTTTATGATTTTTAGTTAAGGTAAGATTTTATATTTAGCATTGAATATATTATGAAATTTAAAGAGTAAATTATAAAATTGTAAGATAAAGTATGTGCATTGATGATAATAGTTTTTTTATACAAACAATGAATATTAATGATAGATCTGTTTTAGAAATGCTTAATAAACTTATTGCTATTAATAGGTTAAATAAAACTCAAATTCTTCAAATGGCTAATTTGGTTTCAATATCAAATGATATCAATGATTTAAAGGATAATTTGCAGTGGGAAAGTTCTAAATCATTTCATCAAAATATTTAAAATAAAGAAAGTTCTTGTTTGTTAATAATAAACTTGAAATTTAAATGCAAGATAAAGCAAGATAAATAATAGTTAAAATAATTAATTATGAGTTTTATAAAAAACTTTCTCTTGATTAATAAAATTAAGTGTTGTTTTCTTATCATCTCTAAATGATTTAATTAATATTGTAGAAGTGATGATTATCATAAATAAAATAAGCAAATCTCCAACAGTAATCCCTCTCTCCTTAAGATTCATAGTAAAGCATTATTTTGTTTAAATATAGCTGTTTTTATTTGATAAACTTATATTTTTTACAAACATGCTAAAAATGTATATTAAGGAAATATAAAAAGAATATAAAAATATTAAGACTATTACCTTTTGAATCATATAAAAAAAATAGATCAATTATTTATATGGAATTCAAAAAAAAAATAAGTAGTTCTAACACTCCTGATTTTTTCTCTAAAGAGATGATTATCACAAAAAAATCTCTTAATGAAAATCAACTCAAATTCACTTATCAAAAACGGTTAATCTCAGATCTGGATTACAAGCACAAGGAATGGTCAAAATCTATTGACAGTTAGTTTTAAAAGCTTTCGTTGATTATATTTAAAAGTTTATTTCTTTTAATTGTATTTTTCTCTTCCCAATAATGGGTTACTTCATCATTAATAATGGGTTTTGCTTCATAAGCTAGATACCAAAGAATAAATCCGGCAGGAAATATTAAAATATGCATGGCAAAAATTAGTTGACTTAAATCAAATATAGTGCAACACTTGTAATATGCAAGTGTGACACTAATTTTTTTAATTATGCCCTCTCCGAGGAAAAGAATTGGTTATTTGCCAAGTGAAGAAGTTCATGAAATTATTGAAAAATTGTGTGTAGCTAATGAATTCAGTCAGTCAAAAGTTACAGGTCTATTGGTCGAAGAAGCATTAAGGTCTCGAGGAGTATTAAATGAATCTTTTAGTTCAAATACTAATTTTAAAAATGATTTCATCAATTTTTCATTTAAACATGAAACTTTTTCTAAAAATAATAAATCTGCAGGTAATGGCGACGAATACATAATTAATAAAAAAGTATTGTTAGATGATATCAAAATGATGCATGAATTTATTGAGTTCAAGTATTTCAAGAAAGTTATGAAGCGAAATAACAATATTTTTGAATAAATAGTGTCACACCTATAATTTTTATATGTGATCGTTATTTAATAATATTTTGAAATTAAGCAATTAAGCAATAATAAATATTTACGAAATTATATAAATCAATTTCATAAAGATGAATCTTAATTAAATTGAGTCTTTAAAATGCAGCGGACTAAATCCTCGTGGAGATATGAACCTTAGTCCGCTTTAAAAAAATAGCAATAAAATAATATAAATACAATAAATATTTAAATTTACATTTGATCTAAGACTGTACTGAGTGAGTTAAGAATATTTTTTATGTTAATTTAAGTCAATTAATAATTTCACCTAAGTTCTTAAATCCAAAAGTATTGAAAATGTCTCGAGCGTGACTTGAACACGCGACCTGCGGGCTATGAATCCGCCGCTCTAACCAGCTGAGCTACCGAGACATGAGAATATTCTAAGGCATTGGTTGTACTTAATTACTATTTTGAAAATATATTTGTTTATGGGCCTCATATATAGCAATACCGCATGCAACTGAAAGATTTAGACTCCTAACACCTTTTTGATCATTGTTTTCTGTTTGTAAATTTGGCATAAATATTGATATTAAAAAGTCACTTTTATCAATAATGCAATCTGGTAATCCTGAATCTTCTCTCCCAAATAGCAATATATCATCATGCTTAAATTTAAAATCCTTTAAATATATCCCATTTTTTTTACTAAAAGAAATTAATCTTTTTGTTTCTTTTGACGCTAAAAATTTATCAAAATTTCCATACTTATTAACAGTAACAAGGGGCCAGTAGTCTAATCCTGCTCTTTTTAAATATCTATCTTCAAGTTTAAAACCTAAGGGCTCTATAAGATTTAAAGGAATATTAAAGGCAGCACATGATCTGGCTATATTACCAGTATTTTGTGGGATTCTAGGTTCAAAAAGAGCGACTTCCAATTCTAAGTAGGTATTTCTATACTTATTTCATCTATTTTGATTGCTCTACCATTTATTGCCAGCCAATTATCTTTTGATATTTTGGTTATTCTCTTTTGAAGTTCGCCTATCCTTTCAATATAAGTATTACCAATTTTATATTCAGAGACCAAACTCCAGCCAACTTGTTCTCCAACAATAAATGTTAGGCTTTTTCTTTTCATTAAAAGACTTGTTAGTAAATTCATCATAGTTGACCACTCATTATGTTCTTTCCCAATACTTTCCATAACAAATCCGCCAATGGAATCTATTAATAATGGACCATCTTCCTTACTTAATGTATTTAATAGATCTGTCGTTTCTATTAATTTCCAATCTTTTGGCCTTCTTTTTTGATGTAGGTTAATTTTTTCTTGCCATTCTTTATCATCAATATTTTTTTCTGACAAGGCAACATATGATAATTCTTTAATCTCCTTTGCTAAGTGCTCTGCGAATTCACTTTTACCACTTTTTGTTCCTCCTGTGATGAAAATAATATTAGATAAAAAATCTTTGATATTCGATTTCTTGGCATTCATAAATTCTCTGTTATTTAGAGAAATACCACCATGTTGCCAAGGGAATAATTGTGGCAGCAATTAACAAGCCAATTACTATGTAAGTTGCAGTTGAACTATCAGTATCTTCTGATCTCATAGTATTAAAATTCGGATCCACTACAGGGTTGTCAATAGATGAAGGCTGACTCTTTTCGTAATTTGTAATATTATTCTGCTGAGTAATGCCAAAAAAATTATTTATACTACTAATTTCTTTTGCGTATGTAGTGGAAGGAATAAGTATAAATATCAAGCTTGAAAGGATAAACGAAAGTATATATTTATTGATGTTTAGTTTCATTTTAAGAGGTTTTGATTAATTATATATTAAAAACCAAATGATTGAGTAAATTTAAATGTCCTAAACAATATAATATTTGCATAATTTAAATAGAATTAACATATCTAATATATGGGATTTAATGGGAAATCATTAATATTAGTTGGTGCAATACTCTTTATTTTTCAGATAGCAAATTTCATTTCAATAGAAACAATTACTCCTGAGCTTGAAAGAGCACAAGTATTAGCTGCAATAGCTTCATTAATTATTATTTTAATAGGTTTTTTATTTAAACAATTCGAACCGTTAGCTGGTGAAAAAGCAGATTTAAAAGGAGAAAATAAGTTTATTTTCGATCAAAACATTCCTGGTGAAGTTATTGATGAACTTGCATGGGGTTCTGAAGCGATATTAACTTCGACAGCCGCAGCAACTATATTAATCCACAATGATGGCACGAATATATTGAGAAGAGGAATTACTTCAAATAATGATTTTCAACCTGGGGAAACTTGTCTGAGATCTATTAAAGATATGAAATTAATATCTTTGGCAAACACGAAATTTTACCCAGGAAAAGATGAATTTTTTAATTTTTGTGCCAACATTCCATCTATCTTAGTTGTACCTATAAATAATAAGTCTTTTATATTGATAGGAGGCTGGAGTGCTAAGTGTTTTACAAAGTCTGACGAAAAATGGATAAATAACTGGTCGAAAAAAATTAATAATATTTTTTCAAAAAATAATATTTAAAAATAAATTATAGACTTAACTCTTTTATCATTTGCTTTGAAACTTACTGATTCAGTATTTAAATTATAGTAAGCATTTTCTGAATTTATTTCATACTTATTATCATTATTTTCATCCTTGATTACATACTTTACTGGATTGAAAAATTCAATTATATTATCTGAACCCAATATGGCTTTTTCTGAATTTAAAATAATATTTTGATTTTCAAATCTTATATTGCCCATTAATAGATAGTTACTCTTTTCTATATTCCAAATAAAATTATCAGCATATAAGATATCCTCATCTTTTTTAAGGGTTTTTAATTTGACATTCCCTTTTAAATTAAGGATTTTATTGTTGTTTGTTAATGTAGATTTTTCAGAACTAATAATATATTTAGTTTTCCCCCCATTGAAAATATTAATGATGGGTTTTTTTAATTCAAATTTTAATTCAATATTGTCATAACTTGAATTTGGACTGGTAATTGAATAAATTTTATCTCCACTTTTAGAGAAAATATTCATATCTAAAGTATCTATTTTTTGTATTACTTTATTTTCATCAATTACATTTGGTGCACAGCCAAGAATGAAAAATGGAAAGAAAATTATTAATCTATAAATGTTGCTCATACTCCAGTTTATTTATGATTGGAGTGGGTTTAGGAAGAATTGAATTGCTAACTAATAATCCCCAACTTAATTGTTTTTTCCAGGGAATTTCTTCACTGTATATAGAACCAAGTTGATAATTAATTTTTTTAGATAATTCGGGCAATAAAGGTAGTAATAGTAATCCTATTATTCGAGTACTTTCTAATACGTTATAAATAATTTCTTTAACTAATGGGAGATTATCTTTTTCTTTTATTAGCAACCAAGGCTGATTATCATTCAAATACAAATTTGTATTATTTGCAAGGCTGAGCACTTCATTAGCTGCTAGATCTAATTTGTATATATCAAAGTTATGAATATATTTTTCAACTGCAATTTTTGCATAACTCTCTAATTTATTTTTACTTAATATTTTTTCATTATTTGGCACTTTATTATCAAACCATTTTCTAGACATAGATGATGTTCTATTTAATAAATTACCAATTGTATTAGCTAAGTCATTGTTGATAATGTCAACAAATCTTTTGTCTTGGAAATCTCCATCATTTCCTAGTGATATGTCCTTAATGAGATACCACCTTACAGGATCATTTCCATATTTGGAAAGCAATAAGTCAGGGTCGAGTACATTTCCCAAGCTTTTGCCCATTTTTTGGCCTTCTCTAGTAAGAAATCCATGCCCATAAACTTTTTTAGGAACTTTCATATTTGCAGAAATGAGCATTGCAGGCCAATACACAGCGTGGAATCTAAGTATATCTTTACCAATTAAATGAATGTCAGCGGGCCATCCACCATTAATTGATTTTTCCAATGAATAATCTGTCGCATCAGAGCTAATGGCACTCACATATCCAAGTAAAGCATCAAACCATACATAAAAGGTATGGTTATCGTGACCTGGTACAGGAATTCCCCATGAGACATTTGTTCTTGAAATTGAAAAATCCTTTAAACCTCTAGAAACAAAATTTGCAATTTCATTCTTTCTTTCTATTGGCTCTATAAAAGAAGGTTCGTTAATTATTTTCTCAATTTCTTTTTGATATTTTGAAAGTCTAAAGAAGAGATTCTCTTCATTTTTCCATTCAAGATTTTTTTGATGAATGGGACACTTATATGTTGCTGAGTTTTCTGGATTATCTTTAAATTCTTCGCAACCGACACAATACCAACCTTTTTGAACTCCCATATAGATATCATCTGATGCTTTTACTCTTTCATAAAATTCATTAACAACAAATTCATGTTTTTTTGAGCTTGTCCTTATAAATTTATCAAAGGATATATTCCAATTATTCCAATTAATATTAAAGATTTCTGAGACCTCATCACAATGTGATTTTGGCTCAATACCCTTTTCAATAGCTGTTCTTTGTATCTTTAAGCCATGTTCATCAACACCTGTGATGAACATAACATCTTCACCTACCAGCCTTTTATACCTAGCTATTGAGTCACAAATTATTGTTGTATATACACTTCCTAAATGAGGTTTATCATTAACATAGTATAAAGGTGTAGTAATGACAAAAGTCATAAAGCTTTTTTATTAATACTAACAGATATTTTTTAAACTAATAACAACCTATTATATTTATAATTCTATTAATAAATAAACTCTAAAAGATTATTATCATTATTAATATATTTAACTTTATATATTTTATTACTATATATTTCTATTGATACAAAAAGAGTAATAAGTACTTCTAGTGAATAATCTTTAAAATAAACCAAAGCTATATTTTTTTTATGATTAATCCACTTAACAAATATTATTTTAAAAAAAGGTTTTTTTTCATTTTGAAAAAATAATTTTAAATACTTAAGTTTATCATTTTTAAAAATATTATTATTCTCTATTTGTCTACTTTTTGAATATTCTATAATCTTTGATATCGTTGATATACTAAGAGGTTCATAATTGTTGAGTTTATTATATACTTGTCTTTGTATAATTAGATCTAGGTATCTTCTTAATGGTGAAGTACATTGTAGATACATTTTTAGGCCCAATGATTCATGGGTTCCTTGTTTAGTTGTTATATAACTTTTCCCCATATATTGTTTTAGTAATATATATTTAATTTCACTATCTATATATTTATTAAGTATTTCTGATGGATTGCAGTTTAATTTCTGAATCCTAAATGCAGCCGCTAAATTATATTTATTTATAAATAAACTTGTTACATAACCCATTAATATCATTGATTCTGCAACTATAATTTGTGATAATGTTTTCTCTAATTTAGTTAGTATAATCCTATCCTCATATAATTTAATTTTATTATTAGCACTTTCAAAAATAATTGCTCCTTGTTTTTTTCTGAATGTAATACTTTTTTCTAATAAATTTTTAATCTCAATTAATTCTATTTCTTCTTTAGGTTCTAATTCTAATATTTCATTTGCATCTTCATATGTTAATTGATATTTTGGTTTTATTATCGCTTCAGCTATTTCATATTTACTTATTGATCCATCGTCATTGAATTCTATTGCTGCGCTAATAGTTTCTGAAACTTTATTTTGAGCTAGATTTGCCTTTTCAAGAATATCTTTAGGAAGCATTGGGATATATTGATCAATTAAATATAAACTGCTATTTCTCTTTCTTGCATTTAAATCAACATGAGAGTCATGCAAAAAGAGTTTGCATGGATTACTAATATGTATCCATAAATGTTTTTTATTTCCTTCTTTTATCTCTAAGGAAATGGCATCATCAACTTCATGTGGATCATCAGAGTCAATAATATATGTTTTTAAATTAGTTAAATCTTTCAAATATTTGAACAATTAATTATAGTGCCAACTATAAATCAATATGAAACTATCCTTCAGGATTTACGAAGGGTAAAAGAGCTACAATTCTGGCTCTTTTTACAGCTAATGTAAGATCTCTTTGTTGCTTAGAAGTTAAACCTGTCATCCTTCTTGGGAGTATTTTTCCCCTCTCAGTTATGAATTTTTTTAGTAATTCTACATCCTTATAATCAATAGGATCTCCAGGTTTGATAGGTGATAATTGTTTTTTAAAAATTGAATTAGGCATGATTTAATTTGATTACTTAATTTCCTTGTGAATTGTCATTCTGTTTAAATGAGGATTAAACTTTTTTAGTTCTAATCTTTCAGTTGTATTTCTACGATTCTTTTCAGTAGTATATCTTGAGACACCATTTGATCTCTTAGGATCTGTGCTTGTCCTAGCTTCAGTACATTCCAGGGTCACTACAACTCTTGTCCCTTTTTTGGCCATTTTAATTAATACTTTATTGTATAATTTTCTATTGTACATCTTCAACAAACTTTTTTGAAGATATACTCATTTCTTTTATCATCATTGATTAAAAAATATATATGAAAGTTTCTCAAAATTGGTTGAAAAATTTAGTAGAAATTACTTCTACTCCTGAAGATCTCTCTGAGAAATTGTCTATTGGTGGATTTGAGGTTGAATCATTAGAAGATTGTTCAGAAAATGTAAATGGTGTTGTTTTAGGTAAGGTATTATCTGTTTTAAAACATGAAGGATCGGACAAACTTTCAATTTGCCAAGTTGATATTGGTACTTCAAAGAATTTACAAATTATCTGTGGTGCGTGCAATATTAAACCAAATATTTATGTTTATGTTGCTACTGTTGGCGCGAAATTAAACGCAGTTGATTTAACTATTAAAAGAAGTGAAATTAGAGGAGTCATGAGTGAAGGAATGATATGTTCATTGCAGGAACTGGGTTTAGAGGAGTCTAGCGAAGGTATAAACATCATTGATGAAGATTTAGCCTTAAAACATGAATTGGGCACTCCAGCGTCTGACTTGCTTCAATTAAATGATTTTATATATGATTTAGCCATTACAGCTAATAGACCTGACGGAATGTCTGTTATTGGTATAGCCCGTGAAATTTCTGCCCTTTTAGAATCAACCTTAAATTTTCCAGAATTAAACCATAAATACAGTATTAATTTACTTAAGGGAATAAATCTTTGTACAGAGGCTATAGAATCTGATTGCATTTATACAATAAGCTGTATTGATGGAGTAAGTGGAGAAGAATTATCGCCAAATTGGCTTAAAGACCGTATAGAAAAATCAGGTATAAAGTCTATTAATCTTCTAGTTGATTTGACAAATTATATTCTTTTAGAACAAGGTCAACCTTTGCATGCGTTTGATAAAGATAAGCTATCAAACTTAATTGGCAAGGAAGTTTCTCCAGACGATTTCTCTGTAAGAAAAGGAAGGGTTAATGAAAGCCTTATTTGTTTAGATGGTAAAGAATATGACTTAAATGAAAATATCACAGTTATTACTTGTTGTGATAAACCTGTAGCAATTGCTGGGGTGATAGGCGGTTTAGAGACTTCTGTAAATAATACTACCTCATCTATTTACCTTGAAGGCGCTGTTTTTAATCCAGTTACTATAAGAAAATCTTCAAAGGCGGTAGGCATAAGAACAGAATCTAGCAGCAGGTACGAAAAAGGGATTTCATCAAAAAATACAATAAGTGCAGTAACAAGGGCAATTAATCTTTTAGAAGAATATTTTTCTATTAATTCACCGATCATCAATACTTCCAATTTAATAAGTAATGAGGATATATTTATTAAACTAAGGAGAAATCGAATACATAAAATTCTTGGTCCATTAATAATTAACGATCAATTTGAAAAAAGAAATTTAGCTGATAATGAAATAGTTGATAAATTAACACTAATAGGTTGTACTTTAAAGAGTAAAGAGTATGGCTGGGATGTAGCAGTAATTCCAAATAGATCACATGATTTAATACGAGAAATAGATTTAATTGAAGAAATAGCGAGATTAATAGGGTATGACAGATTCGACTTAAACCTTCCTAATCCAATTAAGCCTGGAAAATTAACCTCAGAGCAATTGGCATTGAGAAAAGTAAAAAATGGTTTTATAGAAAATGGATTTAACGAGGTACTAAGCTACTCTCTTGTTCCGGAAGATAATGAAAAACTTATAAGGATTTCTAATCCTTTGTTGTTAGAAACAAGTTGTCTTAGAGATAATATCTGGAAAGAACATTTGGAGATCGTGAATCGTAATATAAAAGCTGGACAAGCAAGTTGTTATATATTTGAAATTGGAAATATTTTTCAAAAGAAAACTCAGTTTATTCAAGAAGAAGTTTTGAATGGTGCGATTTATGGAAATAAAAAATTTGGGAAATGGATAAATTCGGGTAAGGATAACGATCTTAATTATTACCAGGCAAGAGGAAAGTTAAAGGAGGCTTTATCATCTTTGGACATAAAAATTGAAGATAAACCTACTGATTCAATTGATTTTCTTCATCCAGGAAGAACAACGAAATTAGTTATTGAAGGGAAAGATGCAGGTTATTTTGGTGAAATTCATCCTAGACTAATATTAGAAAAGAAATCATTAAAAAAAGTTTATTTATTTAGCCTCAATGTTTCTAACCTCTTGAGAGCTAGTACAAGAAAAAATAAATGGATTCCAATATATAAGCAATATCCAATTGTTCCGAAAATGGAAAGGGATATAAATTTTGTTTTCAGCAAGAAATTTTTAGTTAGCGAGATAACATCACAAATTAGAAAAACAGGAAAAAATCTCTTAGAGGATGTAAGCTTAATTGATGTTTTTGAAGATACTAAATTTGGAGATGATCATATAAGTTATACATTTAGATTATCTTATAGAGATAAAGATAAAACATTACTGGACTCGGACATTTCATCAATACATTCAAATATCATTTCTAATGTTGAAAAAAGTTTTAATACTAAATTAAGGAATTAGCTGTATTATTAGTCTCATATAAGACTTTAAACTAGTCTATATCTAATTCTTATATAAGACAAGTAATAATCATGTAAAAACAACTAATGTTGTATGATAAGTATCATGATTAATCTCCTATCACTACTTCTATCTTCTCTGCTTTGGGTACAAGTCCCTCAGTGGTCTGCCGATTGGTCGAAATGTTCTGTTGACGTGCCAGATGCTTCATGTCATTGGTATATAACTGCACCAGATAATACATTTGGGGAAGGGTTTGACTGGGCGAGCGCCCCTTGGTTTGATGCTAACGGATTAAGTGATGTCCCTAGTATTGATAAACAAACTGCGATTCAAAAACTTCAAAGTAAGTAGTACTGTCTATAAGGCAGTACGGGAAAATATAAAAGCCTTTTTTAGTAAGACTTTTTAGCCCTTATAAATTTCCTGGACATTGAAAGGACATAGTTTTTAGATTTTTTATTTAATTTTTAATATTTCCTAAGTAATAAACAGCTTAGGAATGATTTATCCATATTTAAAAATCAAATTATCTTATTTATCTATTTTGAGACTATATAATAGACTTATGTTAAGTCTTATATAAGAATTACTATACAAATATCTTTTTGTTTTTAAAAGCAAATTTATTTTAATTTCATTTATGCATAATTATTGTTTTTATAAATTTGAATAAAAATAATTGATCAAAATTAAAAATTTTAAACTTAACTACCATCTTATATGAGACTATTAATTAGACTTATTAATAGTCTTATTTGAGAATTAGTATACTAATTTCTGTATAGATTTTTAAGCAATTGATATGCTTCATTTAATTTTCTCATTTGATCTGTTGATCCTCCAGCATCTGGATGCGTCTCTAAGGCTATTGATTTATAGGCCTCCCTAATTTTACGGAACGAATGAGCGGATCCTGCGGATGTTGATAAATTCAATAATTTAAGTGCTCCATGTACTGTCATTGTTGAGTCTAAAGTTTCAAATGAATTTGATCTATTATTTCGCTTAAATCTACTTACAAACCTTCTCATAAGTGTTGGTATTCTATTTATCAGATCTGATGTAGCAAAAGGGTCTTCTAAAACGCCAATCATTAATAAAACAATTTCAAGGGATGGATTTTTCTTTATCCAAAATGGGCATAATTCTGACATTAATTTATTGGCTGCACTCCAAGTAAAGGGTAGATTTTCAGTTCCATCAAGATTTGGCCATATATCCCTTTCAAACCAATCCATCGAAGCTTCTACTACATGATCATTAGGAACTGATCCATATAAGGTTTTCCAATGACTAATTAACCCAATTCGACATTTTATTAATTCAGTTTCTTTAATTGTATTAATTTGAATATCATTAATATTCCCCTTTAATTTTTCACTATTAATACTTCTTCTTAGATTCTTAACTTTTTTTTCAACAAAATTGGGAAGGCTTATGTTTGAATTGGCTTTTTCATTATATTGATTGTTATTTGTAAATTTTTTATTCAAAGATATCTCATTAATTTCTTTTTTTAAGTCTG
Source organism: Prochlorococcus marinus CUG1433 (assembly GCA_017644425.1). Taxonomy (NCBI): domain Bacteria; kingdom Bacillati; phylum Cyanobacteriota; class Cyanophyceae; order Synechococcales; family Prochlorococcaceae; genus Prochlorococcus; species Prochlorococcus marinus. Next base: position 74,814 of record JAEPLN010000001.1, read on the forward strand.
ATTTAATTAATACCAATGCAGTATCTTCATCCATATTTAAATTATCATTATTCTTATTCTCGTTAAAGTCTATTTCTTGCTGTTGGTTCTTAGGTAATAAATCATCATCTTTAAGAAGTTCTTTAAGTATCTTTTCTATTACAGGTCCTCTTGCTCTAAATCCCCACTCTTTTCGTAATTGATCAAACCTGGAAATTAGTTCCTCAGGTAAATCAATTGAAATTCTCTTTGTTTTTGAATTTTCAGGAATATTCAATAATATTTTCTTGAATAGTATGGAATTTATTTAATTTTATTCAAAAAAAATTGAAAGTCCATAAGGAATTTTGTTTTTAAATTAAAACCAATTTTTTTTTATGTCACAAGTCATTTAAGTATCTTTTTATAATAGAAATAAAAAATGTTTAATTGTTATTTCAAGTCATCTAAAGAAAAAAAGAGTTTTTATCAACATAAGAAATTAGAAATGCTCAATTATATTAAGGATTCACTTGAACGTAAAATTGCCTCTGTAACAGCATCTATAGAAGTTCTAGAAAGCCAAATAAGCAGGGATAAGGAAATTGAAGTAACTAACTAGTATTTAAACAAAACTTTCTAGAAGTTTTTCAGGGCCAAATTTCTTTAAATAATTAATATTTGAATTTTCAGTAACTAATAAATAACCTGCAAATCCTAAACCGTTAATACTAAAACCATGAATATGATCACTTTTTCTTTTAATAATAGCGATCCATTTATTAGTTATTAAAATATTGTAAGGATATATCGGTTTCTTATCTCTAATAGGGTCCCCAAGTCCTAATTTCTTGGATAATTCTAAGTAAAATTCAAAAAGACATGATGGATTTTCTAAAAAATTAAATTTGGATACAATAATATTTTTTTTAAGCTTACTATCTTGATCTTGATATGAGTTCATCTCTAAAAACCACTTTTCTCTAGGGCATGATATCTCACCTTTGGATCTACGCAGAAGTTGAAAATGCCTGTGAGGTTGACTTGCTCCCGCAATTGGAGAACTATTGAAAAACCATAATCCACTAGTATCATTATTAACTTGTTGGATCGCTCTCCAATCTTTAATATCTAACCATCCATTTTGAGGTTTCCATTCATTTGTAATAAGTAGAATATGACCTTTTTGTACAGGGTACTTATTTAATATTAGTTGATGATTATCACCAATTTTATCAATTTCTAGTATCTTTTCCCAAGGACAAAATGGATTTTGCTTAGGACCATAAAATTTTTTTTTATTAAATTTTGAAGTATCGAGTTTCCTAATTATGAAGTCGTCTTTTTCATATAAATCTCTTGTAATAATATCAGTTTTGAGAGGATATAATGATTCATCATCAATTGATAATCGAGTTTGTTCTAGTGCTTTTTTCCAATATATTTCTAAACTCATTTAAAAAAATTTATCATTATCATTTTAAAAAAAAATTTTAACTTGTAATTACTTTTTATTAAATTGATATTCTTTCAATTTTTCCAGAGGTACTGATTCTAAGACTACAATATTCGTTGATTCTAATATAACTTTTGGTGCAAGACCGTCTAATAATGCTTGCTTCCACCTATCAAGGCAAATACACCAATGATCACCATCCTTTAGTCCTGGGAAAGAATAAATAGGCATGGGAGTTATTAAATCATTACCTTGTGATTTACTATATTTCAGGAAATTATCATCCATTACACAACATATTGAATGATTCCCTCCATCATTTTTGTCATAGTTGCAAAATCCATCCCTGAACCACCCTGTCATAGGTGAGCAACTACAAACCTCAATTTCTTCTCCAAGGACATTTAACTGATTTTGATTATTTATAGTCATAGAATTTTTTAATAATAATAAAACACCAACATTTCTTTAAAAAAGGTTGACGAGTATGGGGGGTGAGGAGGTAATAATTCTAATAAGGTTTTTTTCAATATGGATTGGGACTTTACTGAAAACATTGCATTTAAAGCTCTTTATGAAGCTTTTAAAGATAGTGATGAAACCTCCGCATTAGAATTTTTATCTAGTGATGGTGCTTCATATTATCTTGAGTTAACACAGGATGCCGCGGGTGAGGGAATTGATCTGGGTGATAATGAAACGATGGAGGAACTACAGGAAGAAATTATTGAATATTTAGAAAACAACTAAAAATTTAGCTTAAGCGCTGAAATATTTAGCTTTTGAGTGTAGTGAAATGATAGCTGTAGTACTTTGTTCTGGATGGAGTTGTTCAGATTCATCCATGGTCAAGTTTATTCTTTTTGCATCCAACAATGATAATTGTATGTTTGAATCAGATACTTTTGGACATGCAGGATAACCAAAGGAATATCTAGCTCCTCTATATTTTTGAGCTAGTATTTCTCTATTTTTGTCTGGTTCTTCAGACCTAAAACCACATTCAATACGAATTAATGCATGCACATACTCAGCTAGAGCTTCTGCTAATTGCACTGTAAGTCCATGGAATAACAAATAATCGCTATATTTATCTTCTTTAAATAATTTTTGAGAATATTCACTAGCAATATCGCCCATGGTTACTGCCTGCATAGGAAATATATCTATCGGTTTATCATTTTTCAAATCACAATAAAAATCAGCTATGCATAAATTATTCCCAGATTTTTGTCGTGGAAAATTAAATTGGGAAATTTTATTTAATGATTTCTCATCAAATAAGAAAATACTATTATCTATTCTCCCACATCTGAAATATCCATAAACTGCTTTGGGTGATATAAGTTTTTTCTCTATGATTATCTCTAACCATTTATCTAACAATGGTTTAGCATATGAATTTAAATAGTTATTATATTCATCTACGCTTTGGTTTTTTCCTTTTTTTATTTGCCATTGCCCGCTAAATAGAGCTTTTGTATCTAAATAAAATATTAACTTATTTAAATCTATATCAAAATCGTTCAAGACTTTCGTTCCCAAGAAAGGGGCTTGAATTGGATCTTCTTCATTTATAAATTTAGATCTTATAAAATTTTCTTTTAAATTTAATTTGGAAGTCTCGGTATGTATGGATATTGATTTTTTAACTGCTTGAGAGTTGGATTTTGGTGAGGCTAAATTAATATTTATACCCTCATTATTAATGAAACCCTCTGTATTTGACCAATTACCCTTTTTCTTATTATCCATATATTCATTCATAAATTTAAGATCAGTGAACGCATCTTTTCCGTACAATATTTTCCCTTTATATATTTTGCTACAGTCCTCATTTACAAATTTTGGGGTTAAGGCTGCTCCTCCTAATATTACTGGTACACTAATATTTTCATTGTTAAAAGCCTCTAAATTATCTTTCATAAAAGCAGTTGATTTAACAAGTAATCCGCTCATAGCGATGCAATCTGCATTGTGCTTTTTTTGTGCATCTATAATTGCTGAAACATCTTGCTTTATTCCTAGATTTATTACGTCATAACCATTATTTGTAAGTATTATATCTACTAAATTTTTTCCAATATCATGTACATCGCCTTTGACAGTTGCAATTAAGAGTTTTCCATTTGATATTTTTTCATCTACAGTTTCCATATATGGTTCTAAAATTGAAACAGCAAATTTCATTGTTTCAGCGGATTGGAGCACAAATGGCAATTGCATTTGACCTGAACCAAACAAATCTCCTACAACTTTCATCCCATCTAGTAAAAAGGTATTAATTATTTCAAGAGGTTTATATTTCTTTAACGCTTTCTTTAATTGATCCTCTAATCCTATTTTTTCTCCATCAATAATATGATTTTTAAGACTTTCTTCAAGAGATAGCTTTTTATTTTCTAAAGAAGCTTTTTTGAAATCTTGAATAGATAAATCTTGAAAAGCCTTTGTTAATTCTACTAATGGATCATAAATACAAATATCATCTTCAAATTCTCTTTTATCATAAATCAAATCTAAGCAAAGCTTTTTAGTTTCTTCAGAAATTTTTGATAATGGCAAAATTTTATTTGGTGCGATGATAGCAGAATCTAATCCTGCTTTAATGCATTCATCTAAAAATATTGAATTTAGATTAATTCTTGATAATGGTGATAGACCAAAACTAATGTTTGATATCCCAAGTATGATATGAATATCTGGGAAATTTTCACGAATTTTTAATATAGCACTAATAGTTTCTTTAGCGTTTAATCTATCTTCTTCTATCCCTGTAGATATTGGCAAAGCTAATGGATCAAAAAATAGCTCATAATCTGACAAACCACATTCTCTTGTTCTATTAATCGCTCTTTTTACAATCTTATATTTTTTTTCTGAATCCCTTGCCATTCCATCTTCATCAATTGTTCCGACAACAAGACCTGAACCATACCCTATGGCTAAATTTAGAACTTGATCAAACCTTTCATTGCCATCTTCATAATTGGTTGAATTTATAATACATTTACCACCAGCTGACTTTAATCCACTTTCCATTTTGTCAGCATCTGTAGAGTCAATCATTAATGGTAAATTTATATTGGTAACTAGTCTTGAAGTTATTTCTTTCATATCATTTACTCCGTTTCTTCCTACATAATCGACATTTACATCTAGAACGTGAGCATTTTCTTTTTGTTGTTGCTTGGCAATTGCAACTAAGCCATCCCAATCGTCGTTATTTAATAACTCCCTTACCTTTTTCGATCCACTTGCATTTAATCTTTCTCCTACTATCAAAATTGAATTGTCTTGTTTATATGGTACAGAGTTATATATTGATGAGGCCGATGGAATAAAACCGCTTAAATTTTTCTTACCATTGTTGTTAGTTTTTTCATTATCATTAATTTCATCGATTATTGAAGACAGGTATTTTATATGTTCAGGTGTTGTCCCACAACATCCACCTATTAATTGAACATTAAAGTCATATATAAAATTCATTAACTGCATCTTTAATTCTATTGGCTTTAATCTATAGTGAGCTACACCACCAATATTTTCAGGAAGACCTGCATTGGGAATACAGCTTATAGCGAAGGGAGAATTTTCAGACAAATATTTAATATGTTCCTTCATTTGCTCTGGACCAGTTGCACAATTAAGTCCAAGGATATCTATATTAAATGGCTCTAATATTGTTAATGCAGAAGCAATATCTGATCCAACAAGCATAGTACCTGTTGTTTCCATTGTTATAGATACCATTAAAGGTATATCAATATTTTTACTTTCAAGAATTTCTTTTGATGCTAATAAGGCAGATTTAATTTGTAAAACATCCTGACAAGTTTCAATCAAAAGAAGATCAACTCCTCCATCTATAAGACCATAAATTTGTTCTTTATATGATTGCTTTAATTCATCAAAATCTATATGTCCTAAGGTGGGTAATTTAGTTGTTGGCCCAATTGAACCTGCTACAAACCTTGGTTTATCAACTGATGAGTATTTGATAGCAGCTTTTTTTGCTATAAATGCCGCATTTTTATTTATCTCATAAGCCTTATCCGCAATATTATATTCATCGAGAACTATTGATGAGGCTCCAAATGTATTAGTTTCTATAACATGACAACCTGCTTCTAAAAATGAATTATGAACCTTCTGAACTAACTCTGGGGATGATAAAACAAGGTTTTCATTACATCCCTCTAATTCTTTTCCTCCAAAGTCATCTGCAGTAAGATTTAAGTTCTGAAAAGATGTTCCAGTCCCTCCGTCAAAAATAATTAATGGTTTTTCATCTCTATTTAAATAGGTTCTGAAAGATTCCATTTTTAGGTAAGATTATTTTATTTTAGTGAAATTCTTGTTACCCAATTATCATAGTCTTGAGAACGACCTTCTGTTATTTCTATAAGCTTACTTTTTAATTTATTCATTATTGGTCTTTCAGCATTTAATTCAGTTGATTCGATTTTTTTAACTGGTGTAATTTTTGCTGCTGTACCAGTTAGAAAAACTTCATCTGCTATTAATAATTCTGTTTTATCAACAGGCCTCTCAATTACATTTATTCCAAATGATTTTGCTAATTCAATTACACTAGCTCTAGTAATCCCCTCAAGGATATCTTGATCAACGCCAGGAGTGATTAAGTCTCCATTCCTTACAATAAATAAATTCATACCACTAGCTTCGCTTACCTTACCACTTGAATTTAATAGCAGGGCTTCATCAAAACCCGATAAACTAGCTTCTGTTTTGGCTAATGAACTAGTGATATATGCTCCACTTATTTTTCCTCTTAAGGGGAGAGATCTATCTTCTTGTCTTGTCCAACTACTCATTCTACAAGAAACACCATCTGGGGATAGATAATCTCCTAGTTCAATACAATAAATAAAGAAATCTGTTTCAATATTATGTAACCTTGGAGCTATACCTAAATCGCTTGTATATACAAATGGTCTTATATAGATAGGTTTTTCTGGCTTGTTTCTTTTTATAACTTCTTCTAAGGCTTTAAAAATATATTCTTCAGAAATTTCATTTAAGAGTAATTTTGCACTTTGAGATAATCTTTTTATATGTTTATCAGTTCTAAACAAAAGGAATTCTTCTTTGTTTGTTGGGTTAGGTATCGCTCGCATTCCTCCAAATGCAGCAGTACCATAATGTAGTGCATGAGTAGCTATTGATATTTTTGCTTCTTTAAATGGAATACATTTACCTTCGAACCAGGCGTATGGAAGAAATTCATGCATATTTAATTTATTTAATTAAGGTAAACTTGTTTTATCCTACTTACGTATTCTAAACCTTATTTATATATAAAAATGCACAGGATATTAAATATAGCAGGAAATGAAAAGAATAAAGATGATTTAATTGAGCAACCAGCTGCAGATTTTATTTTTATAACAAGTGTCAAGACTGACTTAAATCTTATATCAAACTTATTGATAGAAAAAGAATTTGCTTCATTAAAAAATAATATAAGAGCTTTAGAAATTTCTAATTTAAATTCCTCAGCTCAAATAGATAATTATTTGTTAAAAACAATTAATTATGCAAAAGTTGTCGTAGTAAGAATATTTGGAGATAAAGGTACATGGAACTATGGAATTGAACAACTTTTAAATTGGCAAGCAGTTAATATAAAAAGGAAGTTAGTAATCCTATCAGGTACATTTGATCAGGAAATTTCCTTATGTGAAATAAGTAGTATAGATAAAGATATTGCATTAAATATTTCTAGATTACTAAGATCTGGAGGACTGGATAACTATAGAAAGTTTCTTAATTGTTTAAATTATTTAGTTGTAGATGAAAACTTAATTCCTGATGAGTTTTTAAATATTACTTTTTATGCAGATCCCTATCTACATGATTGGAAAAATGAAAAAGGCGAAAAGATAGGAATAATATCCTATAAATCACTTTTTTTGGCTAATGAAATTGATGTAAACGAGAAACTTAACTTGCAATTAAGAAAATGCGGACTATCTCCTAAAACATTTTTTATATCAACACTAAAAGATCATATTATTCAGAAGAAATTAATAGACTTTTGTAAAAAAGAAGATATTAAACTAATAATTACCACAACTTCATTTTCTTCATCTCAAATCAAAAATAACGATTTAATTGAAAATTCAACAAATATTTTTACTTCTCTTAAAATTCCAATTTTACAGCTACTTTCTTCTAATAGATCAAGAAAAAAGTGGTTAAATTCATCTATTGGAATGAATTCATCTGATTTATTAATGCAAATAATTATTCCCGAATTTGATGGAAGAATTACTACCTGTCCTTCAGCATTTAAAGAAATAATTTCTAAGAAAAATACACTATATAGTGAAATAACTAGTTACAAAGCTGATCAAGTAGGTATTCAATGGATTTCAAAATTTGCAACAAATTATGTGAAACTTCAGAAACTTAATAATTTTGATAAAAGAATTTGTTTAGTAATAAGTAATTATCCAGTAAAAAACGGAAGAATCGGTAATGGCGTTGGACTAAATACACCATCTTCAATAATAAATATTTTTAATTGGTTAAAAGAAGAAGGTTATGACCTTGGATCTTGTAATTATCCTCAAGATTCTGCGGAATTAATGTCAATGCTTATAAAAACTAGAACTAATGATATTGAATCTCAAAACAATAAACCATTAGATTACTTACCACTTAGTGAATATTTAAAATATTGGAATTATTTAGAACTTGATCCCAAAAATATTATTGTTAATCGTTGGGGTAAACCATCTGATGCGATCGATCTAGATAATAAAGGCTTCTCAATAAACGGTATTAGATTTGGAAAAATAACATTATTGATTCAACCTCAACGAGGTTATGACGCTTTCACTGATAGAGATATTCATTCTCCCGATCTTCCACCTCCCCATAGATATTTAGCACAATATTTTTGGATTGAAAAAGTTTTTAATGCAAATGCTATGTGCCATATTGGTAAACATGGGACTGTTGAATGGTTACCTGGAAAATCTATAGGTCTCAGCAATAAATGTTTTCCAAATATTATTTGTCCAGCAATACCAAACATATATCCCTTCATCGTAAATGATCCTGGAGAAGGATCCCAAGCTAAAAGAAGAACTGCTGCAACAATCATTGATCATTTAACTCCTCCTTTGGATAGGTCAGAATTATATGGAAAATATTCAATATTAGAAAATTATTTAGACGAATATTTTGAGGCAAAATTATTAAATTCTAATCGGATTAAAATAATAGAAAAATCTATTTTTGAATTAATTAAAAATGATTTCAGCGAAATTACTTTAAAGAATAAAAATAATCAAATAGAAGAAATTGATTCCTTCCTTTGCAACATTAAAGAATCTCAAATTAGGACAGGTTTGCATATTTTTGGCAATAGGCAGAATGAAATTAATGAAATAAATTTATTCTTGTGTATTGCTAGAGTACCAAATTCCAACCGAATTGGTGTTATTCAATATATAGCAAAACATTTAAGACTAGATTTGAATCCTTGGACAAATCAATATGATCAAATGTTAAGTGAAAAGGATAAAAAAATATTATTGACTTTTTCCAACAAAAACATTTTAAACTTTAGAATGGCTATTGATTTTTTGGAACAACAAGCAAAGTATTTAATATATTTGTTTTTTTACAAAAAGAATACCAATATAAAAAATCTAGATAAATATAAAAATCAGAAAATAATAGATTATTTCTTTAATGAAAAAAAACATACTAAGTATTTTTTATTATTAAAAAAAGAGATTCTATATCCAATCATTAATTCTTCATATAATGAGAAATTATCATTTATGAATTCATTAAATGGACAATATGTAAAAAGTGGTCCTTCTGGAGCCCCTACGAGAGGTAAAACTGAAGCTTTACCCACTGGCAAAAATTTCTTTTCAGTTGATTCGAGAGGTCTGCCAACTGAATCAGCATGGATTGTTGGTTGTCAATCCGCTTCACAAATACTTGATTTATACAAACAAGATAATGGAGAAGATTTAAAAAAAATAGCAATATCTGTATGGGCAACATCTACAATGAGAAATGGTGGCGAAGACATTTGTCAAATACTATATTTATTAGGAGTACAGCCTATTTGGGATGGGCCTTCAAGAAGAGTAGTAGATCTAGAAATAATTCCTTTATCTGTTATCGACAGGCCAAGGGTAGATGTTACATTAAGGATTTCGGGAATGTTTAGAGATGCATTTCCACAGTTAGTTAAATTAACTTCTAAAGCAATAAATCTTGTTTCTAATCTTAATGAGGATGATGAATTTAACCCTCTTGCTAGGGCATCAAGGGATGGTGATTCAATTAATCGTATATTTGGATCAGCGCCAGGTTCATATGGAGCTGGTCTACAAGAACTGATTTCAAATTCTAATTGGGAAAATATTGATGATTTTGGAGAGTCTTTTCTTAATTGGAGTAAGTGGATTTACAGTGATAATCTTGAACCTATAGAGGATAAAAAATCATTAGAAAATGCTCTTAAAAATGTTCAGTTAGTTGTTCATAACCAAGATAATAAAGAACATGATATTTTAGATTCTGATGATTATTATCAGTTTCAGGGTGGATTATCTTCAGCAGTAAAAAAATTGAGCGGTAAATTACCTGAAATGTATCATGGTGATTTATCAAAATTTGGATTATCTAAAATATCAAAATTACAAGATGAAATTAATAAAGTTGTTATATCAAGAATACTTAACCCTAAATGGATAAATGGAATGAAGGATAATGGTTATAAAGGTGCGTTTGAATTTTCAGCTACACTAGATTACTTATATGCTTTTGATGCTTCTACTGAAGTAGTCTCAGATTGGTGTTATGAGGAAGTTTATAAATCATGGTTATGTGATCTGGAACTTAGGAATTTTTTTCTAGAAAATAATCCATGGGCTTTAAGAGATATTGCACAAAGATTTCTTGAAATTGTTAATAGAAAAATGTGGAATAATTGTTCATCAGATGTCATTGATAATTTAAAGAACATAATTATTAATACTGATTCAATAATTGAAAAAAACGAATTCTGAATTATCTACCTAATAGCGAAAGTCCATGACTATCTGTCCCACATGTTTTCAGCATTGAATATTTATCTGCTAATTTATCAATTTCTGAACATACAAATAAACTAGGATTCCATATTTCATTAAGTTCATAATCGTACCAAACCTCTATTCCATCAATACCTTGTATTTTGGCTTCCGGAATTAATTTATAAAAGGGAACCCTGTACCTCGCTGGATGTGCCAGAAATGATAAACCACCAGCTAAATTTATTGCTTTAATAACTGATTTAATATTTAAATCATTACCTATTGGAGATTCTCCAAGGATGTAGGGATTTAGGTATCTACTTTTAATATCTATTCCCAATCCAATTACATGTACTAAACATCCTAGAATCAAACAATTAATTTCTATTCCGGAAATTAATGTAAAAGAATCTTTAGGATATTTTTTGAGTATATTATTTTTTTTAATATATTCATGAGCTTTAATTGTATGATGATCGGTTATAGATAAAAATTTCAAGTTATTTTTATAAGCTTGTTCTAAAAGTTCATGCGCTTCTAGACTTCCATCACTAAATTTTGTATGACAGTGAAAATTAATATTTTTAGGACAACTATCTTTATTAATATTGGAAGTTAATTTTATTAAGTCTTGCCTATTCATTACTTAATGAATTCTCATTTTTCTTTCTAATCTTTGCATATAATTGTATTGTAGCCAACATGAAAATAACAAGTCCAACTACACTCCATGTAGCAATACTTGTTGGAAAATTATTTTTAAAAATAACTAAAAGTACAATTATAAATAATAATAAAGTAGGCAATTCATTTAATAATCTTAGTTTTTTTGCTGAGATGGTTGAGGTACCATTTTGTAATGAATTCATTATTTTATAACAATAAAAATGATAAATTACTAATCCCAAAACAAAAGAAATTTTAATTTGCAACCACTTCTCACTTAACCAACTAGGCTGCATAATAACCATACATATAGCCATACTTATAGCTAATATCATCCCAGGAGTTGTGATTATATTTGCCAGCCTTTTTTCCATTAAGGTGTATTGTTTATTAAAGGCAATTTTTAATGCATTATCCATATTTTTAGATTCTTCATGATATATAAAAAGTCTTACTAAATAAAAAAGTCCCGAGAACCAAACGATTACACCAATAATGTGTAGTGATTTAAACCAGAGATATGCTTCAGCTGTCAAATTACTAGATTAATTTCTAAATATATATTTTTAATATAGTTATAATTAACAATATCAAGAAATCTATTTTTCAAAAATTAATTAATATTTATAACTCGTGAAAATATTCATATATATCATTTACTGAATTTTTTCCAAGTCCTTTAACTTTTGATAAATCCTCTTTAGTAGCAATTCTTATTGCGTCTATTGATTTAAAATGCTCAAGCAATTCTCTTATTCTTGAAGGACCTAAACCACTGATTTGGGACAATTGTGATCTATTCATTCTCTTAGATCTTTTGTCTCTATGAAAAGATAATGCAAATCTATGAGCTTCATCTCTTATCCTTCTTAATAGAAGGACTCCTTTTTGATTTTCATCAGTATCAAGAGACTTTGTAAAGCCTGGAATAAATATTTCTTCATTTTTTTTTGCCAATGAACATATAGTAACTTCTTCTTCAAGATTTAATTCCTTTAATGCTTTAATAGCAGCATTTAACTGCCCTTTACCTCCGTCAATCATTATTAAATCAGGCCAATCTGATAGAAGTTCATTGTCTAATTTGCTATTCGTTTTATCATTTAATATTGAAAAATCCCCTCCGCTTTTTTTAAATCTTGACCATTTTCTAAACCTTCTATGTATTACTTCATATATCGAGGCAAAATCATCACTATGTCCTAAAAAAACGTTTGAATCTTTAATTTTATATTTTCTATAATGCTGTTTAGAAGGAATTCCATCAATAAATACGACTTGTGATGCTACTGGGTCTGTACCTTGAATATGGCTTATATCATAACCTTCAATTCTTTTAGGTTGTTCGCTTAATTCAAGTATTTGGGCAAGATCCTCAATTGATGATTCACTATCTTGAATACCATTCAATATTCTATCTAATTCTAATTTCGCATTTTTTAAAACCATCTCTACAGTTTCATGTTTTTTATTTCTTTTTGGGATTAGGATTTTTACTTTCTTTTTTCTTAGCTCCGTTAACCAATCCTCTATTGTTGATTGTTTTGGAAGACTATATTGAATAAGAATTTCTGAGGGTATCTCTACACCTTCGACATTCATATAATGCTCTTCTAATACCCTTTGTAGAATAAGATTTTCATCTTCATTATTTAGTTTTTGACTATAACCAATTCTCCCAATGAGTTTACCAGATCTCATTTGGAAAATTTGTATACTAGCTACATTTTTTTTTGAAACAATTCCAAAGATATCTCTATTAATTGATGAATCTGGTATTGATATTTTTTGTGATTCAGTTAATAAATTTAAACCTGAAATTTGGTCCCTTATTTTTGCAGCATTCTCATAATCTAAATCATTTGAAAATTGCAGCATTCTTTTTTGTAAAAATATTTCTAAGTCATCATTCCTTCCCTGAAATATCATAGATACTTGTTTCATTATTTTTTTATAATCGTCAGATGATATAACTTCTTGGCAAACTCCTGGACATCTACCTATTGAATAATTCAAACAAGTTCTATCTTTATATACTGGTCTTGGTCTTTGTCTAAGTGGAAATATTTTTTTTATCATAAATAATGTTCTCCTTAATAATCCGACATCAACATAAGGTCCATAATATCTATCTAAATTATTTCTATTTCTTCTTCTTCTTGTAATAAATATTCGAGGATATTTTTCACTCCATGTTATGCAAAGATATGGATATTTCTTATCATCCTTTAAAAGAATATTAAAGTATGGTTTATTTGTTTTAATTAAATTTGATTCTAAGTTTAATGCTTCATATTCGCTATCCGTGACTATAATTTCAATTTCAGTTATTTGACGAACCATCAAACTTAATCGAGGAGTTAAATCTGAATAATTATTGAAATAACTACTTACCCTACTGCGTAGTTTTTTAGATTTACCAATATAAAGTAAGTTATTATCTATATCTTTAAAAAGATAACAACCAGATGACTTTGGAATTTCGGATAATCTTGATTTTAATAACTCCTTATTATTAATTAATTTATATTCAATTTTAAAATTATATTTGTTTTCTATTGTTTCGATTGAGGAATTACTCATTTATATTGATTAACCTCCATAATTCCAGCCAGTTGATGATAAATTTAGCGAGTCAACATCGTTATTCAAGTAAGCAGATTTAACCTCTCCTACAAAAACTGTATGGTCTCCATGAATAACACTTCCAACAACATTACATTCAACTCCACCCACACTATCTACTAAAATAGGCAATCCAAGCTCACCTAAATTAAATTCAACAGATTCAAATCTACCTCCTAATGCTTTTTGGGGTTTAAAAAAAACAGCTGCTAGATCCTTTTGATCACTTTTGAGCACATTTAATGAGAACTTATTGGTAGACTTTATTATCTCATGACTAGAACCCTCTGCTCTAACTGCCATTACAACTAATGGGGGAGTGAAGGAACCTTGAGTCACCCAACTTGCAGTAAATCCATTCACTTCATTTTTATCCTCGTCTCTAACGCCACAAATAAATAATCCGTGAGGTATTTTTCTTAATAAGATTTTTTTTGCTTCTAGATTTAATGTCATAATTGATTTATCTAATAATCTTATTTTAACTAAATTTCTTATTCGATCATAATAAATTCATGAAAATTCTTTATCCAGGTACATTTGATCCTTTAACTAACGGGCATCTTGATTTAATAGAAAGGGCTGAAAAAATATTTGGCAATTTAGTAGTTGCTGTTTTAGAAAATACTTCTAAAACCCCAACATTTACTCTTCAAAGAAGAATAATACAAATTAAAAATTCTCTTTCTCATTTACCTAATATTGAAGTTATTTCTTATTCTGGACTTACTGTTGATTGTGCAAATGATCTAAAAGCTAATCTTATTCTTAGAGGCTTAAGAGCAATGAGTGATTTTGAATATGAACTTCAGATTTCTCATACAAATAAATCTCTTAATAACAATATTGAAACTATATTTCTATCGACAAATACAAATTATAGTTTTCTTAGTAGTTCTCTAGTAAAAGAAGTGGCAAAATTTGGGGGTGTAATTAATCACATGGTACCCCCCTCTGTTGAAAAGGATTTAAAAGAATATTTTAAATAATATTTTTATTAGCATGATTTCAAGTAATAAACATCACGTAATAATTTAAAAGCTTTTTCCTTATCAATATTATTAGAATTTTGTATGATGCTTACAATTATTGGCTTTTCATTTTTATACAAAAAGCCAGATAATGCAAAGACATTTGAAAGAGTCCCAGTTTTTCCAAAAAACTTTCCAGATAATTCACTATTAACATATCTTTTAGCTAATGTTCCTCTTATTCCCATAATTGCAAGTGAAGATTGATAAGCTTTAAAATCATTAGAATATCTCATTTTATCTAAAAACAATACAACTAACTTTGTTGTAATTTTATTTTTTCTAGACAATCCACTAGCATCTGCAAAGTATGTATTAGTTACTGGTAGGCCTTTATTTTTAAGCCATTTTTTCAATTTTATATATTCATTATTGTTCCATGTATTTGAGGCGTTTTTAAAGAGAGATTCAGCTGTAAAATTATGGCTTTCAGAATTTATTAAAGTTAATAAGGAAATAATTGGAGTTGAATATATTTTATTTATCTCTGAAATATCTTTTAAATAAAATGTCTTTTTTGAATCAAAAAAATTTATATATACTTTTGAATTTGGAAATTTATTTTTTAAATAGTTTTCAATAAAATTTTTTAATGCATAAATATCTTCATAGTTATTGTGATTACTTTCTATTGCTAGAGATGTAATTGGAGATCCATATTCGTAAAGTTTATCAGTATTTGTCCATCCAATTGGCCAATATAATTTTGAATCAATTTCTACAATATTGAAGTTAATAATTTTGCTTTCTTTAACATTTGAAACTAGTTCGATTATATGTTCATAATTTAAATCTGGATCACCTTGACCAAGCAAGTAATAATTGTTTTTATTTTTTTTTAATAAGGAAGTTTTTAAATTATTATTTAATTTATATTTACTTAAGACATAAGCTGATGAGAATAATTTTTGATTTGATGCTGGCAACCTTAGAACTTCATCATTATAGGAACTAATTATTTCCCCTTTATTATTAATAATCGATACACTAAAAGATTCATCAAGTGTTTGATTCAATAAAGCATCATAAGTAGGACATTTTTTATTTTTAGTAATTAATCCAGGGAAATTAAAATAAATACTATTTAAAAAAGTTATTTTCTGTTTTGCTATTAGATATCTTATTAATATAGAAGATGATCCTAATACAAAAACAATAAAGAAAAATGAATAAATTTTTTTTATCACATTCAACCTATAAATTTACAAAAATAGATTCATTATCCGGTTTAATTTCAAATTCTTTTTTAAAATAATATTTTTTGCTTTCTTCTTTAAAAAGCAACCAGTTATTTGGATAAATATGCATAAGAGCAGCTTTATTTAAAGGCTGAAGAAAATAAATATTTTTCCATGTTTTGACGAATTTTTTACGTCTCTCTCTAATAACGCTTCCTATTCCAATATTGGCATCTTCAAATTTTGGATTTAATGAATAATGCGTTCCATGATAATTATCAGACATTGGTTCAAATGAATCGAAATCATATGGCTGAGGTATTATCGATATCATTACACTATCAATATTATTTATATTATTTGATTGATTAAATGATTTAAAAGTAAAGATTTTATCTTTGATATCTGGATAGTCCCTTTGAGCCAAAGCAACAGCACCTTGATCAGCAAATGTTATGAATACATTTTTATTTTTAGATAATATCTTGTAGATAGTTATTCCAATTCTGTTAAACTTCAATCCTTCAAAATTAAATTCTATAGTAAATCTTTTATTTGAATCTAATAAACTTTGATTAATTGCATCCTCCATATTCTTAAGAGATTCATTTAAATCTTTAGGTAGTCTATAGTTGGTTTCCATTAAAATTTGTCAATACATATTTGAATAAGTTCTAAAAATTTATCTATTTCTGACTTATTGTTTATTGAACCTAAACTAACACGAATATTTGAATATAGTTCATCATCTTTTAAACCAATATTTTTAAGTGTTGAGCTAGGTTTCCCAGATGAGCTTGAACAAGCACTTCCACTACTTATTGCTATTTTATTTTTTGACATGAAATTAATAATCTTATATGCCCTTATTGGCGCAAAAAGTTTATTTAATAGTAGAAACGAAATATGATTGGGAAGCCTATGGTTAATACTTCCAGTAATCTTTATATGATTATTATCAGTAATTTTTTGAAAAAAATAATTTTTAAGTTTATTAATATTATTAGATGGAAATTCAGTTATGTAATCATATACTTTTATTTTTCCTTTAATATTCTTTAATGATTCATACATTCCAGCGATTAATGGCAAAGCTTGTGTACCTTGTCTAATTGAAAATTCCTGAGTAAGTGATATGTCTTTATTTTTTAAAATTTGTCTAGACTTTTCTTTTGTTAAAAGGATACCGATACCTTTTGGCCCTCCAAATTTATGAGCAGATAAACTTAAAAAATCACATTTAAGATCTTTCCAACTGAATATTCCATTACTTAATATTTGAGTTCCATCTAAATGAAACATTATATTTAATTCTTCACATTTGGAACCTATAAATTGAACAGGCTGTATTGTCCCAATTTCACTTTGTCCCCAAATAATTGATACAAGCTTAGTATTATTCTTTAAAATTTTATGGATATTAGCAATATTTAAAATTCCATCATTATTTACCGTCCATTCGTAAATATCCCATTTTTGTTTCCTTAGTTTATTAGCACAAATAGTTGTTGCTTGATGTTCAACATTTGAGATAACAACTCTACCATTTTTAAAATTCTCATAAATACTATTAAATACAATATTTGTTGATTCCGAAGAACCAGATGTAAAAATTATATCCTCTGGATCTGCTTCAAATATATAAGCAATTTTAGATCTA
This sequence comes from Prochlorococcus marinus CUG1433, assembly GCA_017644425.1. NCBI lineage: Bacteria > Bacillati > Cyanobacteriota > Cyanophyceae > Synechococcales > Prochlorococcaceae > Prochlorococcus > Prochlorococcus marinus. Next base: position 92,462 of record JAEPLN010000001.1, read on the forward strand.
ATTTTTTCAAGATATGTGGAACATCTTATCCCTAGCTCATATGTAGATGAAGGGTTATGCCAATAATTCCTATAAGTTGAATTAATTATATTTAAAACATTCTCAGATAATGGAGTTGTGGATGCATTATCTAAATAGATAAAATTATTTTCCATTAATTTACTAACATTGAGCCTGAGAAAACCTTTGTAGCATTACCGGTCATCATGACTTCACAATCGTCTTTTGACCAATCAATTTTAAGATTACCTCCTGGCAAATTTACTATGGTTTGAGAATTACAAAGACCTAGCTTGTAAGCTGCTACATGGATAGCACAGGCACCTGTTCCGCAGGCCAAGGTTGGTCCTGCACCTCTTTCCCATACTTTTACTTTGATATTATCTCTATTTAAGATTTGACAAAAATGAACATTAGTTTTTTCAGGGAATAATTCATTTTTTTCAAATAAAGGACCAAGTCTGGAAAGAACAATTGAATCTATGTCTTTTAGAAAGAATATTAAATGAGGATTCCCCATCCCTACGGCATAACCCATAGTATTGAAATTTTTTTCAATAAATTTGTGTGAAGGAATTGAATTGATTTTTTTTTCAATGGTTGTTGGAATATTATGACTTTCTAAAATTGGAACTCCCATTTTTACTGTAATTTCATCATTTATATATTTTGCAATTTTTAAACCTGCTTTAGTCTCAATTTTATATTCTATATTTTTATTATTCATTGAATCATTCAAGTGGAGATACTCAACTAAACACCTAATTCCGTTTCCACACATTTGTGCTTCAGAACCATCAGAATTAAAAATTATCATTTTTGCATAATTATCTTGATTAGGTTCTTCTATAAAAATCACACCATCTGCTCCAATACCAAATTGCCTATTGCAAATTTGTTGTATATCAAATATTTTATTTGTCTTGTAATTTTTATATAAATCATTTCCTCTACAATCAATTACTACGAAATCATTTCCGTTACCTTGATATTTTTCAAAAGTTATATTTTTCATTTGTAGTTAATATATTTTAAATTTTAATTATAAATTATTCCTTTTAACAATCTATTTCTATTTTATACAATGGATATTAAAATAATAATTTAACAAATAAAAATTAAGTGATTTCTCCCGATAAACAATATGAGACTGATACCAATTTATATAATCCATCTGAAATAGAAAAAAAATGGCAGTCAATATGGACAGATAACAATTTATACAAAACTGATGAATTAACTGAGAATAGCGATAAATTTTATGCCTTATCAATGTTTCCCTACCCCTCGGGTAATCTTCATATGGGACATGTTAGAAATTATGTTATTACAGACTTAATAGCTCGGTTCCAAAGGTTTAAGGGCAAATCTGTATTACATCCAATGGGTTGGGACGCTTTTGGTTTGCCTGCTGAGAATGCAGCGATTGAAAGAGGTATTAGTCCAAGTGTGTGGACTAAAAAAAATATTTCTCATATGAAGTCACAATTAAAGCTTTTGGGACTATCAGTTGATTGGGATAGAGAATTTGCAACTTGTGATGAAAATTACTATGTTTGGACACAATATCTATTTTTAGAGTTATACAAGGCAGGTCTTGTATATCAAAAGGAATCAGAAGTTAATTGGGATCCGATAGATAATACAGTCTTAGCGAATGAACAAGTTGACTCAGAGGGTAAATCTTGGAGATCTGGGGCACTAGTTGAAAAAAAATTATTAAAGCAGTGGTTTTTAAGGATTACTAATTATGCGGATGAGTTATTGAAGGATTTAGAAAAATTAGATAATTGGCCAGAAAGAGTAAAAATAATGCAAGATAATTGGATTGGAAAGTCAATTGGTACAAATATTAATTTCAATATCAATATCAATCCAGAAGAGAAAATAACTGTATTTACGACAAGACCAGATACTTTATTTGGAGTTACTTATTTAGCAATTTCTGTTAATCATTCATTAATTAAAAATATTTCTGATAAAGAAACAATACAAGATATAGAAAATCTTAAACAATATTTGAAAAATAATAAAAATAATGATCTTGAAAAAATTGGAATAAAAACTAGATTTTTAGCAATAAATCCAGTTAATTCTGAACCTATTCCTATTTGGGTGGCAAGTTATGTTCTTGATGAATATGGTACAGGCGCTGTTATGGGCGTGCCAGCTCATGATCTAAGAGATTTTGAATTTGCTAAGAAAAATAATATTGATATTAAAAAGGTAATATCAAAGGATAAAAGTGAACAAACTATAGAACTTGATGAAGCTTATGTAGAAAATGGATATCTTATTAATTCAAATCAATACGATGGTTTAGAAAATACTATTGCTAAATTAAAAATTTCAGAGGAGGGAGTAAATATTGGATGGGCTGAAAATAAGATTCAATATCGTTTAAGAGATTGGTTAATATCTAGACAAAGATATTGGGGATGTCCTATTCCCATCGTTAATTGCAAAAAATGTGGATCTGTTCCTTTAAAACAATCAGATTTACCTGTTTCATTACCAAAAGATATAGATATCTCGGCTAACAAGATTAATGCTTTAGGTGATAATAATAATTGGATAAATACAACATGTCCAAAATGTGGAATAGCGGCAAAAAAAGAAACTGATACTATGGACACTTTTATGTGTTCATCATGGTATTTTTTAAGATATCCATCTTCAAAATGTTCTAATAAGCCATTTGAAAAGATTGAAATTAATAAGTGGTTGCCTGTAGATCAATATGTTGGAGGAGTAGAGCATGCAATATTGCATTTGTTATATGCAAGATTTTTCACTAAAGCTTTGCGGGATAATGAACTATTTGAAATTGATGAACCATTTAAAAAACTTTTAACGCAAGGAATGGTTCAAGCGGCAGCCTATAAAAACAATAAAACGGGTAAATATGTTTCTCCTTCCGATATTACTGATCTATCAAATCCTACAGATCCAATGGACAATACCAAACTTGAAGTTCTTTTCGAGAAGATGTCTAAGTCAAAATATAATGGAATAGACCCTGAATCAGTAATTAAAAAATATGGAGCAGATACAGCAAGAATGTTTATATTATTTAAAGCGCCGCCAGAAAAAGATTTGGAATGGGGAGATACAGATGTTGAAGGACAATTTAGATTTTTAAGCAGGATTTGGAAGCTTTATATAAATTGTGCAAAAGATATAAATAGTAAATCTAAATCTTGTCCAGATAAAGAAAAAAGTTTAATAAAGTCAATGAATATAGCTATAAAAGAAATTTCAAATGACATATTAAATAACCAATTTAATACTGCGATCTCAGAACTAATGAAGTTTTATAATTCTTTATCAAATTCCATTAATGATGTAAACAATAATTTAAGAATTGAGGCTTTAAAAACATTTTGTATTTTGTTGGCTCCATTTGCCCCTCATATTGCAGAAGAAATATGGCATCTTATAGGATTCAAAAAATCTGTGCATTTAGAACACTGGCCCTCATTTAATGCAGAGGCACTAAAGGAAGATTCATATGAACTGGTAATACAAGTGAATGGAAAAGTTAGAGACAAAGTAAATATTAATAATGATATGAATGAAGATCAAATTAAAGAATTGACTCTTAAAAGACCTAATATATTAAAATGGACTCAAGATAAGGAAATAAGAAAAATAATTATTGTTAAGGGAAAAATTATTAATATTGTTGTTTAAGAATTTATTTTTTGAATAACTAATGAATTTGGATTTGACCAATCGCCTTTAACTAAATAATTATCATTACCGAAACACATTTCACGTAGTATGAAAAATATTGGTTCACTCACTGAATTATCAAATAATGATGTTATGTCATTTATAGAATATTCTCCACCTTCATCTAATATATTACATACTTTTTGTTGATACTCAATAATATTTGCGGCTGCTTTCTTTCCAGCTTCAACTCCTGGTTGATCATATGCATTTATATTTACCAATTCAGCGTAGAAGGATACGGCCCTCTCAAATAATGCGATTAATGCACCTAGTGAAAAACAATTTAACTTTTCTAACGTAATAGTGATACTTTGTCTGTTTTCACTAGATAGTGCTGATCTGGTTCCCTGCAAAAAACCAGAAAGATATTCTTTAGGATTCTCTTTTTCATCAAAAATATTAGTAGATGGAGAATCTAATAATTCAATAAAAATACAAAAGAAATTATCAATACCATCTCTCAGTTGTTGAACATAAGCATGTTGATCTGTAGATCCTTTATTACCAAAAACGGAAATACCTTGATTAACTACTTCACCATTCCTACTAAATTTCTTACCTAATGATTCCATTACTAATTGCTGGAGATATTTACTAAATACCTGTAATCTATCTCTATATGGCAATACGACCATATCCCTCTTTCCAATACCATCCCCAGTTAAATACCATGCGGATGATAATAATGCTGCTGGATTTTTTTTAAAATCACTTATACGTGTGGCCTCATCCATTAATGATGCACCTCTAATAAATTCAAATATATTTTCATTAATAAGAGATAATGGAAGCAATCCCACAGAGCTTGTAATACTAGTTCTTCCCCCAACCCAATCTTGCAAATTAAATATTTTTAACCAATTTTCAGAAGTGGCTTTTTTAAATAACTTACTATCTTTCATGGTTATAGCTATAGCATTCGAATTCCATTCAAGAGAATTGTTATCGCAGTAACTTTTAATAATGTCCATAGCAATTCTAGGTTCAGGCGTACCTCCTGATTTGCTAACTACTACAAATAATGTTGTTGATAATTTTTCAGATAACTCTTCTAACTTTTCGCTAATTAAAAAAGGATCAACATTATCGATATAAGAAAAATTTAAGCCTCTAGAGCACTTCTGCAGTGACTCTGTAATAAGTAATGGTCCTAAACCACTTCCACCAATTCCTATCCATAGAACATCCGTATACTGCTGATTATTCTTATTATTAATATCTCCATTTAAAATTTGTTTTCCAAATTCAGAGATTGCATTAATATCTGCACTAATTTCCTCTCCTATTTTTGAAGAGGGTGAAATTGATGGATTTCTAAGCCAATAATGCCCAACTTGTCTATTTTCATCAATATTTGAAATTGCACCATTTTCTAATTCTTGTATTGATGAAAAAACATCTATAAATTTATCTTCTAAATTTTTTATCTCTTTACTTGTAAAATTAATTTTGCTTATGTCTAACCAAATATTTAATTTTTTATCAAACCAAAGATAATTACAAAATTTATCCCAAGAGTTTAAATCTCCATTCATATTATATATTTGTTTCTTTTATTTATTATTCAATTATATCTATACGAATAGTACAAAGATTTGAATCATTTAAATTTGTTTAAATTTTTATCTTCAAATAAATATGTTTTTGAATATAAACAATTAAATTTGAGGTTTTTTTTTATTTGATATGAATTTATCATTGGATAAAATAAAAAACTTTGGATAGATCATTTAATTACATAATTTCGCCTGAGTTAACTGAATTTAGAAGATTTTCACCAAAATTAAGAATAGGTGTACTTGCTTCTGGGAAAGGAACTAACTTTCAGGAATTAATTAATCTTTCAGAAAAAGGAGAATTAGATATAGATATAAAAGTTCTAATAACTAACAAAGATGAAGCCGGTTGTATAAAAAGAGCTGAAAGTAAAAAAATACCTCACAAAATTATAAGAGGCAAAGACTTTCCGCAAAAAGAGTCATTTGAATTAGAAATTGTGAATACTTTAATTAATTACGATGTTGAACTTGTGGTTATGGCAGGATGGATGAAAATTGTTACTCCATTTTTAATCAACAAATTTAAAAATAAGATAATAAATATTCACCCTTCATTACTTCCAGCATATAAAGGTGGCTCTGCGATAAAGGACTCTATATTGAATAGTTCAAAAATAACTGGTTGTTCAGTACATTTTGTTGAAGAGGAGGTAGATAGTGGAGCATTGATAATGCAAGCTGCATTGTCAATTAGAGATGATGATGATATTGAATCACTCTCCAAAAGAATACAAATGCTTGAGCATAAAATTTTACCTCACTCAATCTCACAAGCTGGTTTTTTGATAAGAAGTAATCTTATGGAAAATTATTAGTAAAATCAAGGCCTTCATCCATTGACAATCCACTCATAATATTTAAATTTTGAATTGCTTGGCCAGTCTGACCTTTTAACAAATTATCAATTACAGATAAAATAATAATCCTTCCATTTCGAATATCAACTTTAACAGAAAGGAAAATTTGGTTTGTATTTTTAACCCATTTTGTTGAAGGGTATGTATCTACAGGTAATACTTTAATATTTTTGAAATTTCTATAATAATTATCCAAAAGAATTCTGCAATCATCAGAAGTTAAGCCTGGATCTCTTAATCTCCCATATATAGTCGAATGCATACCCCTTGAAATTGGAACCAAATGAGGTGTAAAAAGCAGTTCAATTTTATTTCCAGAAATTAAAGATGCTACTTGCTCGATCTCTGAGGTATGTCTATGGTTTATCAATCCATATGCTGATAGACCTTCACCACATTCTGATAAGAGTAGCTTTTGGTTTGGTTCTCGACCTCCTCCAGAGGTTCCGCTTTTAGAATCAATTACTATACCTTCATTTTCAATAATTCCTTGCGAAAGATAAGGAACTAATGGAATAAGAGCAGATGTTGGATAACATCCTGGACAGGCAATTAATCTTCCTTTTGAAATGGCTTCCTTATTTATTTCAGGAAGACCATACACTGCCTCCTTACATAAATCATCATCATTCCTTTTATAAATAGCAGCTTCTTTGGAATATACTTTTTTCCATTCAGCTAAGGATTTATATCTGTAATCAGCTGATAAATCAATAACTTTAATTCCTCGATCTAATAATTTCCTTGTCAAAGTTGAAGATAGGCCATTTGGTAAGCAAAGCAAAGCAACATCTGAATTTTTTGAAATATTATCTACTGAAATTTCTTCTATATAAGGATCATTATCCAGAGAAATAAAAGGGAAATTATCATTCCACTTAGATCCAGATGTTTTATTACCTCCTAAAAATGAAATTTTATATTTTTTATTTTTCTTTAAAAGATTTACCGCTTGAATACCGCCGTAACCAGTAGCACCTACTATTGCAACATTCATTTCTTTGAATTGGCAGACTTTGAGATAGGATTATAAAGTGTTGAATTTAAGGTAACTAAAACACTATTTTTCTATATTGATAGGAATAATGAAAGAAACAAGTCCCAAATCAAATAATGGAACAATTTTGGATATAAATGAATCTTTTAAAATTGAATTTGATCCTATTAGCGATGCGTTGGCAGCTATAAGAAATGGTGAATGCATAATCGTTGTAGATGATGAAAGAAGAGAAAATGAAGGAGATTTAATATGTGCTGCTCAGTTTGCAACTCCACAGCAAATTAATTTTATGGCTACTGAGGGACGTGGTCTCATATGTCTAGCTATGCAAGGTGAAAAACTTGACTCTTTAGATTTACCATTAATGGTAGATAGAAATACAGATGAAAATCAAACAGCTTTTACGATCTCAATTGATGCTGGACCTGAAAATAATGTTACTACTGGAATTTCTGCTGAAGACAGGGCAAAGACAATACAAGTTGCTATAAACCCAAATACAAAACCTGAAGATTTAAGGAGACCAGGACATATTTTTCCATTAAGAGCTAAAAAAGGTGGAGTATTAAAAAGGGCAGGTCATACCGAAGCAGCAGTAGATATTGCAGCAATGTCTGGTCTTTATCCCGCTGGAGTGATTTGTGAAATACAAAATCCAGACGGTTCCATGTCAAGACTTCCCCAACTTAAAGAGTATGCAAAACAGTGGGGAATGAAATTAATATCCATAGCTGATTTAATAAGTTATCGGTTTCAAACTGAGAGATTTGTATTTAGAAAATCTGATGCTGTTCTTCCAAGTATTTTTGGTAATTTCAAAGCTTATGGATATGTTAATGAACTTGATGGTTCAGAGCACGTTGCATTAGTTAAACAAAAATCATCAAAACTAAGCGAACCTGTACTAGTTAGGATGCATTCAGAGTGCTTAACTGGCGATGCATTTGGATCATTACGTTGTGATTGTAGACCACAGTTGGAGGCTGCTTTATCAAGGATAGAAAAGGAAGAAGAGGGAGTTGTTGTTTACTTAAGACAAGAAGGCAGAGGTATTGGTCTTATAAATAAATTAAAGGCATATAGTTTGCAGGATGGTGGATTAGATACTGTAGAAGCTAATGAAAAATTAGGTTTTCCAGCTGATCTCAGAAATTATGGAGTTGGAGCACAGATATTAACCGATCTAGGAATAAAAAAACTAAAATTACTTACAAACAATCCTAGAAAGATTGCTGGATTGGGTGGTTATGGAATAGAAGTTATCGAGAGAGTTCCATTAGTAATTTGTCCAAACGATAACAATGCAGAATATTTGAGTGTTAAAAAAACGAAGCTAGGCCATATGTTTGATGAAAATAATTCTAATTTTAGAAATATCGATCCATTTATATCAATTTTTCTTGACGGAAAATATAAATCTATTGATCTAGTTCCAATAAAAAATAACGTTATTAAATTCTGTAGTGATCAGAACATTAATATTAAACTGGAAAGTACGACAAGATTATTGGCTTTTTGGAATCGACCAAAATTAGTTTGGCGAATATTACATGATCAGAATAGAACCAATTCCAACATTACTGATGAAGAAATAAGGAATATAGAATTATTTATTCAATTTTTATCCAATTATGAGAATAGTACAAAGATTGGAATTATTGTTTCTAGAAACATTGAACAAGCATTACACCCAAAAAGTAGCATCAAATTAATCAATACTAAATTTACTATTAATAATGAAATCTTATATTCATCTACTAGAAAATTTAATCTAGATAAAGAGACATTCAGTATAGTTTTTGAAAGCTAAATTACTGCTTTAGGGTTGCCTTAATAATTTTTGAACCATTAGTAAGTTTTTGCACTACATCCATATCATCTGTCTTACCAAAAACAGTATGAACTCCATCAAGATGAGGCTGTGGTTCATAAACTATAAAAAACTGGCTACCACCAGTATCCTTTCCTGCATGAGCCATAGAAAGGGATCCTTTTAGATGTTTATTGGAATTAATTTCACATTTAATATTATATCCAGGCCCTCCTGTTCCAGGCATACCAGATGCTCCATTACGAGTATTTGGACATCCACCTTGAGCCATAAATCCAGGAATAACTCTATGAAATGCTAGTCCATCATAAAACCCATCACTAATCAAGCTGGTGAAGTTTTTAACTGTATTAGGTGCATCGTCAGAGAAAAATTCGATATTAATTTCCCCAACTTCTGTTTCAAATAATGCAGTTGCCATGTTTTATTTGTTAAATAATTTATTGATAGTTTAATAGTTAAAGTAACTTTTCAAGGTTTTCCTTAATGGTATTTAAATCAATATTTTTATTGTTTTTCTTGTCTTCATCCCAATCCTCAACTTCTAGGTTTTTCTGAGGTGGTGAAATTAGTAACCTATCTTCTGCTGTTTTAGGAACGAAATTTTTTTCTACTAATTTGCATTCATAATCCAATTTGATGCAGAAATCTCTTATTTCCTCTATGTCGATCATTTCAACTGTAGGGAGAGGAAAATCTTGAGCTTCTAGAAGACCACAGTATCTTGTTGCATCATCTTTGTCTTCAAACATAAGGACTATTGTTCTCCCTTTAAGTTCTATTGAATGAATTCCCTCCTTATCTGTTCCTGAATTATATAAAAGAACAAATATATTCATAAGCATCGATATTTTCTATTTATATATTATTTGATTAAGAATCAGAAAGTGATAGTTCTTGTAATCTTGTATATAAAGCAATTTCTTCATCATTAATATCAGCAGGTATAACTACCAAGATTTCAACATATTGATCACCTACGTTATCTTCAAATGTTAAACCCCTTCCTTTCAAACGTAACATTCTTCCAGTGGATGATTTTGGAGGTACTTGAAGGGTGACATTACCATCAAGGGTAGGGACCTCTACTGCACACCCTAGAAGAGCATCATGAGGAAATAACTCTAATTTATAAAGAACTCGTAAACCATCTATTCTGAGACCATTTTCGGTTTGTACTTTTAACTGTAGATAGTGATCTTTTCCTCCTCTTGCAATATTTTCAAGTCTTAATCTCCATCCATCTCCAGCGAAAGGAGGTGTATCAACTTCTACTACAGTTTCATCTTCAAGTTCTATTAAAATTGAAGCTCCATTTAAGGCCTCATCGGGAGTTAATTCAATTATTGTTTCAATATCTTGGTCGAGTTTAACTGGAGGAGGCTCTTCTGGTGATGTTGTAGGGTATTCATAGTTATTAAATTCATCATTATCTAAATTTATGGATTCATCCTCAAATGATTCATTATTGTAGTCGTCGTCTTTCCTTGCGGTATATTCATATCCAAATAATGAATCAAGATAATCTTGAAAATCAGGAAAACCTGTCTTGAAATTAGTATTTTGGTAATCTTCCTGATTACTTTCATCTGACCTATTGTTTCTATTAATGGGATCTCTAAGGGATTCGTATGCTTCATTAATTAATTTAAATCTTTCTTCTGCATTGAGATCATTTTTATTTATATCTGGATGCCATTTTCTTGCTTCTCTTCGAAAGGCCTTTTTAAGTTCTTTATCATCGAAATCAGGGGATAGACCCAAAATCGACAAATAGTCTTTTTTAGAGGAAATAGTCATTGTCCCATGGATCATCGTCCCTAGAATTACCATACCTCGAATTTCTATAATTTCTATTCATTTGATTATCCCAAGGATCATCATCCCAATAGTCATCTGAAAACAATTCATCCTTTAATGATCCAAATGTATTTTTAATACTCTGTAACGGATTATTATCACTTTTCCTTTCTGCTGCAAATTTTCTGTTTAAACCAAATAATGCTTCTTGAAGAGCACTTACTGAAATTTCTAATTCTTGAGGATCTTCATCATTTATATATTCTTCAACATCTTGAATGGCTAATTCAACTGCTCTTTGTTGTCTTTCAGCTCCATAGGGGCCAAATTCTAGAGAAGCATCCCTAAGCCTTCTCTCAGCTTGGGCAATAAGAGTTAAAGCACTATTTTTTCTATCAATGACAGATCTTATCTTTCTATCTTCATTTGCTTTTGATTTAGCTTCTTCAATTATAGATTTAATTTCTTGTTCATTTAAATTAGAACCTCCAGAAATTGAAACTGTTTGCTTTCTTCCAGTTGTTCTATCAGTTGCGCTAACTTCTAAAAGACCATTAGCATCAATATCGAAAGCTACCTGGACTTGCGGTATACCTCTAGGAGCTGGAGGTATTCCTGATAATCTAAATTTACCAAGTGATTTATTTTCAGAGGCTATAGGCCTTTCACCCTGCCTCACCTGAACAACAACCGAGGATTGATTAGCTTCTGAAGTACTAAAAACATCAGATTGTCTTACTGGTATAGGTGTATTACGAGGAATTAGTACCTTCATAAGACCGCCAATAGTTTCTAAACCTAAAGAAAGAGGTGTAACATCATTTAAGAGCAAATCTTGTAAATCACCACTAATTATTCCTGACTGTATCGCAGCGCCAATTGCAACTACTTCATCTGGATTAACGGATTGACAGGGATCATTAGGAACAAGAGTCTTAACTAATTGTTGAACCATTGGAATTCTGGTGCTGCCTCCGACAAGAACTACCTCATCTATATCTTCTGCGTTCCATCCGGAGTCATCTAATGCTACTTGCACGGGCTCTAATAATCTGTCTAAAAGATCTTGAGATAATGATTCAAATGTTTTTCTATCTAAGGTTTCCTCAATGTGTAATGGCCCCTCTTTACTTGTGGTAATAAAAGGTAAAGATATTTTTGTTTTTTGCAATCCTGATAATTCACATTTAGCTTTTTCTGCAGCTTCAGTTAATCTCTGTAAAGCTTGCCTATCTCTTCTTAGATCAATTTCATATTTAACAAGAAATTTTTCGGCGAGCCAATCTACTATTTTTGAGTCAAAATTATTTCCTCCTAGTTGGGTATCTCCACATGTGGCTTTAACATCAAATACACCATTAGAAATTTTTAATAATGAAACATCAAATGTTCCTCCCCCTAAATCAAAAACTAAAACATTATTAGATGAACTTTTTTCAAATCCATAAGCAAGAGCAGCTGCAGTAGGCTCGTTTAGAATTCTATCAACTTTTATACCAGCCAATATTGCAGAATCCTTTGTAGCTTGCCTTTGAGATTCATTGAAATAAGCAGGGACTGTAATAACGGCAGACTCTACAGTATCTCCAAGATATGTTTCAGCATCATTTATTAATTTTCTTATTAATGAGCTGACTAACTCTTCTGGAGCATACTCTCTTTCTGTATTCGGACTTAGAACCCTAATACTTCCACTGTTATTTGCTTTTACATTATAAGGAACAGAAATACTATTATCATCTAATTCATCCCAGTCACTACCTATAAATCTTTTTAAGTTATAAAAAGTATTCTTTGGGTTTAATACAAGTTGTCTTCTTGCTTGGTCTCCTATTACTATTTCTTTGTCTTTTGTAAATCCAACTATTGAAGGTGTAGTTCTAGAACCTTCAGAATTTGCAATAACAATTGGACGACCAGCTTCTATAACTCCGACAACAGAGTTAGTAGTACCTAAATCAATTCCAACTATTTGCCCCATGATTTTAGATCGCTAAATTAAAGCAAAATTTACTAAAAAGTTAATTAATTTTTATCTTAGATATTTACATATAATAGTAAAAATCTAATATTTTCAACTTAATTTAAATAAATAAGATTATTTATAACTTGTCAAAAGAAATACTATCAATTTTAAAAAACCCCTAAAGACAGAATTGTTGATGAAATTAGCCTAAGTAAACTAATATAAACGGAGAGAGAGGGATTCGAACCCTCGATAAAGTTGCCCCTATACAGCATTTCCAGTGCTGCGCCTTCAACCACTCGGCCACCTCTCCCAAGGTAACTATTTTAACCCTTTATTAACCCATTTTTGAGGAAAGTTAATTGAAAAAGACTTTCACGGTCACGATTAAAAATAAGGAAACCGGAAAGGTCTACCAAGAGCAGGTTAATAGTGATGAATATATACTTAAGGAATTTGAAAAAAAAGGATTAAAACTTGCATTTTCATGTAGAAATGGTTGCTGTACAAGTTGTGCAGTTAAATTAATATCTGGTACTTTGCAACAACCTGAAGCAATGGGTGTATCTCAAGCCTTAAAAGATAAAGGTTATGCTTTGCTATGCGTCGCTAAAGCCACCTCAGATCTCGAGGTGGAAACAACCTACGAAGATGAAGTTTATGATTTACAATTTGGACAATATTTTGGTAGGGGAAATACAAGAGTTGCTCCACCTTGGGAATTTGAGGAGGATTAATTTTCATGTTTGAATTAAGTGAAATAGAGGAACTTTCAATTCAAGTAAACTTATCCAGTTTGTACGAAATAGCAAAGAATTCTGCTCAAATTGGTAATGAAATTTTAAAAGTTAATTACAATAAAATTCAGAAAATTTCATCAAAGGGTAGGAAAGGTGATCTAGTTACCAATGTGGATTTGGAAGTTGAAAATAAAATAAAAGAATATTTATTAGAAGAGACACCAAACATATCTATAAATGCAGAGGAATCTGGTAAATTAACCAAATCATCTGATTTAACATGGTGCATAGACCCATTAGACGGTACAACAAATTATTCCCATGGATATCCTTTTTTTGGGACTTCTATTGGTCTTGTATATAAAAATAAGCCAATTATAGGGGCTATATCAGTACCTTATTTAAATGAACTATATTCAGCGTGTATAGGTTTAGGCTCATTCTGCAATGATAGTGAACTTAAAGTATCGAATCCCTCTAATCTTTCTGATAGTCTTCTTGTAACAGGTTTTTCTTATGACAGATTTGAGACAGATGATAATAATTATGCTGAATTTTGTTATTTAACACATAAAACTAGAGGTGTTAGAAGAGGAGGTGCAGCTGCAGTTGATCTTGCATTTGTTGCGGCAGGTAAGGTGGATGGATACTGGGAAAGAGGATTAGAAGTATGGGACCTGGCGGCCGGTGCTATTATTGTTAAAGAGGCTGGTGGTATTATTTCTGATTATCCATCAGGCGAATTTAATTTAAGTTCAGGAAGAATTTTAGCTTGTTCTCCCAGCCTTGAGAATGAATTAAAAAATGAACTAGATAAAGTCTCTCCATTCAAAAAAAATCTCTATACCTAAAATTAGTTAAATATTAAAATGACAGATATAACGGAAATTAAATTAGTCGATGTAAAAAATAATTCAAACATCATAGATAATTTAAATAGTATTTATAAACTATGGGGATATGAAGAGGTTTCACCCTCATTTATAAATACTTTAGAGACGATAAAAGGCCGTGGGATTATTGACGAAAATCAGGTTGTAGGAATAGTAAGTAATAATTCATTATGTCTTAGGCCAGAAATGACAACCTCAATTGTTAAATTGTCATCTACCAGATTAATAAATAAGAAAAGACCAATAAGATTATTCACTAATGGAATGGTCTTTGACAAAAAACTAACTAATAAAAATTCATTTAAGTTACAAGAAAAATTGCAGAGTGGAATTGAATTAATTGGATATGATACAAAATGCCCAGAAATTGAAGTTATTAATATTTTGTTTGATGCAATCGATAATATTAATTTGCAGGATGGTTGTAGTTTATATCTACTAGTTAGTACGACAAAAATAATGGACTTGATAATGAACAAATATAAGAATAATAATTTTGAAGAAATTAAGAAAAGTCTGGTTAATTTTGATCAAGATAATATATCTAAATTAGGAATAGATGAAGATGATAAATATATTCTTAAAGATCTTTTATTTACACGAGGAGAACCAATTTCGATATTAAAAAAATTAAAAACTATATATGGCACCAGTAAAACTTTAGACGACTTAAATTTTTTATTTGAAACATTATCAAAAATATCAAATAAATATGGTGTTAAATTACAGCTTGATCCCACTTTTCAACCTCACCTGAATTTATATGAAGGGATAGTTTTTCAACTAATAGGGGATAATGGTAAAAATAAAAGTGTCATTGCAAAAGGGGGAAGGTATGATGAGTTAGTAAGATCATTTAGTCCTAATGAGAAAATATTTAATGGGATTGGATTTACAATTTCAATAGACATTTTAAGAAATTTAATTAATGAAGAAAAGACTGATAAAAAAAGGGTTTTAGTGATGTTTAAAGATTCTTATCTTTTAGAAAAAAGTATGAATGAACAAAAAGTGCAACAGAAAAAAGGAAATATTGCTGTCTTACATTTAAATCCATGTGATGACTTGAATAAAGCGAATCAAATTATGATAGAAAATAATTGTAGCGAGATTTTGTGGGTTAAATAAACCCATTCAAAAATTTATTTAACTTTAAAATTGACATATTGTTCGGACAATACTCCTAATTAAACTTGATTAACTAGTTTTTACGAAATAGGATTTGTATGTTTGATTTTTTTTTAAATGGAAAAAGGCGAAATTCGTATTAATACCGAAAATATTTTCCCAATTATCAAGAAGGCAGTATATTCTGACCATGAAATCTTTTTAAGAGAACTTGTTAGCAATGGTGTTGATGCAATAAGTAAACGAAGAATGGCTTCTATGGCTGGTGATTGTAAAGATGCTGAAGAAGCTCAAGTAAAAATATCTATTGATCGTGAAAAAAATACATTAACAATTTCCGATAATGGAATTGGAATGAATGATGAAGAAATTAAGAAGTACATAAATCAAGTAGCATTTTCTAGCGCAGAAGAATTTCTGACAAAATACAAAAAAGATAATGATGAATTCATAGGTCATTTTGGACTAGGTTTTTATTCAAGTTTCATGGTGGCAGATAGAGTGGATATATTGACTAAGTCGGCAATTGGGGAATCAAAAGCTTTCAAATGGTCTTGTGATGGATCGCCAAATTTCACGTTGGAGGAATCAGAAAGAGAAACAATTGGTACAGATGTTGTTCTTCACCTACTTGAAGAAGAAAAAGAGTTTATAGAGCCTGAAAGGATTAAATCACTAATAAAAAAATATTGTGATTTTATGCCAATAGATGTCTTATTAGAAGGAGAGACAATTAATAAGAAAAATCCCCCTTGGAGAAAACAACCTAGTGAATTAAAAGATGAAGATTATATTGAGTTATATAAATACCTTTATCCATTCCAGGGAGATCCACTGTTATGGATTCATCTAAATACAGATTACCCATATGACATACAAGGAATATTGTATTTCCCAAAATTGTCAGGTAGAGCTGATTGGGAAAAAGGAGAAATAAAACTTTTTTGCAATCAGGTATTCGTAAGCGATTCAATTAAAGAGATAGTACCAAAATACCTTTTACCTCTAAGAGGAGTTATTGACTCTACAGATATACCCCTAAACGTTAGTAGAAGTGCATTACAAACAGATAGAAAAGTAAGGTCCATATCATCATTTATTTCAAAAAAAATCGCTAATAAACTTAAGGATTTGATAAAGAATTCTCCAGAATTTTATGCAGAAATTTGGGATTCAATCTCTGCTTTTATTAAAATTGGTGCTATCGAAGACGAAAAATTTGCTGATTTAGTTAATAACAGCATAATTTTCGAAACAATAATAAATTCAGAGTTAGACGTAACTAAAGATATTAAAAACAAATCTCTCATCAAGTCCAATGATAAATATTTCACCACTCTCGCAAATTACAAAGAGCGAAATAAATTAACTGATTCTAAAAAAATAATTTACTGTTCAGATTTGATTGCACAATCTAGTGCATTAAATATCTGTTTATCTGATAATAAAGAAGTTATTAAATCAGATCCCTTAATTGATGCACAATTTCTTCCATGGTTGGAAAGTAAAAATGAAGATTATCAATTCCAAAGAGTAGATTCAGAAATAAATGAACTAGAAGATAAAGAATCTAATGAAATTGTTGATAAGGATGGCAAATCAAATACAGATAATCTTAGAGATACGATAGTTAAGGCCCTTAACAATGAGAAAGTAACAGTTAAAGTTCAGTCACTTTCAAGTAAAGATGCTCCACCAGCGATGATCTTACTTCCAGAACAAATGAGAAGAATTAATGATATGGGAGCTTACATGGAACAAAAGATGCCTGGCTTACCTGAATATCATGTGCTCTTAATTAACAAAGAACATCCTCTTATTGTTGGTCTTAATAAAATTACAGGCAACAAAATAATTATTGATAAAAAAGATCCTATTGAAAATCCACTGGCATCTAAAATTGCTAATCATGTTTACGATATGGCTAAGCTTTCCGTGGGTGGATTAGATCAAGAACAGATAATTAATTTGCAAAATAATAATGCCGAATTAATTTCAGAATTACTTAATTCAACAAATTGAGTCATGTGTTAAAATTTTTAAAGATATAACTCAATAAATATGTCAAGAGTTTGCGAACTTACTGGTGCAAAAGCTAATAACGGAATGGCAGTGAGTCACTCACATATTCGTACAAAAAAATTGCAGCAAGTTAATCTCCAAAAAAGGAGACTATGGTGGGAAGAGGGAAAAAAATGGGTAAATATAAAAATAAGTACCAAATCCCTAAAGTCTATACAAAAAGTAGGTTTAGATAAATTTGCTAAATCAAATGGAGTTGATTTAAAGAAATTCTAAATTTGATGAGAAATTTAGTTGTAAGTATATTAATTCCGTCTATTCTCTTAATTAATTGTAATTCAGCTTTCTCTTTTGATTTTGCTCCTGAAGTTGGAGATATGGCGCCCAACTTTCAGTTAGAAGGGTTTAATAAAAACATAAAAACAAAAACAACTTGGGAATTAAGTGATTTTCAAGGTAAATGGCTTGTTATGTATTTTTACCCTAAAGATTTTACAGCAGGCTGCACGCTCGAAGCTAAAGGTTTTTCAGAATTAAAAAAAGATTTTTCAAAAAATAATGCCGAAATTGTTGGCATTAGTGCCGATAATCAAGATTCTCATGAAAGTTTCTGCAGCGAGAAGTCCATAAACTATACTTTATTATCTGATCCTGATGGAATTATTAGTGATAAATATGGTTCCTGGATTCCTCCATTCTCAGATAGAAATACTTTTTTGATTTCTCCAGAAGGGGAAATTTCTTATAGATGGATTAGTGTTTTACCTATAAATCATGCTAAAGAAGTTCTCAACGTTTTAATGAAAAAAATATAAAATTTTGCACGAATTATCATTTGGAACTTGGTTAATACATATCTCATCAGTAATAGAATGGATTGTTGCCATATTTGTCATAAAAAAAATTTCTGCATATAAAAAATATAATTTATTTTTTTGGTTAAGCCTTGCTATGGTCCCAAACTTAATAGGTGCTATGTGTGCGATCACTTGGCATATCTATGACAACCAGGAAAATCTTTACGGTCTAGTATCACTTCAAGGAATATTTACACTTATAGGAAATTCAACATTAGCCTTAGCAGCAATAAAGATTTTTAGAGGTAAAGAGACTTATGAATGATTTATTTTTAAAATTTATAGAAAAATTAGGTTCAATAGATAACACATTTTTGTTCGCGGTATCAATAATTCCTTATTCAATATTTTTGTTCTACTTATATAAAATAAAATCTATTAATAATTTTGTAAAAACAGGATTTTCCTTAACTGTTTTATTCGTATTGATAACTATATTGGTATCTATCTTCACACTAAATTACTATAATAAGACCCTTGTTGAGGTTGACTTTCTGCATGGTTTAGCAGAATCCTTCCTAACTTTAAGTGATTTTGTTATTTTGTTTGGATTTATAAGGTTGTTAAATAGTTTAGAAGTAAACAACTCTTAAGACCTTTTACAATTTTGTGTTTTTTAGGTAAAAGTATTAGAGAATATATGAAAATAACGATTTTTTATGTTTACTACATTATTTGCAGCTGCAGATCCAGCAACTTTTTCTTGGTCTCCAAAGTGTGCCGTCGTAATGATTGCATGTAATGTTTTTGCTTATGCAATTGCCAGAGCAACTATAAGAAAACCAAATGAAGGTTTTGAAATACCTAACTCAAAATTCTATGGTGGTTTAAGTCACGCATCAGTTGTAGGTGCTAATTGCCTAGGTCATATTTTCGGAATTGGTGCAATCTTAGGATTAGCATCACGCGGTGTATTATAAAAATTTATTTATTAAATTTTTAATTATTTAACTTAAATTTCTTAACAATTTTATCTGCCATCTGATCAGGCTTAAGTCCTAATTTTTCTTTACTCTGGTCAGGTGAAGCATGATCAACTAAAACATCGGGTATACCTATCCTGTATACAGGAATGTTTACTTCATTATCGTTAAGTAATTCAACTATTGCAGAACCAAATCCTCCAATTAAGGTTCCTTCTTCCATAGTTACCACTTTTTGAATCCTCTGTGCTAAAGGCATAATAAGATTTTTATCTAGAGGTTTCACAAATCTTGCATTAACAATACATGCATTAATGTTCATATTTTTTAGGATCTTTGCAGTTTCAATAGCTGACTCAACCATTGATCCATAAGCAATAATTAAAATATCTTCTCCTTCTTCAAGTATTTCAGCTTCGCCTATATTCAAAGGCTCCCAACCCTCATCCATTACGGCAACTCCTAATCCAGAACCTCTTGGTATTCTTAGAGCAGTAGGACCATTATGGTTAATTGAAGTTATTAACATTCTCTGTAATTCAGACTCATCTTTTGGTGCCATCAATACAAAATTAGGGATAGATCTCATATAGCTTATATCGTACTGACCTTGATGAGTAGGACCGTCAGCCCCAACTATCCCAGCTCTATCAAGTACAAATGATACAGGTAAATTTTGTATCCCTACATCATGAATTAATTGGTCGAAAGCACGTTGCAGAAAAGTACTATAAATAGCTACAACAGGTTTAAGACCATCGCAAGACATTCCTGCCGCAAGAGTAACTGCATGTTGTTCTGCTATTCCAACATCGATGTATTGATCAGGGATATTTTTTTGCAATATATCTAAACCAGTACCTGTAGCCATTGCAGCTGTAATACCAACGACTTTGCTATCTTGCTCACATATTTTTAATAAGGTTTGACCAAATATTTTACTATAACTAACAGGTTTAGGTTTCTTTGATGGAATAGATTTCCCCGTTGTAAGATCAAATGCAGACTGTGCATGATATCCAACCTGATCGGCTTCTGCATATGGGTAACCCTTCCCTTTTGTTGTGACAACATGAACAAGTACAGGTCTTTTAAGTTTATGGGCAGCGTTAAAGGTCTTAACTAAATTACCAATATCATGACCATCAATTGGACCCATATATGTAAATCCAAGTTCTTCAAAAACAGCTCCAACCTTAGGCACAGATAGTCGTCTAACGCTTCCTTTAATATTTTTTAGTTCTTCTGGGATATCCTTACCAATTAAGGGAATATTTTTTACACTTTCTTGAACACTATCGGACAAAAATTGCAATGGTGGACTTACCCTTACTTTATTTAAGTAAGATGAAAGGGCTCCAACCGGAGGTGAAATAGACATGTCATTATCGTTCAATACTACGACTAAAGGGGTATTTGGTAAGTGACCTGCATGATTTATAGCTTCTAATGCCATTCCTCCAGTTAGTGCTCCATCTCCAATAACAGCGACACATTTATAGTTTTCTCCTTTTCTATCTCTTGCTATTGCCATTCCTAGTGCTGCTGAAATAGATGTACTTGCATGTCCAGCACCAAAATGATCAAATTTACTTTCACTTCTTTTTAGATATCCAGCGACTCCATTTTGTTGTCTTAGAGAATCAAATTGACTGAAACGTCCTGTAATTAATTTATGAGGGTAACCTTGATGGCCTACATCCCAAACAACTTTGTCAAAATCAAGGTCAAGAGTTTGATATAAAGCCAATGTCAACTCAACTACACCTAATCCAGGACCAAGATGTCCTCCACTAGTAGATACTACCTGAAGATGTCTTTCTCTAATTTGACAAGCAATTTCCTCTAATTGTGAAACTGTTAAGCCATGAAGTTGATTTGGATGACTTAACTCACTTAAAAGCATTTAATAAAAATTGGTATCTATATAATCTAAAACGCCGAGGTGCAAAATGAGTATTTTTTTTGAAATAGATCATGTAATGTTTTATTAGATTAATAATTAATGCTAAAAATATATATATGAATGATTATTTTGAAAAAATACTTCAAGCTGAAGTCTATGAAGTTGCAAAAAAAACACCACTTGAGAAAGCTTATAATTTAAGTAATACGCTTAATAATGAAGTTTTTCTAAAAAGAGAAGATCTTCAGGATGTATTTTCATTCAAAATAAGAGGTGCATATAACAAAATGAGCAAGCTCACTAATTCACAGCTTGCTCAGGGAGTAATTACTTCTAGTGCTGGTAATCATGCTCAAGGGGTTGCACTTAGTGCCCTTAAGTTAAATTGCCAAGCAACTATATTAATGCCCATTACCACACCTCTAGTAAAAGTTAATGCAGTAAAAAATTTAAAAGCAAAAGTTATATTATATGGCGATAACTATGATGAAACATACAAAGAGGCAATAAGGATAAGCCAAGAAAGAAATTTATGCTTTATTCATCCCTTTGATGATCCAGAAGTAATAGCAGGACAAGGAACTATAGCTATAGAACTTGAACAGCAGCTTAAGGAAAAACCTTATGCAATTTATATTGCTGTAGGTGGTGGTGGATTGATTTCAGGAATTTCTTTGTATATTAAAAAAATATGGCCTGAAGTAAAAATAATTGGCGTAGAACCAGAAGATGCTGACGCTATGACAAAATCCTTGGAAGAAGAAAAAATTGTGGAATTACCCTCTGTTGGTCAATTTGCAGATGGGGTTGCGGTTAAAAAGATTGGTAAAAATACTTTTAATATTGGTAGAAAATATATAGATAAGATGATTAGGGTTAATACTGACGAAATATGTGCTGCTATAAAAGATGTTTTTGAGGATACAAGATCAATACTAGAGCCCGCAGGTGCCTTATCAATAGCAGGAATGAAAAAAGATATTTTTAATTCGAACCATTCAAATAGAAAAATGGTTGCGATTGCATGTGGTGCAAATATGAATTTTGAGAGGCTTAGATTTGTAGCAGAAAGAGCAGAATTAGGAGAATGTAAAGAAGTAATGATGGCTGTTGAAATTCCTGAACGTGCTGGTAGTCTAATTGATTTTTGTAAGTTACTTGATAATAGAAATTTAACTGAATTTAGCTACAGGATGTCGAATTCTAAGAATGCACAGATTTTTGTAGGAGTTCAAGTCTATGGGTTAAATGATAAAAAAAATCTATTAAATGTATTTAGAAATTCTGAGTACTCATTTATTGACATAAGTGATGATGAATTATCTAAAAATCATCTCAGACATATGGTAGGTGGAAGATTACCAAAGGATTTTAAAGAAATGGATTATAGAAACTTTGTAGAACTTTTATACAGATTTGAGTTTCCTGAAAGGCCAGGCGCATTAATAAACTTCTTAAATAATATGAAATCTAATTGGTCTATAAGCGTATTTCACTACAGGAATTATGGAGCTGATGTAGGAAAAATTGTTATTGGAGTTTTGATTGATAAAAATGATATTTTAGAGTGGAATAATTTTGTAAGAATTTTAGGCTATAAATTCTGGGATGAAACTCAAAACGATACATATAGACTTTTCCTTGGTGCATCAGATTAAATTTAAGGTAAATTAGGAAAGATTTCGGTAATTAAAATCAATCAATCTGATCTAAATACCACGCCAATATCTGATATAGATCTAGTTACTAAAGTTGAAGCTGTTCTATATTTGAAAGGTAGACCAATAACAAAAAAAGATCTTTCAGAAATTACTAATTCTGATATAAATTCAATAAATGATGCAATTAAAGATCTAAAAAATAAATACTCTAATCCCAACTCAGCTATTGAATTAAATGCTGTTAATAACAGTTTTTCTCTCGAACTAAAATCTAGTCTTAATGAATTCGTCGATGATTTACTTCCTTCTGATTTAAAAACATCCGAATTAAGGACATTGGCAACTATTGCGATCAAAAAAAAGATCCTGCAATCGGACCTCATACTTCTTCGTGGTTCAGGTGCTTATGATCATATTAAAGAATTATTGGAAAAGAAATTCATCGTCAAACGTAAGCAAAAAGATGGTAGATCATATTGGCTATCATTATCAGAAAAGTTTTTTCAAACTTTTGCTGTAAGTAATGAATATCTCTCAAATATAGGAAGTGATAACAATAAGCAGCAATAATAAGTAAATGTTAGGATGTATTAAATTACGAGAAGATAATGTTATCTGAGATTTTTGCAGTTCTGGGTCAAACTTTATCAATTTATTCTTTCATATTGATAATAAGAATTTTACTTACATGGTTTCCAGGTATTGATTGGAGTAACGGTGTTTTATCTGCACTAACTTCTATCACAGATCCATATTTAAACATTTTTAGAGGGATTATCCCTCCAATAGGTGGATTTGATATTTCATCTTTGTTAGCTTTTTTACTTTTAAATGTTATTCAAAATTTAATTACAAATCTCCAGTATGCAAGCTTAGGTTATAGCTGAATTTATCTATCATCTCCAGAACCTCCTATTTTGCCTTTAGAAGCTCTTAATTTTAATTTTTCAAGGTTTTGTAATGCAACATCCTCTAAATTGAAATTTAATTCTGTACAAAGATTTGATAGATACCACAAAACATCTCCTAACTCTTTTTTTATACCTAATTTTGATTCGTTATCAAATATTCCATTTTTATCTCTTATAACCTTTTTCACTTTTTCCGCCACCTCACCAGCCTCTCCCACTAAACCAAGAGTTGGATAAATATTATTTGAACCTAAATCTGGATATTGTGCTGTTTCTCTAGCTTTTTTCTGATAAGTTTTAAAATCCATGACTTAAATAACTAACTTTGGGTATGGTAAATTTATTTATATCTAGCAATATTATCTATATATGTCGAATATTGATTTAAAAAGAAGAACAAAAATAGTGGCAACTATTGGCCCTGCAACTCAATCTGAAGAGATAATTACAAATTTAATTAAAGCTGGAGTAACAACATTCAGATTAAATTTCTCACATGGGGATCACAAAGATCATGCTGCAAGAATAAAAACCATAAGAGAAGTTTCAAAAAAGTTAGACATAGATATTGGAATATTACAAGATCTTCAAGGACCTAAAATAAGATTAGGGCGATTTAAAGATGGTCCAGTAAAAGTTAAAAAAGGTGATAAATTTACACTTACATCGAATGAAGTTGAGTGTACAAATACTATTGCAAATGTAACCTACGACAAACTTTCTGAAGAGGTTAGCGAAGGTAAAAGAATACTTTTAGATGATGGCAAAATAGAAATGATTGTAAAAAAAGTAGATATAAAGGCTAATCTTTTGGAGTGCCTCGTAACTGTAGGGGGGGTTCTTTCAAATAATAAAGGTGTAAACTTTCCAGATGTTCAATTATCAGTAAAAGCATTAACAGAAAAAGATAAAGAGGATTTACAGTTCGGTTTATCTGAAGGAGTTGATTGGATAGCCCTAAGTTTCGTAAGAAATCCATCCGATATAAACGAGATAAAACATTTAATTAACAAAAATGGTCATTCAACCCCAGTAGTCGCAAAAATAGAAAAATTTGAGGCAATTGATCAAATTGATACTGTTTTACCCTTATGTGATGGGGTTATGGTTGCAAGAGGTGATTTGGGAGTAGAAATGCCTGCTGAAGAAGTTCCTCTTTTGCAAAAGGAATTAATAAGAAAAGCTAATACATTAGGTATCCCAATAATTACAGCGACTCAAATGCTTGATTCTATGGCTGCGAATCCAAGACCAACTAGGGCCGAAGTTAGTGATGTCGCCAATGCAATTCTGGATGGTACAGATGCTGTAATGCTTTCAAAC
Organism: Prochlorococcus marinus CUG1433; assembly: GCA_017644425.1. NCBI lineage: Bacteria > Bacillati > Cyanobacteriota > Cyanophyceae > Synechococcales > Prochlorococcaceae > Prochlorococcus > Prochlorococcus marinus. Next base: position 117,577 of record JAEPLN010000001.1, read on the forward strand.
GAAACTGCAGTAGGTGATTATCCAGTAGAGGCAGTAGAAACGATGGCCACCATCGCGAGGAGAATTGAAAGGGATTATCCACTAAAAGCTATTGACAGCCACTTACCTAGTACTATCCCAAATGCCATTAGTGCAGCAGTAAGTAATATAGCTAGACAACTTGATGCAAGAGCAATAATTCCATTAACAAAATCAGGTTCTACAGCTCGAAATGTAAGTAAATTCAGACCACCAACACCTATCTTGGCTACTACTACAGAGAGGAGTGTAGCGAGAAGATTACAACTTGTTTGGGGAGTTACTCCCATAGTAGTTAACAATGATGAGAGAACAGCTAAAACTTTTAGTTTAGCTATGCAAATTGCACAGGAGATGGGGATCCTAAATCAAGGAGATTTAGTAGTACAAACTGCAGGCACATTAACTGGTATTAGCGGATCTACAGATTTAATAAAGGTCGGTATAGTAAGGAAGATTGTATCAAGAGGGATTTCAATAGGAGAAATCGGCGTTACAGGTAAAGCAAGAATAATAAAAAATAATCTTGATATGTCCTTAATTTGTCCAGGAGAAATAATATTTGTGCCAAAGGAATTAATGGAATATATCCCACTAAGTAAAAATATTGCTGGTATAGTTACCAATCAAAATGTAGATAATGTTTACGAATTGTACAACAAGAATAATAAAAAGATTTCTACAATTTGTAACTTAGAGAATTTAGATAATCATCAAATTAGCAATGGTGACCTTATTACATTGCAGCTTAATGAAGGTGTTGTATACATGGGCCAAATTGAAGATGATGATGATGCAATAGATAAATATAAATATGTCTAGAAATATCTCAATAAAAGAAGCCTTAGGAATGGCTACAAAAACCCTAGTATCGAACAAATTAAGAAGTTCGCTAACAATGCTGGGAATTATTATAGGAAATGCTTCTGTTATTACACTTGTTGGACTTGGAAGAGGAGCTCAAACATTAGCAAAAAACCAATTAAGTAATTTAGGTGCGAATGTTTTATTCATTGTGCCTGGAAATAATGATACAAGAAGGAGAGGTATTTCATTTCCTAAAAACCTTGTTTTAGAAGATGCAATAGCAATAAGTAATCAAGTCCCAACAGTTAAAAAAGTAGCCCCTCAAATATCTGCTAACGAAATTGTGCAATCAAATTCTAAAAGCCTAAATATATCAATTGCAGGAATTACTCCTGAATTTCTTGAGGTAAGGAGCTTCGAAGTAGACAAGGGAAGATTCATATCACAAAGTGATGTCAATAGTGCAAGAAGTTATGTTGTAATAGGTCCTGATCTAAAAGACGAATTTTTCATAGATAAATCTTCCTCACTTGGAAAAAAAATCAGAATTAAAGATCATACTTATGAAATTATCGGAATCTTAAAACCAAAAGGTGCTGTCTTTGGAAGTAATCAAGACAAAAATGCTTATATTCCATTAACCACTATGGTGAATCGGATTACCGGGAAAGATCCCACATTTGGTGTTAGTTTAAGCTTCATTAGTGTGGAAGCTATAAATAAAAAAGCGACCAGTGCAGCTAAATTTCAAATCACTAACCTATTAAGGCAAAGACATAAAATAATAAGAGACGATGACTTTGCCGTTAGATCACAAGAAGATGCATTAAATATAGTAACTAACATTACAAGTGGATTAACTTTTTTATTGGCAGGCATTGGAGCAGTATCATTAGTAGTTGGAGGAATAGGAATCATGAATATTATGCTCGTTTCTGTTAGTGAAAGGACTGAAGAAATTGGACTTAGAAAGGCAATAGGAGCTAAACAGTCAGACATATTAGTTCAATTTTTAATTGAAGCATTGATTTTATCAACAATTGGAGGATTAATAGGAACAACAACTGGATTATCAGGTGTTTTTCTTTTATCTTTGACAACACCTCTTCCTGCATCTGTAGGAATTACCACAACTTTTTCTACCATGATCATTTCAGGATCTATAGGTTTAATTTTTGGAGTTTTACCTGCAAAAAGAGCCTCAAAATTAGATCCAATTGTTGCATTGAGAAGTTTATAAATTAATTAATAATCATGCTCAATTTTTATAAATTAATTGAGATACTGGTAACTCTTCAATCACTTGTAATAGCAACAATGCTACCTATTTATATTCCCTTACAATTTATCGACAAATCTAGTAATAACTTTGAGTTACCAATAACATGGCAAGTTCCAACTATAATACTATTAACACTTATTTTTCATAAAAAAGTTGTTTTCATAGCATTTTCTATATACATATTTTTAGGATTATTTATTGCTCCAGTCTTTCATCAGGGAGGTTCAATAGGATATTTGCTCACTCCAAATTTTGGTTATTTATTGGGTATGTATCCATTAATCAAAATAATTGATAATTTAAATACTAAAAATAAAATACATTTTGGCAACTTTATAACAAATGGTTTTATTGCGATAAGTGCGATGCATTTAACTGGAATATTTTACAACTTTATACAAATTATATTTTACAGTGAATATAATTTATTTTTATATAATTTAGGGAAATACTCCGCAGGTAAAATTGGGTATCATTTTATAATGCTTTTTCCACTTTTAATACTTATTAAACCTATAGAAGGTTTAAAACGTGACAAATAATGATTAATAAAATACAAACAAAATTATATTTTTTATCCTTAAGTTTTTTTATTGTTCTAATAGATCAATTTACAAAATATTTAATGTTTTATAATAAACAACTATTTATAAATAAAGATTTTCTTTTATTCAAATTAGACTTTGTAAAAAATTACGGGGCAGCATTTAACATTTTTAATGGTAGTAGAATATTTTTATCTTTAATAAGTATTTTTTTTTCAATATTACTTATTTATTTAATAGTTCGTAAAAATACCTTAAACTTAATTGACCTATATTCTTATAGCTTTATTCTTGGTGGAACTATTGGTAATGGTATAGATAGGATATATAAAGGTTTTGTGGTTGATTTTATAAATTTAAATATTATAAATTTTCCAGTATTTAATATTGCTGATATATCAATTAATATTGGTTTTATTTTTTTACTGTATACAGTTTTTAAAAATAATCGATAAAATGAATTACTTTAAATTAAAGTATACAAAGTATATTTTATTAATAATATTTCTATATATTTTATTTTCGATATTTGTAAGAATAGTAAATATTTATACCCTTTTATTTTTAATAATAATTATTTATATATTTTATAATATTGATAAAAAATTATTTAAAAAAATAGTTTATAAAGTTTTATATAAAAATAAAAAAAATACACTTTCATTCAAAAATACTTATGGTGCTGCCAAGATAAGTTTGGAAGGAGTAGAGAAAATTAATAAAAAAATCAACGATAAAGTAAAAGTTGAATTGTTAAATTACCAAAAAAATAAACTAGAGTCCCAATTAAAAACAGGAGATTATAATGTCACTCTTTTTGGAGCAGGTTCCTCCGGGAAAACATCTATAGCTAGATCTTTATTGAAAAATATTGTCGGACAAACTTCAGCAAAAATAGGTACAACAAAGCAAATTAATAGCTATAAAATTCGTATCCCAATCTTAAAAAGAAACATTAATATAGTGGATACTCCAGGTTTATTTGAGCCATCTAAACTAGGAGAAGAAAGAGAAAAAGAAACGATTATACAAGCATCAAATTCTGACTTGGTTCTTTTTGTGTTAGATCAGGACATAAATAAATACGAAAATTTTTTAATTAAAGAATTATTAAAATTAAGAAAAAAAATAATAATAGTTCTAAATAAATGTGATTTGAGATCTAGAGATGAAAATAACATCATCAAAGAAAATATAATTTCTATAACTTCCGCTAGAAAAAATAAAATTTCAGTTGTTAAAACAATTGCAGTACCTCAAGGATCTCCCTATATAAATTCAGATGCTTTAAATTTAGTTCCAGAGGTAGGAAGTTTATTTAGAGAAATAATTGAAACGCTCGATAATAATGGTGAAGAGTTATTGTCGGATAATATTCTATTTCGCTCAAATAAGTTAGGTATTAAAAGTAAAAATTTCGTCCAAGAACAAAGATATTTAATGTCAAATAAAGTTATTAATAAATATATGTGGATAACAGGAGGTGTGATACTAGTTAATCCACTACCAGCTGTTGATTTCCTTACTACTACCTCAGTAAACCTTCAAATGATAATGGAATTATCAAAAATATATGAAATAAAGCTTACAAAAAAAGATGCAAAAGATTTAGCGACTTCATTGCTAAGCGCATTGGCTAAACAAGGAATACTAAAAGGGGGACTCGCCATACTATCTCCTGTTTTATCTACAAGCTTAACTAAAATAATATTATCTAAATCTATACAATCAGTTACAGCAGGCTGGTTAATAAGAATAGTAGGACTAAGTTTGATTGAATATTTTAAAAATGGTCAAGATTGGGGAGATGGAGGAATTCAAGAAGTAGTAGATAAGATCTATAGAATAAGTAAGAGAGAGGACATCTTAAACAAATTCGTAAAAGAAGCTATTTCAAAAATTGAAATGAAAAAATATTTTAAATCAAATAAAAGGTTGCCTCCATTTACTACGTAAAATTGGATAATTGATCATTAAGATATGTTCTGAAATCAAAAATAGTTATTAAGAGTAAATAAGCAATACAAATAGCTATAGATAAAAACCCTGTTATAATTGCAATAATTTTTTGTCTACCCATATTCACTATTTAAGCATTTAAAAGTCTCAAAAGTTCCTCAATATGAGATTCTTCTGTATTGTAATTTCCCATGACAACCCGTAAAAAATATTTATCTTTAAATTTTGGTCTAGAAAGCATAAAATTATTTTTAATTAGTTCATTAACTTTAGTTTGAGTCCATGCATCAGAGTCTTTTGGCTCAAGTTTCTTAGGTAAGAATGAGACAATATGAAGAGGACCTGAATATATATCAAATTTATTGTTACTAATATTTTTTATAAAAAAATCTTTTCTTTTAATTGAAGACTTTAATATATTTTCTATTCCATTAAGACCTAAAAAGCGTAAACCAAGCCATAGTTTGATAACCTCTGCAGGTCTAGAACCTTGTATGCCTATCTCTCCTCTATTTAAAATATTTTCTCTTGATGATATGTAAGGTAGTCCAGTATTAAAAGTATTTTCTAAAGTATTCATATTTGATACTAATAACAAAGATGAAGTCTTTGTAATACCAATAATTTTTTGTGGATTTATCGTTATCGAATTAGCTTGATTAATATTATTTAGACCTTCTACTGGGATAGAAGTTATAGCAAAAATCCCTCCAATTGAACCATCAATATGTAACCATATATTTCTTTTTTTACAGATTTCACTAATTTCTTTAATAGGATCAATGGCTCCTCTTACAGTTGTTCCAAGGGTGGCAACAATAGCAAATATTTTTTTATTTTCTATTGAACATTTATCTAAAGACTTTCTGAGATCGTTTATATCCATTCGACCTTGATTATCAGTTTTAATCCTGACAAGATTCGCTGTATCAAGACCCATTACTCTTATACATTTAACGAAGGAAGAATGAGCATCTTCACTAACAAGTAATACAGAATTAGGATTTGTACCTAATCCAGCATTATTTCTAGCTGCTATAAGTGCATTCAGATTACTTAATGTACCTCCGCTAGCAGCTATACCACCTGAGAAATCATTAAACCCTATTTTTTTGGCAAACCATTTGCATAATGCTTCCTCAAGCAAAGTTACACTTGGTGATAACTCGTAAGCGAGAAGATTATTATTTAAACCAGCAGCAATTAAATCTCCCAATATAGAGAAAATTAAAGGTGGGGGATCAAGGTGAGCTAGTGAGCCGGGATGAACAGGATTAAATGAATTTTTCAAAAGAGATTCAATCTCTGAAAACAAATCTTCTTCAGAGTTACCATCCTCCGCAGGCATAATGCACTTGAAGCTCTCATCAAAAGGTAAAGGACCATTTTTATCAGCTTTAGAGAACCAGTCGCAGAGAGATTGACTTGCTCTATTAAGAAGAGTAATCAATTTGTCATTAGTCCCTAAATATGAGGGAAAATATATATCTTTTTTATTAATTAAATCTTCAGCCATCAGATAAAATATCTATTAATAATTCTATTCTCAATATTGGTAAATGAGATATATTTTTGAAAATGGAAATAGTAATGAAGATCAACAAAGAAAAACAAATAATTCAAAATACACTTTTTGGATGAATTCGATATTAAGAAGATCCAAAGAAATTGGAAAAGTTGAGCTGCCAATCTGTTCAATAATTTTAGATGAGGGAGGAAGATGTATTGGGAGAGGGGTTAACAGGAGGAATATAAATAAAGACCCATTGGGTCATGCTGAGATAATGGCACTTAGGCAGGCATCTCTAATAAAAAATGATTGGAGATTTAATGAATGTACTATAATCACAAATTTAGAACCTTGTACTATGTGTTCATCTGCTCTTATTCAAGCGCGGATGGGTAAAGTTATTTTTGGGGCTTACGATAAGAAAAGAGGTGGATTGGGTGGCTCAATTGACCTTTCAAAACATGAAAGTGCTCATCACAAAATGGAAATAATTGGAGGTATCCTAGAAGAAGAATGTAGTCAAATTTTACAGATTTGGTTCAAAAAGCTGAGGACTCAAAAATAGAAAATTTCTTTAACTCTGTATCAAATAGGTTTAATAATCTATCAACATTCTCCTCACATGAATTAAAACCCATTAGCCCTACACGCCACACCTTACCGGATAATTCTCCAAGTCCATTTCCTATTTCAATTCCAAAGTTTCTTAAGAGATGATTTCTAAAACCATCCCCATCAACTGCTGGAGGTATTTTAACTGTTGTTAAAGTTGGCAATCTATAATCCTCTGATACATGTAATTCCATGCCAAGACTTTCTAAGCCATTCCAAAGTTTCTTTGCATTAGTATTGTGTCTATTCCAAACATTTTCTAAACCCTCATTAGCAATTAATCTTAAACCTTCACGAATAGCAAAATTCATATTTACTGGGGCAGTATGATGGTAAACACGATCAGAACCCCAATACTTATTTAATAGAGATAAATCTAAATACCAGTTAGGTACTTTTGTTTTTCTTGAACTTAGTTTTTCTTCAGCTCTTTTATTCATTGTAAAAGGGCTTAATCCTGGTGGACAACTTAATCCCTTTTGACTACAGCTGTATGCTAAATCAATTTTTCATTCGTCAATCAATAATTCTAATGCGCCAAGTGAAGTAACTGCATCAACTAAAAACAAGCAATTATTTTTTCTACATATATCCCCAATACCATCAAGAGGTTGTAAGACACCACTTGATGTTTCAGCATGGACGATAGCAAAAATAGCTGGTTTTTTAGTCTCTATTTCATACTTAATCTCCTCATAAGTAAAAGCCTCACCCCATGATTTTTCAATAACGGAAACTTGAGCTTTATATCTTGTTGCCATATCAACTAATCTATCTCCAAAATATCCTTTTTTAGCAATAAGAATTTTTTCGCCTTCTTCAATAAAATTAGCTATTGAAGCTTCCATCGCTGCACTGCCAGTGCCACTCATTGGGAGTGTAAGACGATTATTGCACTGCCAGGTATACCTTAAAAGTTGCTGTACGTCAGACATCAATGAGATATATGCTTCATCTAAATGACCAATAGGATTCAAAGAAAGAGCGCTTAATACTTCTGGATGTGCATTTGAAGGTCCAGGTCCTAATAAAAGTCTAGAAGGAACATAAGTCTTTGAAAAATGAGATAAATTCTCTTCATTTAAAGCCGAAATAAGTTTTGCTTCTGTCAAAGCATTAGATCCAATTACTTTTAAATTAGACTAATATCGCCTCATAAGCGATATTTATTTAAAGAAATTCATTCAATTTAAATATTTAGGTAAACAATTATTAAACTTATGACTTGAAATACTAAAAGAAGACATCAAGTCTTAAGAAAAGTTACCGTTGATACATAACAAGAATCATCAAGTTATTAATTTCATATAAGGTATTACAAAATTATGTCTAAATCTCCTCAAGATGTTTTAAGTCAAATTAAAGACGAAGGAATTGAACTCATCGATTTAAAATTTACTGATATTCATGGAAAATGGCAGCATTTAACTCTTACATCAGACATGATAGAGGAGGATTCTTTTACAGAAGGCTTGGCATTTGATGGTTCATCAATAAGAGGTTGGAAAGCAATTAATGCCTCGGATATGTCAATGGTGCCCGACGCAAGTACAGCATGGATAGATCCTTTTTATAAACACAAAACTCTAAGTATGATTTGCTCTATTAAAGAGCCAAGAAGCGGAGAGCCTTATGATAGGTGTCCAAGATCTTTAGCTCAAAAGGCATTAAAATATCTAGACTCCACAGGTATTGCAGATACTGCATTCTTTGGACCAGAACCAGAATTCTTTTTATTCGATGATGTTAGATATGACTCTAAAGAAGGAGGTTGTTTTTATAGTGTAGATACTATTGAAGCGCCATGGAATACTGGGAGAATTGAAGAAGGGGGAAACTTAGGATACAAAATACAATATAAAGAAGGATATTTTCCAGTAGCTCCAAATGATACTGCGCAAGATATCAGATCAGAGATGCTTCTTCTTATGGGTGAATTAGGTATCCCTACCGAAAAACATCACCATGAAGTTGCTGGTGCCGGTCAACACGAACTTGGAATGAAATTTGATTCGTTAATAAATGCTGCTGATAACGTTATGACTTATAAATACGTTGTCAGAAATGTTGCAAAAAAATATGGTAAAACAGCAACATTTATGCCCAAGCCTGTTTTTAACGACAACGGAACAGGAATGCATGTTCATCAAAGTTTATGGAAGAGTGGACAGCCACTTTTCTTTGGTGAAGGTTCATATGCAAATTTATCTCAAACAGCAAGATGGTACATCGGAGGCATACTTAAACATGCACCTTCATTCCTAGCATTTACTAACCCAACTACAAATAGTTATAAACGATTGGTTCCAGGATTCGAAGCACCTGTGAATCTAGTTTATTCTGAGGGTAATAGATCAGCCGCGGTAAGAATACCTTTAACAGGTCCAAGCCCTAAAGCTAAAAGATTAGAATTTAGATCAGGTGACGCACTTGCAAATCCTTACTTAGCATTCTCTGTAATGATGCTTGCTGGTATTGATGGAATTAAAAATCAAATTGATCCTGGTGATGGAGTAGATGTAGATTTGTTTGAACTTCCAGCTGATGAACTTGCAAAAATCGATACAGTACCTTCATCTCTAAATGACTCACTTAATGCGCTAAAAGCAGATAAGGATTATTTATTAGCTGGAGGAGTATTTACTGAAGATTTTATTGATAACTTTATCGATATAAAATACGAAGAGGTACAACAACTAAGACAAAGACCTCATCCCCATGAATTCTTCATGTACTACGATGCATAATTTAAAGAACTAATTAGTTTAAATTAATCAATTTGAGAAATATCACAAAAATATTCTCAAATTGATTTTTTTTTTGTTGGAATATATATATATAAAATCAAAAATGGCTAGAGAATCTATTTCAAAAATTGCATATAAAACTCTACAACAAAGTAAAAGCATTGCAGGTTTCGCTCACAAGCAGATCAGTTCAAGATTAATGAATTTTATTCTTCCCGATTCAAATCTTGAAAATTTTGATATAGATCGGGATCTTCTAATGAAAATCCAAAATTCTATGGATATCTTAAGAGAAGAAGATTGGAATGATGCAGAAAAAAATATGTATCCAAAAAAATTATTGTTTGACGAACCATGGCTTAGATATCTAACTCAATATCCTAAAATTTGGCTCGATATGCCCAATACATGGGATAGACGCAGAAAACAAAACTTTGATGATCTTCCAAAATCAATTGATAAAGATAATTATCCTCAATATTACTTGAGAAATTTTCATCATCAAACAGATGGTTATTTGTCTGATTTTTCAGCTAGCATTTATGACCTACAAGTAGAGATACTTTTCAATGGAAGTGCCGACTCAATGAGGAGAAGAATAATTAAGCCAATAAAAGAAGGACTTGAAATTTTTAGCGATAGAAAAAAAAGTTCTATAAAAATACTTGATGTGGCTACAGGATCAGGAAGAACATTAAAACAATTAAGAGCTGCATTTCCTAAAGAAGAAATTACAGGAATTGATTTATCTGATTCATACTTAAAAGAAGCAAGTAGATATATTTCAGATTTAGATGGAGATTTAATTCAGTTAATAAAAGGTAATGCTGAGGAATTACCTTTTGAAAATGATAGTTTTCAATGTATTTCTTGTGTTTACTTATTTCATGAATTACCTAGAACAATTAGGGCTAAAGTATTAAATGAATTTTTTAGAGTTCTTGAACCTGGGGGAATACTAGTTTTAGCTGATTCAATTCAAATAAGTGATTCACCTGACTTTACATCCGTTATGGAAAGCTTCTATAAATCTTTTCATGAGCCTTTTTATTGTGATTATATAAAAGAGGATCTAGATCATAAAATAAGTGATGTAGGGTTTAAAGATGTAAAATCAAATTCCTTTTTTATGACTAAAGTATGGTCTGCTATAAAGTAAATAAAAACTCTTATGACCTTTTGGGATAAAGATACTATTCAACTTGTTCAAAGTCTTAATGACAAATTAAGAATTGATCATTCTAAATGGCATAAAGATAAAGGAAACAAATATAAACGATCTGCAGAACTGATTTCGGCTGGATTATGCCACTTAATTGTTTCTTGTAATGAGAAGGAAACTATTGAGTATATAGAAGAAAGTATTAAATGGTTAAAAGATATTAACGTAGATAAACCTTGTCCTAGTAAAAATCACCTTTTTAAAGCCAACTGAAGCCTATTACCTTTACTACTCCATCTAATGTCATCAAAACATTGATTAATGATATATAGGCCACGGCCATTTACACTACTTATTTTTTTTGGTAATTTGTAGTCTCTTTTTTTTATTTCTAAACCATTACCTTGATCTTGAATTTGCCAAACACACCAATTAGGAGTAATTATTCTTCTTACTCTAATATTTTTATTAGGATCTAATTTATTTCCATGTTTAACTGCGTTAACTAAAGCTTCATGTAAACCAAGTTTTATAAGATAGCTTGATTGAGAATTTTTGATAGGTTCTAATAATTGATCGACAAATTCATTTAACTGTAATGATGATTCGAATTCGTAGTTTGACCAATTAATCTTTGGTCTTTTAAAAAATTTTTTTAAAATATTTTTGCCCCGAATTAAGGACATAATAATATTTTGGTACTTTCTTAATATTAACTTATTAAATACCTCAATTTAAAGAATATTTTTATGTCTCTCTGAAATAGCAGGATGTCGTAGTATAGAGTCCATAAGTCTTACTCCTCTTAGTTGATTTATTAAAGGCATATGTCCATCAGGAGCATCCAATGACCAAAGAAAAGATCCTGGATATCTAGTCCATAAACCCTCTTTTTTCCAACCTATTTTCGGCCACAATAATTCATATTTTTTCCCTACTGATTTTAATATCTTTGCCTGAATTGAGAATCCAAATCTACCAGTAGAATAAATAGTCCATAATCTATCGATTGTTTGTAGATCTTTACCTGACATGTTCTTAACTTCACTATAGAAAACATATCCACGTTTCTCAGCTAATTTACCAGCTAATTTCCTTAAGTAGGAACTTGTTAATCTATCTGCCTCCTCAAATTTTTGCTCAACCAACATCAATTGCAAATCCTTATAATTAATTTCAATATCTGAATATGTACTGAACCAATTATTGAATTTAGAGTTTTCAAAGAATTCAGGTTTAAATTTTTTTAAAACTTGCAATATCCAACCAGCAGCCCAGTCATCGCCTTCATCATCAAAGATATCAAAAAGTGAAGGCCCAAGTTTAAAAATATTTTCTACTTCAGATTCGATTTGAGATAATAAATTTATTCTTTTTCTTTGATTAGAATCTACAAATTTTTTGATCAGGTCTAATGTAGCATTACTATAGTTATCTTGTTCTTTGTTAATCATTTTAAAAAATCAATCAAAAAATAAAAACTATCCATGTATTTCAAAAGAGAAGAACTAGAGAAATTTAGAAGTTTTAAAGGACCACTTATAGATGTTAGGAGTCCAGGTGAATATTATAAAGGACACTTGCCTAATTCTATTAACATTCCACTATTTGATAATGATGAGAGATCAATAATTGGCACGATTTATAAAAAAGAAGGAAGAAAAAAAGCTGTGATAGAAGGATTAAAATTTCTTGAAAAAAAAATAGAATTACTTCTTGATAATTTTTTCATGAGTATTGACTCTTATAAAACTATTACTAAAAAAAATAATAATGCTTTATATATCAGAATATATTGCTCAAGAGGAGGTATGAGGTCACAAAGTATTGCTTGGTTACTAGAAAAATTTAAATTAAATGTCGTTACATTAAATGGGGGATACAAAATATATAGGAGATGGGTATTAGATAGTTTTTTGAAAAAGTTGAACATTGTAGTTATTGGCGGAAAAACAGGGACAGGGAAGACAAGATTATTATCATTACTTGAAAAAAATAATTATCAAACTATTGATCTTGAAGGATTAGCTTGTCATAGAGGAAGTACATTTGGAGCTTTAGGAATGAAAGAGCAACCTTCAAATGAACAATTTGAAAATATGATTTCAGAGAAATTAAATTCTTTTAGATGTTCAAATTATATTTTTGTAGAAGCTGAAAGTGCAAATATAGGTAAATGCAAAATCCCACATGAATTCTTCAATCAGATGAAAAATTCTAGGAGAATTGAAATTTTAAGAAGCGAATCTAACAGGTTAGATGAGTTGATAGATACTTATAGTGTTTATAAGAAAGATGAACTACAAGAATCTGTATTAAGGATTAAAAAAAGATTAGGACCGCAAAGAACAAAAATAGCTCTTGAATCAATTCAAAGTGAGAAATGGGAATTAGTTTGCAGATCAGTTCTAGATTATTACGATAAGTGTTATGAATATGAGAAGGTTGGCAAAACAAATGTAAAGATATTAGATTTGACCGACAAAAAATATGATGAAAGTATCTTAGAGTTAATTAATAATGTTTTATGAAAAAATTACAAACGAATGTGAAAAATATTTCCTAAGATAGGAAATTATTAATCGAATATTATGACTGCAAATAAGACAGCAAAAATACAATTTTATGAAGGAACTGATGAACCAATAGTCCCTGAAATAAGACTAACTAGGAGTAAGGACGGCACCACCGGCCAAGCTTTATTTTTGTTCGAAAAACCTCAGGCATTATCTTCAATTACAGATGGGGAAATCACAGGTATGCGTATGATTGACTCTGAAGGTCAAATACTAACTAGGGAAGTTAAAGTAAAGTTTGTTGACGGAGAACCAATATTTTTAGAAGCAGTATACATTTGGAAGAACACATCTGACTTTGATAGATTTATGAGATTTGCAAATAGTTATGCCAAATCAAATGGATTAGGATATTCTGAAAAGAGGTAAAAAATTTTGAAAATTGAGTAGTGCATCATATTTCAAGTTAGTAGTAATTTTAATCACTTCGTTAGTATTATGGACTCTAAGAGATTTTCTCCTCTTAATAATTTGTTCCTTAGTGATATCAAATATTGTATGTAATTTATGTAATCAAATACAGAAGGGGTTGAAAATTCCCCGAACGCTTTCATTGTTTCTTGTCTTAACTTTTATATCAGTAATAGTATTTACTATTTTTATTCTTGTATTGCCTCCATTTATAAAAGAATTCAATGAAATATTAGTTGATATTCCAAATGGTTTATCAAAAATAAATATTTTGATCAATACAAATCTGAACAAATTAAATAATTTATTTTATGGCGAACAATCAGAAAATGTTATAGACATTTTCAGTCTTATAAATAATGTAGTAACCATTCCAGAGGCCTCTACCATTGCAAAAGCTATTCAAGAAAGTTTTAAAAATTTAATCAACATAGCGGGGAATCTGGGTTCAGGTCTTTTGAAATTAATTTTCGTATTAGCAGTGAGTTTAATGATTTCTATTGAACCAAAACAATATAAAGAAAATATACTTCTATTAATTCCAAAAAATTATCGCAACAAATTTAGAAATATTCTGGAAAAATGCAATACCGCATTAGCTAATTGGACCTTTTCTGTGGTCATAAGCTCATTATCAGTAGGTCTATTATCATTAATAGTTCTGTCTATATTAGATGTCAAATATGTTGTCTCAAATGCTTTAATAGCAATGGTTCTTAATATTATTCCAAATATAGGTCCAGTTATTAGTGGTATATTTCCAATCTCAATTGCACTACTAGATAATTTTTGGAAACCACTGGCGGTTTTTGGAGCATATGTAATCATTCAAAATATTGAAAGCTATATAATAATGCCATCTATAATGAAGAAAAAAGCAAACATACTTCCTGGTCTAACATTAATTTCACAATTTGGATTCACCTTCATTTTTGGTCCTTTAGGCTTAATTCTATCTCTTCCATTAGCTGTAATAATACAGGTTATAATCAAAGAATCACTTAAAGATATTTAAAAACTACTTAATTATTTTTTTATATAAATATGGATATGAAAGAAGAATAAAGAAGGCCAAGGGATGTTTACCAATAGCAAAATATAATGAGCTAAAAGTAAAATGATCAAATAATATTCTTATCTCAGTAGAAAGATCTATAAAAACTAAAGAAAATAAAATTATCAAATAGTAATTTAATTTCATAAAACTAGAAAGTTAGGCTTTGTCTTTCAGCAACAAAGATGGAGCTAATAAAATACTTGAATAGCTTCCAACTATAATTCCTAAAGATAAGGCCAAAGAAAACCAAAATAGTGAGTAAGATCCAAATAAAATTATGCTTAATAAAGGGAAAAGAGTTGTAATACTAGTAAATGTTGTTCTCCTAAATGATTCGTTAACTGATAATTGAATAGTTTCGTTATAACCTTCATTCTTTAATTTTAAATTCTCACGAATCCTATCAAATATAACGACAGTATCATTTACAGAATAACCGGCAATAGTTAACAATGACACAGCAAATAAACTATTTACCTCGACAGATAAAATAACTCCAAGCCAGGAAAAAATGCCGAAAACAATTACTAAATCATGGAATAAAGCTAACAATGCAAATAATGCATATTTTTTATCAAATCTAATTGTTATATATAAAGATATTGCAAATAAAGAAACTAATAATGATGTAACGCAATTAGTAAGTAATCTTTTACCAAGCTTTGGACCTATTAATCTTGAATCCTTACTTTCATAATTTAGAGGACCAACTATATTATCAAGATTATTAATAAGATTATTTGATTCTTCGATACTCAAATAAGGGGTTCTTATTGAAATTAATTTATTATTATTTTGGAATTGTAATTTAATATTATTTAATACGTTTTTATTTTTAGAGATCTCTCTTAACTTTTCTAAAACTGAATCAGGGGAGAAATTAGAACATTCTTCTTCACAAACTCTCTCTATTCTTAATTCATTTCCCCCAACAAAATCCATCCCTAAATTTATAGGTTTCTTATAAGAAGTATTAAAAGTAGAATAAAAAATCCCTAAAAGACTCAACAAAATAAGAACAGTTGAGAAACCAATTATTTTTCTTTTATTTTTTATAAGTTCAAGTTTGTATTTCATGGGAAGATTAGTAATAAAAATTTAGTTTGAAAAATTATTCCTTGGCAGATAGAGATTTTTTTGTCTTAAAGATTGATATGTTGTAAAAAATCGCAAAATAGTTTTGGAACAATTTAATGATGTAAACAAGCTTATTAAGACTCCAATACCTAATGTTGCAGCAAAACCTTTAACAAAATTAGTTCCTAATAAAAACAATACAAAACAACTAAGAAGAGTTGTAATATGGCCATCAACTATGGATGAATTAGCTCTTTGAAAACCACTATCAATAGATCTTGTAAGAGTATTACCATCATATAATTCTTCTCTAATTCTCTCAAATATTAAAATATTTGCATCAACAGCCATACCAATGCTAAGTATAAGCCCAGATATTCCAGGTAAAGTTAAAGTTACCGGAATCAAAGAATATAGGGCTAAGTTAAAGAAACCATAAAGTACTAGAGAAAGAACTGAAACAAAACCTAAAATTCTATAATTAAAAATCATAAATATACCAACAAAAATTAATCCACTAATAGCTGCATAAAGACTTTTTAAAATATTATTAGATCCCAAAAGAGCCCCTATAGTGTTAGTTTCTACTATTTCAATTGGCAATGGCAATGAACCTCCCTTAAGTTGAACTTCTAATTCTCTAGCATTTTCAGCACTAAAATTACCACTTATTGTTGCTGATCCCCCTGTAATCCCAGTATTAGCAAATTGACTACCAACACTTGCTTCACTTATTGATTCGCCATCTAGAACGATAGCCAGTAGTTGATTAGTGCCAGCAATTGACTTTGTAATTTCTGCAAACTTTTCACCTCCTGAATTACTAAAAGTTAATAAAACTTCCCAATTATTATTTGTTTGTTCTTGTCTCCTACCTGCGTTAATAAGATCTTTACCAGATAAATCAGTTTTAATAAATAAATTTGTAATTTCTTTATCAACATACTTTTTGATTTCAATTAACTTCTCATATAAATCTTTACTAGTAGATGTGTAATTTAATTCTTGCTCTTTCTCTTTAAGATCATCCTGAATAACTTTTAAGAAATTATCATCATTTTGACTTTTTTCTGCAGAGGAATATTGTTCAATTAATTCTTTAATATTCAATCTCTGTAGTTGTAGGGTTTTTAAATCTGTAGATGTTCCTTTTTTTTGAGTTCTAAATTCTAATAAAGCAGTCTTACCTAATACCCTTGAAGCAACTAATGGATTTTGTTCTCCAGGTAATTCTAATATCAATTGATCACCACCTAAGGTTTGCAAGTTAGACTCAGAAACTCCTAAATTATTAACGCGTTTATCTATAACCGAATTAACTGCTTCAAGTTCATCCCTTGTTACCTTCCCTTCTTCTTTAATAATTTGTAGTGTAAGTTGAGAACCTCCTTTTAAGTCCAATCCCAGCTGCAAGGGATAATTTATTAATAGATAAACGGACAAAGTAAATAGAAATAAAATAAAGAAAAGCCAACCTTGCCTTCTTTTCATTATCTATATACTCCCACTAATTAAATCTTCAACTTTTTCAACTATTTGATGTGGTTGGATTATTGTCAAATTCTCAAGATTTCCATTATAAGGAGTTGGAATATCTTGACTAGATAATCTAATTGGTCGAGCATCAAGATCATCGAAGCACTCTTCTGTTATCAAGGCAATTAATTCTGCACCAATACCTCCAGTCTTCATACATTCTTCAACAATAATTACTTTATTTGTTTTTCTTATTGATTTTGAGATGGTTTCCATATCAAATGGTTTTAAACTTATTAAATCGATCAACTCAACATCTATTCCTTTTTTTTCTAATTCTTCAACAGCTTTAAGGCAGTGATGTCTCATTCTTGAATAAGTCAACAAAGTAATATCTTTACCTTCTTTCACAACGTCAGCCTGATCTAGAGCGCAAGTGTAATCTCCCTCAGGTAATTCTTCAGACAAATTGTATAGAAGAACATGTTCGAAAAATAGAACCGGATTATCATCTCTTATAGCTGCTTTCATTAATCCTTTAGCATTTGTAGGTGTACTGCATGCAACAATCTTTATGCCAGGAACTGCATGAAAATACGCTTCAAGTCTTTGACTATGCTCAGCACCAAGTTGGCGACCAACTCCTCCAGGTCCTCGAACTACTGCTGGTATTTTATAATTTCCTCCACTTGTATATCTAAGCATACCCATATTATTTGATATCTGATTAAAAGCTAAAAGCAAAAAACCCATATTCATTCCTTCTACTATTGGTCTTAAGCCAGTCATTGCTGCACCAACAGCCATACCCGTAAAACTATTCTCTGCAATTGGAGTATCTAAGACTCTTAACTCTCCATATTTTTCATATAAATCCTTAGTTACCTTATAAGATCCTCCATATTGACCAACATCTTCCCCCATAACGCAAACATTTACATCATTTGCCATTTCTTCATCTATTGCCTCTTTCAAAGCATTAAATAATAATGTTCCAGCCACAATTAATTACCTAATTAATCACATATATAATTTTACCACTTTGAATAATTCAACCACCTTCAGCAAAGGTTATAAGTAGTAATATTGACAAAATCATTCCTGGTGAAAGCAAAAGTACTAAAAGTCCTAGATCATGTAAAGACATTCAAATAACTTATTTTCTTAATGATATTCGCAATTCAACTTTTCTTCAGAAAAAAACTGCGAATAAATACAATAAAAAGTCCTATACCTATAAAAGCAAAAGAAAAAGTTAGCAAAAAAGATAATCCAATTATTAAGGTATTAATACTTGAAGTAATATTTTGAACAATTTCTGATGAATTGGATGGTTTATGTATTGAAAAATAAATTGCAATTTTGTTACTTACAAAATAAAAAAATATAAATAATAAAAAACTGGTTAATGATCCAACAATAAAATTTAATGGTCCTTTTTCAGGAATATTTTTTTCAATATTCTCATTACTATTATCAGCCACAATAAATTTTTGTTTAAAAAAATTTAAATGAATGTTATTCCCTTTTTAAGGAAAGTGCAAACCCATGAATCGTAACCATTATCTTTAAATAATTTATAATTTGCATTTAATTCTTTTTTAGCAGTTTCAACATCTTTAAAAAGTGCAAAGCATGTTGGACCTGATCCACTCATTGAAAATGTAAGACTATTCTCTAATTTAGAAAGTAAATATAATGCCTGCTTTACAGAATCATTGTCATTTTCAACAACTACCTGCAAATCATTTTTTATAGTTAAATGTTGATTATCAAAATTTAAGTTATTTAAACCATTATCTCTTAAATTTTTTCTTATGTTCTCAATCATTTCTATATTAGTAAGATATTGATCACAAAATCTTTTACTATATTTTTTATAAGTTTCAGCAGTAGATACTGATATATTTGGATTTTTTAAAAGAATTACTCCATATTCGAAGTTTAAATCTAATTTCTCTAAAATTTCCCCTCTCCCAAAACATAATTGAATACCACCATTTATAAAAAAGGGAATATCAGATCCTAAAGTTGATGCTAATGAAGTTAATGTTTGTTGATTTAAGTTCAAATCCCATAACTTATTAAGACCAATTAATGTTGCTGCTGCATTACTGGATCCACCGGCTAATCCGGCACCAATTGGAATATTTTTTCTTAAAAATATATTTGCACCAAAATCTATATTTGATTTTTTCTTTAATAGATTTGCGGATTTAACAATCAAGTTATCGCTAGATAAACTTAAATCATTACAATCTGATTCAAGTTTAATTAAACCTTCATTATTAATTTGAAATTCTAAATAATCAGAAAGATCAATATTTTGCATAATCATTGCCAACTCATGGAATCCATCCTCCCTTTTACCAATAACTTCAAGGTGCAAATTAATTTTGGCGGGAGATTTTATAATAATTTTCGTTTTAGCTATATCTTGCATATATTTAAATTTTTATTTTTTAATTTTAATACAATTCTCTGCAAGCTTAATCCATTGATCAATTGAAATATCTTGTGGTCTTAAATTAAAACAAACTTTTGAAGTTTCAGATAATTCATTTATCTCTTCATTTGAAAGTATTGAATTAAGAGTATTTCTAAGCATTTTTCTTCTTGAATTAAATGAAATTCTGAGAAGTTTATCTATATATTTTTCTAAACCAATATCTAATCTCAAATCGTTTTTAATTGGTTCGAAAACTACTAAAGAAGAAAAAACTTTTGGAGGCGGACTAAATGATGAAGGCGGTACATCGCAAATTCTTTTAATTTTTGATAGAAGTTGCATTCTTATACTAAGAGCACCAGCATTGGGACTACCTTCTTTTGACAAAATCCTATCTACAACATCTTTCTGCATTAAAAAAATTATTTTTTCGTAATTATAGTTTCTTACAATGCCCAATCGCCCTATAAAAATATCCAAAATTGGGCCAGTTATATTGTAAGGAATATTTGCAATTACTTTTGTAACCTTTATATTAATCGAATCTAAATTTACAGAAAGAATATCTCCCTGCTGAAGTGAAAACTTATCATTATTATTGAATTTATCATTTAGTAAATTTATTAAATCTTTATCTAATTCAATTGCATGTAATTTTTTAATTTCTGAATCTAATAACTTAGATGTTAAAGCTCCTTTACCTGGACCAATTTCTAAAATAAAGTCATTTTGATTAAGAACAGCAATTTCCTTAATTTTTTCTAATATTTTTTTATTTACCAACCAATGTTGTCCAAATCTTTTTTTTTGATGATAGTTTTTAGAATTCATCTAAAAGATAAATAATATGTTTAAATTAAATATGATCTTATTTAATACTTATATCATGAGTTTATCAAAAAAAAATTTAGATAAACTCAATAAATTTAAAAAAAATAAAAATTTAAATAATGAAAGTAAAGATATAAATAATTACACAAATAGACACAACAATGATAATTTAATCCCGAATCCACTTAAGTCAGAAGATCCCAATAAAATTTTTTATTCGTTAATTGATAATTCAGAATCTTTAGAAGAGACTTCAAACGTTAATAATTCACTAAGAAAAAGTGAGCTTAATCAAATTAATATGAATTCTAGAAAAGCTAATTTTTCTAAGAAATTAACAACCGAAGAGGAACTATATGATGAATTTAATTATCTTCTTGACGAATAATTTGTTTTAATATTTACTTATGCTTCAGAGTAATAGATTAACAATTTATGCTATCGGCAAAATAAAGAAACTTTGGATTAGAGATGGAATTAATCAATACAAAAAAAGAATGCCTGAACTTGTCATTAATGAGTTAAAGACTTTTAATTTAAATAATCTTAGATCCAATAATAATATTATTATCTGCCTAACTGAAGAAGGAAAACAATTTAATTCAGTTGAACTATCTTCTTTTCTTTTAAGTTTTAAAAATAAAAAAATTAGTTTCTTAATTGGTGATACTGATGGGATTAGCTCAGATATAAAACGAAAATCCGATCTTCTACTAAGTCTCTCTCCTTTAACTTTTCCTCATGAATTAGCTAGATTAATTTTACTTGAGCAAATCTATAGGGCTATTTCCATATCTACTAACTCCCCCTACCATCGTTCTTAATAAGATTATATTTAACCTAAAATTAATATATAAAACTTTAACAACCAACCAATCCCTAGGTTTTATTATATAGTACATATATACTATTAATTGAAGCCTTGGATTTTTCTGATTCAACCACTAAAAAGTTTAAAGTCCCCTTGTTAACTGATTCAGTATCTGCAGGATTCCCTTCTCCTGCAGATGACTATACAGAAGAAAGTATTGATTTAAATGAACATTTAATATCTAATCCGTTTAGCACCTTTTTTCTTAGGGTTAAAGGTGACTCAATGATAAATGCAGGAATTAAAGATAAAGATTTAATAATAGTAGACAAGAGTTTAACTGCCAGGCCAGGGAATATTATCATTGCGATGATAGACGGGGAGTTTACAATAAAAAGATTATCTATAAAAAATAATGAATTATATTTAAAAGCAGAGAATCATAATTACCCTGATTTTAGATTTAAAAACCATATTGATGTACAGATATGGGGGGTTGTTATTTATTCAATACATAGCTATTTATGAGGATTTCAAGTATTGAGGCAATAGCTCTAATAGATGCTAATAACTTTTACGCGTCGTGTGAACAAACTATTAATCCTCATTTAAGAAATAAACCAGTAGTAATTTTATCTAATAATGACGGATGTATCATTGCGAGAAGTCCTGAAGCACGTGCTTTAAAAATCAAAATGGGAACTCCATATTTTAAGGTCAAAGAAAGATTAAATAAATTAGATGTAGCAGTTCTAAGCTCAAACTACTCGCTTTACGGCGATATGAGTAGAAGACTAATGAATCTAATAAAAAACCAATGTGAACAGATAGAAATTTATTCCATTGATGAAGCATTTATCTCTATTTCTAGACCTAATGATAAAAATCTATATCCTTGGGCAAGAAGCGTAAGATCATTAATATATCAGAATCTAGGAATTACCATAACTATAGGAATAGGAGAAAATAAAGTAAGAGCAAAAATTGCAAATAAATTAGCTAAAAATATTGATTCCTCCGCTGGAATATTTGATTTAGCTGAAACCAAAAATGAGAATAATTATTTGAAAAAAATTGCTGTAGATAAGATCTGGGGAGTCGGTAAACAAACCTCTAGTTGGTTACAAAGTAAAGGTATTAAAAATGCAAGAGAATTAAGAGATATAGAAGAAAATGAAATCATTAAGAAACTAGGTATTGTAGGGAAAAGATTGCAATTAGAACTGAAAGGTCATAAGTGTCTACCTATAGAAAAAAATAAAAAATCAAAAAAAGAAATTCAGGTAAGCAGAAGTTTCAGCACTCCTATCACAAAATTAGAAGACTTAACTCAAGCACTGGCGACTTACGCAATAAAAGCGTCTGAAAAGATGCGAAGTCAAAATTTACAATCATCTAATATTAGAGTATTTGCCAGAACCAGTAAATATTCAAGTCAAAATTACCAACGCAGTGCTCATAGACAACTTATAAATGCAACAGACGACACAAACAACATTTTAAAAATAGTAGTCGAACTATCTAAAGAAATTTATAATCCCGAATATAAATTTTCAAAAGCTGGTGTTTTAATGCAAGATTTAACAAATAGCGAATATTTACAGCAATCGGTTATCAATTACAAATCTCAAAAAGACCTAAAAAAATCAACAAGTCTTATGAAAACGATTGATTTCTTAAATAAAAGATTTAATAAAAATGCAATTACATGGGCGATCACAAAAAAGCAACAAAGTTGGTCGATGAATAAGAATTTCTTAAGTCGCTCATCAACAACCGACATCAGGCAGATACCAACTATATTAAAGTAAAAAAATAAAATGGAATTTATTATATTTTTAAGCAAAATAGACAAAGAGATTCTTGATTTATTGATAAAAGCAAATTACATGGTTGAAGAAAATAAAGTTGAGTGTCTATTAA
The DNA here is from genome assembly GCA_017644425.1 of Prochlorococcus marinus CUG1433. Classification (NCBI taxonomy): domain Bacteria; kingdom Bacillati; phylum Cyanobacteriota; class Cyanophyceae; order Synechococcales; family Prochlorococcaceae; genus Prochlorococcus; species Prochlorococcus marinus. The sequence continues at coordinate 140,830 of JAEPLN010000001.1, forward strand.
ACAGAAAGATAAAAGGACTACACAAATTTGAAGAAAATAAAATCATAATATGTACTGAAAATGCAAAAAGGAAAACAAATTATAGAGATAAGAATCAACAACCAAATAAAGATAACTTCAAAACAGAAAGAGCAATAAGAAAAGCATTAAGACACGAGGCAACTCATGCGATACAAAAATGTAATGACAATAAAACAATAGGGGATATAAAAAAATTAGAAAGCAAATTGCATCAAAGTAAAAGAAAAGCATTAGAGTTCTCTAGTTCAAATTTTTCTGGGACTTATGCGAAAGAAGTAGAAGCTTATGTTCTTGAAGATAAACCCAAAAAAGTTAAAAACTTGATTAAAAAATACTGCCTATAAATTAAAATTTTTTATATTAACTAGCCATGAAATTGCCACAACGTTGTTTATCTAAAAAATTAATATGTTGCCTTTCTAAGTAATATAATTCCTGAAATTTTATCGCATCTGAGTTTAAATCCTTAAAAAGTTCATCTATCTCTTTATTTGTATTTGAAGAACCTGAAGAAGGATTATCAATTAAAATAGATATACAATTTTCTAAAGTTTTTAATCTTTGAGATCCCCAAGATTCGATTAAGTGTCTACATCTTTTAAGAGAATTATATTTCTCAAGAAGTGATAATGTTCCTAGTAAATTATCCTTAGGATTACTCAGCAATGTTAAAAACAACTCATTTGGATTAATAAAAATATTAATTTTATTTGATAATTCAAGATTATTGAGAGCTAAGTAATCAGGCAGAAGTGAAATTAAGTTAATAGAAGAAAAATCTTTTTGAAGATTTTGACTATTGGATTGTTTTAAATCATTTAAATAATTTAAACCCAAATTATTTTGTTCAATTTTTGAAATAGCTTCCCATAAACTTTGAATATAACTAGTATTAAAACCATTAATATCTCTTTTAAGAAATTCATCACGAATAAATTGCCTGAGATCTGGACAATGTAAATAATAAAAAATTATTTCCGATTCATTTTTCTCCCTTCGGGATATTTCATTTGGTTGTTCAAATTTTTTTGATCTACCATGCCAACGAAATCCCTTTACTTGATTTCTTAAATCTTGTTCAAACTGTATTGCTAACCTAGCTTGTCCCTTACTTAATTGTTCGGACACTTTTTGTAGATAATGGGTTCTGGTTGATGATTGAGGTAATTTACTCAACAATTTTACCAATGACGAAATAACACTCTGGAAAATTTCAGACTTAGTTAAATCTTTATCTTTAAAGATCTGATCAATCTCCCAATCAATCCAATAGGATGAATTATCAATTAAATTAAAGTAATCTTCAGGCGTATGACTATTCAAATATTCGTCAGGATCTTTAAAATCTCTTAGTTTAAGTATCTTAAGATTAATTTGATCATGAAGGGATAGACTCTCGACTTCTTTAATTACTCTTTTTGTAGCTAAAATTCCTGCATTATCAGAATCAAAATTCAAAATTATATTTTTATTATCCGTACATCTACAAAGTTGAGAAATTTGATACTTATTTAATGCGGTACCGAGAGAAGCTACTGAATTAGTAATACCCTTTGAATGAAGTGAAATCACATCAAAGTAGCCTTCAACAATAATAGCTTTATCTCTTTTCCTAATATTGCTAGAAGCTTTTTCGAATGCAAACAACATTTTACCCTTTTCAAATATCTCCGATTCAGGAGAATTAAGATATTTGGGTTCCTGTCCATCAAGAGACCTTCCACCAAAAGCAACTACTCTTCCCTGCATATCATGTATTGGAACAATTAATCTATTTCTAAAACGATCATAAATCTTGTCAGAATTATCTTTAGAAATTGCAAGGCCTGAAGCTAAAATAAGTTTGATAGGAAATTTTTCTACCTTGGATAGATAGTTGAATAAATCATTCCATGAATTTGGGGCAAAACCTAATTCAAAGTTATCAATAATCTTATTACTCAAGTTTCTCTTTGATGTTAAATATTGCATAGCTTCAATACCAAGAGAATTATTTAATTGAGACTTAAACCAATTTTTAGTGACTCTTAATATTTTATAAAGTTCTTCTTTTCTAGATAATTGTTTTTTATAAGCCTCTACTTGGGGACCCTCTAGATTTTCAACATTAATATTATTTTTTTTAGCGAGAGAAAGTACAACATCTGAAAAATTTGCACGAGTAAATTCCATTAAAAATTTAATAGAATTACCACCGGCACCACAAGAAAAACAATAATAGAACTGTTTACTAGGTGATACTGTCATAGATGGCTTAGTATCATCATGAAAAGGGCAAATCCCAACAAATTCCTTGCCTTTCTTCTTAAGAACAATATGCTCAGATATAACATCCACAATATCCGCCTTTTCCTTAACCTCTTGAATAGTTCTTGGGTGTATAGAATGAACCATTGAGATTTTTATCAAAATTAGATAATGATTTATTTGTTATAGTTCAAAATCAAATAAGAATCTACTTAATTTCACAATAAAGCTATTTTTTAAATGATAAATATCGCCGTATTAGAAAAAAAATTTAATTCTTTAAATAAGTTTAATTTGGTATTAGCTTCATTCTTCTTTAGTTTGATGACATTGTGCGTAAAAAATATTGATAAAAGGATACCTATTTATGAATTAGTTTTTTTCCGATCATTGTTAAGTTTAATGATTACATTGTTCATAATTAATCTAAAAAATATAAATCCTTGGGGCAATAATAGACCATTACTTATCTTGAGAGGTGTTTTAGGAACATTAGCCTTAGTTTGTATTTTTTATGCAATAAGAAATATGCCACTTAGTATATCTACAGTTATTCAGTACACATATCCTATATTTATATCTATATTTGCTGGCATATTTATAAACGAAAAAATAACTCGCAATATAATTTTTGCATTAATTATTGGATGGATTGGAATATTTGTAATATTAAATCCAAGCCAATTATCAAATATAAGCGTTGAAATTGAAAAAATTTCGATTTCGATAGCATTTCTTGGAGCAATCTTCACTGCTTTGGCGTACGTTACAGTTAAAAAACTTTCATTCACTGAAAATGTTTATGTAATCATTGAATATTTTCCACTTGTTTCTTTTATAACATTATTGCCAATTGTTTTAATCAACTGGGTTACCCCAAATTGGAGTGAATTAGTTTGGATAATTGGCATTGGCTTATTTACTCAATTAGGTCAAACTTTCTTGACTATAGGATTAAAAAATTTACCTGCTTCTGAAGCTTCAACAATTAATTATTTACAAGTTTTATTCGGTTCAATTTGGGGGATTTTGTTTTTTAGTGAAATAATAAACATCAATTTCCTATTTGGAGCTTCTTTAGTTTTATTAGGAACTATCATATCTACTACCAAAATAATTAAAAAGACTTAGAATAACAACAGAGTAAAAAATAGTGTGAAATTTTTCTATTTAGCTTTTTTATTTTGTTTTTCTCCAATTCTTCATGTTAATGCCGGCACACCAAAGTCAGTAACATGTACAAGATCTGAATATAGAGAAGAATATATTCCTGGCACGAAATCAAACCCAGGTTACGTAAAAAGTTATGAAGTTGATGTCGTAGTGCCCTGCGGAGGTCATAATCAAGCTGAGAAAATAGATGATAATGATTGTAGTGAAGGTTCACTTATAGGAGGTATTCTAGGAGCTGGAATAGCACTTTCCTCATCTAGAGGAAAAGATAGATTGTGGGCCGTACCTGCCGGCGGGACAGCAGGGGCACTAATTGGATGCCAGGTGGATGGTGGTTAATTGATAAGTTGGATAAATGGAGAATTAGTTGAGTTTTGGCAAATTAATCAAAAATTTTTTGTATTAATAAATTGTCAAGGATTAGGATACGAAATCCAAATTTTAGAAACTTTCTTTCTCAAATTAAAAACAAATCAAATAACTAATAAAAACATTATTCTTTGGATAAAACATATCAAGAAAGAAGATTCCGATTTATTATTTGGTTTCATATCTAAGGATCAGAAGAATATTTTCATTGAAATATTAAATATCAGAGGAATAGGGTCACAAATTGGTATGAGCTTATTAAATAAATTTTCAATTAAAGAACTAGTAAATGCAATTAATAGTCAAAATAAAAAATTAATTTGTTCTGTGCCCGGCATAGGTCAAAAAATGTCTGAAAGGTTGATTTTAGAATTAAAAAGTAAATTTAAAAATAAATTACAACTAGATGAAGAAAAAAGTAAAAATGAATTTCAAATCAATGATTCTGAAATAAATAAAATGTTGCCTGACCTTGAATTAACATTAAAGTCTTTAAATTACACCAAAAGTGAAATTAAAAGTATTTTGCCAATTATTTTCAAAGAAACAGATATTCTTTCTAAAAAAGAAAAGAATAAATCATTTGAGAATTTATTAAAGTTAGCTATGAATTATTTAGATAATGAAGGTAGTAATATAGACAGATAACGTAGTAATATGATTTAAGGAAAAAAATTTTTTATGTCATTAGATACAGCAGAAAAACAGAAGCTTATTGAAAACCATCAAGTACACGCAACTGATACGGGTTCAGTTGAAGTTCAGGTTGCAATGCTAACTAAAAGAATTTCTAAATTAAGTGACCACCTCCAAGGAAACATCCATGATTTCGCTTCAAGGCAAGGATTATTAAAAATGATTGGTAAAAGGAAAAGATTACTATCTTACTTAAAAGACAAAAACGTTCAGAAATATCAAGAACTAGTAAAGAAAATTGGAATCAGAGGATGATCTCAATTAATGAAAAAAAAGCAATCTAAAAAAAAGACACAAAATAAAAAGAAAAAAATCTATTCTGAGACAAATGCTTTCGCTAATCTAGATAAAACTCCTATTCCTGTAACCAAACCAAAGCGATCATCAAGTGGAATACCTAAATATGTTGCTGATAGAATGGCAAGAAGAATATTTTTTACAGCTGGAATACCAACAATATTAGGAATGTCTGTTTTTGTTGTTAGCTATATTATCGTTACAAGAAATATTGCTGAAATTCCTCCTTCCTCAACCATTGCAATTTCAGCAATTTTTTTCTTGTTAGGTCTAGCAGGATTGAGTTTTGGAATATTATCAGCTAGTTGGGATAAAGAGCCTGGATCTTTTTTTGGTATTGAAAATATCCCAATGAACATACAACGTGCAAAAGCTGCCTTTAAACCTGCAACTCAAAATTTTGAGGATAAAAGTTAATCTAGGAAACTAAAGATTTCAAATTAACTTGGAATGATTTATCTTCTAATAATTTGCAAGCTCCTTGAATATCTCCAATACAGAATTGTTCACCAAATTTAACGTAGGTTACACTATTTTTATTTCTAACTGCAGCTAAAACTGGAATCTTGATTCCGCATCTACCTTTATCTGGTTTAAATTTAATTAAACAGTCTCTCAAAGTATTTTGTACCTTTACATCTGATGCTTGAGAACTTTCAAGATTAATAATTAGCAATTTAAGGTTATCGATTTCTCTGCAATCATCAATTATTAATTGAGTCTTATCACTTTTTTTATCAATTGTTCCCCATACCAGTAACCTTGTATCAGTCAGAAGAAATTCTGATAATCTGACATAGGTTTTTGGGAAAACTATTGCTTCGCAACTTCCAGAAAGATCTTCTAGCTGTACTATAGCCATCCTATCTCCTTTTCTAGTTGTAATTTGCTTCAAATCAGGGATCATTCCAACTAAAGAGACTTTGGTTCTATCTTTTGTTTCTTCTAACTGCGAAATGCTTATAGGAGATATAAGTTTTGCTGGCTTAGTTAAATGCTTTAGAGGATGATCAGATAAATAAAAGCCCAGTAGCTGTTTTTCTAACTTTAACTTCTCAATAAGTGAATAATCATCAACCTTTGCTAACTGTGAATCTGAAAAAGCAACATTAGAAAATTCTTCTTTAGAATCAAATAGATTTCCTTGCCCCGATAACCTATCACGATTTCTTGAAGAGGCCCACTCAATAACATGTTCGAGATCTGACAATAACTGAGCTCTATTATTATCATTTGAAAACTCATCTAGTGCTCCACAATGAATTAAAGATTCAAGACTTCTTTTGTTAAGAACATTAGTAGGTAAACGATCGCACAAATCGGATAATGATTTAAAACTACCAAAATTATTACGATTTTCAATTATATTTCTTATTGCAGAATCTCCTAAATTCTTAATTGCAGATAGCCCGAATAAAATCTGATTATTCTTAATAGTAAAATCAACCCCAGAAAAATTAATGCTTGGTGAAATAACTTCTATACCCATGGAATAACAATTAGAAATATATCTTTGCATCTTGTCGCTGGAGCCAGAATTTACGCTTAAGAGGGCTGCCATATATGCAACAGGAAAATGAGCCTTTAAAAATGCAGTTTGATAAGTTACAGCACCATAAGCAGTTGAGTGACTTTTGTTAAAACAATATTCTGCGAATAAAACCATTTGATCAAAAAGATCATTTGCTAATTTTTCATTTACACCTTTCTTCATAGAACCGTCCACAAAAATATTCCTATGCTTTACCATCTCAGATACTTTCTTTTTCCCCATTGCTCTTCGAAGTAAATCGGCATCCCCTAAAGAATAACCGGCTAAATCTTGAGCAATTTTCATGATTTGCTCTTGGTAAACCATAATCCCATAGGTTTCAGTGAGAATTGACTTAATAAAAGGATGAGGAAAATCAACCTTTTCGTTACCATTTTTTCGATTTATAAATTTAGGGATAAGGCCTGCATCAAGAGGACCAGGTCTATAAAGAGCCAATATGGACGAAATATCCTCTAGAGAATTAGGTTTGAAATCCTTAACGACCTGTTTCATACCTGAAGATTCAAGTTGAAAAATACCTTCAAGATCTCCTCTCCCTATAAGATCAAAGGTTTTACAATCATTTTGAGGTAACTCATCAATATTTAATTTCTTTCCAGTAGATTGATTAATAAGAGAAACTGTTTTTTCAATCATCGTAAGATTTTTAAGACCCAAGAAATCCATTTTCAATAATCCAAGTGATTCGATATCGTCCATAGAGTATTGGGTTATTATTTGTCCTTCATTATTTCTTTGAAGAGGTACAAGTTCGTCAAGAGGATCTGATGCTATAACAACTCCAGCAGCATGAACTCCATATGTTTTATTAGTTCCTTCAATTCTTAAAGCCAAATCAACCCATTTTTTCACCCTATTATCATTAATATATTTTTCTCGAAACTCTTGGCTAGGAGAATTCTTATCAATCATTTCATTTAATTTATGGGGTTTCCCTCTTACAACCGGTATTAACTTAGCCAATTTATCCGCCTCTCCATACGGTATATCAAGAACCCTTGCAACATCTTTTAAAACCGCCTTTGAAGTCATCTTATTGAAAGTAATTATTTGCGCAACTTTATCCTCTCCATAACGATTAGTAACATAATCTATGACTTCATTTCTCCTATCAATACAAAAATCAGTGTCAATATCTGGCATTGACTTTCTCGCTGGATTTAAAAATCTCTCAAACAACAATCCATGCTCAACAGGATCTATATTTGTAATTTGGAGAGCATAAGCTACTAGTGAGCCTGCTGCAGAACCTCTACCTGGTCCTACAGGGATAGAGTTATCTCTAGCAAATTTGATGTAGTCCCAAACAACCAAAAAATAATCTGGGAAGCCCATATCTTTAATAATTTTTAATTCGGAAGATAGTCTTTTTTTGTAGTTCTCATCAACCTCTGTAAGATCATTTTTTTTAAGTCTTTTTAAAAGGCCTTTATTAGATAAATTTGTAAGGAAAGAAAATGAATCTGTATCTTCATTAAGAGGGAATTTTGGCATTCTATAATTACCAAACAAATCAAATACTTCAACTTTTTGAGAAATTTCTACTGTATTGTTTACAGCCTCAATAATTGATTCATCATCAATATGATCTTTAAAAAGTTCAAGCATTTCATTTTCACTTTTAATATATTCTGTACCTGTATATCTCAATCTTTTTTCATCACTTATTAGCTTTCCTGTTAATACACAAAGCAAAGCGTCATGTGCTTCAACATCCATACTTGTTAAGTAGTGGGCGTCGTTGGTGGCGATAACTTTTATTTGGTGCTTCTTCCCAATTTTTATTAATTCAACATTAACAATTCTATCCTCAATCGAGCCATGATCTTGTATTTCTAGATAAAAGTCATCTGCAAATAATTTTTTATACCAAAGAGCTATATCCTCTGCTACGTCCAATCTACCTTTTAATATAGCCTGAGGAATCTCTCCACCAAGACAAGCTGTAGAAACTATGAGACCATCACTATATTTGCTTAAAAGAGATTTATCAATACATGGTCTAGAGAAAATGCCTCGACCTCTCATCCCATTTAGGTGACTTATTGTTGTTAACTTTACTAGATTCTTATAACCTGTATAATTTTTTGCTAAAACCACTAAATGATATCTTTTTTCTTTTTTTGGTTGAGGATCATCAATAGAACCATTAATCACGTACATTTCATTACCAATAATAGGCTTTATACCTTTCTCTTTACACTTCTTGACCAAATCAAGAACTCCATACATAACTCCATGATCAGTAAGAGCTATCGATTCCATCCCAAGATCAAAAGCCCTATCTACAATTTTGGAAATTTGACTGGCACCATCAAGTAAGCTGTAGTCACTATGATTATGAAGTGAAACGAAACCCATAATGAATCAATTTATATATATAAGATAGAGAAAATTTCTAAAAGATCTATATTTTGTGATTACAAATTAATTATTAATACAAATTTAAAATAAAGGATTGTTCTTAATTACCTGAGCATCAATTTCAAAGATATTTGCAGCATTCAATATTCTATCTTCTTCTAATACATTGCCTATTAATTGCATTCCAATAGGTAATCCTTTTGTATCAAAACCACAAGGAATACTTATTGCTGGGAGGCCTGCTAAATTAGCAGGAACAGTTAATAGATCAGACAAATACATTGAAAGTGGATCATTTACAAAATCTCCCTTCAAAAAAGCAGTGGTTGGGCAAGTTGGAGTTAATAAAATATCAACTTTCTTAAAAGCGTTTTCAAAATCTTTTCTTATAAGTGTCCTAACTTTTTGTGCCTTCTTATAATAGGCATCACTGTATCCAGCAGACAAAGCGTAAGTACCTATCAAAATTCTTCTTTGTACCTCATCTCCAAAACCTTCAGCTCTACTTTTTGAAGTCATATCTATAAGATTTGAACCTTCATTCGATCTATAGCCATATTTAACTCCATCATATCTAGCTAAATTTGCGGAGGCTTCAGATGGTGCAATGACATAATATGTCGCAATTCCATCGTTAAATCTAGGACAATCAACTTCGATAATTTCTGCTCCTAAAGATTGGAATCTATCAATTCCAGAAAGAACAGATTCCTTAACTTCTGGATTAAGCCCTGGGTGCTCAAAACATTCTTTAATGATTCCAATTTTTAAACCCTTTATAGATTTATTTAAGTCAGTCAAATAATTTGGTACTGGCTTATCAAGACTTGTTGAGTCAAAGGGGTCTTTACCAGATATTGAATAAAGAATTTCAGCCGCATCTGAGACAGTATTTGTAATTGGGCCAATTTGATCAAGAGAGCTAGCAAATGCTACTAGCCCCCATCTGCTAACTCTGCCATAAGTAGGTTTAAGACCTACGACGCCACAAAAAGAAGCTGGTTGTCTTATTGATCCTCCTGTATCGGAACCTATAGCCGCTGCACAAAATCCAGCTGCAACTGAAGCAGCACTACCTCCAGAACTGCCTCCAGGCACTCTATTAATATCCCAAGGATTTGAAGTAACACCAAATACGGAAGTTTCCGTTGAACTACCCATTGCAAATTCATCTAAATTTGTTTTTCCTAAACAAATTCCTCCTGAAGACCATAATTTACTTGAAGCTGTAGCTTCATATGGTGCAACAAAGTTTTTGAGCATTTTACTTGCACAAGTGGTTGCCACACCTTTAGTGCAAATATTATCCTTAATCGCTATTGGCATCCCCGCGAGAGCAGGAAGTTTTTCATTATTTTGAATTAATTTATCAATGTTCTCTGCTTGCGCGATAGCATTATCTTTTGTGGTACAAATATATGAGTTAATTTCAGGATCTTTATGATCGATTTTGGTAAAGATATCATTAATTAATTCCTTAACAGAAGCATTATTACTGATAATTTCTTTTCTTAAAGAATTAAAATTCATTTGTTAATTTCTTAAAAATTTATCAAATAGTTAATGGTTCTTCTTTTTTGCAACGTACTAAACTGTGTTTAATATTTTCATATCCTTCATCTGAAAGATCTTTAATAAAAGAAGGCATATTTTGTTTTAAACTACGTTTAGTAATAAATGGGCCGAACCAGTAGATACTACTAGGTTGATCTGTCTCAATTTTAGCCCACCAAGCTAAACCGAGTTTGTTTCCAAAGTTTCTAATCAATTTTTTTGGCCTATTGAGCCATCAATTCTTGTTAAATTCTATACAATTTTGTAGTGAAAGTTCAATAAATTTTTATTAATCATATAAATGTATTGAAACAACAACATTTTAGTGTTCTTTAAAAACAGTCCTTATTAACAATAAAATTATTTACCTGTCAAGTGAAATAGGGCTATGGCGGCCGCCACAGAGGCATTTAAACTTGAAGTCTTACCTTTAAGAGGAATACTTAATATGAAATCGCATTTTTTTTGTGTAAGCAAAGAAATACCATTATTTTCAGAGCCAACTACAACTACCAAAGGTGCTTTTTCTTGAAAATTTGATATAGATATTTGACCATCTCCTGATAAGCCAACAACAAGAAAACCATTTTTCTTAAGTTCCTCAAGTGCTCTATTTAAGTTAACAACTCTACTAACATGAAGGTGTTCTAAGGCTCCTGCAGCAACCTTGGCGACTGTTCCAGTCAATCCTGCAGACCTTCTTTGAGGAATAATTAAACCCTTGCAATCAAATGCTTCCGCTGATCTTATTATCGCACCAACATTATGAGGATCGGTTATACCGTCTAATGCGACTATTAAAGGATTTGGGCAATTGTGTTTCGAAAAATCAATTAATTGTTCTAGGGATATTGTTTTAGAGCATGCTAACTGCAATGCGACTCCTTGATGTGAAGCACCATAAGTCAATTGCGAAAGTCTGTTCCAAGAAACTTCTTCAATAAGAACTCCTTTTGATTTAAAATCCTTAAGCAAAATATAGAATTTGTCTGAAGAAAAAATTTCCGAAGTACACCAAATCCTATTAATAGCTCTATCACTACTAAGAGTCTCATAAACCGAATGTTTACCCCATATCCAATCATCAAAATTTCTCTTATTGGAAATCTCATTATGCATTTCTGAATTTTTAATAGGAAATTCTGTATTAGATTTAAATCTTGGATTTCTTCTCTTTACAGAGGAAAAAGTATTATTTTCATCATCTTTTTTAAAATTTTCTTGTTTCTTATTTTTAGCGGAATTTTTCAAAAATTTATCATTTTTTTCTGAACGATTTGTATTTTTTGAGTAATAACCAAAATCTGATTTTTTTTTGTACTCTTTATTATTTTTTCCGCGAAATTTATTTGAGGAGTTTTTCATAGATTCAGTTCATTTTTAATTCTAAATATTCAAAAAGTGTTGATAATCTTTGAGGATCTTTTAAAAATAGCCAGCCAATAAGAGTTTCAAAACCAGTTGCTCTTGAGTATATGATTGGGTCTGAAGATTTTGGATATCTCTTTGTTTTATTTCTAGCACGCCTAATTAGATCAATTTCATTTGAATTTAATAAATGTTCAATTTGACTTAATGCTTTTGACTGAGATTTTGCTTTTACTTCGTTTACTACAGATAAATGGAGGTCTTTAGATTTTAAAGGAAAATGAACATGCCTAAGTCTTTGGTGGAGCTCCCAAACCGAATCTCCAAGCCAAGCAAGTTGAATAACACCAATTTCATCAGGAGATCCATGTGGAACTAAGTTTTGAATCCAATAATTCAATTTTTTAAGAAATTTAATGCATCTTCAAGACTAGACTTTAAATTGAGAAAATCACCTAAACGAACAAGTTTAATTGTTTGAGCAACTCTGGAATTGCCAACAACAGAAAAACCTAGCTTTAATTTTTTGCTTTCTTTAGCAGTCTGAACAAGAGCTCCAAGACCGGAAGAATCGACAAAATCAATTTTTGTGAGATCAATAACATATGAAAGATCATTTTCTAAATTTTTATTAACGAAAGTCTTAAATTGTTTTTCTGAAAAGGCATCAAGTTGACCCTTAAAAGTAAAAACAATAATATTTGTTTTTACATCTATGTTTCCTCTTAGAGAAACCGTTAGCTTCTGGAAATCTTCTATGATCAAATCCCTCCATTAATTAATTTATTAAATGTAATTATCAAATCAAAAGAAAACAATATGTCAACATCTTTCTAACATTAGAGAAACAAATTTTTTAAATAAATAATCTGAGTCATGTGGGCCAGGCCCTGCTTCTGGATGATATTGAACACTAAAAATTGGCTTATTATAAACTTCCAAACCAGCGACTGTATTATCATTAAGGTTGTAATGGGTTATTTTAACTTTGTCTTTTGAGAGAGAATTAGGATCAATAGCAAAACCATGATTTTGACTCGTTATTTCAATTTTATTATTTTCACCGCAAGGATGATTTAAACCACGATGTCCAAAAGGTAATTTATAAGTTGAACCACCTAGTGCCAATCCAAATATTTGGTGGCCAAGGCAAATACCAAACATAGGAATTTCACCATATTCAATAAGTGATTTAGCTAAGTTTATGCCTTCAGATACAGAAGAGGGATCACCTGGACCATTTGAGAAAAAGATACCATCTGGCTTTTTAGAGAGAACATCTTTCAGAGAAGATTGAGAAGGCAAAACCAAAACTTCACAACCATGCGAAACAAGTCTATTTAGAATTGAATTCTTAATTCCAAAATCAATTGCTACTATTTTTAATTTTTTAGACGATTCAGTATGTCTTTTTCTTATGTCAAAATTTGTTTGTGTATAGTCTTTCCATAAATAATGTTGCTTAGTTGAAACTACTTTTGATAAATTTAACCCCTCCATTTTTGGCGTGTTATTAATTATCTTTAAACAACTTTCTAGAGTTTTATCTTCAGAAGTAATAACTCCATTCATTGAACCACTAGATCTTAATATTTTTACAAGAGCTCTCGTATCAATTCCATGTAGGCCTATGATATTCTTTTCAATTAACCATTGATTAAAATTCTTTTTAGATCTCCAATTGCTGTTGTTAGACGAAAAATTTCTAACAATTATGCCTTTAACATTAATATTAGATTCTGAATCTTCAAAATTGATGCCAGTATTTCCAATCTCTGGATAAGTAAATGTTAATATCTGTCCGTAATAACTTGGATCAGTAATAACTTCTTGATATCCAGTCATTCCTGTATTAAAGACTATTTCACCAATAGCTGTACCTGAAGCACCAAAATAAAATCCAGGAAATATAATTCCATTACTTAAAACTAATTTCGCGTTTTTCTTATATGGGTTAATCATCAAGTTGAAATTAAAATTCGGATAAATAATTTTTTAGGAGTAAAAACTTTTTCCAAGGATCTCCTTGATTAATTGAAAATAAAGCTTTATTAAACCCCTCATTTAAATCATCCTCAATACCTGCCACCCAAAGCACTAAAGCAGTATTCAAGGCAACAACATCAATATGAGATTTTTGTCCAGAACCATTTAAAACAGACTTTAATATTTCCTCATTAGAATCAAGCTCAGAAACCACAAGCTTTTCGTTAGAAATATTTTCATGCTTAAAATCTGAAATATTAACTTCTGAAAACCTTAATTCACCATTCTGAACAAACACTAATTTATTTTTACCTTGAAGCGAGGCCTCATCAAGGCCACCCGAACCGTGAACGACTATTGCTCTATTCATTCCCATTTTTAAAAGAGCACTTCCCATCGGTTTTAAGAGATCTTCAGAAGCAACACCCAAAACTTGTGCATTGGGTCTTAAAGGATTTACCAATGGTCCAAGTTGATTAAATATTGTCCTTATTCCAAGGGTCTTTCTTAATGGAGCAAGTTTTATTAATGATTTATGCCAAACAGGTGCAAACAAAAAAGTTATTCCAATTTCACTCACGGCTGTGATTACTTTTTCTAATGAACAATTTAAATTCAAACCAAGATTTAATAAAACATCGGCAGAGCCAACTTTCCCACTAGCACTTTTATTTCCGTGTTTTGCAATTTTTACTCCACAAGATGCAGCTACAAATGCTACTGCAGTTGAAATATTAAATGTATTAGCTCCATCACCCCCTGTTCCACAAGTATCTACCAAATACAAATTTGGTCTTGCTACTGGCAATTCGCAAACATTTAAGAGTTCCTCAGCCATAGAACTTAGTTCAACACCTGTAGAACTCTTTGCTCTCAAAGCACTCAAAAAAGCTCCTGTTTCAACATCTGAGATTTCATCATTAAGCCATCTTTGCATTAAAGATCTAGAGGCTAATTCATCAAGATGCATTCCCTCCAACAAATTATTTAGGATTTCAGAGTTTGATAGATTAGAAGACATTTATTTATGGAAGAAAAATTATGCAGATAAAATTTAATTTGAGGTATCAAAACCTGAGCCCACTAAATCTTTATTTGTATTAGAAGGCCTGAAACTTTTTTGCCAAATATTTTTTGTTTTTGAAAAAAGTTCATTTTTAGTGATCTTCCAAAAATTTAAAATTTTTTCAATATCGTTTTTAATTTCAATTTCTCCTGGGAAATTGGTATAACGATTTATTAATCTAGCTAAATTAATGAAGTCAAGATCTTCTGGTGTATTTTTTGTGATAAGGGAATCTATAATGTTTTTGTCTGTTTCATGTAATGGATGAGTTTGCTCGTTACCCATAAATAAATATTGAATCATTTATAAAATTAGCTCACATATTCAAAAATGAAACATTATCTTAATCATATCGGCAAAATAAAATGAAAAATTTAAAGATAAAAGTCATATCTAAATACCTAAGACCTTACAAAAAAGAATTTCTATATGGAGCTTTAGCTCTCTTATTAGTAAATATATTGAGTGTTGTAATACCCTTAGAAGTAAAAAATATAATTGACCAATTACAAAATGGGTTTTCTTCGGATTTTGTTATTACTAAATCTTTATGGTTAATATTTTTAGCAACTTGTATGGGTTTAATAAGATTATTTTCAAGACAGATTGTCTTCGGCATAGGTAGAAAAGTAGAAGTAAATCTGCGTCAAAAACTTTTTGACCATTTACTTATTCAAGATCCAGAATGGATTCAAAAAAAAGGTAGTGGAGACATTATTAGTAGAGCTACAAGTGATGTTGAAAACATAAGAAGACTTTTAGGTTTTACAGTTTTAAGCTTATGCAACATTGTCTTAGCTTATTCATTCACTATTCCTTCAATGTTTTCGATAAATAAAACATTAACAATTTCAGCTTTAATGATATTTCCATTAATCCTTGGAATTGTAAGTCTATTTGGCGGGAGGATGGTTAAACAAAGAAAAGCTCAACAAGAATCATTATCAAAACTTAGTGATTTAATACAAGAAGATCTTTCTGGTATAAGTGCCATTAAAATTTATGCCCAAGAGAATGCTGAGAAAAAAGAATTTAACATTTATAATAATGATTATCGAAATTCTGCGATAAAACTTGCAAGAACTGCGAGTACTCTATTCCCTTTGCTACAAGGGATTTCCTCAATTTCATTATTGATTTTATTATCATTAGGAACTTTTCAATTAGAGAGTGGATTTATTTCGATAGGTGGTTTAGTAGCTTTAATTCTATACGTAGAAAGACTGGTCTTCCCAACAGCTCTATTAGGTTTTACCTTAAATACTTTTCAACTTGGGCAAGTAAGTTTAGATCGTGTGGAAGAAATCTTTCAGAACAACCCAAATATTGTAGATAGAGCAGAAACTAAATTTTTAAAAAGAAAGGTCAAAGGATTATTAGAAGCAAAAAATTTAACAATAAAGTATCCAGGATCAAAATTTAACTCATTAAATAGTCTCAATTTTAAAATTTATCCTGGAGAACTTATTGCTATTGTTGGCCCAGTAGGTTGTGGGAAAACAACACTAGCAAAGTCTCTTGGAAGGACTATTGAAATTCCAGATAATCAATTATTTCTTGATGAAATTGATGTAAAAACTTTAAAATTAAGCGATCTTAGAAAAAATATTTCAATCGTTCCTCAAGAAGCATTCTTATTTACTTCTACAATCTCAGAAAACCTAAGTTTTGGAGAACCCAAAGCCTCTAAATATTTAGTTAAAGAAAGTGCTACAAAAGCAGGATTAATTGATGATATCAATAGTTTTCCTCAAAGATTTAAAACTATTGTTGGTGAAAGAGGTATTACATTAAGTGGTGGACAAAGGCAAAGAACTGCACTAGGAAGAGCACTACTTGTTAATTCTCCTATTGTTGTTCTTGATGATGCTTTAGCGAGTGTAGATAATAAAACAGCAGCAAGAATAATAGATGAAATGAGTGATAGAAGTAATAAAACAATCATAATGATTAGTCACCAACTTTCTGTTGCAGCTACCTGTGATAGGGTTTTAGTAATGGACCAAGGAGAAATAGTACAAGAAGGGGCTCATAAAGATTTAGTAAAAGTTAATGGGCTATATAAACAACTTTGGGAAAGAGAACTAGCTACCAGAATTGTTAAGAGCTAAAAGTAATATTTTTTACTTATAATAAATATTTAAATTATGTTTAAATTTCTAAAAAACATTATGAATAATGAGGTGGTAAATTCAACTAATGATGCTTATTTTTTACATAGAGTATTAAAAACAGATATCAAAAAAGATCCTAATCTAGAAGAAGATGAAATAATTTTTGGATGTGGTTGTTTCTGGGGAGCTGAAAAATGTTTTTGGAAACTTCCTGGAGTTGTCACGACTTCTGTAGGTTATGCTGGAGGTAAAAAAAACAATCCAACTTATTATGAAGTATGTTCAGGCTTAACTGGTCATTCGGAAGTTGTAAGAGTTATATGGGATAAAAGGGAATTAGATGTAAGTGATTTATTAAAAATGTTTTGGGAATGTCATGACCCTACTCAAAAAAACAGGCAAGGTAATGATATGGGAACCCAATATAGATCAGCAATATACTACAAAAATGAAAATAATACCAAAACTATTTTAGCCAGTAAGGAACAATATCAAAAGGAACTAAGCAAAAAAAATCTTGGTTTAATTGAAACGGAAATAAAAATGATTGATTCATATTTTTATGCGGAACAATATCATCAACAATATCTTGCATCAGCTGGAAGCAGACAGTACTGTTCCGCTTCACCTACAAAAGTTAAGTTAGGAGTTTTTACTGGAAGCAACTATAAATTAGAAGACCATATATGGGAAAACTTTAATTGGGAAGTTGACAAGTGTGTATTGAGATCTGATAACAATCCTATAAAGAATAACATTTAAATCAATCTAATCTTTATAGTAAAGATACGGGGCGTAGCGCAGTTTGGTAGCGCACCACTTTGGGGTAGTGGGGGTCGTGGGTTCAAATCCCGCCGTTCCGATTACTTATCGTCTTCATTTATAAGCGATTTGTATAGTTTATATGAACTTATGCCTACTGCTATGAATGTAAAAGAAGAAAAAAAAGCTAAAACCAATATAGTAAGATTTGACACTTCCACTTCACCTAATTGGAAAGATATAAAAATGTTCATTAGAAAGAATTTTTTTTAAAACCTTAACACAATTGCAAAAAAATTTTTTCATCCAATTATAAATTTAAAAGAATTACGATACCAAAAATTACTCGATAGATTATAAATATTTTCAACCCATTTGAAGAAAAATACTTTAATAGGAAATCTATTGCCAATAAAGATGACAAAAATGTAGTAGTGAGACCAACAAAAAGAGGAAGAAAGCCTATTGAAAAAAAATCATTAAAAGAAGAAATAAACTCAACAATCGCAGCAAGAGAAATAGCTGGCATCCCCAAAAGAAAAGAAAATTTCGCAGCATCTCCCCTTTCCCATCCTGATATTAAAGCGCTAGAAATAGTGATCCCCGATCGTGAAACACCAGGGAAAATTGCAAATGCTTGAAAGAAACCTATTAAAAAACTATTTGAATAATTATGGTTTTTAATATTAATAGAACCTCTTTTTGAACTATCTGCCAAATACATAAAAAAAGCCATTAGAAATGAGACTAATGCTATTGATAAATTTGAACGCAGAACGTTTTCAAAAAAAGAAGGGATAAATATTTTTATACTCCCACCAAGCAAAACAATTGGTATAGTTCCAATCAAAATAGACCTTAATAATCTTTCATGTAAGAAATATTCAAGAATTTTTTTGGAAGATTGGCTTCTGAGATTAAAAAAATCATTCCTAAAATACCAAGCTATGGCTAGAACACTTCCAAGTTGAATAGTTGCGGACAAAGATGCTCCAGGATCATCAATACCTAAAAAAAGAGATATAACTTTTAAATGAGCCGTACTACTTACAGGGATAAATTCCGTCAACCCTTGAATTAATCCATATAAAACAAATTTTAAATATTCCAAAAATTATTAAATTACCTAATTTATTAATAGCAATTTACATTTAAAAATTAAAAGGTAGTATGGAAAAATGAAAAAAAAATCTATCTTAATATTATTGTTTCTTTTTTCCTTAATCTTTTCTGGTTCTGCGAAAGCTAACTATTGGTTAATAATTGGAACATATAGACAAGGGCCAGGAGGAAGACCAGAGGTTAGTGGAATAACAAGTCCTTCATTACATTCTATTCCCATTAAAGATTTAGATACCTGTAATAAGGCGGGCGAAAAAATTACTAATGAAATATACAAACCTGTTTGGCAATTTGATAGTAGATGGACCTGTGTATTTGGAGGTGATTAAGAATAAAGTTACCTCTTAACATCGTGAGCACAGCCATCACCTTTATAATTTTCACTCTCGTAAAAATCATTTTTTGTCCCAAAATAAACAGTTAATAAAACAAAAGGTAAACTTAATATAAATAAAATAGTTGTTAGATCCATAATGTTAACTTATTAAAAGGTTATGAAAAATTACAATTTGTTGATTAACTAATGTTTAATAATCTGTTGGTCCTTTAATACCAAGATAAAAGAAAGCTCCTAAACCAACTAAAAGTAACACTCCGGCGATAGCTGCAGAAGGTACAAAACCTCCTATTGCAAAGGAAGAAAAATAATACATCTATAAAACTAAAACTAGTTTGATAATATCAATAAAAACTAGGTATTTGTAAAAAATTTTGACTCGAAGACAATTAGAAAATATCTGTTCTATGCAACTAAAGTTGAATCTTCGTTATCAGCCGAAATTCTTATTCTCTCTTCCAACTTAGGACCATATAATTCATTTCCCCAGATTTCAACTCTTGAATCATTTGGTGCCATAAAAGTAAGAATGTCAGTTGGAAATAAAACTCTCTCTAAGAAAAAATTTGATGGACCAATACATCTCAAGACAACCATCCTACAGCTTTCATTTTTGTAAGAAAACTCAACCATCTCTTAACAGCAAAAATATCTACAATTAAACACTACTGAGAGCTGAAAAAAATGTATAAAAAATTACTGAAAAAAAAGAAATTTAAAAAATTGCTAGAAATTCAATCCAGCCTCAACTAAATTTCTTTGTTGATCAATTAATAAAAGCGCGTAGGATTTTATAACATCAAAACTTTTATGAGGAATTGAGACATTAAGCATTCTCAAGAAATTAGATAAATTTTCATCTTTAAGGGCATTACCTTTCTTTAAAAACATTTCTTTTTCCTGATTTGATTTCCATATATTCATATATTCAATCTTCAAGGGCTTTAAGTGCCAAATATTATCTATTAAAGTCCAAACATCTAAATATTCGTTTAGGTTTTTTTGAATTTTTAATACATAAGATGATTCATGAAGACTCAAATTTGTTTTATTTATGGGTCGATCAGTTATGTCATTAGAATAGGGTCTTATTCCCAAAAACCATCCCTCAAGAATTAATAAATCAGGATTTTCTAATCTCCAATGAGATCTATCACCTAAACCATTTCTTAAAGATTTATCAAAAACTGGTACATTTAATTCTCCATTCATCTTCCAATTTAATAATTTTTCATGCATTAATTTTACAGAGTGACTACCAGGAAACCCTCTTGAAACATTCCAAGGGTTATTCTTAATTGCTAATTTCATTTCATTCGATGGGAGATAAAAATCGTCAATTGAAATAACCGCAATTTTAAAGTTTAATTTTAACGATATAGCTTCGAGCCATTTACCTAATGTTGTTTTACCGGTACCAGGTAAAGCTGAGATTCCAATAATTTTTCTATCAGAAAAATTATTTTGAAATTTATAAGCCTGAGATAAAAGAGGTAATGCCAAACCCCAAATCCAATCATCATTTACTTTATTGCTCCAATATTGATCAATTGAAAGAATATTTCTTTTATTATTCCAAAAATTGAACCAATCATCCAAGGATTCCCAACCAATATCAATAATTAATTTTTCAAATTTATCAAGAGGAAAATTAATATCTAAATCTTTCATCTTTCTAACTTAGTTCTCGCTTATTTATCAATTTATTAATTTCATTTTTCCAACCATATCCATTTGGTTCAGAAGCTAAAGTAAATTCCAAATCTTCTAATTGAGCTAGTAAATTTAAGTTAGGTCCATCTTTTCCAGGAATAACAATTTTAATATCTGAGTTTAAAAGTAGAGGTAAATCATTTGGAGAATCGCCTAAACCTATTATTTCAATATTTTGAACATTTGAATATTCTTTAAGTACATTAATTGCTTTACCTTTATTCGATTTTGTCGATAATAAGTGACTCATTCTATTTCCTTTAAAAATATCAACATTGAATTTTTTACAACAGATATTAATTTTCTCTTCTAAGTAACTTGGCGGATTTAAAAAAGGCATGCTCCAGTGCCTATCACGCATTAAGTTCAATGAGTTCCCTTCTAAACCTGTAAGCTGAGTGGCTTCTTGATTGGTGAGATTATTAAGAGGAGTAAGTTTATAATCGATTTCACCAGAAATAAAATTTAAGATTTCCTCAAGAGATTCGTATTTCATTCCAAGAATAATTTCTCCATTTACTCTTTTAAGAGATTCACCATATATTGCTGCACCATTTTCAACAATATAAGGATCTGTCAAGTTAAGTTCCTTTCTAATAACTTTTACTTCAGAAGCAGTTTTGCTTGTACAAAGAATTACGGGGATAGATAATTTTTGTAGTTTTTTAATAGTTTCTTTAGCAGGTGATAAATCATATGAGTGATCCATTAAAGTACCATCTACATCACTTACTACCCAAATAGAAGAATTTTCTATCATTTTTATAAAGCACCAAGCCAAATTACTTGAAAAGGATCAAGGCTAATATTTTTGCAATTGTATTTAGTGGATGTTAAAAAATCATGGGTATTGAAATCATTATCAATTATTTTTGGTAAATCATTATCATTCAATTGATAATTAATTTTATTTTCAGTCATATTGTGGATTGCAAAAACTGACTCAGGACCATTACCTCTCTTGATTACAACAATATCACTTCTACTTTTAGACAAGCATTTCATTTGTGAACAAGGGTGAAATTGCTTTAATTTTGATCTGACATCCATAGCATTGCGGAGATATTTTAAGTTTTTATTAGCGTTAGATTCAGGATTACTTAAAACGGCTAAAAGATTTTCTGCTTTAAACTTTTCTCTATTAAGGTCTCTTCTTTGACCTGTCATAGAAAAACTTTTGATATCATTTTCTGAAGCTAGTAATGCTGGCAAATAAAATGCAGGGACCCCTTTCAGAGACATTACTAATAATTGACTCAAAATAAATCTCTCATATTGAAATCTTTTAGCATCTCTACTGGAGTCTTCCATTGCGCTCCACCAACTAATATTCAATTCATAAGGTTTATCATCACCATTTGATAAACGTCTATGACTTACTAATCCGCCTCTTTTCTCACAATTAATTAATAAATCTTTAATTCTCTGCTCATTCATTAAACCCTCAAGAGCTCTTAACCCAACACCATCGTGCGATGCAGTGAAATTAAATAAAGTAGTACCTTCAGGTAATATGGGCCAATCAAAAATCCATGAGTTTAGAATATCAGCTCTTGAAGTAATAATTGCCTCTAAAAGAAGGGGAGGCAATGGGAAATTGTATGCCATATGGGCTTCATCATCAGAAATCAGATAAGACAGATTCTCCTTTTGGGGAACATTAGTTTCAGTTATTAAAACTCCCTCATCAAGAAGATTATTTAAAAAAACTCTTAAGAGTTTTACTATAGAATGCGCTTTAGGCAAATGTAAGCATGTTGTACCTGATTCCTTCCAAATAAAACCTACAGCATCAAGTCTTAACCATTTAATTCCATTAGATAAATAATTAATAATTAAATTTAAGAACTCAAGAGTCATTTTTGGATTATGCCAATTCAAATCAATTTGATCTGGACCAAAAGTTGTCCAAACTTGTTTAGGGCCATCTTCAGTATTTATTTGAGAAAACAAGGAGGAACTTCTTGGTCTAACTACATTAGACCAGTCAAGATTTTGTTTTGGTGAAAAAACATTTGATATGCCCGGTTCTTGGCATTTAATAAATTGTTGAACCCATGGATGAGATGATGAAACATGGTTTAGGACTAAATCAGCCATCAAATCATGATTTTTAGAAATACTTTTGAGATCATCCCAATCACCAAATTTTTCTTCTAAGGAATCATAACTTGAGACTGCAAAACCTCCATCACTTGTAGATTTCAAAAAAGGAAGAATATGTACAACTTTAGAAAGACTGCCAAAATGTTTACTTAACAATTCATTAAGAGTTGTTAATGTTGCCTCGCCATTTTTATAAATACTATCTGCATAAGTTATCAAAACCGAATGAGATTCATTCCAGCTTTCCTTATCTCTTTTTTCTTCATAAGCAGATTTCTCTGAGAAATCATCTAAAATCTGTAATAATTGATTTGAAATAAAATTAATTTCTTCTGTAGTATTATTTGAATAAATTGTTTTTAGCAATTTATCAATCTTTAATCTATCTATTTTTTTCTCTGAATCAATTTGCTTCACTTTGAAAAATCAACGAAGTATTAATACTATTCTGCACATCAATTAG
Organism: Prochlorococcus marinus CUG1433; assembly: GCA_017644425.1. Taxonomy (NCBI): domain Bacteria; kingdom Bacillati; phylum Cyanobacteriota; class Cyanophyceae; order Synechococcales; family Prochlorococcaceae; genus Prochlorococcus; species Prochlorococcus marinus. The sequence goes on from JAEPLN010000001.1 coordinate 164,143, forward strand.
AAAATGGACTTTCAACAAGGGTTAATCACAACAATACATGAATATGGAGTTACGAGAAATTTACTTAAAGAATTAAACAAAAGTCTTAAAAAAAGATCAACTAGCATTTTAATACCTTGCTTATATGAGGAGTTTGAGCGTCCAGCATTAAAAGACATAAGAGAAGTTTTAAAAGACCTTACAGGCTTAAATGAATTAGTTATTGCTCTTTCTGCAAAAACTGTTGAGCAAGTTAATGCAGCAAAATCATTTTTTGACTCAATGCCATTTCCAGTTCATGTTCAATGGACTAATTCTCCATCTGTAATAGAATTATTAAAAAGCCAAGAAAAAAATGGGTTAGAACTTTTAGGAACTCCAGGTAAAGGATGGGCTGTCTGGCAAGGTATAGGAGTTGCGACAAGAAAATCAGAAGTTGTTGCTCTTTTTGATGCTGACATAAGAACTTTTAGTTCTTTGTATCCTTCAAGAATGATACTTCCACTTCTGGATGAATCATATGGAATATCATATGTAAAAGCTTTTTACAGCAGGTTATCCTTAGAGACCAATCAATTACAAGGTAGAGCAACAAGATTATTTGTGGGTCCCTTATTGGCAAGTCTTGAGCAATTAGTAGGAAAGGGGCCCTTTCTACAATATCTTCAATCATTTAGATATCCATTAGCAGGTGAATTTGCCTTTACTAAAGATCTTGCTATGAATTTACGAATTCCTTGTGACTGGGGTTTAGAGATAGGTTTATTATCAGAGGTATATAGAAACGTAAGAACCTCCAAAATAGCCCAAGTTGACCTAGGTTTGTTTGATCATAAACATAAGAATATTGGCGATTCTTCTAAAGAAGGATTACAAAAAATGTGTAAAGAAATACTTTCAAGTGTTTTAAGAGGTCTGATGGAGCATCAAGCAGAGACTTTAACGAGTACTCAGCTAGCAACATTAGAAGTTCTTTACAAAAGAGTTGGAGAAGATCGGGTAAAACAATTTGGACTAGATTCAGCAGTTAATCAACTTCCATACGATAGGCATGAAGAAGAGCTATCAGTACAAAAATTTGCGAAACTATTACGACCTGCTACAGAAGATTACTTAGCTTGTCCCACGACACAGCAGTTACCAAGTTGGTCAAGAGTTCTATCTTGTGAGAACAAACTGCAAGAAGATTTGGCAATTGCTGGGTCACAAGACATAAAAACAACTAAAAAAGAATTAATTAAAAACTTTTAAAGTAAAAAGTACCTTTGAGCCATTGGGACTTCATCAAGAGGTTCACAAGTAAGAAGTTCCCCATCAGAAAAAACTTCATAAGTTTGAGGATCAACTGAAATATTTGGTAGTTTACTATTAAGTTTTAAGTATGATTTATTGATATTTCTGGTATTTTCTACAGCAATACATTTCTTTTGTAAGCCTAATTTATTTGGAATATTTTGATCAATTGAATTTTTACTTAAAAAGGTAAAAGAACTCTTAATTAGAGATTGTCCGAAACTTGCAAACATTTGTCTACCATGAACAGGTCCTGGAGTAGGAATTGAAGCATTTGCATCACCCATTTGGGACCAAACTATAGATCCTCCTTTAATAACTAATTCAGGCTTTACCGCAAAAAAGGAAGGTTTCCACAATGCCAAATCAGCAATTTTACCCTTTTCTATAGACCCAACATGTTTATTAATACCATGAGCTATTGCAGGATTAATTGTGACTTTAGAAATATATCTCTTTACTCTGTAATTATCGTTTCTATCAGAATCCTGCGATAGAGGTCCCCTTTGAACTTTCATTTTATGGGCGGTTTGAAAAGTTCTTGTAATTACTTCACCAACTCTTCCCATGGCTTGAGAATCACTAGCAATAATTGAAAAAGCACCTATATCATGCAAGATATCCTCAGCTGCAATAGTCTCTCTTCTGATCCTTGATTCAGCAAATGCAATATCTTCCGGAATTTTTGAATCTAAATGATGACAAACCATTAACATATCAAGATGTTCTTCTAATGTATTCCTGGTATAAGGTCTTGTTGGATTAGTACTACTTGGAAGAACATTTTTTTCTCCACAAATTTTAATAATGTCTGGCGCATGACCTCCACCTGCTCCTTCGGTATGAAAGGTATGAATAGTTCTTCCTGCAATGGCTTTGATGGTGTCTTCAACAAAGCCTGCCTCATTCAAAGTATCAGTATGAATACATACTTGTACGTCAAACTTATCTGCAACATTAAGACAAGAATTTATTGTAGAGGGAGTCGTTCCCCAATCCTCATGAAGCTTCAATCCACATGCACCAGCTTCAACCTGATCAATAAGATTGGTCTCGTTTGTTGAGTTTCCTTTTCCAAAAAAACCTAAATTCATGGGAAATGCTTCTGCAGATTGAAGCATTCTTGAAATATGAAAAGAACCCGGAGTACAAGTAGTTGCATTTGTGCCAGTTGCAGGTCCAGTTCCTCCTCCCAACATGGTTGTGATTCCTGAGGCTAGTGCTGTCTCAATTTGTTGGGGACAGATAAAGTGAATATGGGTATCTATTGAACCCGCAGTAAGTATATGCCCCTCTCCAGCTATTACTTCTGTCGATGCACCAATAATAATATCAACATTGTCCTGGATATCAGGATTACCAGCCTTACCAATTTCAAAAATCATTCCATCCTTTATACCCACATCAGCCTTAATTATTCCCCACCAATCTACGATCAAAGCATTAGTTATTACCGTATCTACAGCTCCATCTGCTCTTCTTACTTGAGACTGTCCCATCCCATCTCGAATAACTTTACCTCCACCGAATTTAACTTCATCTCCGTACGTAGTTAAATCCTTTTCTACTTCTATAAAAAGTTGGGTATCAGCAAGCCTTACTCTATCTCCGGTAGTGGGTCCGTAAGTTTGCGCATAAGTATTTCTGTCAATTTTATAGGACATAGTTTTAAGTATCTAAAGAACCGTTAACCAACGAATTAAAACCATATGCCATTCTTAAACCCTTATATGGAACTAATTTAACATCAGTTGTATCTCCAGGTTCAAATCTAATTGCTGTTCCTGCAGGAATGTCAAGACGCATACCATATGTTAATTCTCGATCAAAAATTAAAGCTTTATTAGCTTCAAAAAAATGATAGTGAGATCCAATTTGCACAGGTCTATCTCCAGAATTAGAAACTCTTACTGTTTTAACTTCCTTTCCAAGATTTAATTCGATTTCACCTTGTTCAGGAATTATTTCTCCGGGAATTAAATTACTCATAACTAGTTAATCGGATTGTGAATAGTAACTAACTTTGTCCCATCAGGGAAAACTGCTTCAATTTGGACTTCATCAACCATTTCAGGAATGCCCTCCATAACTTGTGATTTTGAAAGCCAGGTAGTTCCCTCTGACATTAATTGACTTACACTTTTTCCATCTCGAGCTCCTTCAAGAACTTGAAAACTCAAAAAAGCTATTGTTTCAGGATAATTAAGCTTAAGACCTCGACTAAGCCTTCTTTCAGCTAAGAGCGCAGCAGAAAAAATCAATAATTTATCCTTTTCTTGAGGTGAAAGATGCATAATAAAAAATTAATCTATAAATTTTTAAAAAAGGTTCTTTCTGAACATAATTAATAATTCATAGAATCTTGTAAAGGCCATACACCTTGATATTTTGGCTCACAAAAACCACAAAGAGACCTAATTTGTTTCCAAATACAAAAAAAACATTCCCTAGCATCTTGAGAAGAACTCCCTAGGAATCTTACAGAGATTCCATTTTCAAGGATTCCAATAGATAAATTATTATCTGTTTCATTGAAAATCATTTTTATATTTCCCACAAGATTATTTATTTTTGACTTGGAAAAATCTTTTTCGCAAATCCAAATTAAGGATCCAAAAACAGGCATGTAATCCATACCTGATTTGGCCACATAACTTGACTTAGATAATTCAATCTGATCAACATATTCCCAATCATCGTATAACTCATTATTTCTCATAATTTCTAATTTAGACCTAAAAACTCCCCTCTCAATAGATTCTCCGGATGAAGATCTTCCAAGTCTTATTAAATCGGTAAATAAAAAACTTGAAGTTTCTGAGATAGATACTTTAAACTTTTGATCATATAAACCATTTGCAAAGATAATTGTTTCTTGGGGGAGATATTCCAAATGAGAATTGTCAAGAATCTTTATTAAATTTTTTTGCTTTGAAAAAGTTCCTTTTGGATTAATTTTAGATATCCCAACAGATCCATATACTTTCTGAGCTGAAGAAGTAGTCAACAATACCTTAGAGTTTTTTTCAAGATTTACCTCAAATTCAAGTAAATCACCTCCAACCAATCCCCCTGCAGTATGAAGAACAGGTAAAATGCACCTGCCCTCCTGATCATGAGTAGCCTTTAATAACTTGTAAGGAGAAGTTGATTTAGATTTAAAGATTGTTTTATCAACATTTCCTAAACTTGTTTTATTATTGAAAAAATTTAAGAAACAATTGCCTTCCCAAGAAGTTTTAATCATAAATTGTTTTCTTTAATCACTAAGTTAAAGTAACCAAAAATTTTGATTATGAGAATGAATAAACAAATAGTTGTAACTGATTGGATTAAAGAAAAACCTCGATTAGGGTCATTTTTAAAACTTACCCTAAGTTCAGATGAAAGAAGACTCTTACGAGGTAAAAGATTGACTGATTGTGATCAAGAAATAATCTTACAATTACCAAGAGAGGGCATATTAAATGATGGAGATATTCTTTCAACTAATGAGTCCAATTTTTATATAGAGATAATTGCCCAAACAGAAAATTTACTTGAAATAAGTTCAAATTCTAAAATTGAACTTATTAAGACTGCTTATCATCTAGGAAATAGGCATGTAGAAGTAGAAATTACAGAAGACATTCTTCTAACAAAAAGTGATTACGTAATTGAAAATATGATTAAAAATTTTAATGTTGATATCGTGTATACCCAGAAAAAATTTTTTCCGGAAAGAGGTGCCCATAGTCATGAGTAAAAGTCACTTATTAAAATATTTATTAATAAGCCCTAACTTACCAGTTGGAGGATTTTGTTATTCGGAGGGATTGGAGAGTTACCTAAATACCAAAGATTTAAAAGACTCAAATTCGATAAAAGAATTAATTATTAGTGAACTAGAAATTGGCCAGATTAGACTAGATGCAAGACTATTATTAGATTTTTTTGATATTTTTAAAGAGTTAAACGAAGGGAAAAATTTTAAAAGTAATTTGCAAAAGCTATTGAGTTTGGATAAATGGATCCTCTCATCAAAAGACTGTATCGAAATGAGAGAACAACAAACTCAAATGGCAAAATCTCTCTTCGATCTAAACAAAGAATTTGGATTTGAATATCTATATAAAAAAAATAAAAAAAACTCCTGGCCATTTGCGTGGAGTTGGGCTTGTTATTGTTTTGAAATTACGAAGTTAGAAATGGTTGAGAATTTTTTCTACGCATGGAGTTCAAACCAACTTAGTGCAGCATTAAGAATTATTCCTATTGGTTCGACAAAAGCACAATTAATTCAGAGAGATTTATTAGAAATAATTTCAAAAGTTTCTAAAGAAATTATGGACAAAGAAATTGATGACATCTATTTTGGCAATGTAGGTTTAGCAATGGCACAACAAAATCACAATGACCTTTATACAAAACTTTTTAGAAATTAATTTATGAGCAGTAAATTGAGAGTAGGAGTTGCTGGGCCTGTAGGTTCTGGAAAAACTGCATTAGTAGAGACTCTATGCACAAGAATGAAAAAAAATTATGAGATAGCAGTTGTCACCAACGATATTTACACCAAAGAAGATGCTAAATTTCTTATAAATAAAAAAGTATTAGAAGAAGGAAGGATTATTGGAGTAGAAACAGGAGGTTGTCCTCATACAGCCATAAGAGAGGATTGTTCTCTAAATAAAAATGCAGTTTTTGAATTAGAAAATAAATACAATCCTTTAGATTTTATTTTTGTAGAAAGTGGAGGTGATAATTTAGCATCTAGTTTTAGTCCCGAACTTGTAGATTTATCAATATATGTTATTGATGTATCGGCAGGAGACAAAATTCCTAGAAAAGGAGGACCAGGGATAACAAGATCAGATTTATTGTTAATAAACAAAATTGACTTGGCAGATATGGTTGGTGCAGATTTAAATATTATGAAAAGTGATACGGAATTTATGAGAAAAGGGAAACCCTGGTTTTTTACAAACCTCAGTAGCGGCAGTGGTGCTGATGAAATAATTCGATTTTTAGAATCACATATACCCCGCAATCGAAAATAGAAAAATAATTATTTGTTATATATTGGATTCAACAAAAAGTTACGACTGATACAAAACATATTGCCACTCGTTAATAACTTTTATTTTATCCCCCTAATGAGGGTCAATTACCTAATTTATCCTAATTCATGAGAATTTCAAGGCGTATTTTGGCAGGATTAGCTACTGCCTCACTTGCGGTTACAGCAACTTCATGTGGTGGAGGTGGAACCTCCGGAAGTTTCGACGACACAGTAACGGTTGGTATTTTACATTCGTTATCTGGAACAATGGCGATTTCTGAATCAACCCTAGTTGATACAGAAAAAATGGCTATTGAAGAGATAAATGCTGCTGGTGGTGTAAAAGTTGGCGGCAAAAGCTACAAGATAGAATACATAGTTGAAGATGGCGCATCAGATTGGCCAACTTTTGCTGAAAAATCCAAGAAACTTATAGACCAAGACGGAGTTCCTGTCGTATTTGGTGGTTGGACATCTGCGAGTAGAAAAGCAATGCTTCCAGTTTACGAATCAAAGGATGCTTTCCTTTACTACCCCATTCAATATGAAGCCCAAGAATGTTCTAACAACATTTTCTATACAGGAGCAACCCCAAACCAACAGTCAGAACCTGCTACAGATTTCATGTATAAGCGTTCTCCCGCAGCTGGTGGAGATTTCTTCCTTGTAGGTTCAGATTATGTTTTCCCAAGAACTTCCAACACAATTACAAAAGCTCAGGTAAAACAATTAGGAGGTAAAGTTGTTGGCGAAGATTACCTTCCATTAGGAAATACTGAAGTTGCTCCAATTATCTCAAAAATCAAAAAGGCACTGCCTGAAGGTGGAATAATCATCAACACACTTAATGGTGATCAGAACGTTGCATTCTTTAAACAAATTCAAGACGCAGGTATCACTCCTTCAAGCGGTTACTACGTAATGAACTATTCAATTGCGGAAGAAGAGATTAGTACAATTGGTCCTGAGTTCCTAGAAGGTCATTACGGTGCTTGGAACTACATGATGTCAATCGATACTCCTGCATCTAAGAAATTCGCTCAAAATTTCAAGAAAAGATGGGGAGCTGATCGTGTGGTAGCTGATCCTCAAGAATCAGCCTATAACATGGTTTATTTATGGAAACAGGCAGTTGAAGATGCTGGAACTTTTGACGACAACGCAGTAAGGGAAGCCTTAGTTGGACAAAAGTTTGATGCTCCACAAGGCCCTGTTGAAGTTATGCCTAATCACCACTTATCTCAAACAGTAAGAATTGGACAGATTAATGCAGAGGGTGGATTTACAATCCTTGAAGAGACAGGAGTTGTTCTTCCCCAAGCATGGAACCAAAAGCATCCAAGTTCAAAAGGATTTGCATGTGATTGGACAGATCCTTCAAAAGGAGAAAAGTATAAGCTTTAATCTAATTAAAACCTATACTCTTAAATAAAAGGAGGTTAACACCTCCTTTTATTTTATATAATCAAATATTTTATTTTCTAAATTGGAGTTACTTCTAGACAGTCTTTTTAATGGTGTTGCAATCGGATCTGTACTTCTTGTTGCTGCCTTGGGTCTGGCAATTGTTTTTGGTCTGATGGGTGTAATAAATCTTGCCCATGGAGAACTTATGATGCTTGGGGCTTACACAACATACGTAACACAATTAATTTTCAAATTGCCTTTATTAAAACCTTTCTACAATTCGTACATAATAGTTTCAATTTTCCTTGCTTTTATTGTTAGTGGAGTAGTAGGCATACTCCTGGAAAAAACTATAATAAGAAAGCTTTATGGAAGTCCGCTAGAAACACTTCTTGCAACTTGGGGTGTAAGCTTAATTCTTCAACAATTTGTAAGAAGTGTACCTTTAGCTTATGGGACTGGTCTGGTTATAAGTCTTTTAATAGGTTTATTCCTACCGACAACATTCTCATCAAAAATAAAAGAATCAATAAATTTCAAATATTTTAAATTTAGTTCTTGGATATTTGCTGCTTTAACTGGGGTCCTGACAGGAAGCTTAATCTCGTCATCTGTCAGCAAACTTAGTAGAGCAAGCGCTCGAAATGTTGATGTAACAGCACCCGCATGGATGAGAGGTCAAGTAGAAATTTTTGGCACTGCCTTTCCTAAAACAAGATTAATGATAATTGTCATTACTTTAATATCTGTAATCGCAATAACATTATTTCTTAATCAAAGTGCCTGGGGGATGCGTATAAGAGCCGTTACCCAGAACCGACAAATGAGTGATTGTCTTGGTATCTCTACTGAAAAAGTGGATATAATTACTTTTGGAATTGGATCTGGCTTAGCAGGAGTTGCCGGGGTAGCAGTATCTCTTTTAGGTTCTGTAGGACCAAATGTTGGAGGAAACTATATAGTTGGTTGTTTTATGGTTGTAGTGCTGGGAGGAGTGGGTAATTTATTAGGAACAGTATTTGCTTCATTTGGAATAGGAATAATGACTGATTTAATTGGAGCTGGAAGGCTCTTATCAATATGGCCAGATATGCCTTTACCTTTATCAAACACAATCAACTTTTTTGCGACAACAAGCATGGCAAGAGTAATGATATTTGCACTAATCGTTATATTTTTACAATTTAAACCTACAGGTTTATTTCCTCAAAAAGGAAGGATGGTTGAAAACTAATGTCCTTAAATAAAATTAAATTAGATAAAAAAATAGTATTGTCATTTTGGATAATATTAATAGCCTTAATTATTGCAGCACCAACTCTACTTCCTGTTTTTAGACTAAATCTTCTAGGTAGATACTTATCCTTATCCATAGTTGCACTTGGTGTTGATCTTATCTGGGGATATACAGGTTTACTAAGTCTTGGACAAGGGATATTTTTTGCACTAGGTGGATATTGTGCAGCAATGTATTTGCAAATAACCAGCTCTTCTGAATTTCCAAATAATATTCCTGAATTTTTTGCCTTATATGGTGTTGAAAAATTACCTTTTTTCTGGGAACCTTTTAGATCGCCTGTTTTTACCTTCTTCGCAATCTGGATAATTCCAGCATTAGTTGCTGGTTTAATTGGATTTCTTGTTTTCAGGAATAGAATTAAAGGTGTATATTTTTCTATACTTACCCAAGCTTCTCTTCTTGTATTCTTTAATTTCTTTAATGGTCAACAAAAACTTATAAATGGAACAAATGGATTAAAAACAGATGTAACACAACTATTTGGTCAGATGGTAGGTTCTGAATACATGCAAAGATTGTTCTTTTGGATAACTGCCATCCTAGTAATAGCAGCGTGGTTTTTTGCAAAGTGGGTAGTTAAAGGTAGATTTGGCAATATTCTTATAGGAATTCGAGATGATGAACCAAGAGTTAGGTTTACAGGATATAATCCAGTGATATTCAAGACTATAATATTTTCGATTGCTGGAGGTCTCGCTGGAATTTCGGGAGCTCTATATACTGTTCAATCAGGAATAGTATCACCTCAATTTATGACAGTTCCCTTTTCCATAGAAATGGTTATATGGGTTGCAGTTGGAGGGAGAGGAACTTTATTAGGAGCGATACTTGGAGCAGTTTTCATCAACTATGCAAAAAGTCTTGTAAGTGAAGCTTTACCCGCTAGCTGGATGTTTATTCAAGGAGGGTTGTTTATTTTAGTTGTAACAGCACTGCCAGAAGGAGTTTTAGGATGGATTCAAGGAGATGGTCCTAGGAATCTTCTTCAAAGATTTGGTTTAAAAAGGAAGATTGAAACCTATCCAAGCTTAGAAATTAACAATAAGAGGGGGAATAATGAATAATATAGATCTTCTAAATTTAATTGATATTACTGTTAGTTTCGAGGGTTTTTTAGCTCTAAACAAACTTAATTTAAATTTAAAGAAAGGAGAATTAAGAGCTGTAATAGGACCCAACGGCGCAGGTAAAACAACATTTCTTGATGTAATAACTGGAAAGGTTAAGCCAACAAAAGGTGAAGTGATTTTTAAAGGTAAATCTCTAGTAGGTAAAAGGGAGCACAAAATAGCCAGACTAGGAGTTGGAAGAAAGTTTCAAAGTCCAAGAATCTTTGAAAATCTAACAGTTAAAGAAAATCTTGAAATATCGGTGACAACTCCTAAAAGTCCTTTAAACCTCATAAATAAAAGTATTAAGGATGAGCAGCTTAATGAGATTGAACGTCTTATGAAGATTGTTAATTTAGCTCAAAAAGTTGATTCTAAAGCTGGATCTTTATCTCATGGCCAAAAACAATGGCTTGAGATAGCAATGTTAGTAGGACAGAAGCCAGATTTAATGTTGGTAGATGAACCTGTTGCTGGTTTAACTGATGAAGAAACTGATCTAACAGCTGATTTATTAAAATCTTTATCGGGAGAAAATACCGTAGTAGTAATTGATCACGATATGGAATTCATAAGAAGACTTGATAGTAATGTTTCAGTATTAAATCAGGGCACTGTATTATGTGAGGGAACGATGGAAACCATACAAAAAGACAAAAAAGTTATTGATGTTTATTTAGGAAGACCTGAGGACTAGTTATGGAAAATTTACTCGAAATAAAATCGTTAAATACTTATTATGGCGAGAGTCATATTCTTAGGGATGTAGATTTAAATGTTAAATCAGGAGAAATGGTTTGTTTGATTGGAAGAAATGGAGTTGGCAAAACAACTTTATTGAAATCACTTATTGGATTGTTAAAACAAAGAAAAGGTGATATTTATTTGATTGGCGAAAATATCAATAGAAAAGCTCCTCATCAGAGGGCGAGAAAAGGAATGGCTTACGTTCCTCAAGGGAGAGAAATCATTCCATATCTATCAGTTGAAGAGAATCTCATGCTAGGAATGGAGTCTCTGCCAGGAGGATTATCTAAGAACAAGAAAATAGATCCATTTATTTATGATCTCTTCCCAATCCTAAAAGATTTTCTACAAAGGAGAGGAGGAGATCTTAGTGGAGGACAACAACAGCAACTAGCTATTGCAAGAGCATTACTGGGAAAACCTCAACTGCTATTACTTGACGAGCCAACGGAAGGTATTCAGCCAAATATAGTTTTAGATATCGAAAATGCAATCAATCAGATAATTAGAGATACAGGAATAGGTGTTTTATTAGTAGAACAACACTTACATTTTGTCAGGCAAGCCAACAGATATTATGCGATGCAACGAGGAGGTATTGTTGCCAGCGGAAATACTAGTGACTTGAGTCAAGCAGTTATTGATAAGTTCTTAAGCGTTTAAGTAAATATTTTATATTAAAAATATTTTAATCATTTTTCGCATCTTATAAGGTCTATACTGTTTGGATGCTCATTTATAAACTTATTAAATTCCATTGCTAGTGTTCTAGCCTCGTAAGCGTCAAAAGCATAAAAACAATTTTCTATTCTTATATTTTGAAAATCACGGTAATGGACTGTATATGGCTTCAACATGTTAATTTTGTTCATTTTAATTTGCTAAAAAGCAATTAACTCATATCTCAACCATGCATATGATCATAAATTTTAAGCACATCTTTTGTGGTTATCAAAATATATTGACTTAACTTATGTATTTAAAGATACTTAACTTATGTATTTAAAGATACTTAACTTATGTATTTAAAGATACTTAAGTAACCTAAAAATTATTTATTTTTTTTTTGAATCTTGTTTTTTACCCTCTATTAAAAAAACAAATTTTGATAAGATAGAGCCAAAAACTGGAACCCAAAACCTTTCATAAAAAAATTTCATAAAAAATTAAGCAGCTAATGATTCGTTATCTTCAATTTCAGTTTTATTTATAAACTTCAAATCTATAGAATTAAATAAATGTTGCATAAGTAAAAAATCAAGTTCCCCTTTCAACAAACTAACATCTGATGAAAGTAGATCATCAACAAAATCATCAAAAGTATCTGAAAGAGGAATCACGACTAAAGTTTTATTTTTGCCATTATCCTCGCATAAAAAATAAAAGTCAACAAATTTGAATATTAATTTTTAAATTATTGAAAATTAATTTATTGAGACTAAAAATTTAAATGATAAATATTAACAAGCAAAATAATATATTTAATATCAAGCTAAGGGTCTTTGAATTAAATTTCATTTATATCGCTTTTCTTAATTTTATATCTATCGTTATTAGGATTATCAAAATGACAACACAAGTATTTGACTAAAAAGAAATTTAAAGAAATCATTATCAAACCATTTAATTCATTTATAGCAAGACTTTTAATGTGCCAATTGGAAAAGAATCACTTAAAAAGTTTTTAGGAAATAAATTTATGAAAGAAATCAAATTTGATATTATAAAGAGTTAATTTTTAAAAATTATTTTTTAATTAGCTCAAAGTAACCATTTTTATTTAATAAGTACTTATCAAACCAAAGGCTTAATAGATTATCTAATCCTATTCCATTCATTTTATTTATTTGAGAAGTCTTATAGTCTGAAAGTGCAAGCAATAAATACGGAAAAATCATATCAGAAACCCCTTTTGGAAGTTTTTCTAAAGGAACTCCATGTGCTCTATCCCATAAAATTTGCATATCCTGAGAGAATAAAGAACTCCAATAAGAAAAATTACAATATAGTTTTTCTGGAGGAAGTAGATTTACAGATAAAACTGGAAGAGAAGAATTCATAGGAAAAGATATTTTATTAATAAATTGAATTTAGGTTTTGGGAAATGGCGATAAATAATTTCTAATACACAAATCTCCCATAAATACAAATCCAATGTAACGCACAGTGCATTACTTAACAACACTTTTTATCTGTTGTATTTATCCATCATTTCCTGAAATTTAAGGAATGATAAAAACTGTTTATAAGTTTTCAAGTCAAAAGCCTCCTGATTTGCTTCAGTTAAATGGGTTGATTTACCAGTATTAAAATAATTTCCTAATTTAGTATCAATTGATAGTTTTGGATTATCTATAAAGTCAGCAGAATTATCAGATAAGGTTTCTTTATCAGAAGAATTCATTTGATATGATTGAGTTACTTTGCCATTTTTTTTATTAAATATCCCTCGTATAGAAAGTGCTTCCTCCACTAAAATACTTACTATTTTTGAATTACTTAAATTGTTCTCAATGCTCAAATTATCAATTATTTTCATAACATCTTCCCTAGGAATAAAACCAACTCTTTTTTTCTTGGTAGGCATTTAAAAATTAATTAAAGTTCAGCACTTGACTGTCATAAGTGTTGCACTATATTCACTATAAGTCAATTAAATGCTTATGATTTTACCAACTACCTTACTTTTAGTAGCCCTTGGATATCTTTTCTACACCTCAAAAAAAGAACTTTCCCTGGATCATCATGACCCTATAGAAAACCAAAAAGAGAATGATGATTTGTATAAAGATTTAGAGGATCTATTTATTTAAAATATATACATTTATAATAAAGAACTTTGTTTGTTGACTAAAGATATACAAAATTTAAAACATAATTAGAATGATAATAAATATTTATAATCAATGACTGTCCATCAAGATTACGAAATAAAAATCAATCTTAATGAATTGATTGAGAAGAGAATTCCATGTTGTGATTTACTTCATCCAGATCATTGTCTAACAGAAAAACAAGTCTCTGAAATTGCACACGATATTCGTATGGATTTAAATTTGCATGATCTTTACAAGCAAGTTGATCAACACATTTTGAATTATGTAAATGCAGCTGGTATTGATAACAAAGATCACTGGGTTGAACCTAATCTTCCAGATTTGGATAGAGATTTAAAAGAAGAAGTTGGTATAGAATTTGATTAATCTTTTTTTTTTACAAATGAAATTAATATATGTATTTTTTTTCTAAATCATCTATTAATTTATAAATACTTTTAGCTGATCTCTTTCTTTTTTTTAAAATTTTAAAAACTATAAACCCAATTAATACTGCAAAAATAGGTGTGAAAATAATAATTTCATAATTCATAACCATCAAACAGAAGCATATTATTTAAATTATTAAAAAGTCTGAATCAATAAAATAGGTACTTTATACAAAAATACTTCACTATAAACAATTAAGAATTTTTATAAAAATGTGAAAGATTTAAAAATTTTTTTTAAATTATGTAGAAATAAACTTTAATTAAATAGAGATAATGATTAATTATTTTGCCTTAACAGCAACTGAGATCGGAATCGGTAAAATAGAGTTAACCGTTATTGGAGCAGTAATTTTAATTTTTCCAATTTTGTTTGTTTATGCATCTAAAAACCTTGATGCTAAAGGAGTTTTTGAATGGATGATGGAGAAACCTAATGATTGGATAGGAAAAAAATAAGACTTTAAAAATTTACATTCCTCTAATTAAATTTTAAATTTTCTAAACTACTAATAGCAAAATCATAAATCTGGCATTTATTTTCTAAATCATTAACTATTGAATTTTTTAGTAGTGAATAGTCTACGAACTTATTGAGTTTATTATTTTTAAATTCCTTATTAGTCTCTCCGATAGCAAATGCCAAAGCTCCTTCATAAGAAATACCGAATTTGGAAGTGTTGCAGTAAGTTCTAGTGAACTTATTAGAAATCTTCTTAGTATACTTTTCAAGATTTTTAGAGGAAGTATCTAATGAATAAACTGGACTGCTAAAAAGAAGAAGCAAAGTTAAAATGAATATCGCAAAAACTCTTTTGATCATAATATTTCATGAATTGCAAGTTTAATATAGTTTAGAATTTAATTTTGAAGACAATTTTTATTAAAAATATAAAAAATTAAAAATTTTTTAACCATATCAGATTTTTCAGATTTTGGAAGATAAAAAATCCCTAAACGAATATTTTAAAGCTTGAATTTTTTTTGGTAGTTTTTTTAAAAAACGCCTTAATACTTTTGGCATTATGAAAGATCCGCATCAATAATTAATAGATAACAAAAAGTACTTTGTTATTCAACAACTAATTATCCAATTACAAATAAATTAATTATTAAATAAATGGATTAGGCTATGGAAATGTGTTTGAAACTGATTTATTGTTTAATTAAGTATTAAATACAAAATTAATATGGCATTACCAGAACTTGTTTATGCCCCCATAGATGGCGGAACAATACATAGATATGAAATTAGTGGTGGCAAGAGAAAATTCTTAAGATTTATAGGTTGTTATTTGGGCCAGTGCAACTTTCACAAAAATATTGATGATGCTATTGATTACATAAAAAATTTGAAAGAATCACAAAAGATACAAAAAACATGAAATAAAGATACATAAATACGACAGTGACTCAATATTTTTCAAGAACTATATAATTATTGCTACAAATAATAGAGAATTTTCTTTTTATAAGAAATTGATTATTTACTTGGGTTATAGTTCCGAAAGATAAACAGTCAATTAAAAAAGAAATTAATTTATGGAAAACAGACAAATTAATTTTTTTAAATCAAAAGACTTTAATACCGTTCTTAAGCCATTTAAAGAAGGAACGGTGGTAAAAATTGACTCGTTAGATATTAGAGAAAATCAGAATGAATTAAAAATAGGTTTATTTGGTTGGTATGCAATTTGTCCTTCAAAAGAACTAAAAAAAAATAAGCTACATTATTTTTCACTCTATGATGAACCTCTCGTTCTTTATAGAGATGAGAATGAAAATGTTAGATGCATTAAAAATATTTGTCCACACAGGGGAGCATCCTTTTTTGGGGGGAACTTATCAGATGGAGTATTAACCTGTCCATATCATGGTGCCAAATTCACATCTAGTGGAAGTTGTCAAAATCTCGATAGGATAACATGCAGTCATATAGTTGATAACAATTACGATAACTACGCCAAAAGAATTCACTTATCTCAATACAAAGCATTAGAAAAGAATGAATATGTTTTTGTACATTTTTCTAAAAAACCAGATACTGATTTAAAAAATATAAGTGAAGATTCACCCATAAGTAACTACGAATTATCAGATAATGGTTTTTTACATGATGATTATGTGTCTGAGGAGGTATTAGTTGACTTTAAATGTGATTGGTCAAGAATAATTGAAAATCACTTAGATATCCTTCATCTTTTTTGGGTTCATGGCGATACAATCCCAGATAAAGATGTTAATAAAAACGTACTAGTTAGTTTTAACCAGAAAATTAATGTTTCTCCCAATCACATTGAAAGTATCTATTACTATAAGAATGATCCTAGAAAAGAATTTATTCGGATAAAATACATCCCACCAGGAAGGATATTAATTTATAAAGGGGATCCTTCTCTAGCTAGATATTTACAAGTCTTAGATCATATTCCACTAGGGAATAACAAAGCCAGAGTAATAGTAAGGCACTACAGGAAATTTTTGAGAAATAAATTACTTAATAATCTCTTGTTATTTAAAGAGACTCAACGGAAGATTTTTTATAAGATATTTGATGAGGATTATATGATATTAAAAACGCAAACGTATAATCACAATATGGGATTTATAAGTAAAGATGAAATTAAATTATTGGGAGAAGACAGAATAATAAATTATTTTTGGAAATGGTACAAGAAATCTGAAGATAGAGATAAACCATGGAAAAATATTAATAATGCCCAAAATCTTGATGTATACGACAAAGTTATATTGAAATACCCTCCAGAGATAAAAAAATTAGAAATCAAAAATAATATAGATATTATTAGAAAAACATTTTTAAGATTCGCTGCGCCATTTATAATTTTTATATTAATAATATAAATTATGAAGCAAGTAAATAGACCTTCATGGTTGAATTGGCTTTATCTTTTTATATTTATTTTAAGCTCAATTCAATTGATTATATTTTGGGGAAGTAAGTTTAGTGGTCAATAAGTTTTGGTTTGAGGCGAGAAATATAAATTGTTTTAAGGATGGTTTTAGAGTAATTAAAGATTTAAATTTAAAGATAGCCTACTCAGAGAACGTAATATTAATTGGACCAAACGGTTCAGGGAAATCATCTTTAATAGAAGTAATTAATAGAAACATATACCCAGTTATAACGAATGAATCAAAACTTAAAATATTTAACAAGGAACTAATAAATTTATGGGAACTAAGAAAAAGAATAAGTACCGTTAATAATGATATTAAAAATAGAATAAATCCAAATCTTAAAATTATTGATGTAATTTTAAGTGGACTATATGGAAGATATTGTTATATACAAAATAAATCTGAAAAAGATATAAGTAAGGTGGAAAAAATCATGAAAAATATGAATATATCAAATTTATCAAATAAAAAATTTTCCTATTTGTCAGATGGAGAAAAACAAATATCTATTATTGCAAGAGCATTAATAAAAACTCCAGACATATTAATCCTTGATGAGCCAATTGCAAATTTAGATTATAAATCAAAGTATTTTGTAATTGACAAGATTGATGAACTATCAAAATTAGATACAAAAATATTATGTGTAACTCACAATATTTCAATGATTACGAAGATTTATGATAGGGTCATAATGCTAAAAGGTGGTGAAATAATTGCTGATGGGAATCAAAATAAAGTTATTAATAGTGAAAATCTAAATAAGCTATATGGGATTGATATAGAAATAATTAAAAATAATGGACTTTGGACTATAAACAGATTATCTAAATAATAATAATAAAAATGACTATCCCGATAGCGAGATATAATAAATTTTTTCTTTTTAAAAATGATGAAGATTTATTTTTAAATGAAGAAGATCCACACCGAGAGCACACTATTTTACCTCCTAAAGATCGATCTGAGACGAATGCAGAACTTCCACAATTAAAACAGACTCTATTTAGGTTCATCTAAAAAATGATTTTTAATAATTCTATTTAGATTATATTCTTTAAAAACTATGTAAAGAAAGAATTCAAAATATCTTATGATAATGAGAATCTATTGCAATAAGTTTTTTTTTAGTGCATAATTGATAATAATTCTCATTATCATATTTTAACTAATGAATTTCCATAGTTATGGAGAATCTCCTACAAAGTCTGTAAGAATAATAACTGGGCAATCCGTTTTAATAGATCCTTCATCGAGACCTAAGGGGACATGCTTAGAAGTTGAAAGTGGAATAGCTAGAGTTTATTGTCCATGTGAAGAAACTGAAGGAATGACTCTTGCTTTTTTGCAATCAGGTGATCAATTAAGGACAGACCTCTTGTGTAGCGAAGGTGTCTGTGTTGAAGCTTTAACAGATTTGTCTTTTCATAGCAATGTAAATATTGATGAGAATATTGGTTTCGATGCAGTAAATGAATGGACGTTGCAACTCCTTAGGATTAGACACTTAGGAAATGCAGAACAGCGATTACAAGCCTTGTTTTCAATACTAGTAAATCGTCTAGGTAGAAGATGTGGTCAATGGTGTGAGTTACCTTTTAGATTAACTCATGAAAGAATTGGCGAATTAATAGGTTCTACACGAGTAACATCTACAAGATTAATTTCGAAATTAAGATCATCTGAGTTATTAGTAGCTCCAATTGGCACCCAGACAGTAAGTGTTGCTCCTTCCTTTATTGAAACATCACCACTTTAGAAAATGAATCAATCACAAACACTTACTAACAGCTTGTTAATGGAAATTGATGTATTATCAAATAGACTCAGAAACATAAAACAATCTTTTATAACTACTCACAATAAATCTTTGAAAGAGAGGTTAATTTCTGAAAACGAAAATATTTTTAAAAGAGTAAATGAAATTTATAAAATTGCTGAGCTCTTAGATAAAAAAAACATGGAAAAAACAAACTTTTCAAATTTACTTTTTGAAATATCAAAAAGGACATTGAATGAAAATAAATTTGAAAGTAATTTATTTTTTCTTTAAATCACTATCTATTAATAAGATTGCCGAAGGTTGATTTGAAGCAAACTTTACCTTGCCCAGTATGTTGGCAAATTCATCTTCTGATTGTGTTTGAGCTTCTATAATTGGATCTAAGAATACGTTAGTTCTTGTATCTGAAATTCTTTCTGATATGGAATAAAGTTGTTGTAGAGATGAAGTTAAATCAGCCTCCATATTAAAAGAATAAGAAATGAGCTCCTCTATAGAACCCCATGTTTGAACGGGTGCAGGAATTTCATCTAATTTTACGCTTTGTCCTCTTGCGATTAAGTAATCTGCAAATTTCTGAGCATGTTCCATTTCACCTTGTGATTCACTAAGAAAATGAGAGGCAAATCCATTTAAATCACGTTCTTGAAACCATAGATAAATAGAAAAATATTGAACATTGGCATATCTTTCCATTGTTAGATGTTCAAAAATGTTATCCAACAAACTTTTGTCTATCGGTTGAGCAACAGCTCTTCCAGATGGACCGAAATTAACTAATTTTTTTGTTTTTAAGTTATTTTCATTCATTTTCAGATAAGTATCTAAGAAAATAATACAACATTTTGTATAAATTAGTAATTAATAAATCCTTTAAATTAAATTAAATAATATGATAATGAAAATCACTCGCAATACTATAAATGAATTTAGAGTATAGTTTTTCTGAACTGCTTTTAACTAATAAAATATATAAAAATAAAAAAAAGAAATGTAAAAAGAAAAAATGCTCTAATTGGAAGGGAGGGAAGTGTAATTGCCTATAAATAAATTCTATATATATACCTTATGCGCTCCAGGATATAAAAAATAATAACTATTTTTATTTATAGAAAGTAAACATTTATCACCATTATTTAGGAGATTATTAATATCAGTTCTAACCCGCAATATGTTTCCATTAATAGTTACTTTATATATAAGAAATTCTCCAAGAAATTCTTTAGATATTACATTCGCATTTCCAGATTTTGATCTTTTAATTGAAATAAATTTAGGCGAAATTGACATACTTTTAATATTTGAATTTTGTAAAACCCCTGAACTATTTATTTCACCTAAACAAGACATATATGAATTACCATTTTTTTGAAGATTAATAATATTATTACCCAAAATAAAACTACTAACAAATAGTGTCTTGGGATTGTTTAGAAGGTTAATTGGTGTATCAATCTGATGTATTTTTCCTTCATTCATGACGGCAACTTTATCGCAAATTGACATTGCCTCTTCCGGATCATGAGTAACCATCAATCCACTTGCATTACAACCATTTAGGATATTTGGGAGTTCACTTCTTAATTTTAGTTTGACATGCATATCAAGACTACAAAATGGTTCATCTAATAAAATAAAATTAGTACCAGGAGCAAGAGCTCTCGCAATTGCTAGTCTTTGTTTTTGGCCTCCAGATAATTCATGTGGGTATCTTCCAATAAAGCTATCAAGACCTACAACATTTAATAAATAGTCAACTCTAGATCTATCTTTTTTGTTTTTTAAGCCAAAAATTACATTTTCCAAAACGGTTAAATGAGGGAAAAGTGCATAGTCTTGAAAAACCATACCAATATTTCTTTTCTCAGGACTAAGAATTTTTTTTCCACTTGAAATTTCCTTATCATTTAGAGAAATCCTCCCTTTAGAGGGATATTCGAACCCCGCGATTAATCTTAAAAGAGTAGTTTTTCCGCAACCAGAAGGGCCAAGCAACCCTAACAATTCGCCATTTTCAATTGTCAGGTTAATTGCGTTTAATATCCAATTTGAACATTCTCGCTTATCATATTTATGATGCAAATCATCAATTATTAACGCCTCATTTTTCACTAAGATCTTCTTATTCAAATATATTAAGTTAGCAGAAAATATTCACCTAAAATATTCCTTGTATAATTTTATACACCGTTTAATTTTCAAATTTAATGAGAAAGTCCGAAAGAGCAGAAATAATACGCAAGGAACTCAAAAAGCTATATCCATCGCCTCCAATACCCCTTAATCATACAAATGCATATACACTTCTAGTCGCCGTAGTTTTAAGTGCTCAATCAACAGATAAGAAGGTTAATGAATTAACAAAAAGCTTATTTAAGGTTGCAGATAATCCAGAAAAGATGATCACGCTAGGTATTAATGGCATTTACAAACACATAAAGTTTTTAGGTCTATCTAATCAAAAATCAAAGAACATTTATAACTTATCTAAATTACTGATTGAGAAACATAATTGTAGGGTCCCAGATTCTTTTGAGAAGCTTGAATCTCTTCCAGGGGTAGGTCATAAAACAGCATCAGTTGTAATGTCTCAAGTGTTTAAAATACCGTCATTCCCAGTAGATACTCACATACACAGGTTGGCACAAAGATGGGGGCTTTCAAATGGAGATAGCGTAGTTCAAACAGAAAAAGACCTTAAAAAAATATTTCCTATTAATGATTGGAATACCTTACATTTGCAAATAATCTTTTATGGCAGAGAATATTGCACAGCAAGAGGCTGTGATGGAACAAAATGTTCTTTATGTCGAACTCTTTATCCCAAAAGAAAAAAGAAATTTATATGTAAAAAGGCTTAAGAAATTTATATAATATTTAAATTAATTTTTTAATCATGAAAATAGCAATTACTGGTGCATCTGGGAAAACAGGTTATAGAATTTCCGAAGAAGCAGTTAAGAAAGGATATAAAGTAAGACAAATCATTAGAAAGAATTCAAAAGTCTCAGCAGGACTAGAGAGTTTGGAAACAATTAGGGTTTCATTAGACAAAAAAGGTGAACTTGATAAAGCTTTAAAAGATATTGATGCTTTGATAATTGCGACTGGAGCGAGAGCATCAATAGATTTAACTGGTCCTGCAAAGGTTGATGCATTAGGTGTATACAGGCAATTAGAGAGTTGCAAAAGAGTTGGTATTAAAAGAGTTATTTTAGTTAGTTCCCTTTGTACTGGTAAATTATTTCACCCATTAAACCTATTTGGTTTAATTCTTATTTGGAAGAAATTAGGTGAAAACTTTCTACGAAATTCAAATTTTGAATGGACTATTATTAGACCTGGTGGATTAAAGGAAAATGAAGATATTAAATCAGAAAATATAAATTATTCAAAGGAGGATACTCAAATTAATGGATCAATCCCAAGAAGATTAGTTGCGCAATGTTGTATAGATTCCTTAAAAAACAAAGAATCCATAAATAAGTTAATAGAAGTTACAAGTTCTAATGATAATAAAAAGATATCTTTTAAAAAAGCTATGCAAATGATTTAAAAGATGTAAATATATAAATTAAAACTATGAAAATAAATCCCAAAATTGACGCATTACAATTAATGCTTACTGATTTAAGAACTAGAAATGAGCCAATAAGGCATAAAGCTGCATTCAAAGGCTGTCAACCAGAATTTCAAAGTCTTGTATCAAGATTAATAAAGCAGTTAGAGGACGAATTAGTTGCTGAAAAACTTCTTAATCGAGATAGTTAAAAAATTGATTACTTAAATGAACTTAAGTTATCTAATTTTGCTTGTTCAGAAAGTTCATCATATCCTCCAAAAAATTTATTATCCAAAAATATTTGAGGGAAAGTATTATGGCTACTTTGTGCCATTATTTTTTGAAAGCTTTCATCATTTTCTATTAAAGAAACTTCATGAGGAATAGATAAAGAATTAAGCAACCTAATTGCTCTTTTAGACCAAGGACAACCCTTTAAAATATATGCTTTTACCCGTGATTCATTTTTTAATAAATCATTACTTGAGATATTAATAATTTTTTGTTCAAAAGAAAGTAATAATATATCAGTACCTTTTTTTACAATACATCCCTCCTCAAGATGCCCACCAAAGACATTACATCCCTCATCTGCAAAACTCAAATGTAAATGAACATCTCCATTATTAAAATGTCCATTTAAAGAAACGATCTCTAGATTTCCCTCAAATTTATTTATCTCCTGATTTCCTGGGCATTGAATACAAACTTTTCTAAGATTACCAACCACTCCAGAAACATACCCGTATAAATTATTTGATAAAGAATATTCTTTAATTGAATTTATCAAATCAGATTCTGGAAATAGCTTTAGGCTATGAGGCTGCATTAGATATTAAGGAATAATTTTGTAATATAAAACATCATCATTCATAAAGCGAAGTTGAGTTTATAATCTTTAGGATTCAGATTTGAATTAAATTTTAGAATCTAGCATTAATAACCATTTAAAATTTTTACTAAAAATTTAAGCTTGTTGAGAGTGTAATATATTTTTTATATACAAAAACTAATTTGTTATTAAGAAAAAATCTTAAAAATTTGGCATTGAATATTCCCAACTTATTATCGATATCTCGCCTTTTCCTTGTATTTCCATTAATACTTTTTTTAGAAATTAACAGACCTTTTTATGTCTTTATATTGATTATTATTGGAGGATTGACTGATTATTTTGACGGGTTAATTGCAAGGAAATTTAATCTTAAAACCAGATTAGGAGCTATCCTTGATCCCTTAAGCGATAAAGTATTCTATTTAATTCCTTTAACCTTCCTTTGTAAAAATAATTACATACCTTTCTGGTCTTTGTCATTAATTTTATTTAGAGAATTAATTATCTCTAGCCTAAGGAACTCTACAAAAGACGGTTTACCAGCATCTATGTTAGGTAAATATAAAACATTTTTCTTTTTTATTTCAGTAATTACCTTCTTTACACCATTAAAAATTAGCTTATTGAATAATTTGGCTTTAATTTTTTATTGGTTAGGATTCATCCTAACTTTTATGACTTTATTAGGCTATTTAAGAATTAAAAAGAATATTATCTGAATTCTCATCAAACTGCTCACTCTTTTTATTATTAAAATCATTCACAAAACTATCCTTTAAACCATTAAGTAAATCAAAAGTTGGCACCCACTCCAAATCACGTTTTATCTTAGAGATATCAGTCTGATAATGATTTAATCTAATTGGAAATCCCTTTCGAGATTTAGGATCTAATTTTTGATAATCAAATGTTCTTAAAGAAATCTCATTTTGGTTTAATCCAAGAACATTCGCGCATAAATAAATTAAACCCTTTATTGTTACTCCTTTTTCACCTGAACAGTTGTAAATATTATTTTTTGAATTTTCAAAATTTACGCACCTAATCATTACATCAGTTAAATCAGAAACATGGCCTAGCTGAGTAATTAAAGACCCGTCACCAGGGATTGGTATAGATTTTTTAGTAAATAACCTTTCAAAAAACCAATTTTCAATTTTATTATAATTTCCTGGTCCATAAATATAAGTAGGTCTAAAACTTGTGAAAGGAATTTTTTGGTTTTTTAACCAATTTTCTGTCTCAAACTTTCCTTTGTGCCTACTATCTGGATCAATTGGGTCAACTTCGGACAAGGGTAGTTCACAATTATCTTTATAAACACCTGCAGAGCTGACATATATATATCTCTGGAAAGAGTTATCTAAATTTCCTAAAAGAAGTTTGGTTTGTTCTAACTCTCGTCCAGAAATATCATAAACAACATCATACTTTCTATTTCTTAGCTTGACGATATCTTCTGAATTATTTCTATCACCCTTAATTAAATTTGTTTTTTCAGGATTACTTTTATTACCTCTTGTGAAAATATCAATATCATAATTTTTACTTAATAACTTTCCAACCAAAGATTTGCCAACAAATCTAGTGCCACCCATTACAAGAATTTTCATATTCAAATAATATTTAACTGAAGTAGTAATCTTAAATAGAATTACATATTGAATAGTACTACTAATAAGTAATTAAAGTAAGGATGATTCTATGGACCTAATACCAGCAATTGATTTAATGAATGGTAAGTGTGTAAGGCTTTTTAAAGGCGACTTTAATAAAAGAAAAGACTTTACCAAAGAGCCTCATGAGCAAGCTAAATTTTGGGAAAGAGAAGGGGCTAAATATTTACATATAGTTGATTTGGATGCCGCAAAAACTGGGTTACCAACAAACGACAAATCAATAAAAAAGATTGCAAAAACAGTTAATATACCTATTCAAATAGGTGGGGGGATAAGGTCTCAAGAAAGGATAGAACAATTATTTTCTTATGGTATTGAGAAAGTTATCATGGGAACCTCTGCAATAGAAAATAAAGAACTAGTTAAAGACTTATCAAATAAATTTCCTGGAAGGATAATTGTTGGGATAGATGCCAAAGATGGAAAAGTTAGTACAAGGGGATGGCTTGAGCAATCTAATATTTTTGCCACAGATCTAGTAAAGGAGTTTTCTTCATTTAAAATAGCTAGTTTTATTGTTACAGATATAAATACAGATGGGACATTAGAAGGAACAAATGAAGAATTCATAAAAAGCATACTCGAAATTACAGATATTCCAGTAATAGCCTCAGGAGGTGTTGGTTCAATTTCTGATTTATTATCGTTAATAAAATTTGAAAACTCTGGACTCTTTGGAGTGATTGTAGGTAAAGCTCTATATGAAAATAAATTCACGATCAACGAAGCGAATAATATATTCTCATCAGAGAGATTAAATGACTTTGATTTAAACAGAAATTACTACGCTTAAAAGAGTATAAAAATTGATTTAAGGCTGGTGTTCGCAGTAATTGTTAGTTAATTTTGTATAAGAGATAAGAAATCTAGTCTTGGAATTAATTACAAAAAAATCGATATTGATTATTGCTCCAAGCTTAATAGCAGAATCTTTATCGCTTAAGTTAACATCAATAGACCAAAATTTAGACATTAATTTTAAAAATGGAATAGGTGATAAAACTCCGGATTTAGTAATATGGAATGTTCTTAATTTCCAATCAGAAGATCTTTTAAGGTTAGAATTATTAAAATTAAGAGAAAGATATAATGAGTCAAAATTTCTTATAATTCTCTCTGGCGAACTTCTTTATGAATCAAATAACCCTCCATCGTTAAATACTGAAGGTTTTCTTTTAAATCCCAGTGCAGAAAAAGTTCTTGAATCTATTAATACCATTTTAAATGGAGGAAGGGTATTTGATATTGGAAATAATTCCCGTGTTCAATTAAACAAAAATAAACCTCTGTCTTTTAGTCAAAAAATTCTAACTTCAGGCCTTAAACAAATAGATTCTGAAATTAATTATATATTCAAATATGTAAACTCTGATTCAACACCAGAATTTTATAAATTCATTTTAAAAGGAAGATTAAGAGAACTTATTACTGCAAAATCTTTTCTAATTTTCTTATGGGGTAATTCACTAGAACTTTATACAGAGGCAGTTTACACTGAAAACAAAATTAATCTTGAAAATAAGAGCACTGTATTCATCAAAGATAAAAACACCACAGAAATATGGAATTTAATTTTAGATAGACTAAAAGAAAGGTATAGCTCAACTAACTTACAAGTTGAATTTAATAATTCATCAATAATTCTTTCTGGGATAAAGAAAGAATTCATTTCAAGACTAATTTGCAAAATGTTAGATGAGCTAGATAATTTAGTAAAAAATATTAAGGAAAACTATAAAGAGAAAGATTTTAAAGATGATTTAAATTCTCTTATAAAAGAACTTAAAGTCAATACAATTTCAAATATTACAGACAGTTATTTTAGATTAAAAAAAGAAGGCAAGTCTGTTTCAATAAATGATTTTATTTATAGTGAAGTAAGTTGCGAAGAGATAGATAGAGAATCGCATGAATCAATAATGTTTATTGAGCCAATTATTAAAAATGAAGCTCTTGACTATGATGGAAAATTACTCCTTCTATATGAAACAGAATCGTTTTTGATACTTGAAAATATAATCTCAAATTGGACAATAAGGAACTGTAATTTATTAGCTTCAGAAATCTTTAATATTTGTTCTTCTTGGCCTGAATTAAGGACTGTACTTATAAATCCTGAATTACAATCGACAAGAAATTTTGAAAGATTTAGAAATAATATTAATAACTATAATCGCTGGCATGACTATATTTATATGCCTATCTATTTGTATGAGAGTAAACGAGAATATATTGATATTATCGATAAAAAATTTACTCGATACTTCAAAAATGAAAATAGGGAGAAAGAATTAGAGAATCTAGAATGGCTACAAAAACAAGTTACATTGTTAGTTGAGATAAGAGATGCCGTAGCACCTCAGTTAGAAGTTGTTGTAAAATATATCGGTAATCTTTTCGTAACTTTCCTTACAAAGGTCGTTGGCAAAGCTATCGGTTTAGTTGGGAAAGGAATCCTTCAAGGATTAGGAAGGTCAAGTTCAAAGTAAGTTTTTAAACTTTAATGAAAATAGTTCAATGGATCCTAATAGCATTAATTTTCTTAAGTCCATATAAAGCAAATGCCTCCAGAGATTCTGACAGTTACGATGGCAACATCTTTCCTATATACGCAGGTAATGGGGCTATAGTTCCTCCCCAGACAACTCTTCAGGAATCATTAAAAAATAAAAGAGTTGCAGTTTTATTTTTTTATCTTGACGACAGTTCAGATAGTAAAGCTATGGCTCCGATAATTTCTGGTTTAGATTTGATATGGAGAAATAATATAGATATCATTGCTCTAACTACAGATGAATTACAGGATAAAGAAAAGTCTGATCTTAGAAATCAACCTAATTATTATTGGAACGGATTAATTCCACAAACCATTATTTTAAATAGTGATGGAGAAGTGCAATATGATAAAAATGGAATGGTTAACATAGATGAATTAAACAAAGTTATAGGAGATTTAATAGGAATTGAAATAAATGATACGGAATTTTCTGTAGAAAGTTTTAATGAATACAACAGTATCATTTCTGAAAAAAAATATAACAACAAAAATTAATTTAGAAAAATGATATTAATAAATATCCTCTTAGTTCTTTTAATTTTTTTAACTCTTTCAGATTTATATATTAAAAACTCACCAAAATCAAAGTTAAATCTGGTACCTATAAATTACAAAATTAAAAAAAAGGATGGTTTAAACGAATTAATTATTGATTTAAAAATAACTAATAAAAGTAAAACCAAAGAGACGATGGTATCTAATATAAATTTTGAATTAGATTTTTTTAAAAATAAAGGTAACGAATATTGCCAAAATTTAAACTATCAAGAAGATATTTATATATATGAAAATAATAAAATTAAGAATTTAAATAATTATTGGCCAACAACAATTATCAAGTCAAATGCAGAATTATTTGTAAGAATCATATATAAATTTAGGAATGATAATTTTAGAAAAAAAATAAAATATCTATGGTTAAAAGTATTTTGGGAGAACTATGGACATTTTGGTATTTCAAATAATAAGGATTGTTTTTTAATTAATTTAGATGGCCAAAAACAAAAGCCGAAAGAAGTTTTTGAAATTCCTTTAAATAATAAATACAAAGCTTTTGCTATTAAAACTCATTTACTTGGTTGCTTCGATAACCCAGTAAATACTGTGATTGAATACAGCAAAGGAATTGTAGAAAAAAATGATATTTTAACAATCGGTGAGAGTCCGCTAGCGATTATGCAAAATAGATATATTTCCCCTCAAAATTTAAAATATAGTTTATTTTCGAAAGCTTTATGTTATTTTTTTCACCCTACAAGCAGTCTCGCAACAGCTTGCGGCATGCAATTATTAATAAATAGAATCGGAGTCACAAGAATAACCTTTGCACTATTTGTTGGATTTCTCTTCAAATTAGTTGGTATTAAGGGTATGTTTTATAGGCTAACTGGTTCAGAATCATCTCTCATTGATGATATAAGCGGTACAGTTAAACCCTACGACAAGAGTATAGTTTTGGGTCCTCTCAATCCGGAGTTATTTTGTAGAGAGGTCTCGAAGCATCTGAATATAAATGTTGCTGTAGTAGATGTTAATGATCTTGGAGGTGTGAAAGTGTTAGCTAGTTCAAATAAAGCAGTAAATAAAATACTCAAAAGAAACTTAATTTCTAATCCGGCTGGCAATGGAGATGAAAAAACCCCTATAGTATTAATAAGAGAAAAAAAGTAAATGAAAAAAGATACCTCTTATTCTTTTCGATCTAAAAAAGGAATGGAAGTAACTTTTGAAGAACTTCATATAAGACACATTAACCTTTTAATAGATATCAAAAATAAGGAATTGAATAATTGGTTTTTAAAGATGGCAATTATAAACACCTTTGATGACTTAAAAATTTTTTTAAATAACCTTAAGAAAAATAAAAATAAATGCATAATTGCTATATATGGAAACGAAATTATTGGTTATTTGAATATTTTTCCTTTAAACAAAAAAGAGACTTGCTTAAAAATATCTAAGCCCAAGTTGATTAACAACAAGTGTCCTTTAACAGATAAACAATTAACTTTAGGATTGATAAAAAAATCTATCTCAATAAAAGACATCAAAACTTCAAGTTGGATAATTAACGCTGATATAAATAATGTTGACCTCATATCAACCTCCAGAGAATTAGGCTTTCAACCGTTAGGAGAAATAATACTTTGGGATGGTTCTGATCTAAATAAATCTATAAAGCAAAATACCAATGCTTATGCATTAATTAATGAATTCCAAAACATTAATAAACAAAATATATTAAAAATACTTAATTTCATAAGATCAAATCAATCTCCCTTAATAAGAAATATTTTAGATTTTGATCAAGACGATATTCTTAAAAGAAATAACTCTAAAAGTGGTGCCTTAATATATGAAAATTCAGTTTTATGTACCATTTTTAAAGATATAAATTATCAAAACGAAGAAATTTATACTTTAACTATAAGTAGATATTGGGATAAGAGGTTCAATTCTATATTAAAAGAATTTATAAAAAGATTTTTTGAAAAATCACCTATTTCATATTTAAAAACCTACAAAGAAAATTCTGAATTAAATCTTTTTCTCGAGGAATGTAATCTTAAAGAAAAAAATCAAGAAATAATTCTTATCAGGAACACAATAGTTAAGAATGAAGCCAAACAAGTAAATATAATAAATCAATCTTTAGAATCAATCTTTGAAAAATTAAGTCCACAAGGTAATCCATATCCATCTCCTTTTCCATTAAAAACAAAGTGAAATTTTGCAAACCCAAACCCAAGTCAATTTTGAGTTTGGATATAGGTACCAAAAGAATAGGTTTAGCTTATTGTGATCCCCTATGTATAACATCAAATATACTTCCAGCAGTAAAACGTTTTGAAAATAATCAAGAGATTAAAATCATCAGAAATTATATAAATGAATATAATTTAACTGGATTTATTGTGGGTATTCCACTAGATGAGAGAGGTCAAATGACCACTCAAGCTATTGACTGTAAAAATTACGGTCAATTACTTTCAAATGAATTAAAGCTTCCATTTTCTTACGTCAACGAACATAGTTCAACTTGGGAATCTTCAAATAGATTTGGAATAAAAAAAGATAAGTCAGGATTGATTGATAGTTTTTCAGCAAAAATAATACTTGAACAATGGATCGAAGAAGGTCCTGAATTAGAAGAATTAGCTGGTAAACGTCAGATAAAATATTAATATTAATATTAAGTAGGATAGATTATTTTAAATGAAAGAAGCCAACTCAAATGATACTTATGAAGCTCAGACAATTATTTTAAAAGATAGCTGTGGGAGAGAGTTATTTTGCTTTCTAGAGCAAATTGTTGAAGTTGAAGAGAAAGAATATGGCTTGTTAACCCCTGTAGATACCCCTGTATGTTTATTCAAAATTAATAGTGAAGAAGATATTCAAGAAATTATTGATTTAGATGAAGATGACGAGATTCTTAAAAATGCAGATTCAGTCTTACAAGAACATAACTTAAAGCTTATAAGATCAGCTTCAACATTAACTGTTTCTGGTGATCTAGATGAGCCAATATATGACGAGTTAGAGGAAGATTATATTGATGAAGATGAGGAGGAATTTGATCATTTAGTAAGTTTTAATGTGAAGGATGATAAATATGAGATCCTAATGCCTGTTTTTCCGTACTTCATTTTAGGAGAACTTAAAGATGAAGGTGCTTATCTTCTAGATAAAGATGATGAAGAAAGGATTGGACCATTAGTTGAAGCAGAATACGAGAAAACTCTAGCTTAAGGAATGAACTCTCTCATCAAAGTAGGTTGGGATTCGAATTTACCAATATATATGATTTCTCAATCTGAGTTGCAAAAAAAAGGGATTAATTCTTTATTGCTTGACGTTGATGGGACTCTTGTAAATAGAAAATCAAATATGATCCCAAAAGCTGTAAAAAATTGGATCATTGAATCTAAAAAACTTTTCTCCTTATATCTAATAAGTAATAATCCATCAAAAAAAAGAATCGCAAAAATAGCAAAAGAATTAAATTTAAGGTATAAATACAATGCATCAAAACCAAGAAAAAAAGTAACTTTGTCTGTTATCAAAGAAATTGGTAGAGAGCCAAAAAGTATTGCCATTATTGGCGACAGAATTTTTACAGATATTATTGTTGGGAATAGATGTGATATAAAAACAATATTAGTTAAGAGATTAAATAGAGATGGCTTGCCCATAAAATTTAATTTAACTTTGACAATAGAAAAATTTATTTCTGATTTTATAAAATGAAAATTTGGGTTATAAAAATTGGTACTAGTATTTTAAGAGGAACAGAGGAAACATCTACAGAAGAAGTTATTGAAAACCTTTCTAGAACCTTTACAAGTTTTCTTTCAAAAGGAAACAAGATAATTTTAGTAACTAGTGGAGCCGTTGGATTAGGTTGCCAAAAGTTAAATATTAAAACAAGACCAAATGATTTAAGTACCCTTCAAGCTACTGCAGCAGTGGGTCAAGTAAATTTAATGTCCTTATACGATAAAGTATTTAATAAATTAGGTCTTAATATTGCTCAAATTTTAATAACTAAAGCTGATTTCAATTCACGAGAATCCTTTAATAACGCTTCTAAAACTTTAAAAAGATTAATCGATTTGAATGTTATTCCAATAGTAAATGAAAATGATACCGTAGCAAATGAAGAGCTTAAATACGGAGATAATGATACCCTCTCTGCTTTAGTTGCCTTGGCTATAAATGCTAACAAGCTTATTTTATTAACCGATATTGAAAATCTATACTCAAAAGATCCACGTAACAATAAAGATGCGCAACCTATTAAAGAAGTTCACAATAGTGAATTAAAGGAAATTAAAGATAAAAATATTCAAAACTCAAATAATGAATGGGGAACAGGAGGAATTTCTACAAAATTAATTTCTGCAGAAATAGCAACAAAAGGAGGAGTCGAAGTCCAACTAGTTGATGGAACTAATAAAAAAAACTTAATTGAAATATTTAATGATAATAAAATTGGAACTTTATTTTATCCAGTAGAAAAACCTATTGGAAACAAAAAAAGTTGGCTTTCACATGCAATTCAAACAGTAGGGAAAATTACTTTAGATGATGGGGCTTCTTTTGCAATAAAAAAAAAAGGTGCCTCACTCTTAGCGGTTGGTGTTAAGAATGTAGAAGGAAACTTTACGATTAATCAGGCAGTTAAAATCGTAAATACAAATGATAAAGAAGTTGCAAAAGGTTTAGTATCAATAAGTAGCGACAAATTAAGAAGTATCTTAAATAATAAAGAAAATAACAACTCCTCGATAATTGTCGTTCATAGAGACGTTCTTGCTCTCTCTTAGAAAAAAATTTAAACTGAAAAATGCTTTTAAGTGATTTAGTTGATCTAATAAAAAAAGGAAATTCAAATTTTATTAGTGCCAATATTTTCGAAGATTTAAATATAGATGATGCTGCCTCATTAGATTCTGCAGTTAATCATCAAATATCTTTTTTAGAAGAAAATAATATTCTTAAAGAAAAATTAGATCAAACTAAAGCATCAGCAATAATAACTACTAACAACGATGAAATCGTTAGTGCCCTAAAAAAACTCAATATATCAAACATAATCGTTAAAAATCCAAGAATTGCATTTGCAGAAGTATTGGATTGTTTATATAAAACTATCAATTTCAAACCAGGAATTCATGCTTCAGCAGTTATAGATAAAACAGCAATAATTGGAGCAGATTGCCATATTGGACCTAATGTCTATATTGGAGAAAATACTGTAATTGGAAACAATAATCATATTCTTCCTGGATCATCAATTTTAGGCAATGTTCGAATAGGAAATAATAATATAATTCATCCAAATTGTGTTATTTACGAAAATACCACTTTAAAAAATAATTGTGTAATTAATTCAAATTCTGTTATTGGATCAGAGGGATTTGGTTTTATTCCTGAAAATGGCAAATGGGTAAAGATGCCGCAAAAAGGTGGTGTAAAAATAATGAGTTTTGTAGAAATTGGAACTAATTGTTGTATTGATAGACCTGCAGTTGGATTTACTTTTATTGATGAGGGAACAAAGTTGGATAATTTAATACAAATAGGTCATGGCGTAAAAATTGGAAAGAATTGTGCATTTGCAGCTCAAGTCGGTATCGCTGGAGGAGCAAATATTGGAGATGGTGTTATTTTGGCAGGGCAAGTAGGAGTTAATAATAGAGTAAAAGTTGGTAATAATGTCATTGCGAGTTCAAAATGCGGAATCCATTGTGACGTAGAAGATGGCAAGGTAATTAGTGGTTTCCCCGCGATGGAAAATAAATCATGGCTAAGGAGTTCAAGTATTTTTAAAAAATTACCAGAATTAGCAAAAAAACTTAGACAATTAGACAAGCAATAATTTATTGTTCTATTAAACAAAAATTTAAATGAAGAAATATAAGATTGTTTTATTGTCAGGAGACGGAATTGGACCAGAGATTTCAGAAGTTTCAAAAAAAGTTTTAAAAAAGCTTTCAAAAAATCATGATTTCGATATTGAGATTATTGAAAAATTATTTGGAGGGATAGCATATGAAAAATATGGTACTCCTGCTCCAGATGAGACACTAGATCAATGCAAAAAAAGTGATGCAGTACTTTTAGCATGTGTTGGAGATATTAAATATGATTCTCTTGCAAGAGAATTAAGGCCAGAAAGTGGGTTACTAAAGTTAAGATCTGCCCTAAACCTTTTCGCAAATATCAGGCCTGTCAAAATAAGAAAATCTCTCTTGGAAGCAAGTACATTAAAAAAAGAAATCGTTGAACATGTAGATCTTATTGTTGTAAGAGAATTAATAGGAGGAATTTATTTTGGAAAACCAAGAGGACATATAACAAATACAAAAATCCCAAAAGCTTTCAATACGATGGTTTATGATTCGACCGAAATAGAAAGAATAACTGAAATAGCAATAAAAATTGCTAACCAAAGAAATAAAAAAATATGTTCTGTTGACAAATCAAACGTTCTTGAGGTTAGTCAATTGTGGAGAGATACAGTTTTAAATATCACCTCAAAAGATAAAAATATATCTCTAAGCAATATGTACGTTGATAATGCAGCAATGCAATTAGTTAGAGATCCTGGTCAATTTGATGTGATTTTAACAAGTAATTTATTTGGAGATATTTTAAGCGATTTAGCCGCAATGTTAACTGGTTCTATTGGTATGCTTCCATCTGCTTCTCTAAACAATAATGGCCCGGGAGTTTTTGAACCTGTTCATGGCTCGGCTCCTGATATAGCTGGCAAAAATATAGCGAATCCAATAGCAATGCTTTTATCTGCTTCCATGATGTTAAAAATTGGATTAAACGAAGAAGAAGCTGCAGAAAATTTAGAAACTGCCATTGATAAAGTTTTATCAAAAGGATTTAGAACAGCAGATTTAGCTAATGGGTCTTCTGAAGTTTTATCTTGCAGTGAAATCGGAGATAAAATAATGGATGAAATTTAAAAAAAAATTAATAAATAAAAAAATATTTTTAAGTAAAACATAAAGTTGGCATATGACCTGTCAGAATCATGAGATATTGTTTTTAAAAAATGTCAAAACGTCATCCAGTAGTCGCTGTAACAGGATCTTCAGGAGCAGGAACAAGTACAGTAAAAAGAGCCTTTGAGCATATATTTGCCAGAGAAGATATTGTTCCCGCAGTTGTAGAAGGTGATAGTTACCACAGATTTGAAAGAATGCCTATGAAAAAAGCTATGGCAGACGCACTTGCAAAAGGTGAAAATTTCTCTCATTTTGGTCCAGAGGCTAATCTTTTTGACAAGTTAGAAGAACTTTTTAAAATCTATGGTGAAACTGGAGGAGGAAAGAAAAGATATTATCTACATAGTCTTGAAGAAGCAGAAGAACATAATACAAGACTTGGGACATCCCTAGAACCTGGTCAATTTACTCCATGGGAAGATATTCCTGAGGGGACAGACGTACTTTTTTATGAAGGTTTGCATGGCGGGGTAGAAGGTGATGGATACAATGTGGCATCTTATGCTGATTTACTTGTTGGCGTTGTTCCAATAACAAATTTAGAGTGGATTCAAAAAATCCATAGAGATAACGCAGAAAGAGGTTACTCAGCGGAAACCATTGTAGATACGATATTAAGAAGAATGCCTGATTATATAAATCACATCTGCCCACAATTCAGCAAAACCGATATTAATTTCCAAAGAATTCCCACAATTGATACTTCAAATCCTTTCATATGCAGAAATATCCCAACTCCTGATGAGAGCTTTGTGATCATACATTTCAGAAAAGGGGCAAGAGAGAAATGGGGTATTGATTTTCAATACTTGCTTGGAATGATTAACGATTCATTTATGTCAAGTCCAACAAGTATCGTTGTAAATGGTGGAAAAATGGGATTCGCAATGGAACTAATTCTCACTCCAATAATTCATAAAATGATTGAGGAGAAAAATAAATAATATTTAATTTTGGATTATCAACTCAAATCATTTTATTTTTTACTTTTAAGAGTTTTTAATCTAGAGGATTTCAAATTTTTATATAACTTTCTTGATAAAAGTACCTAATTTAGATTTAAATAGAAAAAACAGAAAACATTGTGTCATTAATCGACTGGTTTGCCGCAAGGCGTAAAGATCAATTTGTTGGGAAAGTTTCGCAAGATACTGATGAGGGAGATGGTTTGTGGGTTAAATGTTCAGAATGTTCGCAAGTAGCCTATAGAAAAGACCTCATTTCAAATTTCAATGTTTGTAGTAATTGTGGACACCACAATAGGATTAATAGCGATGAAAGGATAAATATAATTGCTGACAAAAACTCATTCGAGGAGTTTGATAGTTCGCTAAGTCCTACAGATCCTTTAGGTTTTAAAGATAGAAGAGCGTATGCTGATCGAATTAAAGAAAGTCAAGCAGGTACAGGTTTAAGAGATGGAGTCGTAACAGGTATCTGTTCTGTAAATTCAATGCCTTTAGCATTAGCTGTTATGGATTTTCGATTT
The DNA here is from genome assembly GCA_017644425.1 of Prochlorococcus marinus CUG1433. NCBI lineage: Bacteria > Bacillati > Cyanobacteriota > Cyanophyceae > Synechococcales > Prochlorococcaceae > Prochlorococcus > Prochlorococcus marinus. Next base: position 200,640 of record JAEPLN010000001.1, read on the forward strand.
ATGGGAGGATCCATGGGTTCAGTTGTTGGTGAAAAAATTACAAGGATAATTGAGAAAGCAACTTTAGAAAATTTTCCAATTCTTATTGTTTGCGCATCAGGCGGGGCAAGGATGCAAGAGGGTATGTTAAGTCTTATGCAAATGGCAAAAATATCTGGAGCACTAAAAAAACATAAAGAAAAAAATCTTCTTTATATGCCCTTGTTAACTCATCCAACCACTGGAGGGGTAACAGCAAGCTTTGCAATGTTAGGTGATTTAATTTTGGCGGAACCCAAAGCTCTTATTGGTTTTGCTGGAAGAAGGGTTATAGAACAAACATTAAGAGAAAAATTACCCGATAATTTTCAAACAGCTGAATATCTGCTTGAGCATGGTTTTGTTGATGTAATAGTTAAAAGGAAAGATCTCAAGGATACTTTGACTAAAATTTTAAAAATTCATGGTGTAAAAGAACTTGCAAAAGCAAATATATAAAATGAGAATTATTTCAAATTTCTTTTATTTTTCTTTAAGCCTTTTATTTTTTATTTTAAATTTTGCCTCTTATTCATTTGCGATCGGAAATGTTGATTGGGTTCTCCTTAAAGAGAATGATGATGGGAAGGAATGGCTTGATAAAGGCAGTATTAAGTTGCTTTCAAATGGTGAAATAAGTGTCTTAACAAAGTTCTTCAAAAATCCAACTAATTCTGATGATGATGGAGAGTTATCACTTTATGTAATGAGAATTAATTGCGATGAAAAAAAGTTTAAAGATACATCCATAAATGGAATACCTCAATTCAATTCAAAATGGCAAACTTCCAATAATGATGAACTAATAGATGTAGTTATTGAAAATAGCTGTTCAGAGTTTATAAATGAATAATAATGAATACTAAAAATAAAAAATTAAAAATAGCAATAGCTGGACTAGGGTTTGGTAAAAAAGTTCATTTAGAGGCATTAAAAGAGTCTAATTATTTTACTCCTGTAGCTATTTACCATTATGAGAAAAAGCAAAAATCTATATTAGAAAAAGAAACGGGTTTAGATTTTTTTCATGATTGGGAAGATTTAGTTAAATCTCCAGAAATTGATGGAGTTATCATTGCTACCCCTCCTGAATCCAGATATAAATTAGCAAAAAGGGCGCTAGAGAATAACAAAAATTTGCTCCTAGAAAAACCCGTTTCAATATCGTCTTCTGAAATAGAAGAGCTTCAGAGAATATCTTTGATTAATAATTTAAGCGTATGTGTTGATTTTGAATACAGAGCAGTGCCCCTTTTTCTTCAAACAAAAAAACTTATTGATGAAAATATTTTAGGAAAAATATATTTAGTCAAATTAGATTGGTTAATGGGGAGCAGATCCGATCCTAAAAGAGCTTGGAATTGGTATTCTTTGGAAGAAAAAGGTGGAGGAGTTATTGGCGCCTTAGGTACTCATGCATTCGACATGTTGAATTGGTTTTTCGGAGAATCAATAAATGTATCCGGTAAGTTAGCAACATCAATCAAAAAAAGACCTTTACCTAATTCATCTGATTTAAATGATGTTACGAGTGAAGATGTATGTTTAGCCAGTATAGAAATATCAAACTACAGCTCGAATCTTATTCCATGTCAGGTATCTTTATCATCAATCTCTAAAAATGGTAGAGGATTTAGTTTGGAAATATATGGAAGCGAAGGTTCACTTATTCTTAAAAGCGAAAACCAAAAAGATTATGTACATGGTTTTAATTTGAAATATTCAAACAACGAAAATAAAATACAAAATCTAACTGCAGATCCAAGTTTTAATTTTGAAAAAACATGGACTGATGGGAGATTAGCTCCAGTTTTGAGAATTCAAAATTTATGGGCTCAGAGTATAATTAATGGAACACCTGTGATCCCAGGCTTATGTGAGGGACTTGCTAGTCATAAAGTTTGCGAAGCAATAAGAGAATCTTCGAAAAGTGGATTAACTATCAAAATTTAAGGCTTTACATTTATAAGTAGCAATTATCACCCGATAAAGTATTGGATTGATTTTATTTTTTTTTCATATTCTGGAAAAATCAATTGAACTGAATTATTAAAGAATGGCTTTAAATTATTACAAAAATGAGCTTAAAGAAAATGCTCAATTACTAGCTTCTAAAGGAAAAGGGATATTAGCGGTAGATGAATCCACTAAAACAGTAGGTAAAAGACTCGCTGGAATTGGCGTTGAGAATACTGAAGACAATAGGAAGGCATATAGAGGAATGCTTTTTACTACAGAAGGTCTTGGTAAATATATAAGTGGAGCAATCCTCTTCGAAGAAACTCTTTATCAGAATCACCAAGATGGTGAATCAATGGTTAAAAAACTAAATGATTTAGGTATTATTCCAGGAATAAAGGTAGATAAAGGCCTAAATCCACTTCCAGGAGCAGGAGATGTAGAAACTTTTTGCTCTGGCTTAGATGGGTTAGTTGAAAGAGCAGCAAAATATTATGAACAAGGTGCAAGATTTGCAAAGTGGAGAGCAGTTCTGCAAATTACAAATGATGGTTGCCCTTCAAAAATATCAATTCAAGAGAATGCTTGGGGATTAGCAAGGTATGCAAGATCAGTTCAAGAATCAGGCTTGGTACCAATTATTGAACCCGAAATCTTAATGGACGGCGACCATACTATTGAAAAAACTGCTGAAGTTCAAGAAGAGGTAATAAAGCAGGTTTATATTGCCTGTCAAGCAAATGGGGTTTTTCTAGAAGGCACTCTATTAAAACCTTCTATGACTGTTAATGGAGCAGATTGTCCAACAAAAGCTGATCCTATGAAAGTTGCTGAAATGACAATTAGAACTATGGAAAGATGCGTTCCTGCATCTGTTCCAGGAATAGTTTTCTTATCAGGAGGTTTAAGCGAAGAAGCTGCTTCTGTTTATTTAAATAATATGAATACTCTTTACAGGAAAGCTTTATGGAATATTTCATTTTCATATGGAAGAGCATTACAACACTCATGCTTAAAGGCCTGGAAAGGAAGCGATGTTGAAGGAGGTCAAAAAGCATTAAGAGCAAGAGCTCAAGCAAACTCTGAAGCTTCAAAAGGTGTCTATGTGGCAGGATCACAACCTTCATCTGATGAGCAATTGTTTGTAGCAGGCTACACTTACTAATTAAAAAAATCCTAAAAATATACTCTGGGTCATAAAATTAGTTTCCTTAATTTAGTATTTTGTATATCTAATGACGTGACATTTGATACCTCTTTATACTAAACTCTCGGAAACATATGCTTTATGTAGCATTTAACTTATTTTAATTATGGCCCTCGTTCCACTAAGACTACTTTTAGATCACGCTGCTGAGAATGGTTACGGTATTCCAGCTTTCAATGTTAATAACCTTGAGCAAGTTCAAGCAATCATGGAAGCTGCATATGAAACTGATAGTCCTGTAATCCTCCAAGCTTCAAGAGGTGCAAGAAATTATGCTGGAGAAATTTTCCTACGTCATCTAATCCTTGCTGCTACAGAAACATATCCTAATATTCCAGTGGTAATGCACCAAGACCATGGTAATGAGCCATCAACATGTTATTCAGCAGCAATAAATGGTTTCACATCAGTAATGATGGATGGTTCTCTAGAGGCAGATGCAAAAACACCCGCTAGTTACGAATATAATGTAGCAGTTACTAAAAAAGTAGTAGATTTTGCTCATTCAGTTGGGGTTAGTGTTGAAGGAGAATTAGGTTGCTTAGGTTCATTAGAAACGGGGAAAGGTGAAGCAGAAGATGGTCATGGATTTGAAGGTGAACTTTCTACAGATATGCTTTTGACTGATCCTGAAGAAGCGGCAGATTTTGTTGCTAAAACAAAAGTTGATGCATTAGCAATTGCTATAGGTACAAGTCATGGTGCTTATAAATTTACAAGGAAACCTACAGGAGAAGTTCTTGCAATAAGCAGAATTGCTGAAATTCATAAAGCACTTCCAAATACCCATCTTGTAATGCATGGATCTAGCTCAGTTCCTCAAGAATGGTTGGATATCATTAACAAATATGGTGGTGAAATTCCTCAAACATATGGTGTTCCTGTTGAAGAGATTCAAGAGGGAATAAGAAATGGAGTTAGGAAAGTCAACATTGATACTGATAACAGACTTGCTTTCACTGCCGCAGTTAGAGAGGCAGCATTTGCTGATAAAGCAAACTTTGACCCAAGACATTTCAACAAGCCTGCTAGAAAATATATGAAGCAAGTTTGTCTTGATAGATACAAGCAGTTCTGGTGCGAAGGTCAAGCAAGTAAGATCAAGCAAAACAGTACCAATTACTTTGCTGATCTTTATGCTAAAGGTGATTTAGATCCAAAAGTAAAAGCTACTGTTTAATTTCTTCCCAAATTAAATAAAAAAAAAGACCTCCAAAATTGGGGGTCTTTTTTATTTCAATATTAATGATTTTAATGTAAAGAGACCATCAGTCCCACCAATTGTCTCGTCACATGCGCGCTCTGGATGAGGCATTAAACCTAGAACATTTCCCTTTTCATTAGTTATACCTGCAATATCGAATGAGGATCCATTAGGATTATTTTTATATCTCAAAGCAATCAATTCATTATCTACAAGTTTTTTTAAAGTATCAGAATCACAATGATATCTTCCTTCCCCATGCGCTATTGGCAACTTAATAGTTTGTTTTTTACCTCCATTATTAAACCAACCTCCTTTTGAAGAAATGATATCAAGTTCAACATCATCACAGATGAAATTAAGATTTTTATTTGCAGTAAGGGCACCAGGCAAAAAGCCTGATTCTGTCAAAATTTGAAACCCATTACAAATTCCTAAAACTCTTTTTCCGCTTTTAACAAACTCATCCAAGGCATTTATTAATGGAGAGAATCTTGCAATTGCCCCGCATCTTAAATAATCACCATAGCTAAATCCTCCAGGTAAAACTATTGCATCTACATCGCGTAAATCTGAAGACTCATGCCACAAAAATTTTGTTCTTATGTCTAAACAACCCTCCAATGCCCATGAAACATCACGATCACAATTAGAACCAGGAAAGACAACAACTCCTACAGTAAAATTATCCATCTTATAATTTTTTTAGTGAATACTCATAATCTTCAATAACAGTATTTGCGAATAACCTATCACACAATAAATCAATTTTTTCTCTCACCTCGTTTTCACCATTACCTTCTATTTTTACCTCAATCATTTTTCCTATACGTAATGATTTTATTCCCTCGGCTCCAAGTTTTATAGAAGCAGATTTGGTAGCTTCCCCTGCTGGATCTAAAACTGAGGGTCTTAGTCTTACAAAAACTTTTACAGCAAATTGGTCCAATTAAAAATTAATTTCTACTAGAAGATTAGTTTAAATTTTAATAAAAAGTACTATTGATTAATAAACAAATATTTTTACATTAAGGTTCTGTGAGTTATTAGATGTTTATGTAACCTCTACCAAAACAAACTAAGCAAGTTCTTCTTGAATTTTCATGAGTTTTAAAGTTTCCTGCCCCACCGCATTTTGAACATTTTATTTTATCAATTGATGTAACTTCGTCATGGATTATTTGTTTTAATACAATTTTTGGATTTTCCATCTTGGGCTGTCAACTGATTTAGTATCCCGGCAGCTAACTATAATGTCAAATTGCTATTTTTGGTTCACTTAAAATCTTAAATTTCTCTTTAATTTTTCTATTGAAAGTTTTTATAGATTTTTCATCAAAGGAAATTATTACTAATTCAAGTCCAGCATTATCATTTGGTCTCCAAGAATTGTCTGGAGCTTCTTCAAACCAAGTATTAATTTTCTTTCCAACAATTTGTATTTGTAAAGGCAATGATTTGTTTGGTATCCAAATACGCCCTTTTATTCGAAGAATATTTAATTCATCCAAGATTTTTGACATCTCCTTTTCAAAGTCATTTTTTTCAAGGAAATAATTTAATTTAATTGAATCTGATACAAGTTCAACATGATTATGGTCATGTTCTTCAGTTAAAAATTTTTTATAAGTCTCTTTTTTAAAATTAAAATCAAATAGATATTTCAAATCAATTTTGCCATTCTTGGATTTAAGGACTGGTGTAGATGAGTTCAGACTTCCTTGAATTTTATTTTTTACAACGTCAAACTGATCGTCATTTAAGATATCTGATCTAGAGACTAAAACGATATCAGAAACTTCTAGTTGCTCCTCAAATAGTTCGTCTATAGTGGCGTTGTGATCAATTTTATCTGTTTCATTATATTGTTTTGTAATTTTATTTAAATCATTAATTGGTGAACCGTTAAGCATTGATTCTCCATTAACGATACCAACAACAACATCAAGGTAAATGGAAGACCTAATCTCAGGCCAGTTAAGTGCTTGAATTAAGGGCATTGGTAGTGCCAAGCCACTTGTTTCAATAATTATTGATTCGATAGGAGGATTAAATTCTAGGAGAGCTTTTATTGATGGAACAAAATCATCTTGAACAGTACAACATAAACATCCATTGTTTAATTCGATTACACAGTCGTCTTCAGATTCATCACATTTATCACAACTTTTAATCAAATCACCATCAATTCCAACATCACCAAATTCATTAATTATTAAACCAAATTTTTTATTACTCTCTTTTAATAGATATCTTAGAAAAGTTGTTTTACCTGAACCAAGAAATCCCGAAACAACTATAACTGGAATTTTTTTTTTCATCTTTGATGATTAACAACCTAAACTATATTCTGTACTCTCTCCTGTAGAACTATTTGTGCCATTAGCAATCGCACATAATTGTTTTTGTTGTGTACGACTAAGAACAGCATCAGTAAAATCTGCACCATCTATTTTTGCTCCTTCAAAATTACTCTCCATTAATAAAGCATTTGTAAAATTAACATCCGAAAGATCTGCATCAGTAAAATCTGTTGCATAAGCTAGTGCATCTCTTAAATTGGCTCCATTAAACTTTGAATTTTGCAATTTACTATTATTGAACACCGCGCCTTCTAAATTACTTTCACTGAAATTAAACCCATTCAAATCAAACTTAACATATTCGTTACCGCTTAAATCTTGACCATGCATATCTGGCTCTAAATTAAGGTCTTGCTGGTTTCTAATTTCAGGAGGTCTTTTAGCCCATGCAGAATTTACAGAATTAAAAAATAAAATCCCAACGAACAAAAAAGAAATTAATGCATTCTTTAGTGAAGGGAAAACAATTGATTTAATCATAATAAAACTGTATTTTAGAACTTAAGTATTTAAAGTTTGTAAGACTATCTTAAAGGAAAATATATGGCAATGTCACTAAAGGTTATTGTTCCTCCTCATCCGTTAATAAAACATTGGCTTTCAATATTGCGAGAAAAAAATACTCCAAATATTTTGTACTCAACAGGATATGAACAATTAGGAAAATGGCTTACATATGAAGCATTACGTAATTGGCTGCCATATAAAAAAGAGATAGTAAATACTGATTATGGGGACTCAGATGGATTCTTTATTAATAATGATTATCCAATAAAAGTGCTCGCAATTTTGCCAGAAGGTTTATCTCTTTGGTTTGGATCTAAAGAGGTAATTCCTAATGCAACTCTTTCATTAGGAGAACTTCCTAAAACTATTGAACCAAATGAAGGAGTTATTTTTTATTCGGAACAAATAACTACAAAATCGGCAACATTAGAAACTTTAATAAAATTAAAGGAATTAGGAGTTGATTCCAATAGGATTTTGTTAATAACTGCTATTTGCTCAAATAAAGGGTTAAATGAAATTGCGAAATTGTTCCCTAACCAGGTAATTTACACCTCTTGCATAGATGAGGAAGACGAAAACCTAAAATCATTAGTACCTGGAATTGGGAATCCTTTATTGCGTTTGAGTACTATATTTCAAGATAAGAACTAATATAGAATATAGGAGCAAATATTTTACCAATGTCTGAATACAGAGATTCGTCTTCAAATAATCTTTTATCATTAATAAGTGGAGCTTTTATTGGAGCAGCAGGATTAGCTTGGTGGTTAATATCCGAAGCAGACAAAAGAAAGGAGGAAAAAAAACAAAAAGCAATGATGTATTCCTCGAGGATTCAAGACGGCTCTGAAGCGATTGATTCAAATGAAAATATAAATGAAGTTGAAGGAGAGAATCTGGAGAAGAAAGTTGAGCAACTTAATTCTGCAATTGCTGATGTAAGGAGGCAACTTGAAGAGTTGGGGCAATAGAATAAAAAAGGTTCTCAAATAATATGAATAAACTCAGATCATCTGCAATAACCCAAGGTGTGCAAAGATCCCCTAACAGATCGATGTTAAGAGCTGTTGGATTTAATGATGAAGATTTTAATAAACCTATTATTGGAGTTGCAAATGGATACAGCACCATAACACCATGCAATATGGGTTTAAATAAGTTAGCTCTAAAGGCTGAAGAATCAATTAAAAGATCAGGTGGGATGCCTCAGATGTTTGGGACTATAACAGTAAGTGATGGCATTTCTATGGGAACAGAGGGCATGAAATATTCTCTAGTTTCAAGAGAAGTTATTGCTGATTCAATTGAGACAGCATGCAATGCGCAGAGTATGGATGGAGTACTTGCTATAGGTGGATGTGACAAAAACATGCCGGGTGCAATGATTGCAATTGCAAGAATGAATATTCCCTCAATTTTTATTTATGGAGGGACAATAAAGCCTGGGAAATTGCATGGAGAAGATCTTACTGTTGTTAGTGCATTTGAAGCTGTTGGACAATTAACATCAGGCAAAATTAATGAAGAAAGGCTAATCCAAGTTGAGAAAAATTGTATTCCTGGTGCTGGTAGCTGTGGAGGGATGTTTACAGCTAATACAATGTCTGCGGTTATTGAAGTATTAGGTTTAAGTCTTCCCCACAGTTCCACTATGGCTGCTGAAGATCTTGAAAAAGAACTAAGTGCAGATAAAAGTGCTGAGATATTAGTCTCTGCAATAGAAAAAGATATAAGACCTCTAGACCTAATGACTAAGAAAGCATTTGAAAATGCAATATCAGTTATTATGGCAATTGGCGGATCAACAAATGCGGTATTGCACATCTTAGCTATTGCGAATACTGCAGGAATAGATATCAATATTAATGATTTTGAGAGAATCAGACAAAAAGTACCCGTTATTTGTGACCTTAAACCGAGTGGTAAATATGTGACCGTGGATCTTCATAAGGCAGGCGGAATTCCACAAGTAATGAAAATACTTTTGAATGCAGGATTAATTCATGGCGATTGCAAAAACATTGAAGGCAAAACTATCTCAGAATACTTACAGAATATTCCAGATAAGCCTCCAACAAATCAAAATGTCATAAGAGATATAGATGACCCTCTTTATAAAAAAGGACATTTAGCGATATTAAAAGGTAACTTAGCGAGTGAAGGTTCTGTAGCCAAAATTAGCGGAGTAAAAAACCCCGTGTTAACAGGTCCAGCAAAGATTTTTGAAAGTGAAGAGGATTGTTTAAAATCGATATTAAATAACGATATAAAAGCTGGTGATGTTGTTGTTATTAGAAACGAAGGCCCTGTAGGAGGCCCAGGCATGAGAGAAATGTTAGCTCCAACATCTGCAATTGTTGGTCAAGGGCTAGGAGAGAAGGTAGCTTTAATTACCGATGGCAGATTTAGCGGTGGTACCTATGGTCTTGTTGTGGGTCACATAGCTCCAGAGGCAGCTGTTGGAGGAAATATTGCTCTAATAAAACAAGGTGATTTAATTACAGTAGATGCTGTAAAACAATTAATTGAAGTTGATTTATCAGACGAAGAATTAGAAAAAAGAAAAAAAGATTGGGTAAAACCTATACAAAAATACAAAAGAGGAATTCTTTCAAAATATTCGAGAATCGTAAGCACATCAAGTTTAGGGGCTGTTACTGATTTATAAATCAACTTAAGTTTTATTTTCTTAATCAATAAAACTTTTTATCCTATTTGCTAAATTTTCCAATCTAGCGCTGTATTTTGGTGAGTTGCATTTTTTCCCATTATTGCTATCCATCCATAATGTTTTAACTCCACACCATAATATTGGTTCATCAGGGAAATTAAGCTTAGAGATTACTAAAACTAACTCTTTATTTGATTTAAAAAGTTCTAATTCAAGATCATAAATTTCTATTCTTTTACCTTCTTTATCTCGACATAAGATATTAACTGTTAAATCAATATCTTCTTCTTCGAATTCGTATTCACCATTTATTTTTACGACAGAATGAACAAAAGGTTTATTTGTTAAATCTGCTGACTTAGCGATTAAGCTCTCTATATTTTTAGGTGGATTTTCAAATAACACTTATTGATTTAATTAAAACTTTTATTGAACCCTGTTTAAACTCATTATTAAGTAATCCATCATCACCAAACTTAGAGTGTAGTAGTTGTAATCTTTTGATTTTAGATGGCTTGAATTTAAATGGGAAACGTACTTTATTAGCTCTCACTGAAGGTTTTAGCTCACTAAAAGGAATTTGAACATTTGTTGTTCCAAATTTTTTTGTTGGGAATGATTTAATCCACCTGAGACCGCCTGGAATAAATTCCGTTAGTCCTAGTAAAGCATCTTCACAAGCGACAGCGAATTTAAAAGTTCTTCCTTGTCCATCAATATTTAATTCAAAGGATGAATACTCAGATAAATTTAAAGAAGGTTTATATATAGACGATCTACAACTAACAAATCCTCCTGCTTTCTCGACAATATTACCCTTTAATATCAAACCAGAATTTGAAAGTTCACAAAAAGCTGAACTTGATCCGCCCATAACGGTATCATTTAATGTTTTCCAACCATCGAAATCCCTTTTCTGGAATAAAAATTTTTTCTTACTCATTTAATAATTCTAATTATTTTTAGACTTTAACTAAATTTCTAATTCTTTTGCTGATTCTTGATCACAAAATATTGAAATTTGATTAATAGATTTTATTAATTTTGATGGCGTTCTATCCAGAGGCTCCTTTTCATCTAATAACCTCTCAAGAGCAATTCTTTTATTGGCTCCACTAACCAAAAATACTATCTTTGATGAAGCTGAAAGTACCTTTGGCGTTAATGAAATTCTTTTTAATCCTTTACCTTCATTAAAAATCACAAGATCATCTACATTATTATTTTTTTGATAAGGGAATAGTGAAGCTGTATGACCATCGTCTCCAAGACCTAATAAAGTTAAATCAAAGGAGGGAGGGTTTGATCCGCATTTTTCAAATAATTTTGCAATAAATTGATTTTTTGTAGCTTCATCATCAGCATTTAAATCATTGAAAATTTCATAAAAAAAAGCTTTAGATCCAAAATTAGTTAACAATGAATTTTTCAACATTAACGAGTTACTTAATTCTGAATTTGGATCGACACATCTTTCATCTCCTAAAAAGACATCAACCATATCCCATCTAAGATCACTATTAGATAAGAGGTGATACACAGATTTAGGCGTTGAACCTCCACTCACACAAAATTTAAACCTGCCTTTCTTTTTTAAAGTATGAATAATGAGACTTTCAATAAACTTAAAAACCGCTGTTGATAGTTCTAACTTGTCTTTATATATCTTTATGGTGTATCCATTTGTGACCTTTTCAATCATTTCACCCATTCAGTATGAAAACTACCTTCCTTATCAATTCTTTCATATGTATGAGAGCCAAAACAGTCTCTCATTGCTTGAACAAGATTCTGAGGAAGTCTATTGGTTCTGTAACTATTCAAATAATCTAAAGTACTAGATAGACATGGTACTGGTATACCAGCTTTTGTGGATAGAGAAACTACTTTAGCTAAGTTATCTAATCTAGTACCAATTTCATTATTGAACCAATCATCAAAAATTAAATTTTTTAGATTAGGGTCTTTGTTATAAGCATCTTGAATTTTACTTAATAATTTTGATCTAATTATGCAACCACCTTTCCATATTTGAGCAATTGACGGCATATTCAAACCATAGTTATAAACTGCAGATGCTTCTCTTAAAATATCCATACCTTGGGCATAGCTAGCAATTGTGGCAAGAACTATAGCATCAAACAAAGGTTTCATTCCATCTGATATATTTCCTAAATCAAAATCCTCTATCTGTTTAGATGGAATAGTTTTTTCAATCTCACTACGTTGCTCTTTTAGAGAACTCATTACTCTTGCATTTAACGATGCATAAATAGTTGGGACTGATACCCCAAGTTCTAAAGCACTTACAACAGTCCATAACCCAGTACCTTTCTGTCCAGCTTTATCTAATATTTTTTCCACGATATCATCTCCAGTTATCTCATCTTTTGTATTTAGACAAATCTCTGTTATCTCTACAAGATAAGAAGATAATTCATCAGTATTATTCCAAATACCAAATACCTCTGACATCTGCTTTCCATTCATGCCTTTGACTCTTTTCATAAGGTCATAAGCTTCTGCGAGTATTTGTTCAATACCATATTCGATTCCGTTATGAACAGTTTTTACAAAATGACCTGAGCCTCCTGGTCCAACATATGCAACACATGGTCCGTCTTCAACTTTGGCAGCCATTTTTGTTAATAAGCTTTCTATTGCATCATATGAAGCCTTAGTCCCGCCAGGCATCATGCTTGGGCCTTCTAAAGCTCCTTTGGCACCTCCAGAGACTCCCATTCCAATGTATCCAAAACTTTTACTTTCAAGAGTATTAACTCTTCTTTCTGTATCTTTAAATTGAGAGTTCCCGCCATCTATTAATAGATCTCCTTCCTCGAGATATCCAGAAATATTATCAATAACAGCATCTGTTGCGGGTCCAGCTTTTACCATCATTAGAATTCTTCTAGGCCTCTCTAGCTTATTAACAAATTCTTGAAGAGTTTCAGCTCCCTCTATATTCTTTCCAAGGCCACGACCTTGTAAAAATTCTTCAGTTTTTGAGTAAGTTCTATTAAAAACTACACTAGAAAATCCATTTCTCTCTGCGTTAAGAACTAAATTTTCGCCCATAACACCAAGACCTATTAAACCAAAATGTGCCTTGGACATAAAAAATTAAAAAACTCAATAAATATAGTGTGCATGCAACTCAACAAAATTGCTCAAAAAAAATACTTATGTCAGCGAAAAATGATCGAAAGATTTAAATAACAGTTCCGTTTGCAATAGTTGCATTTTTAACTACTACTACGATTCCATTTCTAATATAGAAGCCTAATTCTGGCTTATCGGCTTCTTCTACTCGATCTTTATTAATAATCACTACATTATCACCAATTCTTGTATTCTTATCAAGAATTGCTCTTTTTACAGTAGTTCCTTCACCTACTCCAAGAGGCGTTCCTCCTCCTTTTCTTAATTCAATCCTCTCTTCAGGTGATTCAAAGAAATCGGCACCCATAACAAGAGTATCCTCAAGAACCGAATCACTTTCAATCCTGCTTCTTACACCTAAAACACAGTGTAAAATACTACATGACTTCAAGATTGTACCTTCACAAACTATTGAATCAGTAATTTGAGCATCTACAAGCTTGGAAGGTGGAAGAAATCTAGGTCTTGTATAAATTGGAAACTTTTCATCATAAAAACTAAATGGAGGTTTTGGTTGCTCAGTCAATGCAAGGTTTGACTCAAAGAATGCTCCAATGGTACCGATATCTTCCCAATAATCATCGAATACATAACTTTTAAGAGTATCGCCCCTATTTAGGGCTTCAGGAATTATATCTTTACCAAAATCCGTATAACTAGGAAATTTATTTAGAAGATCAAAAAGAGTATTTCTGCTAAAAACGTAAATACCCATTGAGGCTAGATAAGGTTTTTTGGCAGCTGAATCCTTACTCAGACCAAATTTTGAAGTATCTACTGCCATTGCCTTCAACTTCTCTCCAGTGGGTTTTTCACTAAATTCTTTGATATTTCCTACATCATCCGTTCTCATGAGGCCAAAACCTTCTGCTTGAGCTTCGTCAACAGGCAAAGCTGCAACAGTTAAATCAGCACCATTATCTCTATGATGTTGAACAAATAAACTGTAGTCCATTCTGTATAGTTGATCACCTGACAATATTAAATATTCATCAACATCCCACTCTTGAAATAACCATTGGTATTTTCTTACGGCATCAGCGGTACCTTCAAACCATTTCGGGCTATCAGGAGTCTGTTGCGCGGCTAAAACCTCCACAAATCCTTGACCAAAAGGGCCATTTAAATTATAAGTTCTTCCAATATGTCTATTTAAAGATGCACTATTGAACTGGGTCAATACGTACATTTTTTCGATGCCTGAATTTATACAATTACTAATTGGAATATCTATTAAACGATACTTACCTGCCAATGGCACAGCAGGTTTAGCCCTCATTTTTGTTAGAGGGTAAAGTCTAGAACCTTTTCCTCCTCCGAGGATTATAGCCAACACACGCTTCATTCAATCTAATGGAGGTATATATACAACTATTTAAAGTAACTGATTATGGGCATATTTAGAAATACAAATGGTCAGTTTACAAAGGTATTTCGATAAATCACTGGAAAAACTTAATATAATTAGGGAAAAATTAGTTATTTTTATCCTCCTCTACCAAAGAAAATAGTTTTTCAATGATTTTCAAAGAAACTTGTCTTTCTTCTCTTGATTGAGGACTTCTCAACTTGGTAACAGGAGTATGGAGTATTTTATTAATAATTCCTTTAGTCAGAGCTTCTACAACTTTTCTTTCTCTAGCAGAAAAATCTGGACCCATCCTGCTTAGTGCTTTTTGCAATTCCTCTTTTCTAATTAACTCCAAATCTGATCTGAGTTTATTAATTACTGGAACCGCCTCTAAACTTGCCCACCATTCAAGAAAAATGATCCTTTCTTCTTCTACTAAAGATTCTGCTTCCTTCGCTATTTTCTGTCTAAATTCTTGATTTCTTGATACGACCTCTTGTAAATCATCCACATCAAATGATTTTATAAATTCATGTTGTTTTACATCATTAGATATATTTCTCGGTACACCAATATCAATGAATTTAAGTTTATTATTCAAATTTAATTTTTCAATTTTAGCAAGATCAATTATTGGCTCTTCAGACGCTGTACTAGTAAAAACAAGAGAAGATATTGAAATGTTTTCATCTAATTCGTTTAACCCTTTACAAACGATTTCTAAGTCGGGGAAGTCTACTGCAAGATTCAATGCTCTATCAATATTTCTATTTACAAGAATAAGTTTATGACATCCTTTTGATTTTAAATGAGTTATTAAAAGCCTACTCATTCGTCCTGCCCCAACTACAAGAACCTTCTCTGATTCCAAGCTCACAAGAGTATCAAGCCCCTTTTCTTGCCCAATTTTCAATTGAGCGAGTTCTACCGCTGCTGAACTGATTGAAACTGCTCCAGTACCTAAATTTGTTTCAGATCTAACTTTTTTACCTGTACTAACAGATTGGGTTAAAAGTCTATTAAGAATAGGTCCAGTAGATTGATTCTCTTGACCTAATCTCATCATTTTTTTCACTTGAGAGAGGATTTGCCCTTCACCTAAAACGAGGCTATCGAGTCCTGCAGAAACTTTCATTAAATGTAAAACTGCATCTTCTTGTCTAAAACAAAAAAGATGAGGATTTAAATCTTCAAAAACAATTCCGGAATAATCTGCTATAAATTCTTTTATTGATGAAATACCAGTATTTTTATCCTTTACCAGCGCATAAATTTCTAGCCTATTGCAAGTACTTAAAATTGACACCTCTAACACATCAGAGAAAGATCTTAATGCTTCCAATGATTCTGTTATAGATTGGTCAGGAATACTTAACTTCTCACGCACTTCGACAGGTGCCGTGCGATGACTTAGTCCGACGACAACAATATGCATAAAATTAAAAGTGAATTTTTAAAGGCTGATACTCTTAGCACCATCTTTTATATGGACAGTATTTGTGAATCTTGCAGTACTATCTAATGTACTTATTACTAGACTGCTTGTTCTAACACAATCCCTCTCAAATTTGACTCCGTCAAATAATAATCCATCAGTTATTCCACTTCCAGCAAAAACAACATTTTCTCCCGATGCCAATTCGTTGGCTTCATAGATTTTGTCTATATCTGTTATTCCCATTTCATTTAGACGTTTTATATTCCCTTCTTTTGTGTAATCAGCCCATTCAGAAGTTTGAGCAATTGCTGGATCATAAACAAGTTGACCTTGAAAATGTCCACCTAGAGCTCTCATTGCGGCAGCCGAAATAACACCTTCTGGAGCTGCACCTATACCCATCAAGCAATGTGTTCCAGTCCCTGCAAAACCACATGCAATCGCAGCTTGAACGTCGCCATCAGAAATTGGTTGTACTTTTGCACCACATCCACGAATCTCTTTAATTAAATCTTTATGCCTTGTTCTATCCATTACAACAACAGTTAATTCATCAATAGAAAGATCCAAGCAATCGCTAAGAATTTTCAAGTTTTCAGTAGCCGAATTTCTAATATCAACTTTCCCTTTAGCAGCAGGAGGAGCTGCTAATTTGTTCATATAAAAATCAGGTGCATTAAAAAGACCGCCGGTATCTGAAGCTGCCAAAACGGCCATAGAACCTCTTTGATTATTTGCACAAAGATTAGTTCCTTCACAAGGATCTACTGCAAAATCAACCCCGGGTCCACTTCCACTCCCTACCTCTTCACCTATATAAAGCATAGGTGCTTCATCTCTTTCGCCTTCTCCAATAACAATTTTCCCTTTCATTTCAATTTTGCCCATTCGTAATCTCATTGCTTCGACAGCTGCAGCATCAGCTTCATCTTTTTGACCAAGTCCTGTTAGTTTTGCTGAGGCAATTGCTGCCTGCTCAACAACTTCGAGAATTTCTTGAATTAGAGTTTGATTCACAATTAAATTTTTGAGGATTTTCAATAATGTTTTGAGTATGATCTCATATAAAACGTCATTTTTTATGAGAATTATTATGCTAGTAAGCTTTTTTTAACTCTTTACAGCTGTTACTTTATCAGGCCATGACTTGAAATTAGGAATAAACAACTAAATATAGTATCTTTATTAAATATTTTAAAAATTAAATGACTGAGTCAAATCAAACAAATTTAGCTGGTGTTAATAGACCAATTCAAATAATTCCTTCAGTTTTACCAGCAGATTGGGCAAATATGGGGGCATGTGTGAAAGAGCTCGAGGAAGCTAGGGTAGATAGAATTCAATTTGACGTAATGGATGGAAATTTCGTACCAAATCTTACATTCGGTCCTGAAATGATTGCTGCATGCAGGAAATATTGCAATGTCCCTTTTGAAACGCAATTAATGGTAAGCCAATACAATTGCGAAACAATGCTTGAATCTTATGTAAAAGCTACAAAAGGGGCAAATGGTGAACCAGGAGTAGTAATAGCTCATGCCGAAGCAAATATTCATTTACATAGAGTTCTTGGAAGAATTAGAGACTTAGGAGGATCTCCTTCCGTTGCATTAAATCCTCATACTCCATTTGAAATGATAGAAAATATTATGGACATGGTTGATCATGTTTTAGTTATGACAGTCAACCCTGGCTTTGGAGGACAAGCTTATATTCCAACAATGCTTAATAAAATCAGAAAAATTAGAAACTTTATTATTGAAAAAAATCTAAATGTTGACATTGAAGTTGATGGAGGCATAAAAGCAAATTGGACTATTTCACAATGTGCCCATGCTGGTGCTAATTGTTTTATTGCAGGCAGTGGAATGTTTGCTTACCCAACATTAAAAGAGGGATGTGATGACTTGAGGAAAGTTGCTCAAGAAGCGCAAAAAGGAAAAGTGCTATCTGAACCTCAATAAATATTCTGCATGATTAACATTTTATCCAAATATCCAGCCATAACTATGTAAACCTATACCTAAGAAATTAACACCCAAGTAACATACTAAAACCACCAAAAAACCTGTAGTTGCTAATATTGCGGGTCTTCTTCCTTGCCAACCCTTACTTATTCGCATATGTAGATAAGCAGCATAAAACAACCATGAGATAAATGCCCATGTTTCTTTTGGGTCCCAGCTCCACCAAGTGCCCCAAGCCTCATTAGCCCAAACAGCACCTGAAATTAAACCGAGAGTCAAAAGAACAAAACCTATCAATATAGAGCGATAACTTAGCGTATCTAGTTCTTCTGAATGAGAAAATTCGATAGGATCAACCAAATCATTTAAAGGAAAATTATTAGAAATCTTAAAACCTCCTATCCCTGTAGAGCTACTTCTAATTTGAAGGGGTGTATTTTTATTAACAAATAAAACAGAAGCTGAAAGTAATGAACCAATTATTAAGGCTGCATAACTAAGCATTACAACACTAACATGCATCACTAACCAACTAGATCTTAAAGCTGGAACCAAATTTGACGATAATTTCAAATCGTCAGGCAAAACAAAACAAGCAAAAGCCACCGTAAGTAACTCAATAGGTATGGCAATTGATGGAATTATTGGTGATTGGTATTCCCTCTCTATTAGTAATTGTCCCATTGTGATGCCCCAAGTTAAGAAATAAAGAGATTCATACAAATTGCTAATTGGGAAGTGTCCAGAAATCGACCACCTAAAAAGTAATTGCAATGTTATAAATAAATTCACTAAAATAGTAAGAAGTTTTACCGTGAAAGAGGACTTTTTTCTGAAAACTGCACTAAGAGATATTGGTAGATTTACTAATAATATGTAAAACACTAAAAGTCCCAATACTGAAACTGGGTCATATATTAAATTTTTAAATAGGTTACTAAGTAACATGTCAAACTCTTATCTAGATTTAATATTCAACAACAAATAAATAATAATTTAAATCATTCTTATATGAGTAAATCTTTAATAATTAAGTTTGAATTTATTATGCAACAAATTTCAAAGTTTGAAATTTTCTCCTAAGTAATACCTCTTGACTATTGGATTATCTGCTAGTTCACTAGATGTTCCGTAAGCTAAAATTTTTCCTTCACTTAGTACATAAGACTTGTTTGTAATTAAAAGGGTTTCCCTAACATTATGGTCTGTAATAAGAATCCCAACCCCATTACCACTCAATTTAAGAATGAGTTTCTTTAAATCATTAACAGCTAGAGGATCTATCCCAGCAAAAGGTTCGTCTAATAAAAGAAATTTAGGCCCTTTTCTGCCTATTGTAAGAGCTCTTGCTATTTCACACCTCCTCCTCTCTCCCCCTGAAAGTTGATAACCATAATTATCTACAAAATTATTCAAATTAAATTCATTAATTAATTGTTCCCTTCTATTTCTAATTGCCGCTCGACTATAAGTTGAATTCTGCAAAGCCAAATCTATATTGTCCTTAACAGTAAGGTCTCTAAATATACTCGCCTCCTGTGTTAAATAACCCAACCCAAGTTTTGATCTAATTGGTAGCGGAAGATTAGTTATGTTTCTTCCATTTAGTGAAATTTCACCTCTATCAGGTCTAATGTTCCCAACGGCAAGATTAAAAGTAGTCGTTTTCCCTGCACCATTAGGTCCCATCAAACCAACAACCTCTCCTGGATTAACAGTTATAGAAACATCCTTTACGATTAATCTTCCCTTAATTGAAAGGGATACATTTTGAATTTTCAAGTTCATTTTCTTTGAAATCTTTTAGTAAATTTATTTTCTTGAAAAAATAATGAGATAGAAAACAATAATGCAATCAAAGAGAAAGATATATTCATATTCATCAAAGAGGTTTCAAAAAAGGCTTATCGTTCTCATCTAATAACTCTTTGTATTGTAATTTCCTCAATAAATTTTCCAAACTTAGAGAAAAGGATTCAAGATCAATACCTAAATTAATCTTAGTTCTAGTTTTTATTCTACCTAAGCCCTCTCCAAGCAAAATAGTCGCTCCATTTAAGTTGCCCTTACTTAAGTGAAACTGCGATACGGACACTTGTAAAATACCCTGTATGACTTGTCTTTCTTCACCATCTAAAGAATTCCAAATTTCTTCAAAAGCGTCATGAGCCTCGTACCATTTTTGATTGTTAAATAGATCTAAAGCCGTAAAAAGGGAATCTCTAAAACTTTTGGTAGTTTCTTCATTCATAAAATCAATTTTTAATATTTTTCTTCTTATTTATTTTTCTCATTCTAATTGAATCAGGTGTTACCTCGAGCATTTCGTCTGGGCCGATATATTCAAGGGCTCTTTCAAGAGTAATATCAACAGGAGACTGCAAGGTATCAAGTTCTTCAGCGCCTGCAGACCTCATATTAGTCAACTGCTTAGTTTTACATATATTTAACTCAAGATCTTGAGGACGATTATTCTCTCCAATTATCATACCTTTGTAAACTTTGACTCCAGGCTTAATGAAATAAACCCCCCTATCTTCAGCATTCTTCAATGCATAAAATGTTGCCACACCTTCCTCAAAAGCTATAAGAACCCCATTCCTACGTGTCTCAAAATCTCCTGTTTTAGGTTTATATTCATGAAAAGAGTGGCTCATGATCCCTTCACCTCTTGTTATCCGAACAAATTCCCCACGAAATCCTATTAATCCTCTAGATGGCACAAGAAATTCTAATTGCGTTCTGCCATCTGAACTTGTCTGCATGTTTTTCATCTCTGCCTTTCTCGATCCAAGTTTTTCTATACATGAACCAACAGAAACTTCTGGTACATCTAAAACCAAAGTTTCTATAGGCTCACATTCAACATTATCAATTTCTCTGAAAATTACTTGAGGTTGCGAGATTTGAAACTCAAATCCCTCTCTTCTCATTGTTTCTATCAAAATACCTAAATGTAATTCTCCTCTCCCCGAAACCGAAAACCTATCAGGAGAATCAGTCTCTTCAACCCTTAAGGCAACATTTGTCAAAAGTTCCCTTTCTAATCTATTTTTCAATTGTCTACTGGTAACAAATTTTCCTTCTTTACCAGCGAATGGGGAATCATTTACAACAAAAGTCATATTTAAGGTAGGTTCATCGACTTTTATTAATGGAAGAGGGTGAGGCGAATCTGGACATGCTATAGTCTCGCCAATATTGACGTCATCAAAGCCAGAAACAGCAACAATATCTCCTGCGAATGCTTCATTTATATCAATTCTCTGTAATCCTTCGAATCCTAGTAGCTTACTAACCTTTCCTTTAATAGTTTTTCCATTCTCTTTAATTAAACTAGCTTGTTGACCATTTTTTATTTTTCCATTATGAATTTTTCCAATTACAATTCTGCCTAAGAAGTCAGAATAATCCAAAGTAGTTATTTGAAGCTGTAGAGGCTTATTTGAGTCGCCTACTGGTGGTGGAACATGCCTTATGATTGCTTCAAAAAGAGGCATCATATTGTCACTATTTGCCTCCATCTCTTCCTTTGCGTAACCAGATAGGCCGCTCCCAAAAAGATAAGGGAAATCACATTGATCATCGTCAGCTCCTAGTTCTAGAAACAAATCAAGGACTTTATCAATGGCTATTTCTGGTACTACTCTTGGTCTATCGATTTTATTTACAAAGACTATTGGCCTAAGTCCTTTCTCTAATGCTTTTTTTAAGACAAATCTTGTTTGTGGCATTGGCCCCTCATTTGCATCAACAATAAGCAAACAACCATCAACCATGCCTAAAACCCTTTCGACTTCACCGCCAAAATCCGCATGTCCTGGTGTATCTATAATATTAATTCTGGTGTCTTTATAGTTAACGGCAGTATTTTTTGAGAGTATTGTTATTCCTCTTTCTCTTTCGAGATCATTTGAATCCATTACGCATGTTGGAATAACTTCATTGTCCCTAAATATTCCTGATTGAGATAACAATGCATCAACAAGGGTTGTCTTTCCATGATCTACATGAGCAATAATTGCAACATTCCTAATTTCTTTTATCGAAGATGACATTTATAAAATTTATATAAATAGTAAATTGACTTTATTAAGGCTAACTCAAAGAATGCTTTTTATGAAAATTTTCTCCTTAAGACTTTGAAAAACATAATTTTTAATGAATTATTTAATTTACAAATTAGATTTATAATTTTCTATTTGAAACTTCAAAAACTTTTAAGGCTTCAATTGAGCCCTCATATCTCCAATGCCAAGGTTCGTAATCTATATATTCGTTGTTTTTGTTGAAAGACAACTTAAAGTGGAACTTTGCTGCATTCTTTATTAACCATCTAAAGGCCTCAGTATTTTCGAATTCGATCTCAAAATCTGTTTCTCTTTTAGTAGCATCACCAATATCAATCGCAAAACCAGTACTATGTTCAGAATATCCTGGGGGGGCTGAGACTCTAGCTCTTTCTGCCGCCTCTTGATTTCTAATAGATTTTAAGGAATAAAAGATATCATTTTGCAAATTTATAGATCTAAAACCACTCAAAAATACTAAATATATACCATCATTTTTTGCTTCTTCTCTCATCTTGAGTAATGATTCACGCATATCAATATGAACTTCAATATGAGGCTCAATTAAAACAAGTTTCTCCTTAGGAATCTCCTCATAAGGTAGATGACCCAAAATTCTATGGTCTTGATTTCTCTCAGCCTGAGAATTGAAATTTGTAAAAGAACCTAGTTCTATATTCCCCTTCAATCGCAATATAGCGATAGAAAAAAGGAGGAAAAGAAGTGGAGAAAATATTAGTAATTTTTTAAATAATATTGAATTTGAATTATTTAAGTAAGTTCTTTTAGCGAGCGGTATATCATATTGATCTATCTCTTTGTTTTGTTCCAATATATGTATGTTGAATTTGGAAAACATATTTCGATATTAACTATTATTTTAAGAAATGCACTTTTATAAGCAAAAAAGATGTAGTTTTTATATACAGTATTATTTTTTTTACATATGTTGAGGGTAGCTGTTATTGGAGGAGGTCCAAGTGGTTCATGTGCTGCAGAAATACTTGCTAAAGCTGGGATAGAAACCTGGCTATTCGAGAGAAAACTAGATAATGCAAAACCATGTGGAGGAGCTATTCCACTTTGTATGGTAGAAGAATTTGACTTACCTGAGTCAATTATTGATAGAAAAGTAAGGCATATGAGAATGATATCCCCATCAAATAGAGAGGTAGATATTAGCTTAGATAGAGTTTACGGTAAAAGCGATAATGAGTTTATTGGGATGTGCAGAAGAGAAGTTATGGATGCCTTTATGCGCAACAGAGCATCTGATCTTGGCGCCACGCTAGTAAATGGATTAGTTACTTCTATTGATACTGGCGAAAATAATCAAGGACCATACAAACTCTCATATTCAGATTTTACTAATGGAGACAAAAAAGGAGAGCTAAAGGAGCTTACTGTTGACCTTCTTGTAGGAGCGGATGGAGCAAATAGTAGAGTTGCAAAAGCAATGGATGCAGGAGATTACAAAGTTGCTATTGCATTTCAGGAAAGAATAAAATTACCTAAAGAAGAAATGAGTTACTACGAAGATCTTGCCGAAATGTACGTTGGTACAGATGTTTCTCCTGATTTTTATGGGTGGGTATTTCCTAAATATGATCATGTTGCTGTGGGCACTGGAACTATGCAAAAGAATCAGTCATTAATTAAAGGACTTCAAGAGGGAGTAAGAAATAGAGCAAAGAAAAGACTTGTTAATGGCGAGGTAATCAAGGTAGAGGCGCATCCTATTCCAGAGCATCCAAGACCAAGGAGGGTCGTCGGAAGGATGGCATTGGTTGGTGATGCAGCCGGTTATGTCACAAAAAGCTCGGGAGAGGGAATTTATTTTGCGGCAAAGAGCGGGCGAATGTGTGCAGAAGAAATTGTTGAGGCATCAAAAAACGGTCAAGTGGTTCCATCAGAAAAAGATTTAAAAAACTATCTTAAAAAGTGGGATAAAAAATATGGCACAACTTATAAGGTTCTAGAAATTCTTCAAAATATTTTCTATAGAAACGATTCTGCAAGAGAAGCTTTTGTTGAGATGTGTGATGACATGGATGTACAAAGACTTACTTTTGATAGTTACTTATACAAAAAAGTTGTCTCAATGAAGCCATTACAGCAGCTTAAAATCACAATGCTTACACTTGGCTCGATCTTAAGAGGAAAAGCCTTAGCACCTCTAAAGTACAAACCCGTTGACAGTGCTGTTAGGGAAAATAAAGAGGTAGAAAAAATGCTAGAAAATTATTCAATAAAGGGAGGCATTAAAGTTAAGAGTTCAAAAGTGTAAAGTCGGCTATTTTAAGAGAATAATTTCTAATTAAGCTCAACAAATTGAGTCTATTATTTCTTACTTTTAAATTCTCTGACATTATTAGGACTCCCTTTTCATTATCAAATAAATCCTCGATAGTGTTTACATTAATCTCAAACAAATTAAGAAGTTCTAAATAATTGCAATAACCTTCCGAAAAAATCTTTTCTAATTCTCCAATAAATTCAAAAACTTTCAATTCGCAATCTTTTTCAAAAAGTTTTGTGTTTACATAATCTCTTGTTGAGAGAACGTCTCTTGAAAGATCACTTTTATTAGCTAATTTGCTTACCCTTGTAATTACTTTCTGGATTTCAACAAAATTATCCTTTTCGTTAAAAGTCATAATTGATTTAATCCTATTTTTAAGATCAACAATATTCAATACTCTTTTTTGAGATAATTCATCAGAAGAACAAACGGCCTTTATTAATTCTTTACTTAGTGATATTTCTTCAAGATGACTGACAATTCTTTGAACTAAAAATTGATTTAAATCATTAAATATTGTTTCCCTTGAAAAGTTTAAATTCGGAAATGTGATTTCCCAAAAATCAATAAGTTCGTTAAATAATTTATCTAAAGGTAAATGAAGTTCATAATCCCAAATTATTTTGATCACTCCATTCAAATTTCTTCTTAAAGCATAAGGATCAGATGATCCACTGGGACGTTTCCCAGAAATAAATATACTTATTAAAGTTTCGACCTTATCTGCTATAGAAACTATTGCACCATATTTTGTGGAGGGCAAAGCATCTTTATAAAAAGAAGGTAAATAATGTTCAGCGACAGCCAAGCAAACATCCTCACTAAATCCCTCATATTTAAGATATTTACCACCCATTATTCCTTGCAGCTCAGGGAATTCGAAAACAATTTCGCTACATAAGTCGTTTTTACAGTATTTAGCGGCTTCTATTATTTTTTTTTCTTCTAGAGACTTATCATTTAAAAATATAAGAATTTTTTTAGTAACTTCCTCTATCCTTTCTACCCTCTGAAAAATATTTCCAAGTCCTTTCAAATAGGAAACAGATTTAAGCTTTTCATTTCTTTCGATTGAAGCAACTTTTTTGTCACTTTCTACGAAAAATTTTGCATCTGAAAACCTTGCCCTCAATACTTTCTCATTACCTTTGGCAATTATATTATTTGATTCTTCAAGACCATTTGAAATAACGCAGAAAGTTGTACTAATATTTTTTTCAGAGCTTAAATCTAGTTTAGAAAAACTTTTGTTTTTCAATAAAAGAGGAACGTATCTTTGATGACTTTTCATGACTGTTGAGAGAACTTCAACCGGAAGATCAAGAAATTCATCACTAAATTTACCAATAATTAAGTCTGGCCATTCAACTAAATCGGTTAGTTCATTAAGTAAGCCTTCTGAAAGGTCAGGTTTCAGATTTAAAGATTTAGATGCCTGATTTATTAAACTTTCAATTTTTTCTTTTCTATCTTTTCGAATAGCTATTACTCTTTTTCGTTTCAATAATTCAAAAAAATCATCAGGATTCTGAACTTCTAAAACTTCATTGATTACCCTGTGACTTTTTGTTTTATTACTTATTTTGATCTTTGGATCACATTCATCAAATTCAAAATCAAGAATTTCATCATTATAAATAGAGGCGATCCATCTAATAGGTCTTGAAAATTTTATGTTCCCAGCCCCCCATTTCATAAATCGAGGGCCTTGAAGACTCTTTACTAATTTTGGAATAATCGAAGACAAAGAAATTTTTGTTGATAGTCCTTTCTCAATTTTCTTTCCAAATACAAAATCACCCTTTTCTGTATTTCTTATTTCTAACTCACCTACATCTATATCTAAGCTATTAGCAAATCCTAAAGCAGCATTAGTAGGACATCCATTTAAATAAGCTGAATTTGCTTTAGGTCCTTTTCTTTCTATTATTTTATCTTCCGCATAATCAACTAAACCTTCGAGAAGTAGAACTATCCGCCTTGGTGTGGAGGTAACAACTATATGTTCGTATTTGATTAACTTTTTATCCAATTCAAACTCTATTAGAGATTTAAATTGATCTAAAACAGAATGAGAAAATTTTGCAGGCAACTCTTCGGTTCCAATCTCAAGTAAATATTTAGACAAGAAAAAAATATAACTTCTAATAATATAATTTACTACCAGTTAAATAAGCTTTTCGCTAATGTATAAAAAGAGATATGTTTTGGTCCGTTGATCAAAGTTGAGAAAGTAAAAAAGAAGAAAAATCCTGCCAAAGAAGAAACAGTTTGTTTGGCAAATGGATTAGAAGTGTCTAAATTTGAAAATTTCAAGAAAAGCAGCCAATTTCTTAAGGAACCTCTTGCTACAGAACTAAATAATGAAAGCGATCACTTTACCAATGATGCAGTACAGTTATTAAAATTTCATGGTAGTTATCAACAAGATAACAGGGAAAATAGAAGGCCGGGCAAAAGTAAAGATTGGCAAATGATGCTTAGGTTAAGAAATCCGGGCGGTGAAGTCCCTGGGAAATTATTTTTAGCGTTAGATGAATTATCTGAGAAACTAGGTAATGGAACACTAAGGGCCACCACAAGACAAGCCTTTCAAATGCATGGAATTAGAAAGGAGAACCTAAAGGAAGTAATCCAAACAATAGTAAATTCAATGGGCTCCACATTAGCTGCATGTGGAGACATAAATAGAAACGTTATGGCCCCTGCGGCTCCATTTGATTCACCAGAATATAAAGTTGCAAGAGCATTGGCAAAAAAAGTTGCAGATCTTCTCACCCCAATGGCAGGCCAAGGCACCTTTTTAGAGCTTTGGGCTGATGGAGATTTAGAGTACACCATAAAGCCTGACAAAGATATTGAAGAAATTAGGAAGCTCCAATTCAAAGATAATGTTTTTAGTGGGATAAAAGATGAGCCTCTTTATGGTTCAACTTATTTACCGAGAAAATTTAAATGTGCCGTGACAGTTCCTGGGGACAATTCTGTAGATCTTCTTACCAATGACATAGGAATAGTTGCTTTTACTTCTAAAGATGGAAACTTAGAAGGGTGCAACTTCTATGTTGGAGGCGGTATGGGTCGCACACATAATAATGAAGAGACCTTTGCCAGAATTGCAGATCCACTTGGATATGTTGAAGAGCCTGATGTCTATGAATTAATACAAAGCATTGTGGCTATTCAAAGAGATTATGGTGATAGAAAATCAAGAAAAAATTCGAGAATGAAATATCTTCTTCATAGAAAAGGTATTAAATGGTTCAAGAAGATACTTTTTGAAAAGTATTTCAAAAAAGAAATTAAAAAAATCAGAAAAGAACCGGATAAAGTTCTTATTGATTATCTAGGTTGGCATAAACAAAATAAAACCTCCTATTTTGTAGGTTTACCTTTATTATCAGGAAGATTATTTGGAGAGAAGAAAACTACCATAACAAGTATCGTTAAAAAATATAATTTAGATTTAAGACTCACTCCCAATCAAGATATTTTACTTTGTAATATCGCTTATATAAACAAAGACAAAATTCAACAATCTCTATCAAAAATTGGATACGAAAATTTAGATAACATTAATGAAATACAAAGACACGCTTTAGCTTGTCCTGCTTTACCACTTTGTGGCCTTGCGATGACTGAAGCTGAAAGAATATTACCTGATGTATTAAAAAGGATTGAAAATTTACTATTAGATCTAAAAATACAAAAGACAATATTATTCAGAATGACAGGATGTCCGAATGGATGCACCAGGCCTTATATGGCCGAATTAGCACTTGTTGGAAGTGGCCAAAACAAATACCAATTATGGTTAGGGGGAAGTAAAAATCTACAAAGGCTGGCTAAACCATTCTTACAAAGAATGGAACTTAACGATTTAGAAAAAACTCTTCAACCATTATTTGATAATTGGAAGAGTAATTTGGATTTGGATTTCGGAGATTTTGTAAATAACCAAGACGAAAGTTCTATTTTAGACTTACTAAATGAGATTCAATAGAATTTAAACTTTTCCATAAATCGCATTTTCTTTTTTATTCTTCCAAGCCCATAGTTGATCACCATAACTAAAATGCCACCATTCATTTGGATGTTGAGCAAAACCAAATTTAGTCATAATTTCCCTTAATAAATTTCTTCTACTATCCCAAATAATTGCTTCTTCATTCTTTTTGTTTGCATAAAAAAAAGGGTTTGAAGTTTCATCCATTTGATCAACCTTACTTCCCATTTCAAAAAGATTTCCCTCTTTATCAGATAAACAAACATCCAATGCGCCCCCAGTTGAATGAGGTGGGGGACATCTAGAGTCAAAAGAGGGATATGCCCAAAATTTTTCAACTTTTTTTAAGATAGATGGATAAGATTTCATATTTTTTAAAGAAGCATCAATATCCAATTTTTCACACTCTTTTAAAAATGCTCTTTTAAACATAAATTCTTGAACTTCTAAAGGTCGCCAACTGTCATAAATCAAAAGGTAAAAACTATTCTTTGATATCAAATAATCATTTACTTTTACTAATCTATTTACAACCTCCTCTCTTAATTTCCAAATAGAAGTTTTATCTTTGTAAGGTGCTCCTAAATCCAAGTAAGGGTGCGGATCTAAAAAGTTTAAGTAGCTAGGAATAGTTACTAATTTATCTCCATTATCTTTAATTGGTACTTTATTCCATATTTTCAATTGAAATTTGCAATTAATTTATAGTTGCATACCTATCTAAAAATACAATGATCGTTTTCAATTCAAGAAATCATGAATGAATTTATTATCAGAATTATCAATGAGTAAATTTCTTAAAATAATATTTTCTTTTAAATCAGGATCATTACTAACAACCTTAATAGCCTCTTCTCGGGCCTTTTCAATTAAAAATTTATTGTTAGGTAAATTGTCCAATACAAAATCAGGCAATCCAGATTGTCTATATCCTAAAATCTGGCCTGGGCCTCTAAGCTCCAAGTCTTTTTCGGCAATATAAAAGCCATCATTGGACTTTTGCAAAACACATAGTCGCTTATTTTCTAATCCATTTTTATCAGAAGTTACTAGATAACAAAAAGATTTAGATGATCCCCTACCGACTCTACCCCTTAGTTGATGAAGCTGAGATAACCCAAATCTTTCCGAATTATAAATAATCATAATTGTGGCATTAGCCACATCGATTCCAACCTCAATTACAGTAGTTGAAACCAATATATTAATTTCATTTTTTACAAAAGAATTAATCACTTCATTCTTTTCTTGCGAATTTAATTTTCCATGCAATAATCCAACTTTTTTATTAATAAAGACCTCTTCAGATAAATATTTAAATATTTTCTTTGCAGAACTTAAATTCATTTTTTCTGAATCTTCTATAAGTGGCAGAATCACATAAGCTTGCCTTCCTTGAGTGATCTCATCATCAACAATCTTGAACAATCTATTTAAATCATCTTCAGAAATTATTTTTGTAGATATTGGAACTCGCCCAGGAGGAAGTTCTGTAATTTGACTTACATCTAAATCACCGTAGATAGAAAGCGCTAGAGTTCTTGGAATTGGTGTCGCTGTCATTGATAACAAATTAGTATTATCCCCTTTATTAAGTAATCTATTTCTTTGAGTAACTCCAAACCTATGTTGTTCATCAATTACTACCATTCCTAATGAATTAAATATGACTTTATCCTCAAATAATGCGTGGGTACCTACAAGGATATCAACTAGTCCATTATTCAAATTCGAGAGAATTTCTTTTCTTTTTTTTTGAGGGGTATTCCCAGTAAGAAGTTCGACAGAGACAAAAAGTGGGTTCAAATATTTTAATAAACTTTTATAATGTTGTTCCGCTAATACTTCAGTAGGAACCATAAAAGCACCTTGCAGGTTTTTTTCAATAACAATTAAAAGTGAGGCTATTGCAATTATAGTTTTACCACTGCCCACATCTCCTTGAAGCAGTCTCGACATTGGAGCTGGATTAGATAAATCTTCCTTAATTTCATCTAAAACATTTACTTGGGATTTTGTTAATTCAAAAGGAAAAGCATTTAAAAATTCTTTTAGTAAAGATTTCTTTTGAGGTAATTGTTTGTTAATAACATTTTTATTCGTCTTTCTTTTTCTAAGTAGGAATTTTATTTGCAGCAGAAACAACTCATCAAAAACCAAACGTTTTTTTGACTCAATAAGTGCCTCTTGAGTTGGTGGGAAATGAATATTAATCAAAGACTCTCCTTTCGATAATAAAGATAATGAATCAAGTTGCTTATGATTTAAAATTTCTGGATATTTCTTTGCGTAAATTAGTATCTTTTTCATGAGTTTTATAAAACTCATATTCGATAACGTTTCAGCTAATGAATACAAGGGCAATATTTTTCCAGAGAAATTAAAATTATCATTGTTATCCTTGAGAATTTCAATCTGCGGATCCACAAAAGTTTTACCATATTCTGTCAGTTTAACCTTGCCGGAAATTGCTAATTTAGTTCCTGGAGTATACAAAGATTTCTGAGATGCGAAAAAGGAATAAGATCTAAATCTCCTTCCTAAAAAAAATTTTGTAACCTTTATCGAAGACGTTTCATCAGAAACGACAAAGTTCATTATCGATAAATTATTATTCTTTTTACTCTTATGCATATAAAATCTTTTAATATTTGCGATGCACGTATATAAATTATCTGGTTTTAAATTCATTATCTTAACTCTATTCGTATAGTCTAAATATGTTCGTGGAAAATAATTTATTAGATCTTTTATATGAAAAATCCCTAGTTCATTAAGCTTATTTTTATACACTTTCCCTACATTTTTTATTAATGAAATCTCTGAATCAAGAGACAAATTTGAATCAGCTTTTTTCAAAATAATCCTATTAGAAATATCATTAGAACTTTCTACATCCAAGGTTTTACCAAGGTTATAAAGACTTTTTCTTGTATCTATAATTAACCTTTTTCTTTGATTATCATCTAATTTATTATATTCATAATATTTTTTAGAAAACTCATCAAATATTCTCAAATATTCTTCTGATAGATTCAAATTATCTATTTTTGTTAGTGATTCATGTAGATAATCATTAAAAAATTTCTCTCTTCCTAAGGTATTAATATATTTGTTTTCAGTTTCAATAGTTAGAGACTTTTGAAGAGGTCTTATCCAATCTTTAATTAATTTATTATTATTCCCGCTAAAAGTCACATTTAAAAAAATTTTTAATTTTCAACGTATCTTATTCAAAGTTATTTCTTTTTGCCTCCAGTATGTCTCTTTTTTAATCAAACGCTGAAATTGATTTTTTAGCTCATTTATCTTATTCCTTTGAATAGAAAGATTTAAATTTTTAAACTCTAACTCAACAGTAGATATATTGAAAAAAATAATATTGGGAAGCTTGAGACTTTTTGATGATGACTGATGTGTATTGAATTCAAAATTAATAACAAACGGACGTGGATGTTTAATCATCAAATTTTTGCCTACTAGGTATTCAAATGAATCTTCAGAAATAATCTTTTTTATTAGATTGGCCTTAAATAATTCTAGATTAATATTATATGAAAGATTTAAAAGTAAATTTTTCAATGACTCGTCAATTAAATCAAAGTTTTTTAGGCTCTGATATTTGGAATAAATATCCACATTAGTCATATTCTGGTTTTCAGAATGGACTGAATTTTCAACCTTAATTTCATCCAATAATTCTATTAGAGAAAAAATAAATTGTTTTTCCAATTCCACATTTTCAATCATATTTTTATTAGATAGATTATTAAGGTAGGCATCCTTATCTAAATCAAGTGATACTAATTTCTCATAATTCTCAACTTGATAATATTCAGAAGTATTAAAAATATCCTCATTCGCCTCAAACAGAACAGGTTTTTCAAATTGAAAACCTTCTTCATATTGAATTTCTTCTTTTTGGTAATACTTTGTTTTTATGGTATTTTCTAAACTTTTAAAAGTATTCTTTTTATTTATATTTTTATCAATCTCATTTATTTTTAATTGTTCTATTGTGAGAAAAGGCAACTTTGAATAAATAAGCTTACTAATTTTTTTTTCAAAGAAGCAAAAAAATTCGTTTCTATTAAAGGAAACATTTTCAATTAATGAATCACCACATAATTCATGAATACCTTTTTCTACAGAAATATATAAAAGATCTCTTACAAATTTAAGGTAAAGTTCATATTCTATATTGATATTACGAATTAATCTGATTTTTTCTATATCTGCTTTCCGCAATTGAGAATTAATTTTTTCAATTTCTAAGCAGTTATTAGAATTCTTCAAGTTACTTGTTTGATTGCATAGATGCAACCTCTTCAGCGAAGTCCATCTGGTTTTTTTCTATACCTTCACCCAATGTATATCTAGTAAAGCGTCTTACTTTGATATTTTCTCCAATTTTTGCTGCGGCTTGTTTTACAAGGTCCTCAACTGTAAGAGAACTGTCTTTAATATAAGGTTGAGAAAGTAAAACTAACTCATTCAACCTTTTCGCTATTCTCCCTTCAACTATTTTTTCTTTAATTTGCTCTGGTTTGCCTGATAAATCATCTCTCCCCATTTCAATCTGCTTTTCTTTTTCTACGACATCTTCTGGTATTTCATCAATTGAGACATACTCAACATTTGGGCAAGCGGCTACCTGCATCGAGACATCTTTTAAAAGGGATTGAAATATATCACCTCTAGCAACAAAATCAGTTTCACAATTTAACTCTAGTAAAACGCCTACTCTTGATCCTGTGTGTATATAACTCCCTATAGAACCTTCAGTTGCAACTCTTCCTGATTTCTTTTCTGCACTAGCTATACCTTTCTTTCTTAACCATTCCAAAGCTTTTTCGACATTTCCATCGGTTTCATTAAGTGCTTTTTTGCAATCCATCATTCCGGCTCCAGTCTTATCTCTAAGATCTTTTACGAGTTTTGCTGTAATGTTTCCCATTTAAGTAATAAAAAAGTAATAAAAATAGTAAGAGTTAAATTAAAATTTAATTTTTCCTGTCGGCATTAGATCCTTTCCTACCTTCGTTTATAGCATCTGCAAGTCTTCCTAAGATAAGTTGAACAGATCTAACTGCATCATCGTTACATGGAATTGGGACTTCACACAAATCCGGATCACAATTGGTATCCAACATTGAAACTAATGAAATATCTAATTTTCTTGCTTCTAAAACTGCATTAGATTCTCTTCTTTGGTCAACCAAAACCACAACATCAGGTAGTCTTCTCATACCCTTAAGTCCTCCCAAATACTTCTGTAATCTTTCAAGTTCTCTTCTTAAAACTGCTGCTTCTTTTTTGGGTCTCATAGCAATTGAACCACTACTTTCCATTCTTTCAAGATCCTTTAATCTCTCGATCCTAGCTTTCATAGTTGCCCAGTTTGTCAACATCCCTCCAAGCCACCTTTGGTTTACATATGAAGCGCCACATCTAGTAGCCTCTTGGGCAACTACATCTGATGCTTGTTTTTTTGTCCCCACAAAAAGGAATCGTTTACCACTTTTTGCTGCGTTCCTTGTCCATTTGTATGCATCATTCATACATAATGCAGTTTTCACGAGGTCAATTATATGTACTCCATTTCTCGCGCAATATATATATTTAGACATTTTGGGATTCCAACGTCTAGTTTGATGCCCAAAATGAGCACCAGCTTCCATCATTTCAGATAGTGATACAACAGCCATAATTTAAAGGGTTTCGGGTTAGCCTCCATCTGACGGGGATTTACAGTGAATCACCCGAAACTGTCAGATGTGTGGATTTAATTTAAACCATTGTAGCAAGTGATGTGTATTTCTAAAAGTTTCTTATTTTGTTTTAGTTAGCTGTTTAATATAAATATAATTTAGTGGAATCCTAAGTATCTCAAGCGCTAGTCTGTTTTTCTTTTTACTAACTAAAAACCTCAAAAAAGGAAGGATTCTATCTACACTGATTAATCCTCCCAGACACAGAGATTGCCAAAGTAATATATGAAGCGGTGTTAATTGAATCATAAATCTAACCCTTAAATTCGGATGTTTTTTATAAAAAAGTAAGGCCATCTTTGCCCTTTCTTTTTCTTGAACTATTAATGCTTCTATTTGTTCGCAATCAAATGGTGGGTGCCAATGAAACCCAACAGCATTTGGACATTTAATTAATTTTGTTCCTATTTTCCTTAATCTTTCTCCTAATTCAAGATCCTCCCAGCCATAAAGACTGAAGGATGTATCAAATAAACCGGCACTTATGATTAATTCTTTTGATATTGCAACATTACCAGTAGCAAAGTAAGCAAAAGAAGTATCCGTTAATTTATTTTTTTCAATCTGAGGATTTAGAAAATTAGATGTATTAATTACAGAACCATAGGTAAAACATTTTTTATTATTTCTCCTCCATGAGGCAAGTAATTTTTCAACATGGCAGTTTATAAAATCATCTAAAACTATAAGATCACTGTCAATAAAAATAATTATTTCATATTTTGATTTAATTACTCCAAGATTTCTGCCTAGTGCAGGACCTCCATGTTCCTGTTGAAAAAGAACCACATGTGGCAAATTATCTTTATTATTTTTAATCCACAAGCTAGTTCCATCTGTAGAGCCATCATCAACGACAATTATTTCATAATTTCCGATATTTGTATTTAAAGTCTGATTCTCAAGAGCTTTAAGACATTTCATTAATATAGGTTTTCTATTATATGTTGGTATAACAATGCTTACATTCATGATCTCGTTCTAAATATGAACTATTAAAAGTACTACTTAAAGATTAATGGGAAAAGTATTATCTAATCAGCTGCCCCACCATTATTTGCAGTACCAGTAACATTGCCATCAGGTTTACCGTCAGTTCTTAATTTTCTTTTTTTGAACTTCCTAGCATAAGCTCGATTACGTTCTTGTTTTTCTTTTTTAAGATTCCTTCTCTTTGACATGAAAATTTTAACTTTAAACTATACTAGCTCACTATGAGCACTAAAAATCTTACCATCTTCCATGCTTAATATCCTATCTGCCATATCAGTAATTCTAGGATCATGAGTAACCATAAGTACCGAGCAATTTTGATCTTTTGCTAATTTCTTTAAGAGAGTAACTATTTCCCTACCTGTTACGCTATCTAAAGCAGAAGTTGGCTCATCAGCAAGTAAAAGCTTTGGATTTGCAGATAGCGCCCGAGCAATTGCTACTCTTTGTTTCTGACCTCCAGATAAGTCATTGGGCAATTTCTTGTGATGATCTTCTAATCCAACTGCTGAAAGCCATTTTCGTGCAATTTCACGTCTTTGCAAATAAGTTAAATCTTTTATTAAATCTGAACCCATTTGAACATTTTGTTCAGCTGTTAAACATCTCAAAAGGTTATGACCTTGAAAAATCATCCCAATACTTCTTCTGAGAATCTGCCTAGTTTTTCTTGTTGCACCATTTAATTGTTTATTTAATACAGTTAAGTTTCCACTTTGACAAGTTCTCAAAGCTCCAATCAATGTTAATAAAGTTGTTTTGCCGCATCCAGAAGGTCCTTTTAGAAGAACCAATTCTCCTCTATCGATATTCAAATTAACATTATCAAGAACTTGTTTTTTATTTTCATTTTTTCCATAAAAGTGACTTAAATTATTTATTGAAACTGTCTTTAAATTATTAAAGACTTTTTCTGATTTATTACCTTTATCCATAAGTTTTGTTGGTAAGTTAAAAAATCTCAGCAGGATCAGCATCAACTAATTTACGCATAGCAATACCTGCAGAACCCATACACATAACTAAAACTAGTACAAAAATTAAAATTGTTTTTTCTGTATCCATTATTATTGGGAGTTTAGTGGAGTTTCTTATGACGGAGTAAAGTATTTGGCCAGAGAAATAAGCAGGTAAATAGCCAAACAATGCCAACAAAAATCCCTCTCTTGCGACAACAAAGAAAAGAGACTTTAATCTATACCCCATAGCCAATAAGGTCGCATACTCTGGGAGGTGGTCAGTTACATCACTATAAAGAATTTGATACACGACAACGCAACCTACAACAAAACCCATCAAAGCTCCCAAACTAAATATAAAACCTATTGCGGTGCTATTTTTCCAATAATTTTTTTCAAATTCTATAAATTGATTTTTTGTAAGAACTCGAACATCATTTGGAAGTGAATTATTTAAAATTTTCGAAATCAAAATAGGGTCAGATCCCTTTCTAAGTTTTACTAGACCAATTTCTATACTTCCAGGAGGATTAGCAGGGAATAGTCTTAAGAACGTTTCTCGACTTGTTATCAAATTACCGTCTGCACCAAATGATGGTCCTAACTCAACAAGTCCTTCCACAATAACTCTTTTACCAGCAACTTCAGTTTCAACTTTTTGATCTGATAAGAACCATTCTTCAATCGGTCCGAATTCAGGTCTGGAAAGTTTGTCAAAAAGGACTCTTGATGGATTTCTTAATTTATATGCTTTTTTAGAAAATCCATCATCTAAAAGAAGAGAATCAGAAGGATTAAATCCTAAAGCAAGTATAGATCTAGTTTTAAGATTTTCAGGGTTTCTCCAAAGTAGATAATTTAGATTGACAGGCGCAGTTTTCTCAACATCCTCCAAGGCAAGAGTTTGAACCAATCTTCTTTTTGGAAATCCACTCATGCTAATGGAACTTTTTGATCTAGGACTAATTAAAACAAGGTCAGCATCTAGAAGTTTATGGATAGTTACGCTCGTATCAAATAGACCATCTCTAAAGCCTAATTGCATAAACATCAAAATCCCTGCGAAACTTATTCCTGCAATAGCAACTGCCAACCTTAGTGGTTGCCTAGTCAACAATAACCAAGCTAAAGGAATTTTCCTAAATTTAAAAGGAGAAAAATTCATTAAGGAATAAATTTTGCAATAACTTTCATCCCTGCATAGTTTTGCACAATATCGATAGATTCTTTATCTAATTTTACTAGTACCTCAACAATACGCGAATCAGCATCTCCTGTTGGATCAGTTGATAAAACTTTTCTTTGTTTCACCTGAGGGCTTATCCTAATTACCTGCCCCTTAAGAGTTTTTTTGAAACCACCATTTTCACTAGTTAATTCAACATTCTGAGAGATGGAGACTCTATCAATATCAGATTCATAAACCTCTATAAGAGCCTCCATCTTTTGACTTGAACCTATATCTAAGATCCCATTATTTTTAGGCCTTTCACCAACTCTTGTATTTATCCCAAGTATAAAACCATCAATTGGACTCCTTAGTTTTGAATTAAAGAGATCTATCTCGATATTTTTTTTATCTCCGGTATAGTTTATTTTTTGTTTTTGCAACTTTAACAATTCATCTTTTCTTTGCGACATCTGAACAACAGAATAAACATCTTGACTCAATGCCAACTCATACCTCTTAATTTGATCTTTCTTTAAGGAAATTTCCTCATCAGTAGTTCCGAGTAGATAATTTATTCTTGAAAGATCTGCGATTAACTTTTCTCTGTTTTCGAAAATTGCAAGGACATCACCCTTTTTAACAAAATCTCCTTCTTTCACCAAAAGTTCTTTAATTCGAGGAGACGAACCAAACTGACTTATAGGAGCTGCCAATTGTCTAATTTCACCAGAAGGAGAAAGTTGACCAAGTGCCGCAACCGCTATAATTGATGGTATAGAGTCTGGATTTACTTTATCTTCAAGTCTGGTATTTGAACTGTTAGTGCTTGAACAGGAAACCATGCCAAGAGAGATTGGTGTAAAAAACAGTAAGAGAAAAAATAACTTTTTTAGAGTTTTCAAAAACATTAAAAATCAAACAATACAGTTTTTACATAATTATTTACCCATTTTTCGTCAAAATATTTCAGAAGTACCATACTGGTCTTTTCGTTTCTCATTTGTTGAACACAATAATTCTTTTGATAATTTATTCTTTCTTGAATAATTTCCTCTTTTTGTTCAGGCCTAGCATTCTTACTTAACTTGATCAATACAGAAAGATAATGATCAACAATATCACAAAAATAATTTTTTTCAGATTCGTTTTTTAGTGAAGCAAAAAGTACATTTTTGGAGAAAATCTCTCCCCATTCAGGAAGCGCTCTTAATGAGGTGAAAGAACTTTTATCTATTGCTGATAGAAGATTTTCGTATTTTATATATTGATTTTGAGAAGAAGGAGATAAATCAACAATCGCAGCTGAGACTATATCATTTATTTTTACTAAATCCATTCCAAAAATTGGAATATCAAACTTTGGATCAGGGAAAAAAACGCAATGCAAAATTCTAAGATTTTTAGAAAACTCTGCTACTTCGATATGTAGCTTTCTAAATCCTTTTGCAACATGAAATTCGTTTTCTATGAAAAGTTCTCTCCCTATTTTATTGGATATTATATTCGAAATATTTGGATCAATATTTATGCTACTAATGTTCTCAAGCATAGATCTACGCTCTCTGAGGATTTTCAACAAGTCCAAAATAAGAGGATCAGTTAATTTAGTTTTAGTTAAAGATTCAGACAACAAAGCTAAAAAAGACCAAAATAGAGATAAAAGAGAATTTTTAAATGAATGTAGGAGTGATTAACTACTATACCCATTCAAGCAAAACTAGATGTGTATTTGTGGATAATAAAGAATTGCCGCTGATAAGTATTGATATTTGGTGCAAAGCAGGTTCTTCATTTGAGGAAGTTAATAAAAATGGTACTGCTCACTTTTTAGAACATATGATTTTTAAAGGCTCTAAAAAATTAATGCCAGGAGAATTTGATCAAAAAATTGAATCTCTTGGGGGATTGAGCAATGCTTCAACAGGTTATGATGATGTACATTACCATGTTCTCGTACCACCTAATAACTTTAGAGAATCGCTTGCTCTTTTGACAAATATAGTTGTCTCACCAGACTTTAATACTGATGAGTTTATAAAAGAAAAAGGGGTAGTAATTGATGAAATAAAGCAACAAAATGACCAACCTGATGAGAAATTATTCAATTACTTTTTAAAAAGGGTTTGGCTAACTTCAAATTATTCCAACTCGATATTAGGAACAGAAGAAAGTATTAATAAACTGCAAATAAGTGATCTTGAGAAATTTCATAGTAAAAATTACACCAATGAAAATATCTGTATCGCAATCGCAGGAAATCTTTCTGAAAATATTTACAAAATTTTTGAAAAAAGTGATCTTTCGGGAATAAATAAAAAACCAATTTGTAAGTACCCAAATCATATTAATCCAAAAGATAAAGAAACTAAGCTAAAGATCAGAAAGGGTAGAGAGGTAATTAAGTTTGATAATTTAGAGTTTTCAAGAATATTTATGGCCTGGTTTATCCCAAACCTCAATGATCAAAAAAATATTATTGGATTAGAAATATTAGCATCAATACTTTCTGTAGGAAGAAATAGCAAGTTAGTAAAAATTTTAAAAGAAGATAAAAATCTTGTTGAATCAGTATATGTTGATGTTAGTGCTGGTGAATTAGGCGGTCTATTTATCATTGAAGCAAGTTGTGAAGAGAAAGATATTTTTTTAGTGGAAAAGCAAATTAATAAAACGGTAGATGAGATTTCAGATCACAAAATTTTAACTTTGGATGAAATTAGAAAAGCAATAAATATTGTAAAAAGTAATTATGTTTTCAATTTAGAAACCTCTACTCAGCTTTCCTCATTCTTTGGAAATGAACTTCTTTGGGGAAGGAAATCTTCAATAAATGATTTAGAAAATCATTTAATTTATTGGAATGATTTGAATAATTTTCAAGATATCACTCGATATATCAGCAGTGATAAATTTACTCTTATTGCATCTCCTAGTTAATGATCAAAAGATATTTCTCAAATAATAAAAAAAGAAATTTTTCAACTGCTTCAATTTGGATAAAAGGTGGCAGTGATATGGATAATGTCGGCAAAAAAGGAATAAATAAAATACTTTGTTCATTACTTACCCGAGGGTGTGAAGGCTTTGATAACTTCGCTCTTTCTGAGTATATTGAATCCCATGGAGCAGAATTAAATCAAGAAATATTTGAAGATGGTATATCGATTAGTATCAAATCTCTAAATGAACATTTTAGTAAATTTCTTCCTATATTCGATTTGATAATTAACAAGCCGATTCTTTCCGAAAATGAATTTAAAAAAGTAAAAAATTCCTCTCTAAATTTAATAAGAAAAAATAGAGAGAATCCCTTTAATACTTGTTTTGAAAAATGGAGAAAAATTGTTTACAAAAGCCATCCTTATGCTTTTAATACAACTGGTAATACCAATGATGTCTCAAATATCTCCTATGAAAATGTTTTAGATGAGTTTAAAAATTTTCAAAATAGGAAAAAATATATAATTTCAAACAACTTGGATATAAATGGAGAAGATTTAAGAAAAGCAGATCAAAAAGTCTTTAAAGAAAAAGTAAGCCCAATAAGTATTAACTTAGATCCAATGTGTAGATTTGATTTTACAAAAAATGATTCAAATCAAACAATAATAATGTTAGGTAACCAAACTTGTTCATGTAGGAGTAGTGAATATTTGCCACTAAAAGTTTTGGAATCATATTTATCTTATGGAATGAGCGCCGCATTGTTTAAATTATTTAGGGAAAAAAATGGAATTTCTTACGATCTGGGCGTTTTTAATCCTGTCAGAAGCAAGAATGCTCCTTTTTTAGTTTATCTATCAGTATCAAATAAAAATGCGATTTTTGCATTTCAACTTTTATCCTCGTTTTGGGAAAACTTACTTTTAAAACCATTAGTTGAAAGTGAAATATATTTAGCCAAAGAAAAATTGAAAGGTTCCTTCCTTTTCAATAATCAATCATTAGATGAAATTTTACAAAGAGAAATACAATTAATCAGCTATGGCATGACTCCAATTTCAGAAGTTGAATTAGCTTCAAAAGTTGACGCAATATCTCCATTAGAGATCTTTACATTGACTAATAAATATTTTTCGAAACCTTTTTTAAGTATTTCTGGTAATAAAAAAATATGCTTAGAAATTAAATCTAATTGGATAAAAAACTTTTAGGTTAATTTTTCAATTTTATCAATATCAATAAGAAAAGAACCTCTTCTAAATTTCACTTCAACAGTGTCAGGAGATTTTATTGATAGTATTTCTCCAATTTCGTCAATTGCTACCAAATCAGGAGGTCGTAACATTGGCATATTATCCGACGTTTTTAAAAAGGAAACAGGCGCAATTAATTTAACCTTGTCTTTGATTTCAAATTTCATCAAACAATTAATACATTTAAGAGTAATATAAGCATAAAGTTAGAGAAAATATCAACGAAATGTACTGCTACTGTCTACAATCTAATAACGAAACATAATTGAATTAATGAATCAGAAATTTAAAACATTAATTTTATGGGCTCTACCTATACTTTTAGTAATTGCACTTTCTTACCAATTTTTATCATCAAGCAATGTTGATTCACTAAAATCTAACGGAACTACCATTGCACCAAGAAATTCTGCAGTAGCTAGAGTTAGTTACGGTAGATTTTTAGATTACATTAATTCTGGAAGGGTTACTTCTGTTGATATCTTTGAAGGCGGAAGAAATGCCGTCATCGAAACAATAGACTCTGATTTGGATAATAAAGTGCAAAGATTACGAGTTGATCTTCCGGGTTTAACTCCAGAACTAATAAATATTTTAAAAAATGAGGGAATAAGTTTTGATGTTCACCCAGTAAAAACAGCTCCTCCTGCTTTAGGGATATTAGGTAATTTACTCTTCCCAGCAATCTTAATTGGAGGACTTATTTTGCTAGCTAGGAGATCAAATGGAATGCCCGGTGGACCAGGACAAGCTATGCAATTCGGCAAAACAAAAGCGAGATTTGCAATGGAAGCAGAAACGGGTGTAGTTTTTGACGATGTAGCCGGCGTTAACGAAGCAAAACAGGATTTACAAGAGGTGGTAACTTTTCTAAAAAAACCTGAAAAATTTACTTCTGTTGGAGCCAGGATTCCAAAAGGGGTGTTATTGGTGGGACCTCCTGGTACAGGTAAGACACTTCTTGCTAAGGCAATTGCAGGAGAGGCTGGAGTTCCATTCTTCTCATTATCAGGATCTGAATTTGTTGAAATGTTTGTTGGTGTAGGTGCCAGTAGAGTAAGAGATCTTTTCAAAAGAGCCAAAGAAAATAGTCCATGTTTGATTTTTATAGATGAAATAGATGCAGTAGGGAGACAAAGAGGTGCTGGAATTGGAGGGGGTAATGATGAAAGAGAGCAAACTCTTAACCAACTGCTTACTGAAATGGATGGATTTGAAGGTAACAGTGGAATAATAATAATTGCAGCAACAAATAGACCTGACGTTTTGGATTCTGCTCTTATGAGACCTGGAAGATTTGACAGGCAGGTAACAGTAGACGCGCCAGATATCAAAGGAAGGTTATCAATTCTTGAAGTTCATGCCAGGAATAAGAAACTAAAAGAAGATTTAACACTTGAGAGTATTGCAAGAAGAACACCAGGTTTTACGGGAGCTGATTTAGCCAATTTACTTAATGAGGCAGCTATTCTAACTGCTAGGAGAAGAAAGGATTCCATTAGTATTTCAGAAATTGACGATTCCGTAGATAGGATTGTTGCTGGAATGGAGGGTTCACCATTAACCGATGGAAGAAGTAAAAGATTAATTGCCTATCATGAAGTTGGTCATGCTCTTATAGGCTCGCTAGTAAAAGCTCATGATCCTGTTCAAAAAGTAACAGTAATCCCTAGGGGTCAAGCTAAGGGATTAACATGGTTTACTCCAGATGATGAGCAAACTCTTGTAAGTAGAGCTCAACTAAAAGCGAGAATAATGGGAGCACTAGGAGGTAGAGCTGCTGAGGATGTTGTTTTTGGTAAAGGTGAAATAACAACAGGTGCAGGTGGAGATTTCCAACAGGTTGCTTCTATGGCTCGCCAAATGGTAACAAGATTCGGAATGAGTAATTTAGGGCCTATAGCTTTGGAAGGTGGAAACCAGGAAGTTTTCGTCGGCAGAGATTTAATGACCAGAAGTGAAGTCTCGGATTCAATTTCAAAACAAATTGACGAAAGTGTAAGAGTTATGGTCAAGGAATGCTACAAAGAAACTTACTCTATAGTCAGCAAAAATAGAGAAGCCATGGATAAAATAGTTGACTTACTCATTGAAAAAGAAACATTAGATGGAGAAGAATTTGTGAACATTCTTTCCAAATTCACTAAAATTCCAGAGAAAGAGAGAACACCTCAATTACTAAGTTAACCTTTAAAAGGTTTCTTATCTAAGACAAGATCTATTAGACCGTATTCAACTGCTTCTTTGGGGGACATATAAAAATCTCTATCAGTATCTTCTTTAATAGTTTCAATATCCTTACCAGTTCTCTCTGACAATTCGGTATTGAGACGTTCTTTTAAAAATAAAATTTCATCTGCCTGAATTCTAATATCACTGGCTTGGCCTCTAGCTCCTCCAAGTGGTTGATGAATCATTATTCGTGAATGCCTAAGACTACTCCTTTTACCTTTTGTACCTGCAGCCAACAAAAAAGCTCCCATACTAGCTGCCAAACCTACACAAACTGTATGAATATCTGGCTTAACATGTTGCATCGTATCAAAAATCCCTAAACCATCATAAACAGACCCTCCAGGTGAATTTATATACATGTAGATATCTTTTTCGGGGTCCTCTGCTTCAAGGAATAATAATTGAGCCACAATTCTGTTAGCAGTTTCACTAGTAACTTGTTCTCCCAAAAAGATTATTCTCTCTCTTAACAATCTCGAATAAATATCGAATACTCTTTCACTTCCGCCAGATTCTTCTAAAACTAAAGGGATCATAATAATATTTATTTGTTTATTAGATACTAACTATATTGAGTCAACATACGCTAACCTTATTAAGGTTTACATATAAAAAATTGAAAGAAAAATCGACTGTTTCAGATAGCAAAAAGTTATTTCATGAACAATTTCCATACGTTATTCCAGGTTTATACAAAAGAATAGTTGATGAAATGCTTGTTGAGCTAAATCTTTTAAATCATCAAAATGAATTTACTCAAGATTTTCTTTTTTGTATTGGTCTAACCGAAACATTCAAAGAATTAATGAAAGGATACGAACCTCAAAAACATTTGGATCCTCTTTTTGAATCCTTATGCGCTTCTACAAATTTTGAATCGAAGGAAATAAAGGAAATCTCCAAAATATCTCAAAAAGAATTCAAGGATAAATCAGCTGAAGAAATATACAAACTATTAGAAGAAAAAAGCAATTCTAAGCTTTATCCATCAAGAATATTGAACTTAGGAATTTACATACTAATTTCAAAATCCAATGATCTTAAAGATAAGAATGAATCAGAGACAAATAAAACAGTACTAGATATTTTTGAGAAATTAAAGTTATCTACTAATAAAGCAGAGAAAGATATTGGTATTTACAAAAGTAGTATTTCAAAAATG
The DNA here is from genome assembly GCA_017644425.1 of Prochlorococcus marinus CUG1433. Lineage (NCBI taxonomy): Bacteria > Bacillati > Cyanobacteriota > Cyanophyceae > Synechococcales > Prochlorococcaceae > Prochlorococcus > Prochlorococcus marinus. The sequence goes on from JAEPLN010000001.1 coordinate 245,355, forward strand.
GAACAGGCAAAAGAATTAATTGAAGAGTTAAGAATTAAGGATAAGAAAAAAGATAAAAAATAATATTATTTATTTTTTAATCTTTTTTTATCTTTCCAAGAGATATAAGAAATATAAATTACAGCTAATGTTATAAATATAAGTAAAACAAATGATGTACTAATAAGTAATTTACTCAAATATTCTTCATAAGTTAAAAATGAAATCATATGTCGATGGAGCCATCACCATTTCTACCCCATACAACCATCGCGATTGAAAAAGTAAAAATTGCAGCTAAGGCAGCCCAACCTATTTGAAAAATCATTAATATTTAAGTTTCTTTCTTTAATATAACAGAACTTCTCAAGAATTTTTTCATTTATAATCTAAAGTTAATTTCTCAGAAATATTATTTTATAAATATAATTAGAATAAAAAATTGGGAAGATTAGTATTAAACCATAGTACAAATATAGAGGGTCTAATTCCAATACTTCAAAAATTAGCCCTTAACATAAATATAAAGACAGTAACTCCTGCCGCGATATCTAGAGTTAGAGGAAGATCTTCTACCTTGATAATTAGATTATCAGTTAAAACCATAAACGGATATAAAGCAATAGCAAGAAAGGGTAAAACAGCACAAGAAGTTTTTATTTCAACAGACTTAGGCAAAGATGAATTAAAACAAATTATAAATACCTATACTAGTAATTAGATTGGATAAAAAGTAGGATTATTTTTTAGTGAATTAATGAAATCAGTATTTAAATTACTATTAGTTACTTTGTTAATATTTAGCGATAAATTGTTCTCACTTACTGATTATCAAATAAAAAAAATTTGTGAAAAAGAGAAGAGTAAATTAACTTGTATAAAAAATATGCAAGAAAAAAGGTTTGAACTTCAAAAAGGCAATTTTATTGAAATACCAGTAATACCATATAAGGAAAATCTAAATTAGAAATTAAATTTCAAATTCTGATTCGAAAAGATTAAAAGCATTTTTATACTTTGTAAGTAATTCTTCTGAATCTTCATGAAATCCTTTTTTTTCGTAATCCTCTTTTAATAGATTGTATAAGGACACAACTCCTTGAAATGCGCTCATATATTCTTTTTGTATATCTTCATCATCAATATCATAGATTTTCGCCAAAACCAATTCGACATTTTTTTTTGATGAATATATTTTTTTCTCGAAATCCTTATTTAACTTCCTTCTTTTTTTTGACATCTAAAAAACTTTTTTTTTAAATACAAATTAACAATACTCATATTCATAGATAATTTAAATTAAAACTTATAAAATAAAAATATAGTTTCCAAATCAAAATAAAACTACTATATTCCAAATAAATTATTCGATGACATGAATAAAAAAGAAACAGTTAATCCAAAAGAGGCTAGAAACCAAAATTATGATGCTAAAAAAATGAATACTTCCGAAATCTCCAAGAAAAATAAAAATAAAAATCTTCCCTGGTGGGTAGAACTTTTATTTGTTCAAATAGGTTTGCCAGATAAATTATTAATTAAAATTTTAAAAACTAATAGGAACGCCAAAGAATTAATTAAAAATGATAAAAAATCAATAATAGTTTTTTTATTTATATTTGGTGTATTGATATATTTTTATCCAGTTATTAACCAATCAAAAAACAAATTAGATTGTGAAAAGATTGCCAAAAATTATATTATTGAAAATAAAAATATATTAGGCATCAATAAGAGAGAATTAAAAATGTTATCTATAAATTTTTGTAATGGTGGTGAAGAAATCTATGAAATCAAAAATAGAAACAAATAAATTTTTAATTATTTCCTATTTAATAACACCTAAAATATTATAATAATCTTCTTAAGTTTAATTAAATTTAAATTTTAATCCTATGACTGATATAAAACAAAAGAAAGAAAACGTAAAAATGCATTTAAAAGATCTAAGACAAAACTTAAAGAAAATGCATTTGGAGGTTACTGAAGAATTAACATTGCCGCAACCAAATGACGTAAAAAAATTGATGAATAAAATGGACCAATTATTAAAAATAATAGAATCAAAATAAACTATACTTTAAATAAATTGGAATCATCGAAAGACTAAAATGAAAAAGATAAAAAATTTCTTAAAAATAATTTTTATTCCTATTTTATTAAGTTCTTGCAAGACATTAACTAATAAAGAATATCCCATAATTAATTCTCAAGAGACTATTAATGAGAGTACTAATTCAGTTAAGAAGAGAATGGAAATAAAGTTTTCCTGTGGAGATGATGGTATTTTGGAATATTTAGATGATGGATGGATTATCTTGAAAGAAGATTCTCAAGAAAAAATTTGTACTTGGAAATCTGTTCCTGCAACAAAGAGTTGTGACATGGACAAAGATAAAGGCTGTAAAATAACCAAACCTGATAAAATTGGTGAAGAGAAAATCTATTTGTTAGAAAAATAGTTTTATACTATGAACCAAACATCCGAACATCTTGTTGATCTAATTTTCAAGAAATTAAAAAATTATAAGGATAAAGAAATCACTTTAGAAAAAGAAAATTTAAAGAAATTTATTTTTTCACTTTTTGAAGAAAGCTGATTAATAAAAGGTAAAACAAAAAAAGTTGTTAATATAAAAAATATTATGTAAATATAATCATGTTTGGTTTTTCTTATCTTACCATTACATTAATAATTACATTTATTCTAAGTTTGTATATTTTATTTAAGTTTACCAATTCAAATAATTGAAAATAGTAAATCTTTTTAGATAATTGGATCTTCCCTTAATAGTAAAACAGAGTGCTTATTTAACCCATCATCTATCCATTCTCTATATTCCTCTAATACACACTTTTTATTAGAATCATCCAGTAGATTAATTCTCTTTTTTGCGTTTTCTAGAGCTACTTTAATACAAAATTCATAATCTTTAGAATTTTCTTGCATAAGTTTTTTTCTAATCTTAGTAAATATAACTACATGCTTTGTATTGGAAATAACAATAAATAAGCATTGATTTGATAAGGGTATCAAGCAATACGGAATAATTTTTTATATATTTGTGATAATGAAATTTTTAAAATATTATGTCATACGAAGCAGGCAGTAAAGAATGTAGACATTTGATCGAAGCCAAAGAAAGTCTTATATCTGCAATGGATGCATTAAGTAATATAAATTCAACTGATTTAATACAACTCCAAATTAAAGAAATTTACAATAAATTAGAACAAATGCATGATAATAGAAAGAAAATAGAATCAACTACTAATTATTTATAATTTATATATAACCAATTAAAAGCTTTCAAATTGACTTTTAATCTTTTTGACTTTTTTATCTGATAACAAATCCAATAAAGCATCTAATTGCGCATGTACTTCTTTTGCTTCATTAAGATCGGGCAATAAATCGTCTCTAATAAGCATTTGATGCATCTCTCTAAGTTCTAACCTTATATATCTAAGGTGAGAACTTACCTCCTCTCTCTTAGTTGCACTCATATTTACTTTATTTTAAGTATTATTATACATTATTGTATTTTTTAACCCCTTCATAAATTAAAGTGAATTAGAAAATTTTAAAGATTAAATTTCCTTTGAAAGTTTTTTTAAAATAGAAATCCTGGAGTATATCATTCATGAAAAACAAAAAGAATTCTAGAAAAATTCAAACTAATTCAAATAAAAAAAATCAAGAATTAGGACAAACTAAGAATTCTGCAAAATTAGTTCTTTTCATATTTGGAATAGGTCCAATAATAGGGATAACAATTTTTTTATATACCAAGGGATTTTTTAATTCTCCAAGTATGTAAACATAAAATTAATTATTTAAATTTTTTTAATGAAAAAACCCTAAATTCTGCAATTTTTCTTGCATTTTCGGGATTAGAAACTAAAAAAGGGTGGTCGGACAAAAGTTCAATTATTTTATCAATCTTTAAGCGTGGATCCTCATCCTCACATTCAATATTTTTCCATTCCTCGTCAAATGATATTGCAAAGCTATCAGCATTGTCATAAAGTTTATCTTTCATAAAATTAAATTTAAATTAAAAAGATTTAAAAATTTAGAACTGCTTTCGGCAGGTTTTTACAAGGAAGTATATAAAACAACCTTAATCAAAAATTAAGACATAACTTTCCTGGAAAGTTCTTTTAATTATAGTTTGTTTTACTACTCAACTCTACACTTGCAACAATCAATCAACATCGCCCATTTGACAGAAGTGTTACAATTACGACATATGAAGATTTTTATGGATACTAAAGTTAAAAGAATTGGATATCTTCCAAGAAAAAGGGTTCTTGAGATTATAGACGAAATATCTAAAAGCGAATCCATAAGTAGATCTAAAGTGGTTGGAATATTAGTTGAAGAAGCATTAGATGCTAGAGGGATTGCAAATTTTGGATATGGCAATATTAATAAATCAAATATCTACAAATCTGAAAATTACAAAGATATCAAAAAAGAAAATTTGAATTTAAAAGATCCAGAAGATGAATTTGTTGATGATAGTGGTTATACCGTCTCTTCTCACAAAACATTAGATCGGACAATATCTTCTGCAGATATCGAATTAGCTAATAAAATTAATATTCTTAAAGAATCTGGGTTGATATGACTTCCATTTGACATTTTCTTCATTTTTCGTGCATAAACCTTAATGATTGTCTATTCTTAGTCAACAAGATAATCCCTTTAAATAATTTGAATATGGAACCCTTTATTAATATTAATTATTAATTAAAAACATGAAAGATATTAAGTGCCCTTCATGCGGTAAAACCTTCAGAATTGATCCAAGCAGCTTTGAAGAAATACTTCTTCAGATAAAGGATGAAGAATTTAACAAACAAATTAAAGAAAGACTTTTTTTGGCTGAAGAAGATAATAAAAAAGCAATAGAGATTTTAAAAAGTGAATTTAAAATACAGTTAATCGAGCAAAATCGTATTAAAGAAACTGAGATCCAATCTCTGGAATCTAAATTAACAATAGCTGAAGAAAAAAAAGCAACTGCATTAAATGAATTAAAAAATCAAGCGACAAATAAAATTAATTCACTCAATAATGAATTAAACAAATTAAAGAATGAATTTAAAAACCAGTCTTTAATTGCTTCAATGTCTTTAAAAAATAAAGTCAATGAAGCTGTTACTAAATTAGAGAAAGAAAACTCAGCGTTAACCAACTCTATTGAAAAGATGCAGCTTCAGAATTCAATTAATGAAAAATTAATTGAAGAAAGGTTTAAAAGTAAAATTAGTGAAAGGGACCTAACTATTAAGGAGCTAAGAGATATGAAATCTCGATTATCGACAAAAATGGTAGGAGAAACTTTAGAAATTCATTGCGAAAACCAATTTAATCTTAATCGAGCTACAGCATTCAAAAACTCCTATTTTGAGAAGGACAATGATGTCACCTCAGGTAGCAAAGGTGACTATATATTTAGAGAATTTGATAACAATAAAACTGAAATAGTATCTATAATGTTTGAGATGAAAAACGAGAGTATTGGTGGAACTAATAAAAGAAAAAACGAAGATTTCTTAAAAGAATTAGATAAGGATAGAAGACAAAAATCTTGTGAATACGCAGTACTCGTTTCACTCCTAGAACCAGAAAGTGAACTATATAATTCAGGCATAGTAGACGTTTCACATAGATTTCCCAAGATGTATATCATAAGGCCACAATTTTTCTTACCAATTATTTCTCTATTAAGAAATGCATCTATGGAAACCTTAAAATACAAATCACAAATTGACCTAATGAAACGCGAGAATTACGACATAACAAATTTTGAAACTACTCTCGAGCAATTCAAAAATGCGGTTGGTAAAAATGTTTCACTTGCACAAGATAGATTTAATGATGCAATTTCAGAAATTGATAAATCAATAACCCATTTGCAAAAAACTAAAGAGGCTTTAATTCTCTCGAAAAAACATCTTTTGTCCGCAGACAGCAAATCTCAAGATTTAACAGTAAAGAAATTAACTAGAAATAACCCAACCATGAAGAAAAAGTTTAATGATTTAAATAATTTCGAAGATGAAGTAGCCTAAACATACAAAAAACTTGAGAAATTAAAAAAAGTTAAAAATATATTTAATTTATAATTTAGAAATATACTATTGATATATTAAATAGAAAAATAATGTCTATAAACACTCCAATTTTCAATATTGCCAAAGATCTTAATGTAGAAAGTAATAGAGTATTACTGGCTTGCAAGAAACTTGGAATCAACGCAAAAGGGGCGACAAAAAGATTAAATAAAGAAGAATTAGAAAAAATTAAAAATTATTTTGAAACAGGCAAAAATGTTTCAGATGAAGTTATCAATTTAAATGGAGGTAAAACCAAAAGCAGTTCCAGAAAAATTGTAGAAAAGGTAGAGATAAAATATTTTGCTAACAGACTTATTCGCAAATCTTAAATAAAACTTATTTTTTCTCATTGCTTAAAAGAATACGCCACAAAAGAAAATAATAATAATTTATCATAAGTAAAAATACTTAAAATGAGCATTACTAAAATTCTAAATTCCCTGGAGGAATCTTGGGAAAGAAATGATATTCTTTTAAAACTAAAGAATGGATTAGATACAGATGAAATAGTTAATGAATTTCTTGCAAACAATGAGATCCAAATTAAAAAATTAAATACTTTATTAAGACCAGAAGATTTTGATTTATTAAATCAAGTTGAAAAGCTTTCTAACTGCGAATCTAAATTAATTAATAAGATTAAAAATTTAGAATCCTTAGAAAAAAATAAAGATCATCAAATAATAAATCAGTCAAAGATTTCTTTATCTAATAGTTTTTCTCATACCAGAATTAGTTCAATCATGATTAATTGGAGTAACAGATTTGTAGTTGTTGCTTTACTAACAATTTCAGCCATAGCTTTATCAAAACAAGCTTGGGCATAATTAGCTAAATTAACTTCACTGTAAGAAATGTAGTTTTGAGAACTAAACAAGAATATTTAATTAAATATAAAGATGGAAATCTTTATTGTGAACTTGCTGATATTTGGATTGATCCAAGCAAGCCAGTAAAAAAGGCATTAATAACTCATGCTCATTTTGATCACTTTACATTTGGCTGTGAAGAATACATTTCTACTAAGGAAACTGCGATACTTCTTAAAGAAAGAGTTGGAGATAATATCAAAATTAAAACTTTTGAATATGGGGAAGAATTTAAGATAAATGACATTAATATTTCTTTTTATCCATCCGGTCACATCCTTGGATCTAGTCAAATAAGGTTCATTTTTGCTGAAGAAAAATGGCTAATAACAGGTGACTTTAAGCTTCAAAAAGATGAGACTTGCAAACAATATGAAATAGTAAAAACTGATTATTTAATAAGCGAATGTACTTTTGGTTTGCCAATATTTAAATGGGATGAATCAAATAAAATAGCAAATGATATTTCAAAATGGGTAACTAATTCACCAGAAAAAACTTCTTTACTTTTCTGCTATTCACTAGGAAAAGCTCAGAGATTGTTAAACGAGATAAGTCAAACAAATTTTAAAGGCAATATTTATTCCCATGGTAGTATTCACAAAATGAACAATAGTTATAGGGAACTTGGAATTGATATTAACGATACTATAAAAATTGAAAATAAAAAAAAGATAGATGAACTCAAAGGAAGTCTAATATTATTACCGCCATCTTTAAGTAAGGGTTCTTATTTAAAAAATTTCAAAAATATTCAAACAGCTTTTGCAAGTGGATGGATGTCAATAAGAGCTTTAAGAAAAAGATCAGGATATGATAAAGGATTCGCAATCTCTGACCATGCGGATTGGGATGGAATTCTTGAAGTAGTAAAAAAGTCTGAAGCAAAAAATGTATTTTTTCATCATGGAGATAGTGAAGCCCTAAGTAAATATTTAATTGAAAATGAATCAATAAATGTCCTTTTATTCGGTAAATAAATATGAGCTTAAAAAAGTTTTCAGAATTATTTAGCGATCTAGATTCAATTAATAGTACAAATAATAAAATTGAAGTTTTAAAGAATTATTTTTTATCTAATGATCCAATAGATAATTCATGGGCAATATATTTACTAACTGGAAAAAGTAATAAGAGATTTATTAGTGGAAGATATTTAAGAAATCTTTTTTCTCAAATATATGAATATCCTCAATGGTTAATTGATACATGTTATTTAAAAGTTGGTGATTCTGCTGAGGTGATAACATTATTACTTAAAAATAAAACCACTTCCAGAAATAAGAAATTATCAAATATAAGTCTCAATGAATTACTAAGCGAAACAATACCTACATTATCAAAACTTAATGAGGAGGAGAAAAATTTAGAAATTAAAAATCTTTGGGAAACATTACCTGAAGATAACCATCTAATTTTTAATAAAATTCTTACAGGAACTTTTAGAGTAGGAGTCTCTATCGGATTAATCACAAAATCAATATCAAAACTAATTAATATTGAGGAAGAGATTATTTCTCATAGGTTGATGGGTGATTTTAAACCTTCAATTGATTCATATGAATTTCTAATTAACAAGAATATCAATCTTCAAGAGTTAAATTCCAAACCATTTCCATTTCTTCTAGCAAATACTATTGAAGAAAAAATCTTTAAAAATTCAATAAATGATTTTCAATTTGAATGGAAATACGATGGTATCAGGATGCAATTAATTAAAAGATCAGGAAATATTTCGTTATGGACAAGAGGGCAAGATTTAGTAAATGAATCTTTCCCAGAATTAGTAGAAAAGATGTCACATATAAGAGATGATTTTGTTCTTGATGGGGAATTATTAGCTTGGAATTTTAAGGAACAAATTGCCTTTGATTTTTCCATTCTTCAAAAAAGAATCAATAGAAAATCTCCTACTAGATCAATCCAAATAAAATATCCAATTATTTTTATTGCTTATGATCTTTTAGAGATTAATGGAAGAGATATAAGAGAAATTAAATTAGAAACTAGAAGAATTGAGTTGGAAAAATATTATTCAAAATGGCAAAATAAAACTAAGAATAATATCACTGATATTTTCAGAATATGCAACTTAATCCATCCTAAAGATTGGTCTGATGCTGTAACTTTTAAAGAAAAATCTCGAGAAAATAATACTGAAGGATTAATAATTAAGAACAAAATGTCTCCATACACCTCTGGAAGAAAAAAAGGTATTTGGTGGAAATATAAAGTTGATCCAATGCAATTGGATGCAGTTCTAATTTACGCCAAGGGCGGGAGCGGTAGAAGAGCTGGTCTGTATACAGATTACAGTTTTGCATTATGGAAAGACGAAGAATTAATTAAATTTGCGAGTGCATATTCTGGTTTAACAAATATTGAGATTAAAGAGCTAGATAAATGGATAAGGAAAAATACAATAGAAAAATTTGGTCCTGTTCGATCGTTAAAGCCAGAAATGGTATTTGAAATATCTTTTGAGAAAATACAAATTTCAAAACGTCATAAGTCTGGCATAGCAGTAAGATTTCCAAGAATAACAAAATGGAGAAAAGATAAAAAAATTAATGATGCAGATAGCCTCGAGAATGCTTATGAACTAATGAGAAAAATATCATGAACTATATTACGAAAAATAATAAGCAAAATAATTTAATTTCTAAAATTAAACAGTTTTTCTCCACAAATGGATGGGAGCCACTACCCTATCAGATCGAATCTTGGGAAGCATTTTTCAATGGAGAGAGTGGAATAATACAAGTTCCTACTGGATGCGGCAAAACCTATGCTGCATTAATGGGACCTCTATCAAAGATAGAAGAGCCCAAAAATAATAAAAGTGTGAATATATTATTAATAACCCCTTTAAAAGCACTGAGTAGAGATCTAAAAAATTCCATACAATTAGCAGCTTTGCATTTTAATAAAGAAATCACTGTTGAAATTAGGAACGGGGATACAACCCCATATGAAAAGAAAAAGCAACTAGCTAAACCACCTAATATTCTTATTACCACTCCAGAGTCTTTATCTCTTTTACTTTCTAATAAAGAATCTAATAATCTTTTCAAGGAGTTGTCATCAATAATTATTGATGAATGGCATGAATTGATGGGTAGTAAAAGAGGAAATCAATGCGAGTTATCTTTAAGTTGGCTAAGAGGTAATATAAAAAATTTACAAATTTGGGCAATGTCGGCAACTATTGGAAATATTGAAGAAGCAGCAATAGCAATAGTTGGAATGAGCGCTATTAAACCCAAAATTATAAGTACAAATATTCAAAAAGAGATCGAAATTATAAGTGTTTTACCCGAGGAGGAAACTACCTTTCCATGGAGTGGCCATCTTGGGATTAGAAGTCATTCTTCACTATTAAAAATCCTAGATAAAAATAAAAGCACCTTATTGTTTACCAATACGAGAAATCAATCTGAAAGATGGTATCAATGTCTTAAATTTTTTCTCCCAGAGATGGAAGACAAAATTGCACTTCATCACGGCTCCCTGGATAAAGAATATAGAAAAAGAGTTGAAGAAGGGGTTAAAAACGGATTAATAAAATGGGTCGTCTGCACCAGCTCGTTAGATTTGGGAGTTGACTTCCAACCTGTAGATCAAATAGTTCAAATTGGTAGTGCAAAGAATTTAGCTAGACTTATCCAAAGAGCGGGAAGAAGTGCTCATAGACCAGGAGGAAAATCAAAAATAATTTTTATGCCTACTAATTCTTTAGAGTTGTTAGAGATTAGTGCAATGAGAAGAATAATAAAAAGTGGTATATCTGAGGAAATTAGACTCCCTGAATTATCTTATGATGTGCTTCTACAACATCTAATAAGTTTGGCATGTGGAAATGGTTTTGATCCGAAAATTGAGAAAGAAAGAATTAAAAATTGCTGGAGTTATAGAAACTTAAAAGATCAAGATTGGAATTGGTGTCTTGACTTTTTAGAATATGGAGGAAAATGTCTTAAAGCATATCCAAAATATAAAAAGATAGTTAAAGAAGAATCACAAAATAACAATGAAAACTTTAAATATTTTGTAAAAGACAAATCTTTAATAAGAATGCATAAGTTCAATATTGGGACAATTACAAGTGACAAATTTGTGAATGTCAAATATATAAAAGGTAAATCTTTAGGTAATTTAGAGGAGAATTTTGCTTCAAAATTAAATCCAGGGGATACATTTTACTTTGCTGGCAAAATGCTTCAATTTGTAAGAATAAGAGATATGGTTTTATACGTTAAAAAATCAACAAAAAAAAGTTCTCTAATTCCTGCATGGGTTGGAGGTCAAATGGCAATTTCTGATCTTCTTTGTGAGAGTTTGAGAAAAGAAATAGATATATGCAACGAACTAGAAAATTATGATTGCTTAAATCCTGAACTCAATTCATTACGCCCAATATTGAAGAAACAAAAAGTTCTTTCAAATATTCCAAAGAAAGATGAATTCCTTCTAGAAATATATAAAACCAAGGATTTATCAAATCTTTTTGTTTTTACACTTGATGGCAAATTTGTAAATGAAGGAATTGCATTTTTATGGGCTTTAAGATTAGCAAAATTAAAACAATCTACATTTAGTATTACTGCTAATGATTTTGGATTCAGCTTAACTACTGCAGAAGATTATGATTTTTCCATAATAAAAAAAGAAGCTGATTACTTTTTGAATAACAAAAAATTAGAAGAAGATCTAGAAAATGCAATTAATTTTTCAGAATTAACAAAACGTAGATTTAAAAATATTGCCCAAATAAGTGGACTAGTAAATCAAAATAATCCAACCAAAACAAAAACTTCTTCCCAACTTCAAATAAGTTCAAGTCTTTTCTACGATGTGTTTACTAAATATGAAGAAGGCCATCTTTTAATAAAACAATCGCATCAAGAAGTTAAAGAATATCAATTAGAAAATAAAAGAATATCTAGATCATTAGAAAGATTAAAAAATTTAAAAATGCTACTAAACGAGATAAAAACTCCAACTCCTTTTGCTTTCCCTTTACTAGTTGAAAGACTTAAAAATACTTTAAGCAATGAACCAATAGAAAAAAGAGTAGAAAAACTTATAAAAAAATATAGTGATTAAATGAAAAAAAGTTCTTTTAAATTTATTTGGGAAGATACATTGTTAGAGATGCTTCCTTCAAGAGCTTTATTTCTACCGGAAACAAAAGAATTGTTAATATGTGATATTCATCTTGGGAAAGCTGAGTATTTTCAGCAAAATGGTATACCTCTTACTAATAATTCAGATAAAAATAATTTCGCAAGAATAAAAAAAATAGTAAAAAGATATAGTCCTAAAAAATTAATAATATTGGGAGATTTATTCCACAGTAAATATTCAATAGATAAAACTCTTCAAAAAAAAGTTGAGGATCTTCCTGAGCTACTTAAAACTAATGTTGAACTTGTCCTTGGAAATCATGATGTAGGTTGTAATATAAAAAATATAAAAATTTTTGACATTAGAAAATCTAAAAATATTACATTTAGCCATGAACCAGTTAATTTAGAAAACAATAAAACCTTGAATATTTGTGGACATTATCATCCAAAAATCTATTTAAAAAACAATGGAGATAAATTATCTTTTAGGTGTTTTGCAATGGATAAGAATAAAAATACTTTATTTTTGCCTGCATTTGGAGACTTAACAGGAGGATATCCCTGCAAAAAATCATTCAAAAAATGGGCAATTGTATCTGAAGAAGAAATTATCGAGATAAAACCTTAAGAAAAATCCTATTGAAGTGACTTAAATTTTTCATTTAGATATACCAATTTATACTTAAAAGCCTCGTTTAGTTTTTTTATGGATTAAGTTACTATAAATCTATTTTTTTCAAGTAAAAATAGATAATAAAGTTTTTACAGCTAATGGCCCTTCCTTTAGTAGAGAATACACGTTATAAAAAAAATAAACACTTTTTATAGAAATGAAAAAATTAACAGTATTTATTTTATTTCCATTTCTTGTAATCCCATTTTGGGCAAAGGCAAATGATAATTTTTCCGTTGAGATAGAGGCACTTACCTTAGTAATGGAACAATATAAAGAAGATGATGAATCCAGTATTGGATTAGATATAGAAGATAAAAAGCCAAGTTACATGGCTCTTAAGCAAGATGAATGCAATGCCACTGTTGAAGTTACAGAAAAAACAGGATTAGAGGTTGTAAAAACTGAATCTTTCGATGTGAATGTATGTTTGAAAGAAATCTATAAAGTAATTAACTAAATAAGCTATCTAATATAAATATAATAAAAACAAGTAATTTAAAGAGGTCTTTTACTTAAAGAAGGTAAGACCTCGAGACCTAACAGAAAACTTTGGAACGGGTTCTGCATACTTAATTAATAACTACAATAAAATTGTAGAGGTGTAATCAAAAGTACAAATCCTAATATTATTTTTTTAAAAATTATTTCTTCTTTGATAAAGTTTGTGATTCTTCCCTGGACATTAAAGCTTCGATTTGAGCAAGAACTTTTTGAAGTTCATCCGTTTTGTTAAGAGATGCTTCTGCTACTTCTCTTAGTTTTTCTAACTGTTCTTTAGTTTTATCCATGATAAATAAATTAGAAATTAACCACCTTTAAAAATGGTTTTAATACAGATTTTTTACTCCCACACAGATTCATATTCTCTCTTATTTCCATAAAGTCAAATAAATTTCCTTTAATTAAAGTTTTATGAGGACTTCCAATTAATTTTTTATTTATTATTGAAACCATAAGATTAACCTCAATAGAAATACTATTAAATTATGAAGTAAATACTGGCAATCCTATAGTTGCAGTTGTTATTAGAGCCCCTGCAAAAATCAAGAAAGGTAGGAAAGGATAGTTCTTCAAAGATAAACTTACTAATTCGAAATAACTATATAGGTATTTATACTGTTTGTCTACCCCTTTACTATCTTAAAAGAAAAGATTTTTATTTTTAAAAGTAAAAATTAAACATCAACCAAATTTGCCCGATATATATTCCTGAGTGGTTTTTTCTTTTGGAGAATTAAAAATTTTCTTTGTCGAATTAAATTCTGCAAGATAACCAACTTTTCCTCCATCACCATCTTCATATTCGATCGCATTAAAGAATGCAGTCATATCACTAACTCTTAAAGCCTGTTGCATATTATGGGTGACAATTATTATTGTGTAATTCTTCTTAAGTTCATGCATCGTCTCCTCAATTTTTAGAGTAGAAATTGGATCTAATGCAGAACATGGCTCATCCATGAGAATTATTTCAGGTTCAATTGCAATAGTTCTTGCTATACATAATCTTTGTTGTTGTCCTCCAGATAAAGAGTAACCACTGTCATTTAATTTATCCTTACATTCATCCCATAAAGCAGCCTTTCTTAGTGAACTTTCGACCAATTCATCCATATCTCCCGTATAGCCGTTAATTCTTGCCCCAAATGCAATATTTTCATAGATAGATTTAGGAAAAGGATTAGGTTGTTGAAAAACCATCCCAATTCTTCTTCTCACTTCAACAGGATCTACTCTTTTATCATAGATATTAGTTCCATCAAAGAGGACAGTCCCTTTTAACGAACAATTAGGAATCAAGTCGTTCATCCTATTTAATGATCTAAGAACAGTTGATTTGCCACAGCCTGAAGGTCCAATAAGAGAGGTTATATTGCCTTTTTTAAAATTACAAAAAACATTTCTTACTGCTTCAAAAGTTCCATAGCTAATAGAGACATTCTCAAGAGATAAAATGATATTCTTTGGTGTTTTTTTATTAGTTTTGATCATTTATACTCTCTTAGTTTTCTCAGTAAAAGCGCCTAATATTCTTGAAAATATATTTACTGATAGTATCGATAAAACAAGAATAAAGGAAGCTGCCCAGGCTAATTTATTCTGTGCATCATAAGGTTCAAGGGCAAAGTTATATATCAATACAGCCAAGGAACCCATCTCATAAAACAAGTCTCCAAAGCCTGTTATGTAGTAGTAAGAGAATAAAGCCGTAAATATCAAAGGTGCTGTTTCGCCAGCAGCTCTAGCAATGCCAAGAACAACACCAGTAGCAATGGACCTAAAGGCAGAGGGCAAAGTAACTTTTAATATAGTTGTATACATACTTGCTCCCACCCCAAGGGAGGCATATCTCAATTCATTCGGCACTAACTTTAAACCTTCATCAGTCGTCTTAATCACAGTAGGCAACATTAATATTGAAAGCGCCATACCTCCTGCCAAACCACTATACATACTTCCAAATAAAATCTTTGTTGAAACGATTAAGGCATAAATAAATACACCTGCAATTATTGAAGGGACTCCCGCTAAAACATTTACCCCAAATCTAATAAACCTTGAAAAAGCACCACCTTTAGAGTATTCCGCCAGATATATACCACCGCCAATACCTACTGGTATCGCAATAATTGAAGCGATGGTTGTTATTATTAATGTCCCGATCAATGCAGGATTAATGCCTCCTGCATCTAAATCATCTCCAGGAGGATTTGGTTCTAAAGTAAATAGTTCTGGTGTGATTTGAGACCCACCTTTGATAAGAATATAAGTAACTAAAAAAATCAATGGCAGTATTGCGATCAATGCACAAATTACAGAGAGAGAAGTGAAGAATTTATCACCTATATTTCTTGATAATCTTTTCTGGTAGTAAAGTGAATTCATAATTATCTAATATTTGAGACTAAATTTCTTAACTAGCCATTGAGCAAAGATATTAACCACTAAAGATAGGATCATCAGTACAAAAGCCGCATAAAACAGTGATGAAACCTGACTTCCATCTGCCTCACCAAACTGGTTTGCGAGCATTGAGGAAATAGTATATCCAGGAGATAATATAGACCAACTAAATGCATTGGAATTACCAATAATCATTGTGACAGCCATTGTTTCTCCCATCGCCCTACCTAATGCCAATAGAACTCCTGCCATAATTCCTGATAGTGCTGCCGGTAAGATTACTGAAAATATTGTTTTCCATCTACTTGCTCCAATTCCATATGCTGCATTCCTAAGCTTTTTAGGAACCTGATTAAGTGAATCCCTTGCAATGGAAGTCACTATAGGCAAAAGCATCACGACTAAAATCAATATTGCTAACAAGGAATTCCTGCCTGTCGGTTCTGTACTGAATAAAGGTATCCAACCAAAGAAATTATGTAAAAAGACAAAAAAGGCTCTAAAAAAAGGTTCCATAACAAATATTGCCCAAAGTCCCAATACAACTGATGGAATAGCCGCTAATAATTCAACAAAGGAACCTATTATTTCTCTAAAAACTTTCGGTACAAAGTCCTCGGTAATAAATATTGCAGTTCCAACGCCCAAAGGGATAGTTATTAATAGCGAAAGAAATGACGTTACCAATGTGCCATATATTGCAGTAAAAGCTCCGTATTCATCTTTTACTGGATTCCATTCAGAGGTTACTAGAAACTTCAACCCATACCTTGCAAAGGATTCAAATGACTGAAAAAAGACTACTAAAATAATTCCTAAAAGTATTATTGCTACGAAACTAGACAAGACTAGAGCAGTATTCTTGAAGATAATATCTATATTTTTTTCGATACCGAATCTTTTACGATTCTTGAAAAGAGTTAATTTCTCTTCCATTAAAAAAAGAATATCTCTATAAATCTACTACTAAATGCTGTAAAAGACTTTAAGAGGACTTAAAGGTATATGAAAGTCATGATAATTTAACATCTATTAAAAAATTTAACTACCTATTTTTTCAACGGCAGCTCTTGATTTCAAAAGGATATTCCCTTTTAAGGGGATAAATCCAAGGGATGAAGCCTTATCTTGATACTCATCACTTAACAATTTATTAAAGGTTTGTTTGATTGCTTTAGTATTTCTACCATTACCTTTTTCGTAAGCAAGTATCCATGTCAATGAAGCTATAGGGTACGCTCCTTTTGCTGTTGGATTAGGATTTTTACCCGCAAGATTTTCATCTAACGTAATACCATTAAGAGCCTTAGCTCCTGCTTCTGCAGATGGTTTTAGAAACTCCCCTGAAAGATTTTGAAGTGCAGCAGCCTTAACATTACCTTTAATATATGACTGATTTACATACCCAATTGCGCCTGGAGTGTTTTGAATTACACCTGCAACACCAGAATTACCTTTTGCTCCAACGCCTGCTGGCCACTTAACTGATTTACCAGTTCCTAAAGTCCATGTTGGTGAAAATGCTTCCATAGAGTTTGTGAAAGCCTTAGTAGTTCCAGAACCATCAGAACGATGTGTCCAAGTTAACTTTCCTGATTTACAGCCTAATTCTTTCCAGTTTTTAACCATACCCATTGCAACTCGTACTGCTTGCTCTTGAGTAAGTTTCAAATCGCAATCATAGTTATAACCAAAGGCAATAGTTCCTCCAACCATAGGAATCTGTACTAAGCCTCTTGATACCTTTTCTATATCCTTAACCTTCATAGGATCATCAGAAGCACCAAAATTTACTGTTTCATCTATAAAGGCTTTTCTGCCAGAACCAGAACCTACTGCTTGATAGTTAACTCTTGGTCCACCTGATTTGGCTAAGTCAAAAAACCACCTAGTATAAATTTTGGAGGGAAATGTAGCACCTGCTCCGCTCAATCTTTTTGAAGCAATCGCTTCTTGAGAGAGAACTAATGAGATAGTAGAAGAAAAAATAAGGATTTTTTTTAAAATGCTCACTTTGTAATGAGAAATGAGTCTGTTAAATATAAATTACAATCATGAGGTAATAAAAAATTTAAAGATATACAAATCAAATTATTTTGATATATAAAATTATTATTTATATATCGGCATTAAGAGCTCAGCTAATAATTTAAATTTCAATTAAATATCAACTTTTTATTTAGAATTTAATTTTTGTTTTTACTCTGTTTTTATTTTGAGATTTGAATTCAAAAAGTCCTGTATCAGTAAATATGGTCAACTCATCTCCAGATGTTTCTTCAATTGCAATTCCCTCAGACTCTAAATTTTTAACATATACATTACCAATAAGTTTTAGAGATTTGTCATCCTTGTCAAAAGAAAGCTTGTCCGAATAAGCCTCAAAATTACCACTATTACTCTTAATGACTACATTTCCCTTAGCCTCTAAATCACCTTCTAAAGTATTTATTTGAGAATCAGATGTAATTGTGTAATTAGTTAATTCCTCAGCAAAAGAAAATTCAGCTAATAGAAATAAAAACGATGCTAGAAGTACGCTTTTCATTTACTCCCATCCCTTTTCTGCATTTTGAATAATCCATCGTGCGAGAACCTTATCCTCTCCATCCCTCAATTTATTTTTATAACCCTTCATAAAACCAATCCCATCATTAGCAATTATTGTTATTGAATTTACATCTGCTATACCTCTTTTTTCAAGGTCTGAAAGTTTTAATGATTTAGATCCTTTGAGAACGACTGATTCACCTCTTACATGGCAGCCTGCACAAACATTTCTAAAAATTGTTTCTCCATCTCTAATATCAGAAGCCATTAGATATCTATTATGCAAAGAGGTTTGAAAAATAATTATTAAAGTTATTACAGGAATTACAAATAGAAATTTAAATATTTTCATTACATTCAATTTATATTGCCTATAACTAATTTAACCTTTAATTCTTACTCAAGATATATCTATTTTAGGAGCTCTACTGCAACGACAAGATTTCCTAATAAACCGTTCAAAATATTTAGTTGTTCTTTACTACCAAATGCTATTAAAACCTGACCTGGTTGAAGTATGAAATTACCTCCAGGGTTGGTAAATAATTTTTCGTTCTCTTTTATAGCTAAAATTTTTGCACCACTCTTTTTACCTATTCCAAGTTCAGAAAGAGATCTTTTCTCTGCTGTTTCAAAAAGACTAATATCATTACTTAATTCAAATTCTTCAATTTCACATTCACTCCCTGCTAAAAGATCAAGAAAATCAATAGCTATAGGTCTTAAAGCCATTGATGCCATTGCTCTTCCTGCTGCGATATAAGGGCTTACAACTATACTTGCACCAGCCAATCTCAACTTATTGGCAGCCTCTTCAGTCCCAGCCCTTGCAATTACTCTTATAGAACTTCTTATCCCTTTAGCACTTAAAACAACATATAAATTTGCAGCATCATTAGGCAAAGTAACGACCAAGCTTTTGCATTTTTCTAATCCTGCCAGTTTTAAAGTCTCATCAAGAGTTGCATCAGCACAAAGTACTTCTAAACCATTTTCTTCTGCAATCTTTTTTCTATCTTCATCACTCTCAACGACGATAATAGGAATGTTTTGCGTTTTTATTTGGTTAGATATTTCCTGACCTACTCTCCCATATCCGCACAAAATTACATGATTTTCCATTTTCCTAAGAATTCTTTTAAAACGTAATTCGTTTACTCTTTGAAAATAGCCGGATTCGAATAATCTAACAGCTTTTTGAAAAGTAAATTGAATAAAGATCAATCCGCCAACGATTACTAAAACAGTTACGATCCTGCCTTCAGGACTTAAGGGTTGAACTTCTCCAAAACCAATAGTGGTTATTGTGATCAGAACCATCCATAAGCAATCACTCCATTCCCATCCCTCTGTTATTCGATAGCCAATTGCACCTAAAAAAAACAGAAAGAATAAAGAATAAATAAGACCAAACCAAGGCCTTAAATAGTCTTTAATAAAATAGAACTCAAATAATCTAAGCTTCATATCCCTTATTATCGTTAACTATTCAAAAATTTCAAAAAAATTTTCTATTATGTTCCTAAAACTATTTATTTGTTTAAGTGAAATACATATTAAGCAGGATAATAATATTTATTTTTGTAGCTCTATGCATTAAACAAATGATTACTGTCTCAGGTCTTATTTAATGCTTCATTAAATTAATTCAAGGTTTTACTTGTACTGATTCAATAAGAAAATCAGAAGCTGCTTTTAACCAATCCGCGACTGTAAGACGAAGATCAGGTTGAGAATATACGAGCGCAATAATAACTCCAACTAAAATAAATTTCATGATGGCATTTAAAATATTATTATGAATTAAAGCACAACTATTTAGTAAAAAGAACCTTAAATTTATAAAAAATAGATTAATTAAAATTTATCTAATTGATTAAACAAGTATTCCACTCTTCTAAGATTTACGCCTAGATCAGATTGCCCTAATCTTGCTGCAGATCTTATCTGAATAATTCCTTTTGATCTATCTACATAACTTCTTACATCAAGCTTTAAAATTTCGAGGTCATCTGGAAATCTAAAGATTAAGCTTCTACAAACGCCTCTCCAATAATTTCTACCACTTTCAATAACTTCTGTACGAGGTAACCCTTCTGCCAGAGAAACAAGTTGAATAAACTTTTGATCAACATTTATTAGTTTCTTTTCTACCAAGACACTATTTAATGGATTAGTTATTGGAGCAAGACCTTGAATGGAGGAAACCATATTTTTAATAAAGATATAGATGTTCTAACCGATTTCATATACAAAGTGAGAGAGAAAAAGTAAATAAATTCACCATAAATTTAATCTCTTTATAAAGATTCCTTATTTTTTGATCAAAATTCTAAAATTTGAGATTTTTAATTGTTTTTTTTGATAGAGATGGTTGTCTACCTTTATTACTAGTTAGTTTCCTAACCCATAAAAAAACTCCCACAAACAAAAAAAATTCAACAATAATTCCAACCTTTATTAGACTCATTTTTTATCCTCTTTCTTCTTTTTGGTGCCCTCAATGTATGGCACAAGAATATTTAATAACCACTTTTTAAATGAATTTAACGGTTTCATAATCTTTTTACTTGCCTTTTCTCCACAAACTCCTCCCTTTAATGAGATCCTCTATATTGGGCCAAGCTGCTATTAATTCTTTAAGTGCCTTTCTGTTAGGAGTATAGAAAACACATGACAATGCACTTATTACATAAAGTATGAACCATAACTTACTTTCTGAATAAGCTAAAAACAGAGAGAAAAGAAAACTTCCAATAAAGAAAAAGAAAAATGACCTATTTATTATTTCTAATGGAGTTCTTTTAAGTCTGTAGAAATTAATCTTTTTAATATCTTCTTCAGTATCTTTCTGAAATTTACTTTCGTACGAATTAATTATTTCTTCTTCTAGAACTTTTTCATACTCTAAATTATCAATTGGATCGCTTTGATCCTTTTTATTTATCATTGGTATCTATAAAGTACAAATATGGTAACTAATTTAAGGTATTTTAAAAAGTATCAAATTTTATCTGTTAACTGGAGCTATACGAACAGATCATGGTTTTGAAAATACTTCAAGATTGTCCTATTTATGAAAGATAAATTAGTCAAAATATTCTTCTTGATTTTCCCAAATCTATAGGTCATTTAAAACAATCACTTCTATAAACTTCATAGCATTAATTAAATTGAGAGGCAATATCTAAATCTAGAGTTAAAATAGTTTAGAGATTTTAATAATAATCTATATGCAAAGGTATTTGATTTCCTACGAATTTACTGATGGCGAGGATCAAGAAGAAGGGGCAGAAATGCTAATTAATTGGTATGAATCAGGCGGTCCCCAAAACAGACCTGAAAACTATGAGGTTCATTCTTGGATTTTTATGGTTCAAAATGGGATTGGACATTCTGTAGTAAGTGCAGATTCTCTTGAGACAATTTGGAAGCAATGGCATCCCTGGAGAAGGTTAATGGATATAAGTATTCAGCCGTGTATGGATCTTGATGAGACAGTCGGATTATTCAAAAAACAAAAAATGAATACGCGGATAGTCTAAAAGTATTTGACTTCCAAATATAAATTTCTTTTTAGTAGCACCTAATACTACATAAATATTTCACTGCGTTAAAAAGGAACAGATTAATTTTCCATGATGAATGATTCTTATCACATTTACTTCAAAGGAGAAATTCTTTTCAAGAATTTAAGTAAAGATGAATTTGAATTTGTTTGGGGAAAACTCTATACATCTTATATAAATGCCCTAAATAAAGAACTAACCTACGAATTGATTAGCGAAAACAATATTATGGAGCCTGCCTTTAACCTTGAGCCATCTTACTAAATCAAGAACTAAATCCTAGATTATGAATAAAACAAGAAAAGCTGTCTATCTTTTATTTTGAGGTACTCTTTTTCTTCTTTAGTTATATCTAAAGCAATTTTATTTGCCTCAATTTCGACATTCGAACTATAAGTTTCAAAGTTTTCCACTCTTTTAAATAGGGCAACAATGCCAATATCTGTTATGAACCAAATAAAGTGATCAGTTTCTCCAATTGGCTCCTCTTTTAAAGAGTCGATAATCAAATCACTTGTCGAATCCATTTAATTTTTCTGGGAGAGACTTTTAATTGCCCCCATTGCAATACCTTACCGCCTCTGAATTAGTACCACCATCTTCAATAATTTCGGCAACACATTTATTAAAAAGTTTAGACTCTTTTTTTACTGAACAGAATCCAAAAGCAATCGCAGCTAAAGCTATTGCAGATACAAAACTAGAACCAAGTTGTATAAAACCATAGGCAAACATAATGTTTTTCTTTCCAGAACATTTTTTTGAATCCTTTTTTTCTTCTGTCATTTAAGTTTTTTTAACTAAATCAACCATATTTGATTAGTTCCAGGTTTGAGAAATTTTTACATAGAGAAAACCGAATTAAACAATTTATACTCAGCTATGACAAAAATTAAAAATTTCAAGTTTAGATTGATTTTTCTTCACTTTAATTTTTAATTTGATACATCATGAAGAAAAAACTTTTTAAATTTTTTATCAACATGAGCTTCTGGTATAGATATTTTATCTTTTTAAAAAAGTAATGATCCCATAGTTATAACAAGAGATTATCTTACTTTTTAAACTATATTTTATTTTTTTTTGATGAAGTATTAATACTTAAAAAGTTTTCCAGAAAAGCTTGTTTTGATAATGCTCCCGAAGAGTTATCCACTTTTTAAGCGTTTTTCAACAGGGTTTTCCACAATATGTTGATTAAATTTAGATTTCTATGTGCAAAATAAAATATTATCTTCTTTTAAGAAAAAACTATCCACAAATTATTTTTGGAATCACTATGATCTCAAATGTCTTTTAAATAATTTAGGGACAAATCTTATGAATCTAAATGATACAAAAAAGGATCTAACTCCCGAAATAAAAAAAGAGTTGGAAAAATCTAAGCTAGAAGTTCTTACCAATGAAAATGATTTTTTAGTAAAAAATCTCAAAAAGCCTGGATGATTTACTAGAGCTAAAACATATTCTTAAAAAATAAAACTTCAAAAATTCCTTTCTAGGTCGAAAGAATTTTCTCTTTAATGATTACCCAAATATATTTTTTAATTTATCAAATATAAAATTTCTATTAAATATACAAGTAAATACTCAAGAGACCAAACGTATAAAGCAAATCCTAGTTATATTAAAAGAATCTCAACAAGAGATCAGATCAGAAATATAAACGGAAAATTTCTAGTTTTTTAATTATATAAAAAATTATTTTCCTCCACTCGAATCATTGTCTCTACCAAAATATGAATACTCAAGAACTAAAAGTCAATTATAAAACTCTCTTAAATAAGGCTGCTCAAGCAAACGGTCGTAAAGAAACTGTTTCTTACTTAAATCGTGCTGCTAAAATCAAGTCAAAACTTTACTCAACTTCTAAAGTAAATTGCTTTAGATGTAATGGAGCTGGTTTCCTAAGAATTTCATTAGATGAAACTAAAACCTGTTTATCTTGTTATGGGAAGGGATTCTTAATAAAAGAAAATCAGCAGCTTTAAAACAATTTGATTTATAAATGAAAGATCTCATTCAATCTCACAAAAAATTAATTAAGTCAGTAAAAGAGCAAATGGGATTTTCTGATTATGGGATGTACTGGTTGGCTTTCCTGGAAGGGGGTATAACTATATGGTTGCTTGATAGAATATTTTTCCACTGGTTAAAGTTTTAATTTTTATTTTTGTCAAAAAAATTTTGCAGGTATTAAATAAATTAATTTATCGAAACCATTTAAAAAGTTGTAGCATAGTAAAAAACCAATATGCAATTACTGGGATTAATTCTTCTTCTAGCTAGTAGCTGGTACCTATGGAAATTAACATCAAACTTTCTTGATGAACCAACAAAAAAAGAGCTGACAAATAGTTTTAATAATCTCAAAAATAAATTATCTGAAGGGAAACAAAACCTCTCTAAAGCAAAAATAAGTGAAGCTTGGGAAAAATACAAAGAAGAAGGTGGAGCTTTATCTAATAAAGAAAAAAGCTAGTGGACTTTTTTATTATTACAAGTCTCACTAAAGATATTTCTAGAATTGATCTAATTGGTATTTTGATTGGTCATTTAATTTTTGGTGTTGCATTGACACAGATTTTAGATTGGACGTGGTTAAAAAACCTTATGAGTGAAGAAGATAAAACAAGGATGCTTAAAAGCTATACATGGAAAGACTTATTAGTAGATGCAGCAATTGTTACGGTAGTTCTAGGAATAATCTTTTTGATAATTAGCATTTTTCTATAAATGAACGTGACTTACATCCTTTTAGTTTTTTTAATGATGTCAATTGTGATTTTCACTCAAATAATCAATTCTTCCGATAAATCAATATAAATGACAGAAGTAACAAGCAATTCCTCAAGTGGGTGGTACTTAATTGCTTTGGTAAGCACTTTATCTTTTTTAGCCTTAATTTACTTTGGCCAAAAAAAGTAGATTAAATTTTGAAGGACTATTCAAATTCATAAAAAAAAGCTCTGCAACTACTTGAGATGCAGAGCTTTTGATAATTAAGTGATTGATTTATATAAATCTATTGATGATGAAACCTTTTTTCTTAATTAAAGAAAAAGAGACCGATGAATGTGATGAAGATACTGAATTCACGGTCCCTTTGATAACCGCATTTTTCGGTAGATACGACAATGAATCACCTCCTTTACTAATGTTTTTTTAAAGATAACTAAAAGAATTAAACAAGGAAAGAAATACGTTAAAAATTTAAAAGTTTTTTAACAAATCTAAGATATAAATCTCATCAATACAAAGGTAAAGATATCACCAGGGCAAAATTTCTCCGTTGGAATGCCAAAACATCCCCGAATTATTTTTATTTAAAGAATCAATACGTTTTAAAAGGCCATTTGCTGATTCTTCAGGACTAATTCCATTACTTGTAAAGCCAGTCATTCTTGTACTTACTAACCCAGGATGCAAAATAGCTACATAAATATCTTCTCTTGATAAATCTATGGAAAGTGATTTTGCTGCCATAGACAAGGCTACCTTAGACATCCTGTAACCATAAGAACTTCCTGATGTATTATCTTCAATAGACCCCATTCTACTTGTGATAAAAGCAACTTTAGAAGATCTTTTTAAAAGATGTCTAAGTGATTGAGTCATACATATTGGGCTCAATGCATTAACTTCAAATTGACGCAAAATACTTTTCTTATCTAAGTTTTCGAAAGAATTAAATTCATAAATTCCTGCATTATGAATTAAGCAATCTAAACTAACTCCAGATAGTTTTTTACACAAATTTGTTATCGACTCATCAGAAGAAATTTCTATATTCTCTTCAATTCTTACTCCTAAATCTCTAAGTTCTTTTGAAGCTTTCCTACATGTTGCAATTACATTATCTCCCCTCTTATGAATTTGCCTACATAGTTCTAATCCAATACCCCTATTTGATCCTGTAATTAGATAAGTCGACATCTCTAAACAAAAAAATAAAAAATCAATCTAAATCCAAATATAAAAGAAAACGAACTAGAAAAAGAAAAAATTTATAAAATTCCTTATTAGATTTTTTAAGGTTATGATAGTTTATGAATTTTAAAAGATTTTATAAAAGAAAACAAAGATATTTTTATAATCAAAATTTAATGTATGGAAATTTTCAATCAAGAATTTTTACAAGAGATTATTAGGTTAACTTGGAGAAATCCTGCTTTTATGGCTATAGCTATTGCATTAGTCTGGCTTATCCCACAATTATTTATCAGTAAAATAATGGCAAAAAAATATGAACAACGAAAAATAGAAATTCAGAAAAATAAAATTCAGAAGCTTTATCCAACCAATACTCCTAAATAAGATTTTTATTTATAAGATAATCTAATAAATCAAAAATATTTTTTGGATCTAAGTAAAATATGACTTACAAAATAATTAGAATTGATGGGAAAGACGATGAATTAACCATTCAAAGTTTTGATAAGTATTCAGATGCATATGATTTGTTAGAGAAACTATATGGAGATTTATGTTGTTCAGATGCTGATTATGGGGATATAACCTATTACGATATTGTAGAAAATAATTGAAAAAATATTAATGGAGAATAAGAAATGGGCTCCCTCCCAAGAAGAAAATTTAGGAGTAATAACGAGTGTATATGAATTCATTAAAGAAGAACTTTTAGAACTTCAAAAAACAACTGGATGTCCCGATTCATTTATTTATGATTTTATTGGCAAAATTCAGAATGAATGGCATACTGAATCTTGCCACTCCATAGTTAGAAATAAAAAAAGGGTAAATTAGAAAATATTAAATCTTCAACTCAAATTTGTTAATCTTTAATATAATTTGAATTTTAAAATATTAATGCATGATTATTAGAATACTAGGTATCGTACTTATCCTTGGTACTGTTGCATATTATGGTTTAGTCTTGACTGGGCAAAGCAACCTTTAGTTTTTTCTCTTAAAGTTTTCATGAAATGGCCTCCTACTCTTTGTTGGACAGCACCAAAAACTATCAATGGTAATAGGCATTTTCAAGTTAAAGCTTATGGTGGTAAAAATGAAGATAGATGGGTTGATATTTTTCCTACCAAAAATAAAAAAGATATTAAAAGGATCTCATGGGCAAAACTAAAATCAGAATGGACTACTGGATGGTCAAGACTCCCAAATGATAAAGATTAGTTTGTTTATGTAAACAAATATTATTAACCAGAAAACTGTAAAAAATAATACCTAATACAAAAAAAATAACTTCTAAAATTTTAAAAAATTAGTTTAATATGAAGCCAGAACCGAAGAAAAAACTGCCTAATAAAAAAGTTATAAGTTCAGCAAAATTTGAGGCCAAAGAACAATTCACAAAATCTGCATTAGAAAATTTAAAAACAGAAAATGAAAGACTTGTTAATTCACTAAAAAAATCTGGGGAGATTAAAGAATCAAAAAGAAAATAGACTCCAGTATTTAAAAATTTTTATTATTATAGAAATTTATATATTGGGAAATGATTGAAAAAATCTCTCTAGCAAATTCTCATTTACCTCAACTTATTGGGTTCGTTTTGATGTCAATTGGATATACATTAGGCAATAAATTCTACCTTCCGGAAATCAAACAAAAATAATAATTTCTAGTTATTAAAAATATTTAAATAAATAACTTTGAAAATATATTCCTTATAAAAATTTTTAATATTTTATCTGATTTAAAGTAAAAAACTTAAATCTAATTCTGTTTCAATTAAGACTAGTCTTAAGATATTTTTGATACATAAATGTAACAGTAAAGTACTTAAAAATGTGAAATCCAAAGAAAAAGTAAGAATTCATACTAATTTTTTTTAAATATGTTACATTCATTAATAATTCAAGTTAAGGTTTCCTCTTTCAATAAAGCAGAAATTAGGAAATGTTTGATGTATAAAAATGTCATTTATTCTTTGGCTTACTAATTCATCACATATGAAATCTAAAAATGGATGCACTTACTAGTTTTATAGTTGTTATCATCGCAATTACAATTCAATTCTCTTTATACGCCATCAAAAGGTTGCAGGAACCTTTAGAACCAAATTATTTGATAGATAAAAATTCGAAAAAAAATAAAAACTATATGGGTAAATTTTGGAAAAATGCGGAAATAACAAATGGGAGATTAGCTATGATTGGTTTTTTAGCTTTGATAATAAACTACGGTTTTTTTGGGTGGATAATACCTGGTTTTATTTAAGCTATCAAAACATTAAGGTCTTAAAGAAAAAATCTCTTGTTCAAAACAAACTCTCCTTTTAAAAA
This sequence comes from Prochlorococcus marinus CUG1433, assembly GCA_017644425.1. Lineage (NCBI taxonomy): Bacteria > Bacillati > Cyanobacteriota > Cyanophyceae > Synechococcales > Prochlorococcaceae > Prochlorococcus > Prochlorococcus marinus. The sequence continues at coordinate 273,426 of JAEPLN010000001.1, forward strand.
AAAAATTTTTATTATAAGTAAAAAAGCAATTGAGTAATTCTGATTTTGATAAGAATGGATTAGATAGCTATGGAATACATTGGCTTCAATATGCTGCTTTTGCTGTATCTGGTTTTGCTATTTTTACAACCTGGGCATTTTTTTATGATGAAAGATTCCACAACTTTGTAATGAATATTTTCAGGGTTATTAACTGCAGTGGGTTCAACTGTAATGGAGCATTTTAAAATTCTATGGCTAATCCAGATCAAAAAACAATATTAATTGATAATGCTTTTGAGGAAATAAAAAACATTTGTATAAATCTTCAAAAAGATACTGATGCTTCGAATTCAGAACTTAAAAGTCTACTAAAACTAATTATTAATGAATGGGAAGAAAAAGAAGAACAAAAAACTGGTTTTGGATTCAGGTAAGGTTAGCCACTTTCTAAGAAGAGACTTAGGCCTAAAATCATTTTAATATGAACAGATTTTTTACTTTTAAAATTTAATACTTAATAATTTACATTTTTTAGAAAGAAATTAAAAAAGAATGAATCTCAAATAAAAGATTCATTCCAGATTTAGCATTAGTTTTATTTAGATTTAAATTTTATAATTTAACTCCTCTGGTGGACTGTCAATCATTAGATCCCTCCTATTCAACAAGTTAAACCTACGCCTTACTTATTAAGAAAGTAAATCAGTAAAAATGCTGATTTATTATTTTCTAAAATGTTTGAATTAAAGATGCCAATTCTGGTGCATCTAATAAAAGTGCAAAAAATGTGAGCACAACTAATAAAAATATGGAAAAGTAAAATTGAATCATGCTACAAAATTACTTAAAAAGAATTTTTTAAGTTGTATAAAATAATGCTTTGTTTACATAATTAAATATCTCTACCTGGAGAAGTTTAATTAGAGAATAATTAAGATGCTTCAGAGGAAAATATCGTCCTATTTATTTGCCAATACTCACAGCCTTTAAGTAAATGATCACCCTGTGGTATGCGTTTTTCGTATTTTGGACAGATCAAGATAGTAGCAAAAGTTTCTGTAGTGCTGTAGCGAAAGTGATTGCAAGTAATACAAATCTTTGTTCGTTTTCGTTTTAGGGTAGATTCTTTTAGATATTCCCATTTTGAAGGATTTACCTTGATCATGATTACTGGAATTTATTAGTAACAATTTGCCAACCTCCTGAAATTAATTCATTCCATGTTTCACAAGCACACTCAATAGAATGAAGTCTTGAATTTTTAAATTGGGCTGGTTCACCTAATTCATTTGCATAGAAAAGATGAGTGTATACTTGTAAGTTATTAGGTACAGATTTCTTATAACTCTCAAAAAAAATTAATAAACCACTTTTTTTGTTAAACAACCAGCCAGTTGGGGGGTCAATAAGGCTGCCACGATAAAAATAAGTCCGAACATTTGCGACTCCTGAAGTCATGAAGATAATACAATTGTACTATTAATATAAATGTACTACTCGTAGGCGTCAAGTATTCCTCTGGTAATTATTTAAAACTAAAATTACTTTCCAGAAATAATCAGCCATAAACTTCTTATTTGGTAATAGTGAATACAAGTAACTCCTTCAAAAGGGAAATACCATTAAGTTGTAGATCCATACATATAAAATGTATCGAAATCCCTTCTATCTTGGATGGAATAAAGGTTGGTCTTTTCTATTTTTTTTAGAGGGTGGCATTGCAAAAATTGAAGCAAAAGGTTTTGGAATTTCCATTACAACAAAAGTTGAGAAAGGAGAATCACCCTTAGAATCTGCTGATAGATTAGTTTCGAAAGAGCAAAGAATTAGAAAATCAAGATATTATTCTTGGGTAAAATCTATCAATGAAAATCAATAAATTAACCAATCCTTAAATTTCTAAAGTTATCTTGACAGTCAATTTAAAATAGGAAATAGTCATTTATTTTTTGTGTCCAATAAATTTTATGAATGGTGGAAAAACCATAGAAAAGTTGTAACCTACGGAGCTTTTATCATCTTGTTTGGTTTTTATTTATCTCCTGTTGTCAAAGAAGCAAAATACAAAAACCAATGTATTAAGTACTCTACTGAAGGAGCTTTAACTAAATTTAATAAGGACAATATAGGAGAAACTCTACTAGAAGAAACAGGTTTGAATATTGATGAACTTGCAAAGATTGAAGGTTATAAGAATTGCATTAAATAAAAAATTCACAAAAATTAAGCTGAGTTCTTAAATGATTAAAGGTATTTTTAAACTTATTTTATTAATATTATTATTTGTATTTATATCAATAAGTCCAAAAACAAGATATTTGGTTGGCATAACTCTAAAAGAAATTTCTTCATTTCTTTTATGGACTGTTAAATATGAAGATAGAGAAAAATGGATTATGGATAAACCAAGTTGGATACCTAGCCAAAAACTTAAGCCATCTTATTAAATGAAGACTTATTTAGAAGAACGAATTGAATGGTATGACGATAATTATAGAAATGGTAATGCTTTAATTTCTGATAAGCAGTTCGATCAACTTGAAAAAAACTTATTAAGAACAAAACCTTATTGTGATTACTTTAAAAAGAAAAACAAACTAGTTTTACCTCCATTAGAAAAGGATTCAATAGATGAATTTTTGAAAGGATTATTAGTAGATACCAAATTATTAATTGAACCAAAAATTGATGGTTGTGCTGTTGCTTTGCAATATAGGGACGGAACCTTGGAGAAAGCAATTTCAAGAAAAGGGGAAGACGTTACTAGTAAACTTATTAAAGTCCAAGACATTCCCAATAAACTCCCTTTAAGAGGTGTTCTTCAAGTTAGAGGTGAATTATATGCACCCAACCAAAGTCCAAATATCTCCCAGAGAATCGCTTCTAGATTTCTAAGAGCTGAAGAAGGATTTTCTGAAAGTCTTAGCTTCTGCGCATTTCAAATACTTAATTCAACACTTAACCAATATGAGTCCAAAAAGAGTCTTTCGAAGCTTGGCTTCACGATCCCTCATGATATTTCATGCAACTTTACGAGCCAAGTTGAAGTATTTAGAAAACAATGGCTTGAAGGGAAGCTTTTTAGTAAATATCCAACAGATGGAATAGTAGTAAAAATAAATTCCAGAAAATTACAATTGATTAGAGAAAAATCAAATTTAGATTATCCTTATTGGCAAGTTGCAATAAAACGTTAATGGAATTAATACAACAGATTTTTCCTACTTGGCATATTTACTTGGATATGTTTTTGGTTGGCTTTGCAACTTACGGTTTTCTGAGAATTCAGAAAAAAATAAAAACTAAATAAAGTTTTTAAATCATCTGTCGTCCTTAAGCATGGATTTAAGTTGTTCGGTATCTAATTGTTCAAGATAATTTCTCATTGCCAACCAAGATCTTCTGCTTTCTAACTTTCCACTTTGTTTGAATAAATTTGCGGAAACTTGATCTATCAATTCTTTATGAGTCATATTTACATTCTTCATCAAGTTCAATGACAACACCATTAAAAAATTCTGCTAATAATTTTGATGGGTCTTGCATAGATATTTTTCTATCTACTTTTGATAATTTCTTTTTGATTGGATTTAGGTCAGTCATACAGATTCAGGTAATTCAAGTTCTTCAAAAGTCCAACCTTCTAATTGAAGGTCATGCCATTTATCCCAAGCATTATCCAAATACATTTGAGTAGATGATTTAAGTGCCATTGGCTCACCAAGATCATTTGCATAATATGTATGTGCAAAAATTCTCATACTATTTCTTGGAGATTTTTTATTCCTTATAAATAAAATTAATTTGCTGCGGTCTTGGCTAAGCAACCAACCACTTGGGGACTCATTACGATAACCGTAAGAAAAATTAGTCCAAACATTAGCTCCTCCTAAAGTCATTGCTTTATAATACATGTGTACTACTAATATAAATGTATTAGAAATGGATCGTCAAGTATTTTGGCAAATAAATTATTTTCACTGATAGAGAATAAAAAAGCTCAGTTTTTCCAAAAAAATAAAATACCCACCAAAAGCCTGTTTTAGCAAGCATTTTGATAGGTAACACCGGATCCCCGTCAGTTCTCTGCTGCATCGACCTGGAAATGCCAGAAGAGGATTCAAAGTGGGCTTTCGTTTCCGATTACAAGATCGGTTTACTACCACGTCACAACAGTCTCCTCATGTCGAAAGAGAGTCAGATCAGAGCACATAAAGAAGAACTTAACCAAAGATCCAGTAATCTAACTCTAACTTATTTTTTTATGCATTTGGAGATGGCCAAATGTCTCTTACCATAGTTAATAAAATTTGAGCTTCATCATATCTTTCTGAATCCGTTTTACCATTTAATAAAAATGTGATGTGAGCCATTTTTCTTCCAAGAATTTCGCGAGATTTGCCATAACAATGAATATTAGAACCCTCAATTTCAGATAACATTTTAATTCTGGTTTCCATTGAGATTGGGAAATTCTTTTTTAACCCCAGTAGATTTATCATAATTGCACCTTCACAGTTCATTTTAATTTCAGGTGGCATTATCCCAGAAGAAATGCAAACATATTGATCAAACTGACTTGAAGTGCAAGCTTCAATAGAGAAATGAGCTGAGTTATGTGTTCTAGGAGCTATTTCATTAATTAAAAGACCATTATCTCCATAGAAGAATTCAATTGCTAAAACTCCAACGTAATTAAGTTCATTGACTATTGAAGAGAAAATATTTATTGCAAATAAGTTCAAATCATATTCATTTATTCCAGGTGCAAGAACCCAATCACAAACATGGTTTGATTGGAATGTCTCAACGATTGGGAAGAATCTTATCTTACCGGTCCTATCTCTCGAACCAACAAGAGCCAGTTCTTTTTCATACCCTATCCATTCTTCTATTAACCATTCATCAGAATTATTCTCTGTTAAAAAAGAATCTAAATCTTCTTTTTTATTTATTTTTATGTTCCCTTTACCGTCATATCCACCTTTATTCGATTTTACCATTAATGGAAAAGTCCAATTATTAATTTCCTCACCCGAGAGATTTTTAAAATCTTCAATACTTATCCATTTTGGACAGGGAATATTCATTCTATCTAATAATTTTTTTTGAGAAAACCTATCTACCAATGGCTTAATTGAATTAAGACTTGGAACAAAAATATCATTATTGTCAATTAAATTTAATTTATCAATTTTTATCCATTCATTTTCAAAAATTATTTTTTCACACTCTTTAATTAATGATTTATTACCTCTTATCTTTAAAGGATCAGCTTCTATGACATGATCTGCTTTTGAACCAGCAGGATCATTACAAGATTTTGTTTGCACACATACTTCTAAATCTCTTTTTTTTGCTGCCTCAGTTAACATCAAAGCTAATTGACCTCCACCAATTATTCCTAGGGAATAATTTTTTTTAATGTTGTTTATATTTTTTTTTAAACTCATAGCATGATTTTATTACCATTTCTAATTCTTAACAACTGAATTTTTAAGTATCTAGAGCTTAGATTTTGCTAATATATAAAGTATTTAATACTAAATATTTATAAATTTTAACTAGGTAATCAATTGTGAATAAGAAAAAAATATTAGTCCCACTAGGTGATAAGTCATACGAAGTAACTATAGAAGCAGGGATACTGAATAATATCAGCGAAGAACTCTTAAAAATTGGAATAACAAAGAATAGAAAAATACTTGTGATTTCAAATATAGAAATATCAAATTTGTATGGAGAAAAATTCTTAAATAATTTAAAAGATAATCAGTTTCAGGCCAAAATGTTCCTTATCAAGGCTGGAGAATCATATAAAAACTTAAAAACCTTAAGTGAAATATATGATGTTGCATTTGAATTTGGCTTAGATAGAAACTCAATAGTTATTGCCCTCGGAGGAGGAATTGTGGGAGATATAAGTGGTTTTGCAGCCGCGACTTGGCTGAGAGGTATCGAATATATTCAGATTCCAACAACATTATTATCAATGGTTGATTCGTCTGTGGGAGGAAAAACAGGAGTAAATCATCCAAAAGGTAAGAATTTAATTGGAGCTTTCAATCAACCTAAAGCAGTTTTTATTGATCCAGAAACTTTAAAAAGTTTGCCCAAAAGAGAATTTAGTGCTGGCATGGCCGAAGTAATAAAATACGGAGTAATAAAAGATAAAGAACTTTTCGAATACTTAGAAATTGAAAAAAACAAAAATGAACTTATAAATCTCAGAAATGAATATCTAATTAAAATAATTAATAGTTCAATTAAAACAAAGTCTCATATTGTTTCTCAAGACGAACATGAAAATGGTGTTAGAGCAATATTGAATTATGGCCATTCTTTTGGTCACGTTATTGAAAATTTATGTGGATACGGCAAATTTCTACATGGTGAGGCAATATCAATTGGTATGAATATTGCGGGGGAAATAGCAATTGAAAAAGGGTTATGGTCTAAAGAAGAATTAGAGAGACAGAAGAATCTTTTGAAGAGTTATGATCTTCCTACCGAGATCCCCAAAATAAATAAAGAAGACGTTCTAACAATACTTATGGGCGATAAAAAAGTGCGTGATGGCAAAATGAGATTTATATTACCGAAAGAAATTGGTGCTGTTGATATATATGATGACGTAGAAGATTCATTATTTTTAAAGTTTTTTTCTTAACGTAAACAGGTTGAATTTATATTCATTTCCTTATCCTTAAACTTTTTAAAAACAAACCACTTAAAATCACCTAAACAAATAGGATCAACGAGTCTAAGTAAAGCCTCTCTTCTTAGAAGGGCATTTGATAAATCCTCTTTAATTTCTTTCTGAATCTCATAAAGTCTCTCTGCCAATCCAAGTGCCAACAAAGCCTCTCCTTGTTTAGTTATTCCAACAGTATCAAATCCAAGAGTCTCAGCATCATTAATTAAAGTTTCTATGCACACATGAGATGTTAAATCGCAATTTCCAGGAGAATATAGGACATTATTAGTCATTTTTTGATTTTCATAAGAAACTATCGTCCCATCAGAATTCCTAGAGGTGTAGTATTTTTTGGCTTCTTTAGCGTAATCAATTATCAATAAAATACCATTATTGATTTTCCCATAAATAGCTTCCAACCATTTTGAGTTATCTACATGCCATTCTGTCGTCCACCCTTCGAGAGCATCTTCAGGCGGGATAGTGATTCCTAACTCATTTTTAGCAAGTTCAATACTTTTTTCCAATTCATTAGTAATTGGCATTTCATCAAAAAATAATTTTTGAGAATTTTTGTCTATAGAAACTGCTTGTCGAATTAATTTTCCTTTTGAGAAAGTTATTCTCTCTACTGGCAAAGCATCTAAAACCTCATTTGCAAAAACTATTCCATTTAAATTATTTTCCTCTACTTCTTCCAAACATTTCCATATAATTTCAATCCCTAAGTTTAAAAATTCCTCCAATTTATTTTTTTGTTTTTCTACCATCCCTTCATTAGGTTCAATAATTAAAAAAGAAACTCCTTCCAAAAAATTCTTGTTATTTTCTAAAAAGTATTTAATTAATCCACGCATAAAGCTTCCATCGCCTGCTCCAAATTCAATTACAACTAATTTTTGATTAGATAAAAAACTATTTTTAAACTGAATTAACCAATCTTCTATTTGTTTTCCAGTCAAAAAAGCAAAATCATCAGATAAAGAGGGTGATGTGACAAAATCTCCTCGAACGCCTAACTCAGCTTTGCCACTGCCGTAATAACCATTAATAGGATCATTTAAAACAAAATTCATAAAGTCATAAAAACTTATAGTCCCACCCATTTTTATTATTTTTTTTACTAACCAATCTGGATTATTCGCGGGTAAGCTATTCATCGGCGAAAATATAAAGAGACAAAACTTATTTATGCCTTCAAAGATTAACTATTTATTGGGAATATTTCTATCTATATTAGTTTTAATTTCACATAAACCCGTTTTCGCTATAAATAATCCAAATCTTTTACCAGAAGAAAAAACACCAGTAATTGATTTAGCTAAAACATTAAGCCCTATTCAGAAAAAATCTTTAGAAGACAAGCTCAAAAATCTTGAAATTGAAAGTGGATGGAAAATTAAATATTTATCTCAGTTTGAGAGTTCTCCCGGTAGTGCAATAAAGGACTATTGGGATTTAGATGAGACAAGTTTGTTAATAGTTGCTGATCCTAGAGGAGGAAATTTACTGAACTTTAACGTCGGAGAGGCTTATTTTAATTTTATGCCAAGGTTATTTTGGGTTGAACTTCAAACAAGATTCGGAAATCAATATTACGTAAAAGATCATGGTGAAGATGGTGCAGTACTAGATGCAATCAATTCCGTAAAGATTTGCCTTGAAAGAGGGGGGTGTCAAGTTGTTCCTGGCTTGCCCAAAGAACAATATATATGGACTTTATGTACATCTATTCTTGGAGGATTAGTAGCAGGTTTCGCATCTGCGCCACGAAAAGAAGGTCAATTAATATCAATTGGATTTTTAGCTCTTCTTTCTCCTTTATGGGGAATGTTATTTGGAATTTTTGGTCTAGCACCAATAATATCCAGAACAAATGATTTATTACCATTATTTAAAAATGGTTTAGCTTTTACAGCAGCAGGAATTGCGGGTTATATTTTATCTCAAACATTATTTTCAAGATTCGAAAAGCCCAAAAATACTTAAAATGTGATCAAAAATATCTAACCCTAAAAAAATTTATCTTCTTCACAAACTACACCAGACTCTGAATACCATCGGTGAGAAACATGCATTAATTGTTTTTTTTCAAACTCAATCCATGAAAAGTTAATTAGTAATTTCCCATCTTCATCAGTTTTATATCTTGGCACTACTGCAGTGTTTAAATAAATTGTCCCTTTGCTATCAATTTTAAACATCTCTCTTAAACCAAGATTTCTTTTTAGCCGATTATGCATATGACCAAAAATCACAAGATCAACTTTTCTTCTCTTTTGTATTTGAGAAATAGCCACGGACAAATCTCTATCTCCCCAATCTAAAGGGGGTAATTTCCAGTCTTTCCCACAAATGCTTTTAGCTTCTGAGCCTAAACCCGAAGGGCCAGCATGAGACATAATTATTAAAGGTATATCTTCGACACTCTCTTCTGAACATTTGATGATTTTATTTATTGAATCTTGTTCGGTAATAGGTCCATAAACGCCTTTAACTTCTTTTGAAAGATAATAGCCTCCGCCAGAACTACATGGTCTTGCAGATAGTAAATTTATTTGATTATTAAAAACTTTCAAATCCCATGCACAATATTTTCCACCAAGAACACGTATCTGCTTTGAGAGAGTTTCGCCTGTAGAGTCCTTTCCTCTATCATGATTTCCTAAAATAACAAAAGTAGGAATTTTGATCTCATTAATTTTTTTAATTATTTTGACACTCCCATCAGAAATATCACCAACAAATAAAACAATATTTGGGTTTATAATCGATAAGACTTTCAAGTCTAATTCAGACCATTGACCATGACAGTCACCAACAATAGCAATTTTTAAATTTGTCAGAATTTTTTCTGTTTAAAGGCATATAATCTATTTAGAGATATTCTAAATCCTGACCAGTATAACTTCTACTGCAAAACAGAAATCCATTCAAAACGAAGAGGAATTGATTTCTGAAATAAAGGAGCGTTGCAAAAAAGCTAATGCCATTATTCTTGCGCACTATTATCAAGCTCCAGAGATTCAGGAAATTGCAGATTTTATTGGCGATTCATTAGATCTATCTAGGAAAGCTGCAAATAATGATGCAGATATAATAATTTTTTGCGGGGTACACTTTATGGCCGAAACCGCAAAAATACTTAGCCCAAATAAAACAGTCCTATTACCAGATATTGATGCAGGATGCTCATTAGCAGACGATTGTCCCTCAGATAAATTTCAAAAGTTCAGGGAAGAAAATCCAGATCACTATGTCGTAAGTTATATTAATTGTACTGCAGAAGTAAAAGCTCAAAGTGATTTGATATGTACAAGTAGTAATGCAGTCTCATTAATTAAAAAGATACCTGAAGATAAAAAGATAATATTTGCACCAGATCAGAACCTTGGGAGATGGGTACAGAAAAATTCAGGAAGAGATCTTAAATTATGGCCTGGCAGCTGTATTGTTCATGAATCATTTAGTGAAGAAGCACTACTAAAATTAAAATACCAAAATCCAGGATCTAAAGTAATTGCTCATCCTGAATGCAGTCAAAATTTACTACTTCTATCAGACTTTATTGGATCAACAAGTAAACTGCTTGATTTCATCACCAAAGATACATCAAAAACTTACATGGTATTAACTGAACCTGGAATAATACATCAAATGAAGAAGAAAGAACCTAACAAAATTTTTATTGAGGTTCCGGATATAGACGGTTGCAAATGTAACGAGTGTCCCTATATGAAATTAAATACTCTAGAAAAAATTCTTGATTGTTTGAAAAATAATTCTCCATCTATTGAACTTGACTCAGAAATAATTAAAAAAGCATATGTTCCAATAAAAAGAATGTTGGATATGAGTAATTAATTTAATGAAAATACTTTTTCCCTTTTATTAATTCCTAAGAATGCCTTCAGGTTTTTAGTCTTAGGGTCAAATTGACTAATCTGGTTTTTTCTTTTAATTATATTTATAAGTTCTTTTTCGCCTGCTCTATATTGATTATCTTTTCTAGTACCAACCTCTCTTGGAAGAATAGGATTAATATTCATTTTTACTTCTATATCTGGAACAATTCCTGATTTATTAATATCCGTTCCGTTCGGAGTTAAATACTTAGCAACAGTGACAGTTAATCCTGAACCATCTACAAGAGTTCTCATGGACTGAACTAGACCTTTACCAAAAGTTTTTTTCCCAACCAACTTACCTCTTTTATTATCTTTTATTGCTCCAGAAACTATTTCACTAGCACTTGCAGAAGCCTCATTAACCAGGACAACTAAGGGCTTTTTTGTTAGAGCTTGACCATTTCCTCTTTTAGTTTCTTTTAAACCATCTTTGCTTAGTGTACTTACTATTATTCCGTTATTAATAAAATGCCTAGATATATCAATACTGGAATCTAGCAAGCCTCCCGGATTGCTTCTTAAATCAAGAACATATCCAGAGACCCTTTTTGTTTCTAAATCATTAATAGCCTCTCTTGTCTCTCTTGAGGCATTTGCATTAAATTGTTTTATTCTTACATAGCCAATTAATAAGCCGTTTTTGGTTTTGTTCACCCTACTTGAAACAGATTTTATTTCAATCTTTTCTCTTGATAAAACTCTAAAAAATGATTTAGAACCTCTAAGAATTTCCAGCTTAACTTTAGTACCTCTTTTCCCTCTTATCAATTTAACGGCATCTTCTATATTCATCCCTTCTGTAGAAATATTATCTATAGATAAAATTTTATCTCTAGATTTGATTCCAGCATCATAAGCAGGTGTTCCCTCTATAGGAGAAATTATTATTAAGTCATCAGATTCTTTATCTTTAATTATTTGGATACCAACTCCCGTAAGCTCACCAGAAGTATCAATTCTCATTTGATTAAATTCCTTTGGTTCTAAGAATCGCGTGTAGGAGTCATCCAAACTCAATAACATATTCCTGATCGCATCATATGCTTCATTACTATCAGAGTATGTTTTTGATAAAACTTCTTTTCTTAACTCTATCCAATTAGACCTTTGAAATTTGCCACTTGAATCAAGAAAATCCCTATATACAATTTGCCAAACATTATCAATTACTTCTTTGTAACTATTTTTTAAAACTGTTGCTTCTGCAGGAATACTATAAAATATCCCAGAAAAAGTAGTAGCAAATAAAATTATAAATTTTTTTTTAAGCAATTTTCTTATCTTTAAAAAAACAATTATTTTTCATTATAAAAAAAAATTATTTAAAAATTAGAAATTTGACAAATCCTTAAGGGTCAATCCACTTGCCATCATCCTTAATAAGTTGAATTAAAGCATTAACCCCCTCATCTTCAGGTACTCTTTTTATCTCTTCTTTCCTTCTATATAGTGCAATAGTTCCTTTGCCTTTACCAACATAACCATAATCAGCATCTGCCATTTCTCCTGGTCCATTTACTATACATCCCATTATTGCTATATCTAAACCAGTCAAATGTGAAGTAGCATTCCTAACTTTATCTACAACTTCTTCTAAATTGAAAAGTGTTCTACCACAACTAGGGCAACTGATATATTCAACCATTGTTTTTCTTAATCCTAAAGATTGCAAAATTGAATAGCACACTGGTATTTCCTTCTCTGGGGCTTCTGTTAAAGAAACCCTAATGGTATCTCCTAATCCCTCTGCTAGAAGCGTTCCGATTCCTGCAGTACTTTTGATCCTTCCATAATCACCATCTCCAGCTTCGGTCACTCCCAAATGTAAGGGATAGTTATATCCTTCTGAGTCAAGCCTATCTGCAATCATTCTGTAAGCTGCCATCATGACTGGAGCCCTAGAAGCTTTCATAGAGATAATTATGTTATGAAAATCAAGCTCATCACAAATTTTGACGAACTCCATCGCAGATTCTGTCATTCCTAATGGCGTATCTCCATAAGTAAAAAGCATCCTCTCGGATAGAGACCCATGATTAACTCCAATCCTTAGAGCTTTGTTTTCAGCCTTTAAAACTTCAACTAAAGGGGTAAATCTTTTAAGTATTGTTTGTTTGATGGTTTCAAATTCCTCATCTGTATATTCAGTTCTTGTAGGGTCTGATTTTTCAAACACAAACAATCCAGGATTAATTCTTACTTTATCAACATGCTTTGCAACCTCCATTGCAATTTTCATGCCATTATGGTGAACATCAGCTACCAAAGGGGTATTGATATTATTTTCTAATAATTTTGCTTTAATATCTCCTACTGCTTTTGCATGCGCTAAGGAAGGCACAGTTAACCTTACTATTTCACAACCTACATCATGAAGTCTTTTGATAGCTAAGTAAGCATTTTCGACATCCATAGTATCTTCATTTATCATCGATTGAACTCTTACTGGATAATCACTTCCAATAGCTACATCACCAACCATTACTGTTCTAGTTATCCTTCTCTCAATATGAGTTGAATATCTTTTGGAGAGACTATTAACCTCTTTTGATTGAGTTAATGACATTAAAATTTTTGATATTCAAAAAGGATTCTCTAAATTATACGGCATATAGTTTACTACTTACATTCTCTAGGTCTTTCAAAGTTAGATGGTAAGGTTTGTTGATTTCTTTTGAAGGAAATCTCAACAAATAAGATGGATGAAAAATTACCATAATTTCTCTCCCATCTTTTTTAATCCATTGGCCTCTTAAATTGCTTATAGGATCTTTAACTTCTAAAATAGCCCTCACAGCAGTCGAACCAGTAAGTAATATAAATTTTGGATCAACTAGCTTTATTTGCTTTAACAACCAAGGTTTATGAATATTAATTTCTCTAGCAGTGGGTTTTCTATTATTTGGTGGACGACATTTAATAACATTGCAAAAATAAACATCCTCCTTATAGTCAATCCCAGCTTTTATCAATAATTCGTTTAATAACTTGCCGGATTTACCTACATATGGTTTTCCTTCTAAGTCTTCCTGAGCTCCAGGTGCCTCACCAATTATTAACAATTCTGCAAATACACTTCCTCTCCCAATAACTAACCTTTTCACCGAAAATAAAACTTTAAATATTTTTTATCTTAAGAACTCAAAACATGAAAATAAAATAGATTAAGAAAATGAACTAAATTAAACCATTATGTGATACTTTTATTTATTCTTAATCTATGCATTTGTCATTATTAAAAGTCATATTTGAAAAGTTATAAGTCAATGAGTCAAGTTAATTTATCGGAAAGGGCACTTTCAATTGAGCCTTCTCTTACATTGCAGATAAGTGCCAAAGCAAATCAATTATCTAAAGAAGGAGTAGATATTTGCAATTTAAGCGCAGGAGAACCTGACTTTAATGCTCCAAAAGAAGTTATAGAAGCTACAAGTAAAGCTATATTTGATGGATTCACAAAGTACGGGCCCGCAGCAGGCAATTTAGATCTCCGAAAAGCAATTGCAAATAAATTTCAAGTTCAAAACAATTTAAATTATGAATTTGAAAATGTAATGGTTACAAATGGTGCTAAGCAAGCAATATATAATCTTTTCCAAGTTTTGTTAAATACTGGAGACGAAGTTATTATTCCTTCTCCATACTGGTTAAGTTATCCCCAGATGGTTAGATTGGCGGGTGGAAAGCCAATTTTTACAAATTCTTCAGCAGAAGATGGATTTAAAATAAATATAAAAGATTTGAAGTCTAAAATCTCTTCAAAAACTAAATTTATAATTATCAATTCTCCAAATAACCCTACTGGAAGAGTTATGTCAAAGGAAGAATTATTAGAAATTGCCGATTTAGTCAGAGAAAATCCAAATATCAATATTCTTTCTGATGAGATTTACGAACTAATCCTTAAAAAAGAATTTCAACACTACAGCTTATCTTCATTAGCAAATGACTTAAAAGATAGGATTTTTATAATAAATGGGTTTGCTAAAGGATGGGCCATGACTGGCTGGAGGATAGGATATTTAGTAGGTCCCAAAGATGCAATCAAAGCATCCTCAGCATTACAAAGTCAAAGTACAAGTAATGTTTGCTCTTTTGTTCAAAAAGGTGCTTTGGAGGCTTTAAAAATTAATAATGAATATTTCTCAATGATAAATAGTCATTATGATCAAAGAAGAAGTCTTCTCTATAAAGGCCTTAAGAATATAAATGGTATTTATATTGAAGAACCTAATGGGGCATTTTACGCATTTCCAAGATTACCTAACTCCTCAATTACTTCTGTTGATTTCTGCAATAAAGCTCTTCAAGATTATGGATTAGTTGTCGTACCAGGAAAAGCTTTTGGAGCTGACGAATGTATAAGAATGTCTTGTGCCGCTTCAGACATTAAAATAAAAGATGGATTAGAAAGACTTGAAAAAGCGATATCCGAATATTACTAATCTAAAATCTATCATGTTAAATTTTAAAAATTTCCTATTAAGTTTATCTATATTATTTTCAATTTTTTCATCACCTGTATTTTCAAATCCCAAAGTTTTAAAAGTTGGAGCGATACCTGATCAAAATCAAGATGTTTTAGACAAAAGATTAAATTTATTTTCAAAAGAATTATCCAAACAACTTAATGTAGAAGTTAAATACATTCCTGTTATTAATTATGTGGCAGCAGTAACTGGATTTAGAACTAAAGATTTAGATTTAGTTTGGTTTGGTGGTCTATCAGGAGTTCAAGCAAGATTACAAACTCCTAATTCAGTTGTTCTAGCTCAAAGAGATATCGATAAGGAATTTAAAAGTGTTTTTATAGTAAACAAAAATTTAGAAATTAACTCAATTTCAAACATTAAAGGACTTAAAAAACTAAAGAATTTAAGATTTACTTTTGGCTCTGAAAACTCAACTTCTGGAAGATTAATGCCAGAATATTTTTTAAATCAAGCAGGAGTAGAAATTAAACACTTCAAAGGGAAAAAAGCAGGTTTTAGTGGAAGCCATGATGCCACTATAGCTTTAGTTAATAGTGGCGCATTTGATGCTGGAGCTTTAAATAAACAAGTTTGGGAAAACAATCTTAAAAATAATACCAAAAGAACAAGTAATTTAGAATTATTCTGGATCACCCCAGAATATGTTGACTATCATTGGGTAGCGCAAGGGGATCTTGACAATAAATTCGGGGAAGGTTTTACAAAACAACTTAAATCAGTAATTCTAAATTTAGATATAAATCAAAAATCACATAAACAGATATTAGATATGTTCAATGCAAAAAGATTTGTAAATGCAGAAGCAAAACAGTATAAAAATATAGAGGACATTGGGAGAAAATTAAATAAAATTAGATGAATAATAATCTCTTAGAATTAAAAAACATATCTTATAAATACAAAAATAATCTAATTCTTAATAAAGTAAATTTAAAAATAAATTCAGGAGAGAAAATTGCACTTCTTGGTAAAAGTGGTTCAGGAAAAACTACACTTATATCAGTACTTAATGGCACTATCAAGCCAACTCAAGGTGAGGTTAAATTATTCAATAAAAGTTTCGAGGAATTAGATAGAAAGCAGAAAAGTAAAATAACAACTATATGGCAAGATTTAAGATTAATAGAAGATCTTTCTGCAGAACAAAATGTTAATTGTGGACTACTTGCGGAAAACAATTTTTATTTCGCTTTGAAAAATTTGCTAAATATAAGTTCTTTTAATAAGGCGCATAAATATATGCAATTATGTAGACTTCATAACTCTATTTACGACAAAAAAATCAGAAAACTATCTGGAGGACAAAAACAAAGGGTGGCTATAGCTAGATCATTGATTCAAGAGTCTAATATATTACTTGCAGATGAGCCTTTTAATAATCTAGATCCCAAATTGATAACAACAATTAAAAACCTACTGCTAGAAAGTGCCATTAAAAATAATACAAAAAAATCCCCAAAGACGGTATTAGTTGCATTACATCGATTAGATTTGATGAAGGATTTCGATAAAGTTATTGGAATCAGGGGTGGTGAAATTATTTTCAATATCAAAAGAAATAACTTAAAGAAGCTTCATTTAGACAAAATATATTAATTAGTTGAATAAATTAAAATTAAACTATACCTCATTATCTTTTCTTCCAATTTTGGTATGCATACCTCTAGGGTATCAATTAATAAACAATATTCATTTTGGAGGATTTAAATTATTCCAAGAATTCTTAATTTCTGCATTTAATCCCAAGATCGATAATGAAATTATAATTATCGTAATTAAGCGATTAAATGAAACTATCTTAATTGGTTTTTTTAGTTGGTTAGTAAGTATTATTTTTGGAGCAATTTTTGGAATAATTTCCTCAAATATTTTTTATAAAATCTTTAATATTCCAAATTTTTTCTACCGCATAATAAGGTTTTTTCTAACAATAATAAGATCTATACACGAAGTGGTTTGGGGAATACTATTAATGCAAATATATGGAATAAATTTTTCGATAGGAATAATAGCTATATGTATACCTTATATTGCTGTAAATTCAAAAGTTTTTGCTGAACAATTAGAAACTATTGACTACAAAAGTTTTGAATCTATAAATCAAATAAGTGCACCTAAATTTTCTTCTTTACTAACTTTAATATGGAATCCAATAATAAATACATTTAAAAACTTTGGTTTATATCGATTAGAGTGTTCAATAAGAAGTACGGTGATTTTAGGACTTTTTGGAATTGGAGGAATAGGTACCAGTATTTTTTTATCTTTCCAAACTTTGAATTTTAGAGAGTTATGGACTTATTTATGGTCCTTAGCAATTTTGATAATTCTTTCTGGATTAATTATCAAAAAAATAAAATTTAATACTACAAATAAAATCCTATCTATTTTTTTTATTGCAGTTTTTTTCATAACAATTTTATTTTCTTTTTCATATTTTCTTTATTATATTTTTAATAATAATTTTGAAAATTTTAATTCCATTAGTTCTCTATTTAAATCAAGCTCAGATTTAGGATTATTTGATTTCTTGCAACTTATATTAGAAACAATAATTTTAAGTCTTTTATCAACAGGAATCGCAATTAGTTTACCTCCGTTAGTAATAGGAATTTTTAACAACAATACTTCTAAAATTTTTATAAAAATTTTTGCATTTTTATTACGTTTAATACCTACACCTGTAATACTTCTAACTCTATTAACTTTTAATAATCCTTCTGTATCTTTAGCAGCTTTAACATTAGGTCTCCACAATGCTGGTATTACAAGCAAATTACTTTTTACAAATCTAGATAGCCAAGACAAGAGAAATTATATTGCAATGAAATCTCTAGGAATCTCAAAAAAGACTAGTTGGCTTTTAGGTTTATTTTCTCAACAAGCAAAAAGTTACTTATCATATTGCGCTTATAGATCTGACATCATTATTAGAGAAACTGCAATTGTTGGAGTTATTGGAAGTGTTGGTCTAGGTTGGCAATTGCAAGAATCACTAAGTTCCTTCGCATGGCAAGAAGTTACCGTAGTTTTGATAGCTTATAGCTCCATCGCAATAGTTGGCGAATTAATAAATGGTAAAATCAAAAATAGTTTAACTTGATTTCTAAGAATAATTTGTTGAATCAAGTAATTATTTTTTTCCGGTTATAGTGATTAGTTTACCAAAACAGCTAGTTGTAATTGGAGATAGTTCAGTTTATGGATGGGGAGATAATGAAGGTGGCGGATGGTGTGAAAGGCTTAGAAAAGATTGGTGCAAAAACCAAAGTGGGCCAGTAATTTATCAACTTGGCGTAAGGGGAGATGGGATAGAAAAAGTTTCATCTAGATGGGAAAAAGAATGGTCATCTAGAGGAGAAACGAGAAGAAACAAACCTAAAGCAATTCTGCTTAATGTTGGTCTTAACGACACTGCAGCAATTGGTCAGAATAACGGAAGACATCAATTAGATATAGGTGGATTTCAATATGGATTAGAGAGACTTATTAATGAAATGAATTCTCAAACAAATGTCTTTGTTATTGGTCTGACGCCTGTTGACGAGAGCAAAATGCCGTTCGCAGGATGTCTATGGTACTCAAATGATTTTTGCAATTCTTATGAAAGAAGAATGGAGGAAGTATGCCTCAATCAAAATGTCCCATTTCTTCCTACTTTTAGAGAAATGTACTCTGATAAAAGGAGTAAAAACTGGATTACGCATGATGGAATTCATTTAAATTCCGAAGGTCATTTCTGGCTTTTCCAAAGACTGAAGAGCTGGGAGATACTTACAAAATGGAAGGAATCCTAGATCTTTCCAAATATTTTTAATTTAAAAAATATGAATATAAAACTAGAGCAAAGATAGCAAAAACAGATGCAATACTTGTCTGAATAGCATTTACTAATTCATTACTTAATTTATATTTGTTTTGAAATTTAGCTCCAATAATACTTTCAGAAAGTGTTGCAAAGAATCCAGAAAATACAACAATTATAAAATGATATTTTGTAGAAATAATTGATAGACGAAGCATTACAAAGGCCATAAATATTGATCCCAAAAAACTAGCTAATGTCCCTTCTAAACTTACTCCTCCTTCTGTTCCTCTATCAACCTTTTTAAGAGAAGTAATTAAATATGTATCCTTCCCAAACCTTTTCCCAATTTCGCTGCCAAAAGTATCCGCCAACTTTGCAGCAAAACTTGCAGCAAATCCTATTTTAAAAATCACTACATTGGCGGGATTAAATTTAGTCATAATTGCAAGAAATAATCCTGTAGCTGCGGAGCCCCATACATTTTCAGGACCTCTTCTCCCACCTCTTTTTTCAGCTATTCCTTGTTCTTTTTTAAATTTAAAACCTATTTTAGTAACGAGAGATCCAAATATTAAATAAATTACAACTGACATCCATCCCTGCCAAGACAAACAACCCCACAAAATTGTTCCTAAAATACCTGCACTAATCCAACCACCTTTTGTCATCAAAGGAATCTTGCAAAATATATAAATCAAAATAAAATTAATAAAAAAACCTATAAAAAATTGATTTCTAATTAAATCCATATTTATCTAATTACTTAATTTCAAATCAATTCTCCATTGATTTAGAATTGATGATGCGTTAATACTAGCTGTTGAAGTTCTTAAGATAGTATCAGAAAGTTTAACAAAGGTAATATTATTTTTATTAAAAAAATCAATTTCTTTAGAGGACCAACCTCCTTCAGGGCCGATTACATTCCAAAAAATACCTCCTTTTTTATTCTCAAATTCTTGCTGTTTTCTTAACCATTTATTTAAGTCATACATTGTTTCTTCTCTAGTTATAGAAATTGAAACTCTTTCTTGATTATCTCTACTTTTTAACCATTCAATAATATCCATACCATCTAAAATAAATGGTTTCCATAATCTCTCACTTTGCTCAACTGCTTCTTTGATAATTGAATTCCATCTCAAAAGTTTTCTCGAAAAATTTAAATTTTTGTTTACCTGTCTTTCTGAAAATAATGGCTGTATATAATCAATTCCTATTTCAGTACACATTTTTAAAATATCCTCAAAACCACTTTTTGGTATAACAACAGCTATTCCTAATAGGTAAATTTCTTGTTCTTGAAATAAATAAGGTTTTTTTAATTGAATTATTTCTAAACAATCATTTTTAACTTTTATAGCTTTCCATAATGAGCCCTCTCCGTTAGCTATAAATATTTCTTTACCATTTTTTATCCTCATTACTTTATTTAAATAATGAGCCTCTTCTTTAGAAAGTTCTAAGTTTTTGTTCTTAATATTTTCAATTCTCTCATGGGAAATTATTAATCTAGTTAAGTCTTCCATCTAAAACACTTAATCTTTGAAAACTAAATCTTCATGTTCTTCAATTGCCCAATCATTATTTTCACCCCCAATAATTAACTCTTCAATTTTTACATAATTATTTGATATCTCATTCAAAGAATTTATTAATATATCTATTGAAATGGAGTCTGAAGTTCCAAAATCAACCCAACATCTTCCCCAAAAATTTTGATATTCCATAATTCCTAAATTATGCATTAAGGCTGGAAGAGATGCATTTTTTTGATCATTATCGTAGGACATCCAACTCAGATCGGAACCCTCTTCATGAGTTTGCAAATTTTCAGAATTAAATCCACCTAATCTTCCTAAAACGTACCAACTATCAAAAACACCATCTAGATAATTTTTTTCATCTTGAGTTGGTGATTCTGCAAACCTGATCCATATCCAACAATTAAAAGGATCAACTTCCCTAAAAATAATATTCATATTGACTAATAACTTTTTAGATCTACAGCTATTATAAGTAAGTTATTACTAGATTAAAATTCATACCTATAACTTAATTAATAATGCTTGACTTAAAAGAAATATCTTATCAACCCCAAACTGGTGAAAGAAAAATAATAGACAATTTAAATTTAAAAGTTCATGAAAATGAAATCATTTTAATTTGCGGCAATAGTGGTACTGGGAAAACAACACTACTCGAAATAATAAGCGGATTAACAAATCCACAAAAAGGGAAAATTGCTTGGAAGAATAAAATTTTATCTTCTAGACAAAGAAGATGGTTTTGTGGAGTAGTATTCCAATTTCCCGAAAGATACTTTATAGGTACAACCATTGGGAAAGAATTAAAAATTGGCCATAAATCTTTAAGAGAAAAAAATATAGAAATAGTTTTAAATAAAGTTGGTTTAAAAAATATTAATCTAACTCAACCACCAGAACAGCTAAGTGGAGGACAACAAAGGCGGTTAGCTGTAGCAGTTCAACTACTTAGAAACCCCTCAATTCTTTTACTGGACGAACCAACTGCTGGATTAGACTATTCAATGAGAAATGACGTGAAGAATTTAATTCTTGATTTAAAAAATAAAAATACAATTATTATTGTTACTCATGAACCTGCCTTATTTGAGGGAATTCCTTCTAGAATATTATTCTTGGAGAAAGGGAAAATCAAAAATTTCATGAAAGAAAATCATGCAGGATAAGATAGTTCGGGCTACTGCAGCAAATGGAGGAATAAGATTAGTTGCGGTCTTAACAACAGAATCTTCTTTAGAAGCAAAAAAAAGACACGGTCTTTCTTATTTAACTACCTGTATCTTAGGAAGAGCATTTAGTGCTTCACTGCTTTTAGCAAGTTCGATGAAGATAATGCATGGGAGAGTTACTTTAAGAGTTAGATCTGACGGACCTTTAAAAGGATTACTAGTTGATGCAGGTAGAGATGGAAAAGTTAGGGGTTATGTAGGAAATCCGAATTTAGAATTGGACCTAGTCAAAATAGATAATAATAAATATTCTTTTGATTTCACAAAAGCATTAGGTACAGGATATTTAAATGTAATTAGAGATAGTGGATTTGGAGAACCCTTTACAAGCACTGTTGAATTAGTAAATGGGAATATTGCTGAAGACTTAGCTTCATATTTATATCATTCAGAGCAAACTCCCTCTGCTGTATTTATTGGAGAAAAAATTCAAAATAAAAGTGTTATTTGTAGTGGTGGCCTATTAGCTCAAGTTTTACCTAAAAAAGATACTGACCCTCTGCTAGTCTCACTACTTGAAGAAAGATGCAAAGAAATTAATTCTTTCAGCGAAGATCTATTTAAGTCAAAAGATAATCTTCTTGAGTTAATTAGAAATATATTTCCCGATATTGACGATAAATCTATCTCTGAAAAAGCTCGTTCTCAAGAAGTGAGTTTTAAATGCAAGTGTTCCAAACAAAGAAGTTTAAACGCGATGAAAATGCTTGATAAGAGCGAGTTAGAGGACATCCTCAAGAAAGATGGCAAAGCAGAGTTGGTTTGTGAATTTTGTAAAAATAAATATCTTATAAGTTATGAAGAAATTAAATTTATGATAGAAAATCAATCATAAAAAAATTACGCCTAGCCATAAAATAACCATAGCCGGAATACTTTGAATTTTTTGTATTGATAAAGAGTTGTTTGATACTTCCTGAATGAAAGAATTATTTTCAAGCAATCCACCAAATATTAATCCTATCGAGAGAAAGGTAACACTCCAACCCAGAGAACCTATAAATCTTTTCCCTGATTTAATTTGAGTATAGGTAAGTATTAATGTTGAGATAGAGAGCAAAAGTCTATTATTATAGTCTGGACTGATAAATAACAAAATTAAAAATAAAAACCCAACAGATATTTTTATTGAAAGATTATCAAATGAGGGGGTAGTTATTTTTGGCAGACTATACTGACTTGAATTGTTAGAGTTATTATTTAAATTTTTTATCTTAGAAAGAAGTGGGAAGTTATTATTGGTAAATTGATTAATTTGTTTTTCTTTTTTTGAGGCACTCACAGCTTCATAGCTTACATTTCCTGATTGCCTGGCTTTCAAACTACCCATGAGTAATTGATCAAAGGAAGATTCTATTTTCGCTTTTAAAATTAAGTCTTCACCAGCCTCTTTAACTTTAATATCTCTAGCCTTCTGAATATCCTCAAAAGCAGCACCTTCTTTTACACCTAAAATTTCATAAGGTGATTTTTCGTTATTGTTTTTATTACTGTTTGAATCCAAAATTTTTTACCAATACTAACAGATTAACTAATTTTATAATCCATTAAGACTTTATAAAGCAATTGGTTCGACTCCACTAACAACGGGCGCAACTTTGTTTAAATTTAATTGATTATTGTCTTCAACAAACTGATTTAGATTCCACTCATTTTTGAAAAGAATAACTGGCCTATTCCAACAATCTTTAACTATTTTACAGTTGAATATTCTGCCTAGTTTTTCAATGGCTGGCCATCCATCAGAAATCCATCTAGCCAATTGATATGGCATTGCTTCAAGATTTGCATCTACACCATATTCACTTTTTAATCTGTGAGTTACTACCTCCAACTGCAATTGACCAACGGCTGCGAGTATAGGGTCTCTTTTACTCTCATCAAAGTCATAAAGAATCTGAACAGCTCCTTCTTCTCGAAGTTCATTAACACCCTTTCTAAAGTTTTTAAATGCTGAGGGATTTGGATTTCTTAGCCAGCTGAATATTTCAGGACTAAAGGATGGTATGCCCTCATATTCCAGATGAGCACCCGTATAAAGAGTATCTCCAATAGAAAACATCCCTGGATTATTTAAACCAATAACATCTCCAGGATAGGCATCATCAACTACTTCTCTATCTTGCCCAAATATTTTTTGTGGTCTTGATAATCTAATTGTTTTCCCAGTTCTGGAATGTTTAACTGACATATCCTTTTCAAATTTGCCACTACAAACTCTTATAAAAGCAACCCTATCTCTGTGCTTTGGATCCATATTTGCCTGAAGCTTAAAAACAAACCCACTAAATTCATCGCTTGCAGGTTCAATATCCCCTTTATTACTATTTCTTGAAGTTGGTTTTTGTGCCATTTTTAAAAAACTATCTAAAAATGGCCTTACGCCAAAATTAGTCATGGCAGATCCAAAGAAAACTGGTGTTAAAGAGCCATTAAAAACATTTTCTTTTTCAAATTTAGATCCTGCCTCATCAAGAACCTCCAATTCTTCAAGTGAGTTTTCAAGTAAATCTCTTTCTACATATTTTGATAGCTCTTTATCTTCAAGACTTAATCTTTTCTCATTCGATTGTTTCCCTCTCACTGCTTTATCAAATAAAATCACCTCTCTTGAAAATCTATCAATAACCCCTCTAAATTCCTCGCCACTCCCAATTGGCCAGTTTATAGGTAGGGTATTTAATCCAAGTTCTGATTCAATTTCATCAAGTAAAGAAAATGGCTCTCTTCCTGGTCTATCCATTTTATTTATGAAAGTAAATATTGGTATTTTTCGCATCTTGCAAACTTCAAACAATTTTCTAGTTTGAGGTTCTAGTCCTTTAGCAGCATCTTCCAACATAACTGCATTATCAGCAGCAGCTAATGTTCTATAAGTATCTTCGGAGAAATCTTGGTGTCCTGGTGTATCTAATAGATTAATTACAGATCTTTCATATTCAAATTGCAATACAGTTGATGTAATAGAAATACCTCTTTGTTTCTCAAGTTCCATCCAGTCTGAGGTTGCTTTTCTCTGATTACCCCTAGCTTTTACTGCTCCTGCCTGTTGAATGGCACCTCCATACAAAAGAAGCTTCTCGGTAAGAGTCGTTTTCCCAGCATCTGGATGTGAAATAATAGCAAAATTTCTTCTTTTATTTACCGCATCCAGTATTTCTTTATTATTTAGAATTTTAGTACCTAAGCTCATTTATACAATATAAGGGCCTTTCACTTAGTTCTTAAACATTACCATAGACTATTAAATAATTTTCACCTTCCTCAAAAACATCTAAAGAGGATAGATCATTCTCTAAGATGAAATTTTTTAACTCTTTAAAAGTATAAGAAGCTCTTAAAGAGGCATAATAATCATTAGTTAAAATCTCATTATATTTAGTTGAACATTGTGCTTTGAGTTCTAAAGCAGACTTTTCATCTAATGGCCTTTTTAAGTCCTTGTGAAAATTTACAGTAATATTACTAGATAAAATTCTTATTGTGTTGAAGAAATCTTCAAGATTGGTAATGTGATGAATCAAACTGTTGCTTACAAGTAAGCTAATTCTTTTTTTTAATAAAAAATTATTTGATTTAATGTCTTTGATATCAGAACAAATGTAGCGTAAATTTTTTAATTTTTTTTGATTATTAGAAATACTTTTATTATATTCTGCTCTCAAAATCATCTCTTTAGAACCATCTATTCCTACGACTGCAGTATTAGGCCATTTTATTGCTAACTTCTCAGAAATATTTCCTGGGCCACACCCTAAATCAACTATTAAATCTTTTTCACCTAAAGAAATATTTTTTTTCAAAAGATATTGATTTATTTGATTAATTAGATTAACTTCCCCTTCTGAAAAATCAGCTTTGTCATAAGAAATGACCTGCTCTTTTTCTTCCATTAATTCAGGTTCGGGGACTCTTTCCATATCCTTTCTTGAAACAAAGATTTCATATTAAACATAATTCTACACAAACCGTTAAATAGTGGTAAGAATGGTTGCAGACGCCACAGGTAGAGTTATTCTTCCAGTACGGGTTATTTACATACTTTTTTTTTATCGTGACTGTTGCACCAAATAAAGCTTCTTCAGAGAGCAATTCCAATAATCTTAAAAAAGATGATTTTCCAAAGACTGCGCCAGCTGCTTACCCAGTTTTTTTCAGATCTTATAGTAGAAAAACTTCATCTGGCAAAAGGGAGAACTGGAGCGAAGTAGGCGAAAGGAATTTATCGGGATTAAAAGAATTAGGAAAACTTTCTGAAGAAGAATTAATCCTAATGAGAGAAATGCAAAGTAACCAAAAAGCTCAGCCTTCAGGAAGATGGTTATGGATAGGCGGAACCCCTTGGATTAATAAGAACCAAAATTTCTCAGGAGCATACAATTGTACCTCAACAAACTTAATTGATTGGGAAGCCTTCGCATTAATGATGGACTTAGCAATGATGGGATGTGGAACAGGTGCAATAATTGAGCCTCATTTTATAAATAATCTACCTACGGTAATTAACAAAATAAACATTAAATCAGTCAGTGAAGTTGGAATAACTCCTAAAGATCAAAGAGAAGAAAAGTCATCAATAGAAATTAAAGGAAAAGATCTTCATATCAAAGTTGGAGATAGCAGAAGAGGATGGGTAGATAGCTATAAATATCTTCTTGAGGCATCGAGTAACGAGAGTCTTGAAAGAGAAATTGATGTTTATATTGATTTGGAAGATATTAGGCCTGCGGGAGAATCATTAAAAGGTTTTGGTGGTATGGCAAATCCTATCAAATTGAAAGATCTTTACTCTAGAGTCGCATCACTTCTTGGAAAGGCAATTGGTAGGAAATTAAGCACAGTAGAGTGTTGTTTATTAATTGATGAAGCTGCAGTAACCATAGTTGCTGGGAATATAAGAAGAAGTGCTGGGATGAGACAATTTGCTTCAGATGATAAGGAAGCCGCATCAGCAAAAGAAAATTTATGGAGTCAAGATGAGAATGGTAATTGGAGAATAGATCCTGAAAAAGATGCCCTCAGAATGGCCAATCATACTAGGGTTTACCATACAAAACCCACTTACCAAACTGTTTTGGATGCAGTAACAAAACAATTCCATTCAGGTGAGGGAGCTATTCAATTTGCACCAGAAGCAATCGCAAGGTCAAATGCAGATATTCTCAAAGATGATGAATTGAGAAAGGAATTTATTGAAATCTACTCAGAACAAGGCAAGGATGAAGCGAGAAATTGGATAAATAGTAGTTATGGTCCTTTTTCAGAAGAAGAGTTAGACCACAGGATGAGCCGATATGGACTTAACCCTTGTGGGGAGATCTTGGGAAATGATTTCCATTGCAATTTGGCTGAAGTTCATTTAAATCAGATTGATCCAGGAAATTTTGAAGAGCAAAAAAAAGCTTTTAAAGCAGCCGCTCTTTCTGTAGCATGCTTACTTAATCATGAATTTGAAGTTGAGCGTTACAGAAAAAGTAGGGAATATGATCCTATCGTAGGAGTAAGTTTCACTGGATTATTTGATTTTTGTGTCCATGCCTTTGGGACGCCATGGTTGAAATGGTGGGAAGCAGGAAGGCCAAATTGCGAAGAAGGGAAGGCCTTCAAAGAAAAGGAAGCTAAATTCTTAGATTCTTGGAGAAAAATAGTAAAAGAAACTGTATGGGAATATTGTGATAAGCATAATCTAAGGAGACCAAATAGATGCACAACAGTTCAGCCAGCTGGAACTAAAAGTCTTCTTACTGGAGCAGCTCCAGGTTGGCATCCTCCAAAGGCTCAAAGATTCATAAGAAGAATAACTTTCAGGAAAAATGACCCAATCGCTTTAGCTTGCATGGATTATGGTTACTCAGTTGTTCCATCTCAATCTGATAAAGATGAAAATGGTTGCTTGCTCGATAATCCATTTGATCCAAGATGTACAGAATGGTTAGTTGAAATCCCTACAGAAGTTAGTTGGGCAAATATAGACGGCGCAGACCAAATAGACATCAATAATTTCTCAGCATTAGCTCAATTTGATTTTTACATGCAAGTGCAGAAATTTTACACAGAGCATAATACCTCTGCAACCGTAGAATTTAGAGAAAATGAAATCGAGGATTTAGCTAAGGCCATTCATAATGCAATAGAAAATAATGAGGGATATATTTCAGCAGCATTGCTGGCTAGATTTAGTGCTAACGCTACTTTTCCGAGATTACCCTTTGAACCAATAAGTAAAGAGGAATATATATCATTGCAGAATAAAGTAATAGAAAGGAAAGTCAATAACGATTTCTTTGACGCTCTTAATAAATATGATGTTGGAGAACTATCTGAAGCAGGACCAGCAGGTTGTGATTCAGATAAGTGCTTGCTTCCTCTTGCTAAACCAAAAGATTAAATTTTGAATAATTTGTAAATAAAAAATATAAATTAGTTTTTAAAAATTTAATTTATGGCTACCTCTATAAATAGGGACATAAATTATTTATGACATTAAGCTTAAATATTGGGAACTTGTTTAATGATTCCTCCAGTCATGCATTGGTGGATGAGCTAAGAAAAAGAACATCAGAAGAGGATATCTTAGATTTTGAGGAAAAATTTAACTCCAAAAACGAAAAAAATCTACACATATATATATGTAGATTTCTAAAAAATAGATCAATATCCAGAGGGCTAGCCTCTAGATGGTTAATAACAATAATTGAAAACAAAGAATCAAAAATTGATGCTTTGCAAAAATAAAATATTTAGGTCAGCCCTGATAGTTTCCATAGAGCAATTCCAAAAATTGAGAATCCCATAATAAAAGTAAAAGCCAAAGCATTTACCAATTGGACCTTATCATTCATTCTGTTTGCGAATGGTAATAATTGAGCAAATAATGGAGTCTCTTCAACTATTGCAGATTTTTTTACTGTAGGTTTTTTGCTTTTAGAAAACATAAAACAAATTTTATAATCTTAAGAATTTTACATTTAAAAGTTCATTAAATAAAAAATACTTCTCAAAAACGAACAAAATGTAACCTGTGAGAAATTAAGCCGGGATTCTGATAAATATTTTTATCAGAAACCTAATCTATCATTAATATATTAAGTTTATTTTTATAAACCTAGACAAATAATTTTAATGGATGTTATTATAAATTTGTAGCATTCGCTACCAAAACGTTCAACTTGCGTATAGCAAGCCGCAGATCGACTTAAGCCATGGAACGGGGACTTAAGCGAAACCGGAGCTAAAAAAATGACTCTAATTTACAGAGGACAAAAGTACATCCAGAACAAAGAAGCAGCTAAAAAGCAGCACAATGAACTAACTTATAGAGGAAAAACTTACACAAGCTAGTTTATTTAACCATTAAAAAAAAAAGCCACTGAAAGTGGCTTTTTTATTATCCATTCTTAGACTAAACAATAACTTAATACTTCTCACAAGCATTAAAATAATATGATTCAATTGCATTTATATATTAGATAACAATGGCAGACCAAAAACCTTTATTTAAAGCACCATATGACATAAAAGATGTTAGTGCTCTTTTCGCCATAGTTGCCTTCGTTTTAATAATCGCTGCCATAGTTGGGAATAACTTATTTGGTTTATTTCAACAAAATGTCAACTTTGGGTGATTTTTTTTGTGGCCTAAACTTTTGGACTAAATGTGGCTAATAATTGACTGTTATAACGACTTAACCCGTCATTTTTAAATAAAATTCCTCTCTCAGACAAGTTTCTTGAAATAAATTTTTAATCTTTGAATTTATAGACTATGACTAATTTCTTATGTTATAGTTTTGAAGTTCAACAAAACTGAATAACCTCTGGAGGGGTGGTCGAGTGGTTTAAGGCTCTAGTCTTGAAAACTAGCGTGTCTGCAAGGGCACCGTGGGTTCGAATCCCACCCCCTCCGTATCTAAACGATCTCATAATTTCTCATATATTCTCAAAATAATTTTAAAGTTTCCAAAAGGGAGATATATAGATAATTTAACTTAACTTATCCTTCTCATACTTTCTCATTCATACTCATATTTTTCATCAATTTGGTAGGGAAAATGGTAAGGGCATGAATTGATTTTTGAAATATAATCTGGAGTATATTTAATAAACCACAATATTTGTTTATGTTAAGAAAAAAAGAAAAACAAACTTTAACTAGGCTATTCCTTTTAGGTGTTGGTGCTCCAATTGGACTTGATCGATTCTACGAAGGAGATGTAACAGGAGGTTTCTTAGCTATTTTGGGTTTTCTTACTGCTTTGTTCACAGTAGTGGGTTTATTAATATGGATCTTTCCTTTTATTTCAAAAATTTTTCGTTTACTAAGAGAATTTGAAGATGCAGAGAATTAAATGAAACACTTTCTCTTAATACTATTAACTTCAATTACTTTTACTGAATCACTATTTGCTTCTTTGCCAAAAGTTTTCATAAACAACTGTTACGACGGCGATACCTGTACCACTTCTACGGGAGAAAAAATTAGACTTGCTTGTATTGATACACCAGAATTAAAAGGTAAGAATGCAGATATAATTCTAGCTAAAAAAGCCAGAAATTTTTTGAATGATCTAGTAGCAAATAAAGAAGTCTCTATTAGACGAGTTACTTTTGACAGATATGGTAGAACTGTAGCTGAGTTATACAAAGATGAAATAAATATTCAAGAACTTATTGTTGAAAGTGGATTTGGGAAAATATATAAAAAATATGCCTATCAGTGTAAATGGAGCAATAAATAAAAAAAACATTCTTTTTCGGGTTTGTTTTTTTTAGAACTGACAGTTTCTTGTCAAAAGTTTCAATAAGTACTCATTTGAGCTGAATAAAATTAAACCCCTTTTTTAATAAGAAGCTCTAATTATGTTGATCAACTCCTTTTTTTTTTTTGTTAATATATAAATTTACCTAGATATGAACAAAGGATTTGCCACTGAGACTAAAGTCTCAAAAAAAGAAAAAGATTTAAACTCCTTGAGCGCACCTAAGGGGAGACTAATCTCATGGTCACCCTGGCCACCAGCAGACTTTCAAACTAGATATCCTGCTTTTCCATTCGTTCTTACAATATTAATCATATTGATTTTGCAATGGTATTTTTCGCTTATGAAATGATTATGACTATATTTCTTATTTAAAATGATAGTTATGGATAATAATTAATTTGTTTTTTTCAATCTTATTTTTTGCTCATTTTCAAGCAGTAATAATTCCATTAATCCTTGGAATTAAATCAATTAATCAATTCAAAAATATTCAAAATAATACATTAATCCCTTTTGGATTTTTTTCTATAGGTCTAGCCTCATTGTTTGAGATGATAGATCACAATCAAACAGATTGGATTTATATTGATCATTCTTCCTTATTCAATTGGTTATTTTATTCTTTCCTATCTATAGGCCTAACGTGTTTTTCAATATCAGTTGTAAAAAACAAATTTATTCAAACAACTAACATTTGTATCTCCTTTTTTTCCATCATCTCTTATTTTTTATTCGATAAGACCATTACTCTTCTTTTTCAAGTTATGGTAAGTATCTTTCTAATAATATTTTGGCAAAAAACCTTTAAAGATTGGCTTTTTATACTTTACCCGATATTTGGTATTTTTTTTACAACCTTCTTTGGAACAAATCTCTCAACTAGTGGCGATCAATTTTGGCATATTTTAATAGGTCCATCTGGAACAATAAGTGTTTTTACTTTCTATTTGGTACTAATGAGATCAGTTAAGAAAATTTCTTGAGATAATTATGAAATTATTTATATTTAAAAATTTTGTACTTTGCTTAATCAGCATAATGTATCCAATTCAAGTTTATGCTGATACAGCTACTAATGTTTATTTGAATGACTTTTATTCTAAATCTAATGAAGCTAGCCAGATTCTTAGAGAAATTGAAAATGATCTCAAAGAGGGCTCAAGAAAAAAAGTATGCTCTAGGCAAAGATCAGCCGCAAGACTTGGCTTATTAGCTAATGAATCTTTGATTAAGGCCTTTGAGATTGAAGGGGCTCAACCACCGATGAGAGCGATAAAAGCAAGTAAAAAAAGATGGGAAACCATTCTTAATGAATGCTGAGAAAAGTTAGAAAACCCTTAAATCATTTTTAAATTTGCATTTTTACAGATTTACTAATAAAAGGTATTTCAGGTTCAACTCCACAAATGCATTTTGAAATAGAGTAAATAAAAATAGCGAGTGTAAATACAAAAATAATGGAGCCAAGTTCAACTATTGGTATTATTCTCAAAAGATACGAAATTATTATCAATGCGATATCTATAAGTAATGCTTGACATGCGTTATATCTTACAAAATAGGGTACTTTTGGATTTCTTACTAAACCTGCAAATAAAATTATGAATAACAAAAAGCTACCGAACGGTAGTGATTTTTCAATTATGGCTATTGGTAAAGTCAGAAATAAAATTATTTTCAAAAAAGAATATTTGTAAAACAGATAAACTCCAAAAGGTATTGAAGCATTTAATGGCAAAGTATACATTAACCCCGATGAAAGTCTCTGAAATTTATTATCCAATTTGCCGTATTAACTCTTTAACAATATATTAACTTAAAATTTTTTACTTAAATTAAAAATTAACCTCAAAAATATTATCTTTGGCAGATGGCTACTACATATTAGATAATTGGTTTAGGTTAAAAATTAAGAAATGCGTATCCTACATACAATGTTAAGAGTTGGAAATTTAGATAAATCGATAGATTTCTACGTGAATAGACTAGGAATGAATTTATTAAGAAAAAAGGATTATCCTCATGGTAAGTTTACTTTGGCATTTGTTGGTTATGGTTCAGAAAAAGAGAATTCAGTAATTGAACTAACATATAACTGGGATAAAAATTCAGACGATTACGAACTTGGAGATAAGTATGGTCATATAGCTATTGGGGTTAAAGATATTCATAACATCTGTCAAGCATTAGAAAATAATGGATGTAAGATAACAACTCAGCCTAAAACAATGAAAAATAGTACCACTGTATTGGCTTTTATTGAGGATCCTGATGGATATAAAATTGAACTAATTGAAAGGGATTAAAAAATTATAAATTTTAAAAGATAAATAATTTACAAACGCCTAATAAAGATTCTTAACTAAAAAGATTCTTAACTAAAAAGTTTAATTTACATAAAAACTAATTTTCAACTTTTAAAGATTAAAAAAACTTCCTTTATAAGAAATTTTGAAATTAAATTTCAAAAATTTTTTAAGGTTAAAAAGCTATTAATGATAGCATTTCTACTATGAGGTTTACCTATAGGATAGGTTTAGATTTAAATATTTAATAATCTAATAACATTCTAGATTGAATGTGTAGACAATCTATTTAGATTGATCTATTGTAGAGTTATCGCACAAGCCTTATGCCTAGTAATTGGTCAAAAATAAGAGATGAATGGCTTGACAGCACAGCTACTGCGAAGGATGATGCTAAATGGGCATTAGAAGCTTTAATTAATTCTGAAGAGGAATTATTTGAGATAGAACAAAAAATTAAAAATAAAGAGGACGCTTTAAGCCAGGTAAAAATCCTGAAGAAAAAAGTAAAAGAAACTATTTCTTCAAAAGAAATAAGCCTTGATAATATTGCATTAAATACTTCGAATTCAAACAAAGTACAAATCTCAGTACCATCAAATCTTACTTATCTGTTGAAGGTTTGGGCTGCTGCAGAAGGTCGAGATCTATCCAGTGTTGCTTTTCAGTGTTTAGAAACCGGAATAAGAGAAATGAAAAGCAAAGGTTCAATACCTTCAGTGGCAATAAATAGATATGACTCGGCCTGTCAAAAGAGGATTGCGCTAGCAGAAGTAAACAACCTCTTGGAAAAATACCAAATAGCCCAGAATGAGAACTATTAATTATGAATAACAAGAAAATCGCAAGAGGATACAAAAAAATAATTTCATCCTCTTTTAATGGTGATACCTCTACATACAAATCCAAAAATGGAATAATTTATACTCTTTATTCTGTAGAAACAAATTCACTTAAATTAGGCTTTTCTGAAAATGAAGGGATCCTAGAAAACGAATTATCAAAAGAGAAATTAATTTTATTGGACAGGAAACAAGGAAACAAGAAAGATCTATTTTTATTAATTACAACTCTAAAAGAACTCGGTATCAAATATTCAGACGGTCTTTTTTTCAAATACTCAGGTTCTTTAATGAGACATTTATCTACTTTAGGTTGGCCTGTTGGAAGATCACTACATAAACAAAGAAAAATTAAAAAAGAACTTGTATGTGCATAAATTCAAATGTAGTCGCACTCTAAAGTTTCTCTCGTTTCTCTATTTGTAATTGGATTAGTTCCGGAGGCATCTTCACAAAATTTCCTAACAATATCTTTTGGCAAAAAAACATTTGTGAAGTCTGCGCCTTGTATTTTGACATTTTCAAATTGCGTACTATAAGCAAAAGAATCCTCCAAGTTAGTATTTGATAAATCTGTTCCATTTAAAACAGCTGAATCTAAAGTTACTTCTCTTAAGTTGGAGTTACTTAAATTGGTATCTTTCAATTTTGCTCCATAAAGAGTCGCATTTTGGAGCTCACAACCTGACAAATTTGCGTCTTGTAAATCAGTCAAATAGAAAGTTGCTCCTTTTAAATCTGATCCTGAAAAATCAGCTCCTACCAAGGATTGTTTACCATAATCCAATGCAGCAAAGCTACTAGAGGGGATAATTAAAACAATCATTAAAACAGTTAAAATTATAAATCTCATTGTTTTAATTAATATTTCAATAAATTCTAACTTCTTAAGCCAAAATCTAAAAATTAATTATTTACTGAATGCTATATTTATTGAAATAATAAATCACGAACAAGGTTTTGGATATAAGTCCTTATGATGCAATTGTTGTTGGTTCTGGAGCTACAGGAGGAATAGCAACACTAACATTGGCAGAACAGGGGATAAAAGTTTTAGTAATAGAAGCAGGTCCTCAAGTTAAAAGGCGTGAAGCTAGTAATCATGAGCCAAAAAGTACATTTAAAAGATTATCAGGATTTTTAACACAAAAGCATACTAATCAATGCCAGCATCCTGGTTATTGGAAAAATAATCCTGATTTATATTCTAATGAATTGAAGCATCCTTATGATTCCCCCCCCCAAAAACCCTTCATTTGGACTCAAGGTAAACAATATGGGGGGAGATCATTAACGTGGGGAGGCATAACATTAAGACTTTCCTCAGAAGATTTTCATCCAGCCAAAAAAGACGGATTCGGACCAAACTGGCCTATTTCATACGATGAACTTTCCTCTCACTATGATTTCATTGAAAGTTTCTGCGGAATCTATGGACGAAAAGATGATATAAATGCAGTCCCAAACGGTAAATATATCGGTGAAATCCCTCTTACAGATAACGAGAATGCTTTTGGCAGAAAAGTAAAATCAAAATTAAACTATCCATTTATCCAATCAAGAGGATTTGACCGTAATGCATCAGTAAAAGAAAAACAATGGCCAAAATCTTCTAGTTTAGGGAGTACTTTTAAAAAAGCTTTAGATACTGGTAATGTCCAAATAATCTCTAATCACTTAGTAGAGTCTTTTGAAATTAATAAGGTAACACAACTTGCCTCAAAACTAACGGTCGTAAACCTTGAAAATGGAAGAAAAGAAGTACTAAATTGTGATTTAATTCTTCTTTGCGCATCCACAATTTCAACACTAAGAATACTTCTAAACTCAGAATACAAATCAAATTCCTCAGGGTTTAAAGATAATTCTGGAAAATTAGGCAAATACCTTATGGATCATATATCTATCTGTAAATTTTTTTCAGTCCCAAAAACAAAAAACTCAGAAGAACCATTAGATAATTCTCCCAATCTTTCTGGAGCAGGGAGCTTCTTTATTCCATTTGGCTCAAATCTACCAAAAATTGACAGCATAAATTTCCTTAGAGGTTATGGAATCTGGGGAGCAATTGATAGATTAGGAATACCTGAATTCCTGCAAAAAGACACAAACACATCAACTGGCTTTCTTATAGCCCATGGTGAAGTACTGCCTAGAGAGAAAAACTCAGTCTCTCTCTCAAGAAAAACAGATGAATGGGGTATCCCAATTCCCTTCATTGAATTCGAATGGAGCGAAAATGAGTTAAATATGGCAAAACATATGGAAAAGACAATAAAAAAATCTATAGAAGCTGCAGATGGAGAATTAAAAAATATAGAAGAACTAATTAATATCCCATTAGTTAGTTTATTTACAAAAAACTTGATCTCATTTTCAGAAACTCCTCCCCCCCCAGGTTATTACATACATGAAGTAGGAGGTGCACCAATGGGAAATAATGAAGAAAATAGCGTAGTTGATAAATTTAATAGAATATGGGGATGCAAGAATGTGCTTGTGCTAGATGGAGCATGCTGGCCGACCTCATCTTGGCAAAGCCCAACACTTACAATGATGGCCTTGTCTAGGAGAGCTTGCCTAAATATTAAAAGGACTTAGAAGGCGTAAATAGTTGATTTAAATAAATCTCTGAAACAGAGTTATCGGTACATCCGTTTTGAAACAGAAAAGTAGCTAATGCTGAATTTATAAGCTTATATTGATCCCAAGTTGGGTTACTTAATACAAAATCTTTCATTGTGTTATAGAGAGTTTCTGAAAGCTCTGTTTCTAAAGAGACTTTATTTGAAGAACATTCCTTGTTATTAACATCGGATAAATTTGTTTGGCTGATTTGATCCATAAACCTATTTTTCTACAACACTATAATTATGTTTTTTTTTTAATTTGTCAAAAAAATTTGCCAGATATATTTTTCAAATTATCATATGAGACTCATGTCATAAATAAGATTTTTCAAAAAAATACTTTTTAAACAAGTAAATTGATAAGTGCAAAAAAAAAAGTCAACAATAATGTTGAAGTCCTGTTTTTTGTAAAAAACACTGGCACTTCTAATCCAATGTGGATTTGGACGTGGAAAACAACCTTTAAATTGTGGAAAATCTAGCACAAAATAGTTTCAAGATTTTATATTAAGAATACTTATATATACTGAGTCTATTAAGACTTAGCCGAGAAAGAGACAGTTGATTCAGTTATTTTCAACGGATTTTCTTAAGATTTGATCTTTATTAGGCAAGCGAAGCGTGACAGGTCCTAGTGGGTGTTTTGCATTTGGATAGATACTATGTTGATGGTGATTATGTTCATGTTGATGACCCTCTAAATGTTCATGTTCATGTTCATGTTCATGTTCTAGGTAATCATCTTTTCCTAGGTTTGATTTTTCTTGGTTATGAGTTGAGATTTGATTTTGTATTTCACAAGCACCATTGCATTCAGGATCACATAAATCACAGCTTATACCCAAACCCTCTACATGGTCATGATGACTTTCTTGTATCATCCCGACTTCTTCTTCAAACCCAAATAAATTTGATCTATACTTGCAAGTTGAGCAATTCATAAAATTCTTACCCTCGTTGTTAAGAATCTCTTCAATCCTTTCTACAAAAGTGTCGACCACATAAGTCTGTGATGAGAGATATTTTGCATGTATAAATGAAATATGTGGATTATTAATCGCAACTAAATCACTTTGCCTTTTTATTCTTGTAACAAGTACACCTGAAAAAAGGAAATAAGGGAAAATAATTATATTTTTATAACCAAGTCTCACTACATTTTTCAAGCCAGGTTCAACAAGAGGGAAAGTTACTCCAGAAAAAACAGTTTCCCCCCACCCTATACCAATACCCTCTACGATCATTCTCGTAATTTTTGAAACATTGGAATTCGCATCTGGGTCAGAAGATCCTCTACCAACAACAACTAATAATGATTCTTCAGGTTTGAGATTATCGTTTTGTTTAAATACATCTTTTACTCTTTCACAAGCTGCACTAATCATTAGATTATTAATCCCTAATTCTCTTCCATAAATTATTTCAATACCTGTTTTATTTGAATAATTCATAAGCAGACTAGGTATATCATTTTTTACATGGCCAGCAGCAAAAAGCATCGCGGGTATTGCGATTACTTTTTTTATAGAATGATTTCTTAACTTGTCTAAAGCATCTACAAGTGAAGGTTTGGCAAATTCCAAAAACCCATATTCAACTAAAATGGTTGGATATCTTTTTTGGATGAGTTTTGTTAATTCTTGAAATTCAGTAATGGCTAGTTTATTTCTACTCCCGTGTCCACAGATGAGAATCGCGACTTGATTATTTAACTTCGAATCCAAACTATCCAAAAATAAGTTATTGCTTATACCATAATAGTAAAGAACAATATTCAGTAGTGAAAAATAATCATAACTTGCTTGAAATTCCAAATATTAACTCAAAGGACGCAAAGTTAAAGGAATTAATTTATGACATTGATGATTCATTATTTAATAAAGATAATTATTCTAAGGAAAAATTTGAGCACCTTTGTATATGTAGTGGAGGCACAACTTCTAGCTGTGCCAAAAATGGTTTCACAACTCTTGATCTAAGAAAAAATTACAGCAAAATTCACCTAGATAGAGAAAGCAATTTAGTGACAATTGGAGGTGGAGTAATAATGGGGGATTTAATAAATTATTTACAAAAAAATACTCGAAGTTTTCCTATCGGACTTTCTAAACTTCCTGGAGCTGGCTATATACTTACTGGTGGAGTAAGCCCGCTTAGTAGAGCCTATGGATTAGCTATTGATAATATTGAATCAATAAAAGGTTTCTTGGGTAATGGCACATTTATCTCTTTAAAAAAAAATCAAATAAAACCAGAAAAGCAACTGGTTTGGGAAGCAATTAAAGGCGCAGCGCCCTTCTTCTCAATCATTACTGAAATAGAACTTAAAACTTTCCAATCTAATCCAATTAAGATTATTGAGGGATTTGTAAATCCAGATGAACTATCAGAAATAATATATTTATCAGAGGTATTTCCAGAAAATATTAGTCTTCAATGGATTTATGCCCAAAAAATTTACGTATATGTTTTTGCTGAACTTAAAAATAATTTAGAGGATAAAAGAACAGAAGAATCCTTAAAACCTCTAGACAAATTTCCCGCTCTAGAAAAAAAATTTTATGAAAACTTTAACAAAATAAATTTCTTTCCAAAGAAATTGAATTTATATGAACTGAATGAGAATAACCATTCTGAGGTAATTAGTCTTCTTGGAGGAGATTTAAAAAATAATATCCCAATTTTTATACAATGTTTGAATGAAATAATGGACAATAAACCTAATAATTCCTGTTATATTGCTTCTCAACAATTAGGTTGCAAAACTAAAAAGTTAAATCATGGCTCAAGCTTTTTTGTTCATAGAGAAAGTACTTGGAAACCTTGGATATATGCATCATGGAAAAAAAATGATCTTCAAGAAAAGGAAGTTGCTTTGGACTGGATTTATCAATCTTGGAGTAACCTAAAAAGGTTTTTTCCAAATATTCACTTAGCCCAATTGCATAATCATTTAAATTCTCATGAAGAAGAACTTACGTTAGCTTTTGGAAATAGAATGAATGAATTAAAAACTTTAAAGAATATTTTTGACCCACAAGGTATTTTGCCTCCTTTATAAGGTAACTTCATAATTATAAAGAAAATTACAATGTCAAATTTTTCAAGATATTTATCTAAAAATTGGTTAGGTGATCCAAAGTCAAATATTCTCTCTGGCATAGTTGTTGCTTTTGCGATGATCCCAGAAGCAATTGCTTTTTCAGGTATAGCTGGTGTAGATCCTAAAGTTGGCCTTTTTGGTGCATTTTGCTTGTCTATAACAATTGCGATTGTTGGAGGAAGAAAGGGGATGATCACTTCAGCCACAGGATCAACAGCTCTTTTGATGACTGGACTTGTTGCTTATGGAGAATCACAAGCTCCTGGATTAGGAGTCCCATATCTTATTGCAGCTGGAATATTAACTGGAATTTTCCAAATTCTATGGGGATATTTAAGACTTGCCTATCAAATGCGGTTCGTGCCAACAGGAGTATTAAGTGGATTTGTAAATGCACTGGCACTTTTAATATTTCAAGCACAACTACCTCAGTTAGGAATAGGCATTAAAGAATCAAAGGGATTAGTTGAACAAACTTTAAGTCAATATCCAGTTAACTCTCAGATTCCAGTAGTTTGGATCCTTGTAATCCTAGGATTAGTAATAATTTATGGCCTTCCAAAAATAACAAAAGTAGTCCCATCGCAACTTATCGCAATAGTAGTAATTACTCTTTTAAGCATATTCTTTAATCTAGATGTCCCAACAGTTAGCGATTTAGGTCAATTACCTGATGGATTACCAAGTATCTCTCTGCCTTTTGGATCAATAGAAAATGGTAAAGTGCCTTTTAATCTCGAAACATTAGGAATAATTTTACCGACCTCGCTCGCAATATCTCTTGTGGGTTTAATGGAAACCTTTTTAACTCAAGACATTTTAGACGATGTAACTGATACAAGTTCTAATAAAAATAAAGAAGCAAGAGGACAGGGGATCGCGAATATTGTGGCATCTTTATTTGGTGGTATGGCTGGATGTGCCTTAGTTGGGCAATCTGTAATGAATACTGAGAATGGCGGTAAATCCAGATTATCAACCCTCTCCTCAGGTATATCTCTACTAATTATGATCATCCTCTTGAAGTCTTGGATTGGAGCAATACCAATGGCTGCTTTAGTAGCAATCATGATAACGATTGCAATAAGTACAGCAGATATAAATGGATTAAAAAATATTAGAAAGATACCTAAAAGCGACACTGCAGTGATGCTCATGACTTTTACAGTTACTATGCTTACAAAACCTCATAATCTTGCACTTGGAGTTATTGCAGGAGTTGCATTAGCTGCAATTCTTTTCAGTAGAAAAGTTGCAAAAGTTATAACTGTCTCAAGAGCAAAAGAAAATAATTTAACTACCTACAAAGTAAAAGGACAATTATTTTTTGTAAGTAAAATTTATTTTTTACAAGGATTTGATATTCATGAACATCCAGAAAATATTGTAATTGACATGTCTTTAGCTCATATTTGGGATCAAAGTGGCGTTGTTGCACTTGAGCAAGTTATCAGAAAATTCCAGAATGGTGGTTCTAAAGTTGAAATTGTAGGGTTAAATAAAGAAAGTCTTAACTTATTTGAAAGACTAGGTGGTGTAGAAAGCGCTCATTAAAAAAAGTTAATTAAGACTAACTTTTTGATAACAAAACCAAAGCCATTGCTGAAAAAGCAAATTCCTATGAGACCTCCAAGCGGTTTTTGAACTATTTAGATCAAAATTTTCAGGTGGAGGAACATCTCCCTTTTCTTTATCTCTTTCAATTTCACTAATAATTCTATGCACCGTATATTCAGGATGGCCTAAATGCATAAGTTGTTTTTGATCATTAGATTCAAATATTGTATATCCAACGTTTTCTCCATAAGCCAACAAATTCAACTTCCCTTCTTTTTGGGCCCTCTCCATTTCCAAATCTGGTAATCCAGCGAATCTACTTTGAGGACAAATAAATTCATCATCTTGTGTACCCATCAAAGGGTGTCCAGGAACAAGGCTTTTTAAAGGGAATACCCCAAATAATTTCCTATCAAAAACTTGCTTATTAACCCCTGCCAAATAAGCCAGCGCAAAGCCAGCCCAACATAATCCAAGAGTACTCGCACAAGAATTTCTGGCTTCATTTACAATTTTTACAAATTCATCCCAGTACTTAACCTCCTCAAAAGCTAGGTGCTCAATAGGTGCTCCAGTAATGATGATTCCATCTAACGGTTCTGGATTATTTGCTTCTTCCCAAGTTATGTATAGATTATTTAGATGATTAAGATCCCATGTTTTATAAGAGTGAGTTTTAAGCTTTATCCAAACTGGCTCAATTTGAAGCGGAGATAAGCCAAGTGGATGTAGTAAGTTAAATTCATACTGCTTGCCAAGAGGCATGATATTTAAAATACCAATCCTAAGAGGACGTATATCTTGTCTTTTTGCCAATTCTGGTTCGATCCAAGATATATGATTTTTCTCAACATCACTAATCTTGTGATAATTACTAGGAATTATTAAAGCCAATAAATCTCCTTTTTTATGTGATTTGTGAAAGTGCTTGTTCGAAATCTGCTTTTATATCATCAATATGTTCAATTCCTACAGAAACTCTTACCATCGTAGGAGTCACACCTGCAGATAATTGTTCTTCTTCAGATAATTGCTGATGAGTTGTTGAAGCAGGATGAATTACTAATGTTTTTGAATCACCCACGTTAGCAAGGTGGCTCGCCAATTTTAAGGAATCAATAAATTTGACTGCATTTTCATAACCCCCATTTAGGGAGAACATAAGCATGCAACCCATTCCTCTTCCAGTAGTATATTTTTTGGCACTAGAGTAATATGGATCAGATTCTAGGCCAGGATAATTAACACTGCTTACATTAGAATTTGAATCTAACCATTTTGCTAATTCAAGAGCATTAGAAGTTTGTCTTTCTATTCTTAAACTTAGAGTTTCCAAACCCTGCAATAGCAAGAAAGAATTAAAAGGACTTTGAGCTGATCCCCAGTCTCTGAGGCATTCAAGTCTTGCTCTTAACGCAAAAGCTATATTTCTATTATCAGGTACTCCCAAAGATTTGCAGATATCACTACCGAAACCAAATGCATCCCAATGAACGAGCCCATGATAAGCAGCGCTTGGCTCACTCATTAATGGGAATTTACCATTTCCCCAATCAAAAGTTCCGGCATCAACAATAACCCCACCGATGCTTGTTCCATGTCCACCGATCCATTTTGTTGCACTTTCTACAACAACATCGGCTCCAAAATCAATTGGTCTTATTAAAGCACCACCAGCACCAAGGGTATTATCCACTATTAGAGGAATTCCATTCTCCTTCGCCAAAGCCGAGAGTCCCTCAAAATCTGGAATATTGAACCTAGGATTACCCATTGATTCGACATATATTGCTTTTGTTTTATCATCAATTTTATTTCTAAAACTATCGATACTATCACCATCTGCAAATTTAACTTCTATTCCTAATCTTGGAAATTGTACTTTAAATTGATTATAGGTCCCACCATATAGAAAAGATGTAGAGACAAAATTATCCCCTGCTGTCATGCAGTTCACGATTGCCAAGAATTGAGCAGCTTGACCTGAAGATGTTGCAAGTGCTGCCATACCTCCCTCCAAAGCTGCCATTCTTTTTTCGAAGACATCTGTGGTGGGGTTCATAAGTCGAGTATAAATATTTCCAAATTCTTTTAATCCAAAAAGATTAGCTCCATGCTCGGCATTATCAAAGACATAGGAACTAGTTTGATAAATAGGTACTGCTCTAGAATTTGTAGTTGGATCAGGCACTTGGCCTGCATGTAACTGAAGAGTCTCGAACTTTTGG
The DNA here is from genome assembly GCA_017644425.1 of Prochlorococcus marinus CUG1433. NCBI lineage: Bacteria > Bacillati > Cyanobacteriota > Cyanophyceae > Synechococcales > Prochlorococcaceae > Prochlorococcus > Prochlorococcus marinus. The sequence continues at coordinate 316,518 of JAEPLN010000001.1, forward strand.
TTGCTCAAAATTTTTAAATAATCCTATTATCTATTTAACTTAAAAAAGTACCAAAAAAAACAAAAAAAGATAAATATTTATAAATCCTTTTTTAATGAAGGGTAATTATCTTTCATATATGAACTCAAATCTTCTTTTATCGCAGACCTAAGTTTCTCAATATTTGCAAAATCAATTATGGGAAAAGTTTTATTAGCCTCAGGATCTTTTTCAGTAATTGATTTCCAATTTTTACTTACATCTTTTTCAGAGTTGTTAAGAACCTCATCAAAATTGAAACCCTTATCATTGTTCTCAGCATCAAATTCGCTAAAAGCTTTATTTATAAGCTCTTTTCTATTTTCGAATAGATTCTTAGCTTTTAAAGTATCTGGAAGACCCATAACTGGTTGTAATTCCTTAAGAAGTTTTATTTCCTCTTCAATTAAAAGTGTCCAAACACTATATTTATTTTTTGGAAGATTAGAATCACTAAAAATATTAATTTCATCGAGGTAAAAATTTAACCATAGATAATAAGATTTTTCTTCAATATTTTTTTTAACGGATATCTTTTTATTTTGGATCTTTGGGAGTAACTTTTCTGCCTTCTTTAAAAACTGTCTGTCTTCTCTTTCTAAATTTATTAATCCCCATCTTTGACTGTAGTCCCATAAATCTTCGTATCTTGTTAAGTCTTCTTGATTCCAACCAAGAGCTTTAAGTTCATGAGAACGATGTGTTAATTCCTTTTTCAAAAAAAACCTTTTTAACCATAATAATTCTAACCCTGCAATCAAGATTAGTAAATAAATTAAGAACTTTGCTTTCTAGCAAATTAGAAAAATAATCAATTATTAAAATATTTATTAATAATTTTCAATACATTGATATAGCTGGGATTTTTTTTAGAAATTTGATTACTATATTTATTTTTTTTAAGGGCGTTTTGCTCTTTTTCAAAAAATAATTTCTTGTAAAAGTTTTCAATATCATTAAAAAGATAATCTCCTTTTAATTTTTCATTTAGTTCGAAAGACAATTCAGATTTCACAGATTCTTGGCAAAAATTAGTGATTTCTTCTGAACTAATTAAAACCTTATAAATTTCTTTTTTTTCTTCTGAATTAGCATTAAAGCATAAATAAATCAGATTAATCATTGAGCAATTGTTATTTTTGATTTTGAATTCTTTATAAATGTCTGGCCAAAATTTTAAAGATTTTAGACCTTCTAAACCTCCTTGACTGAGAGAGTATTTATTACACCAATTTACAAATTCTGAGACATCTTTTGGACATCTGTTGAGTTGCAAAAGCATATCTGATAAAACTTGTCCTGCTTGAAAATTCCGTGTTGGTTTTCCTTCTGTTGGTAGAGTCATACTCCCTAAGACATCAGCCTTAACAGCATTTAATTGAGAAAAAGTATAATCTCCTCTTTCAAAAAATTTATCATTAATTATTTCCCTTGCACAAATTATTTCTTCACCATAACCAAGTTCTTTTAATGAAAGATATTTATTCTCTAATTTATTTTCTTTTCTAACTTTTGTTGATACTGATGCGGCCTGATCTAAACATTGAGTTAACAAAATCGTATTTATGGTAGGCAGCATTCCTGGCTTATCAGAATGAAAGTTATTTACAAAACCTGCAAATATTGATGAGATATTTTTTATTGATTTTATATATTGACATTCAATATTGTGAACTCCAGGAGAAACTTGAATTTTAGGTGATAATTGATTCAAAATGCGTGCTCCAATTAATGCTGTTAGCGCATCAGGATGGCAGAAATTTGCAGTAAAACTATCATTAGGATTTCGTAAAGCTCCGTGACGATGAAATCCTGTAAAAAAAGCTAAATTTGGATATTTATTACAAAGAATAAAAGGGTTTTTATTTTTATTATCAATACAAAAAGAACCGACTAGACAGCCAAGAACCACATTTTCTCTTTTTAAATTTTTTCTGAGTTCTAGAGCATTTTTAACATCATCTTGTATGTGATTACTATTTGAAGCAAGTATAACTATCTCACATTTCAAGAGAAGATCTTTTAGATCAAAAGACTTAATTTTCCCCTCTGAAGAATAATTCCCCATTCTCTTAATCTTTTCAATAATCTCATTATCCATATCAGAAATAACATCATTTGAGAAAGCACCTAACAAATCTCTATCTTCTCTAGGAGCCAAGAGAATATTATTTGACTTTCCATGCATAGCACAGTTGTATGCTAATGATGCAGGATATAAACCAACACTGTAAAATCCAACTTTGCTATTATCAATATCTTCAATCAATGAATAAAAATATTTTTCATCTTTGATGTTTTCTACGAAATTATTCTTCATTTTTGGAAACTCTTGATAATTTTTTTAATTTCTTACCCATACCAACATTTCTCTACATTAAAGCAATTTTTGACCATAGCAAATTATTTATTGAAAATATTGAGTTTTTTAATTTATAATTTCTAAGAAATTGGAAATTAAATTAAAAGAAAAATAATTATAAATATGGAATATATGACAAGTAATTTAAATGAACAAAAACAATTAATTTCTTCTAAAAATATCTTATTTATTCAAGACATTGACGGAGTTTGTATCCCATTAGTTAAAGATCCAATGACTAGAGAATTAGAATCAAAATATATCTATGCAGTAAAAGAATTTGCCGAGGAATTCTTTGTATTAACTTGCGGGGAACATGAAGGTCCAAGAGGAGTTAACAGAATAATAGAGAGGAGTTTAGGGAGCACTACTGAGCCTAAAAATAAAAAACTATATTTAAGAGGTTTAGCCGCCTGTGGAGTAGAGTATCAAGACAGTAATGGTGAAATAAGTTTTAAAGGAGTCTCAAAAAAAGAATTAAGTTTTTTATCTAAAGTACCTAGTTTAATAAGACCAAAATTTTATTATATAGTTAAGAATATTTTTCCTGAACTTAGCCAAGAGGATATCAATTTTCACGCAGTAAAATCAATTTGTGCAACACGCTTCTCGCCAACGATTAATTTCAATAGTCTATTTGATTTAGTTCATGAAGATTCTGATAAAAGAAAGCTTATTCAAATTAGTTTTGAAAAAATGATGAATGAAATTATTTTAAAAGCTGAATCTGAAGGCCTCAAAAACTCATTTTTCCTTCATATTTCACCAAATTTAGGTAATAAAAACGGCAGAGAAACAATTAAACTTTCTTCTCAAGATGATATCGGATCAACAGACATACAATTACTCATTAAAGGAGCAGTTAAAGATTCTGGAGTTTTATTTCTTTTAAATAAATTTATTGCGGATAAAACTGGTAAAGCTCCTTTTGGAAGAAATTTTAATTTTAGAAACTCTCCAAATTCTGTTACGGAAAAAATTGATTTATGCAAAAAAACTATTCGAAAAGAAGATATGCCTTTGATTGTAGGAGTTGGAGACACAGTCACATCAAAAAAAAATAATGATGAAAAAAGTTATTCAAGAGGAGGAAGTGATAGGTCTTTTCTAGAATTAATACAAATATTAGGTAATGAATTTGGGATCAAGAATAAAATAATTTTTGTAGATAGTAGTTATGGTGAAGTTGAAAGACCCTCTACAAAAAATACTGGTTTAAAAGGGATCAGTGATGTTCATGACAATTTAAAATTTGACATAGTTTTTAAAAATGGTCCCAAAGAATACATTAGTTGGTTTATTGAACTTGCTAATGAGAGATCAAACTTTAAAAAAAAATAGTTGACTTTTTTATTTTCTAATGACAATTTGTAAATATTAGATTTATGAAAGAAAAATTCCCCTCAATATATAAAGAACCTATAGAAACATTGCAAATTAACATAGGTTATAAATGCAATCAGGCTTGTAAGCATTGCCATGTCAATTCGAGTCCCCTAAGGACTGAAAAGATGTCCAATGAAATGATATCTCTTATTCCAAAAATAATTGAAAAATACAAGATCAAGACTTTAGATATTACAGGAGGTGCGCCAGAACTTCACCCAAAATTTAAAAACCTAATAACCAGCTTGAACACAAAACAAGTTGATATTATTGATAGGTGCAATTTGACAATTTTTTTTGAAGAAGGTTATGAAGATCTTCCTCAATTTCTTGCAAAAAATAAAGTAATAGTTACTGCTTCGCTACCATGTTATGAAAAAAATAATGTTGATTTTCAAAGGGGTTTTGGCGTTTTTGAAAAAAGTATTAATGCCATAAAAATTCTTAATGATTTAGGCTATGGAAAGAGAGAAAATGGATTACAATTAAATCTTGTTTACAATCCTGTAAGCCCAATTCTTCCTCCTTCTCAGGAAATATTGGAGAAGGATTATAAAAAAATTCTATTCGAAAAATACAATATCGTTTTTAATAATTTATACACAATAACTAATATGCCAATAAATAGATATGAAGAATCTCTTAGAAGAGAAGGGAAACTAAATACTTATTACAAATTACTAAAAGAAAATTTTAATGAAAAAAATTTAGAAAATCTAATGTGTAAAAAAACAATTAGCGTAAATTGGCTAGGAGAAATTTATGATTGTGACTTTAACCAACAGATAAATTTCCGAGACAATAAAGGACCAAAGACACTTTTTGATCTTTTGGATGAATCATTTACTTTTGACTACGGGGTAGCTGTAAAAGAACATTGTTTTGCTTGCACTGCAGGTGCAGGGTCAAGTTGTGGAGGGACTTTAAGTTAAAACCTGCTAAATGCAATTAGGACAAATTGCTCTTACATTTAAAGATGATTCAATTAGTTTAAAACCATTAACTTTTGCTGCAACTTTACCTGCCTCTAAAACCTCATCATTTTCGAATTCTTCTGTTCTTCCACACCTAATGCAAATCAAATGATGATGATCCGGTGTGTCGTTACTTAGCAATTCATATCTGTGTCCACCCTCACTGAGTTCTAATTCATGAAGTAAACCCATTTGTACTAAAAGTCTTAAAGTTCTATAAATTGTTGCTAGTGAAACTTTGGAGCTTGTTTTAACTAACTTTTCATGAACCTCTTCAGCACTAAGATGCTTACCAGAGCCAATATTTTCAAATAAATTAAGAACCTTTAACCTCTGAGGAGTTAATCTCTTCCCATCTTTATGTAATCCATCACCAAGAGGAGAAGTGATGACTTTGTATTGAGAAGATAATGACAAAATTAACTCTTGGCTATTCTCAATAATAACCTTAGATGAGAGTAAAACAACTTATTGATTTAAAATGTTTACTAAAGTTCTTCAAAACATTATTTTAAATGTATCTTTATATGTAAATGATGAATGATCAAGAAATCTCTTCTAATAAATTATCATCGAAAGTAAACGCCTTGATAATTATTGATATTCAGGAAAAAATAATAAGACCAATTTATAATAAGGATTCAATAATCAAAAACATTAAAAAGCTAATAAATGCTTACCAAATTTTAGAAGAAAACATATTTATATCTGAGCAGAACCCACTCAAATTGGGAGTGACGATACCTGAATTATCACCCGTAGCAGAATTTAGAAAATTTGAAAAAATGGAATTCAGTCTAGCTAAATTAGAAGATTTTTTAAAAGAACTTAAAGATAAGAAAATTACTAATTTGATAGTTTGTGGGATCGAAACGCATATTTGTATTCAACAAACAGTCTTAGATTGTTTACAAAAAGGATTTGAAGTTATTCTCATATCAGATTCCATGGGAAGTCGAAATATGGCAGATCATGAAATAGCATTACAAAGAATGACTCAGAGTGGGGCCATCTTAACAACAACCGAATCAATAATTTTTGAATTATGCAAAACTGCGGATAGAAAAGAATTTAAAGAAATTAGGAAAATAATAATGAGTTAAAGAAAAATAAAGACTGGTTTGTTCTTTAGAGATAATTTAAAATTTTATTAGAGATAAATTTTAAGGTTTTATTTGAATATGAAATTAGTTAGTGAAAACTTCCTTCTGGCAATATCTATTTTTTTTATTGGAACTTTATTGTCGATAATAATTTCAAAGGTTTCAAAAATATTTTTTAAAAAGATTTCCAAAAGAACAAAAACAAATTTCGATGATTTTATTTTTGAGGTGATCTCTGGAATTATAAAACCTATAGGTTTCCTCCTCTCATTTTATTTTTCAATTGACTATCTTTTTGCTGATGAAATAACTTTCATCTCTGTCTTATTGAATATTTTGAAATTATTTATATTAATAATCATCATAAAAGCTCTCAACAAAATTTTATTAAGATCTTTAACAGAATCGACCTCAAAAATTAATGATTCCTCAATTAGTTCAATGGTATCTTCACTAACTCCATTGATAAAAGCATTAACATGGACTATTGGCTCGATTTTTTTCTTACAAAATATAGGTGTTCAAATGACTGCTATTTGGGCTTTACTAAGTGCAGGAGGTATTGGAGCTGGATTAGCTTTGAAAGATCCAGTGCAGGAGTTCTTTGAATATATAACAATTTTGCTTGATAAACCTTTTCAAAAGGGTGAGTTTATAAAATCTGATGGAGTCCTCGGAATGGTTGAGAGAGTGGGAGTACGATCATCAAGGATAAGAAGTATTAATGGAGAAGTAATAGTAATGAGCAATAGCGCCCTTACAAATGGAATAATTTCAAATTACGCACAAATGGAAAAAAGAAGGTTAGTGCATAAATTGGGAGTTGTTTATGAAACCTCTCCAAAACTTATGAAATTGATTCCAATAATAATTAAAAAAATAGTTGAAGAGACAAAAGATGCGTCTTTTGATAGATGTCATTTCACAGATTTCGGCGACTTTAGTCTTAATTTCGAACTTGTTTATTACATCCCAACAAATAATTATCTCGCCGCAATGGAAGCTCAACAATCTATAAATTTAAAAATTATAGAGGAATTTGCGGTTAATAATATAGAGTTTGCATTCCCAACACAAACCTTAAATATTGAAAGTAACAAAGCCAAATGATCTACAAATCTCTTCACTTAAAATCCAGAGTTTTGAAGCTAACTCAGAATTATTTGCCTCATCACTAACCTTACTTTCAAGTAATTTATGTTTTTTAAAAGATATAAGTTTATTACTTAAATGAACGTAGCCAATACTATTTAAATTTGAATCAAAAACAATTTCAGAAAGTAACTTACCAGCATTTTCTATACTTTCAGAAATTCCTAAAATATTTTTTGCAGCTTTAGAAAAAATTAAATATCCAAGGAGATTAAAACGCTTACTGTATCTAAAAAAACCAAGATCATCATTTGGTATTACTAGACCAGGGGCCCAAGTAATTACAGAAATTTTACTAGAGGAAATTTTTAACTTTTTTTCAAGTTCTTTAGCAAACAAAATATTACATAACTTACTATTTTTATAAGCTTCATCAGCATTAAAATTTAAAAATTGACCAGTTACTTTTTTTCTGAAATTAACAAGGTTGTTAAGTCCCGCTTTCTTTCCTATATTGCCACCTGAACTTTTGGGGTCGTGTACATCTGATGATGTAATAATGATTCTTGATTCTTCTTTATCTCTAATAAAATTTTTTAAGACATTTACCAAGTAAAAATGTGCAAGATGATTTACTGCAAAAGTTAGTTCTATGCCTTGTTTTGATACTTTAGGGTAAAAAGAGCCTGTATATTGCAATCCTGCATTTAAAACAAGAACATCTAAAAAAATCTTTTTACTAATAAAGTAATCTTTAATTTTATTAATATTCTCTAGATCTGAAAGATCACAATTTTCAATAATATTTAAAAATTTACTAAGGTAATTTTTATCAAAATGTTTCTCGATTTTTCTGAGAAATTCATTCTTTCTAAATTCGTTTTTTATTACAACATATAAAACATTTTTCGTCTTCAGTAAATTAGTAATAGCAAAAAACCCTATCCCTGAATTACCTCCAGTAATTAAAATATTTTTATTTTTAATCATTAAAATTCCTATATTTTTTTTATGATAAAAAATAAATAAAGTTTTTTTTATTTTGTAATCTTATAAATTATTGTTAAAACACTGAAAACTTAGTCACTAGTATTTGAGTAATTTGATTATTATTAATCTACTCTTCTTATAAGTATTGGATGAAAAATATAATTCTAGGCTCAGAAATAATAATTTGTTCCATAAATTTTTTTAATCATAAGATTTATTTTTAATGTCAAAAAAAAATATGCCAGATGTTCTTGTTTTGGGTGCAGGGCCTGCAGGTATGGCTATTGCCTCAGCTTTAGGGAAGGAAAAATTAGATGTTGAAGTGCTTTCTCCAAATGGACCAGATGAACCTTGGCCAAATACATATGGCATTTGGGGGAAAGAAGTTGATCAACTCGGGCTTCAGGATTTACTTGAATATAGATGGAAAAATACTGTAAGTTTTTTTGGACATGGCGCTTTAGAAGAGCAGGACGACGAGAATAAAGCCACGGAACATTCACTAGATTATGGACTATTTGATAAGAAAAAACTCCACAATTATTGGTTTAACGAATGCAATAAGTCTTTTATTAAGTGGCATCAAGGCTTTGCAAACAAAATACATTTTGAAAAATACAAAAGTACAGTAACTACAAAAGATGGCAAAAATTACTCTGCAAGATTAGTAGTAGATGCAACAGGGTATGATCCTGTTTTTCTTAAATTAAAATCCTGTGGTCCCTTAGCAGTCCAAACTTGTTATGGGATAGTAGGTAATTTTAGTAAACCTCCTCTTAAGAAAGGGCAGTTTGTATTAATGGACTATAGAAATGACCATCTTAACGATGAGCAAAAAAAAGAACCGCCAACTTTTCTTTATGCCATGGATATGGGGGATGGGAAATATTTTCTTGAAGAGACATCTCTTGGTTTGGTAAATCCTCTAACAATGGAAAATTTAAAAGAGAGACTAGAGAAGAGGCTTTCTTATCGAAATATATCAATCACAAGCATGCAGCACGAAGAGCTTGGCTTATTTCTTCCTATGAATATGCCAATCCCAGATTTCAAACAACAAATACTTGGATATGGTGGTGCTGCTTCAATGGTACATCCTGCATCTGGATATTTAATTGGCAATGTTTTAAGAAGAGCTCCACTTGTCGCCAAGGCAGTCTCAGAAGCAATTAAAAACAAAAATCTAAGTACCTATCATATTGCTAGAAAGGGTTGGGAAACTTTATGGTCAAAAGAATTAATTAGGAAGAAATCGCTTTACCAATTTGGATTAGAAAAACTCATGAGGTTTGATGAGAAACTATTGAGAGAATTTTTTGGAAGTTTTTTCCAACTACCTAAAAATCAATGGTATGGTTTTCTAACTGATACTCTTTCTTTAAAAGAGATTGTATATGCTATGTGCGTAATGTTTATAAAGGCACCATGGAGTGTAAAGAAAGGTCTTATGATTATGCATGGAAGAGAATTTAAAATGTTACTTAGGATAATATTTCCAAACACATAGCTAAAAAATGAGAACCATATTAATAAGTGGAGCCAGTAGAGGTATTGGACTAAAAATTGCACATAAAGAATTAAAAGAAGGTAATAGAATTAGTGTTGGCATAAGAGATTTAGAATCATTAAAAGGAAGCGCTATTGATCCAAAAAAATGGCCAGAAGGTAAAATCATACTCAATCACTATGATGCTTTAAAAAAAATTACGGCCGAAAATTGGATAAAAAATACCGTAGATGAATTTGGAGGATTTGATTCAGTAATAAATTGTTCTGGAGTATTATCAAAAGTTCCTTTCTTATACAAAGATGGTGATGAAGAAGATATTTTAAATACATTAAATATCAATTTTTTGGCAATTTGGAATTTATGTAGGCTTTCTTGGGATCATTTATGTACCTCTGGAAGAGGAAGAATTATTGTTTTAGTTTCAATGAGTGGGAAAAGATCCAAAGGTGATCTAGCCGCTTATTCATCTTCAAAGTTTGCTTTGATGGGATTATGCCAAACTATGAAAAATAAAGGTTGGGACAAAAATATAAGGATTTCTGCAATTTGCCCAAGCTGGGTTAATACAAAAATGGCCCAAAATATCTCTTCTTTAGACAAATCAAGCATGACACAACCTGAAGATATTGCTGAAATATGCTCAACTATTCTTAAGTTACCTACCCAATCAGTTCCATTTGAAATCGCCTTAAATTGTAACTATGAAATTTAACCTAAATTAAAAATTAAGTAAGCCATTGAAAGCATTGCAATTGCAATAAATAAACCTTTTATTCGATTAGTTAACAATGAAAAAAGAGATAAATCTTCAGAAAAGTATCCACCAAAACTACCTGTAATAAATAATATAACCATTGGTAGAGATGCCATTCCGAAGGAATAAGATATAGATCTTACAAATCCAAAATTTAAATAATTAAAGATAAAAGAACCTAATGAAAACAATAAAAAAGATGCAAATAGAGTTATAGAAACTTCAGCATCTAAAGTGTGAGGTAAGCTACCCTTTAATTCAAATTGCTTTTTACATTCTCTAATTTGTTTTTTAGAAAGCTTTAAATAACCAGTTTCAGGAATTCTTTGCGACTTATATTTTCTTAGTAATCTTGCTTCAAGAGTTTCTGGCTCCTTAGTCATAATTGATGTTAATAATTCATCTGGCTTTAATTTTTTAATTTTCTTTTCAAGATTATCTGTTTTGCCAATCCTATAAAGGTCTCCTATTCTAATAAGATAAACATATCCCGACATTTGCGTTGTAAAATTAATACTGTTCCTACTTAGATAATACTAAAAGAATTAGGGAAATTAAAAGTTTTTACAATATGAAAAACGATATTTTATATTCATTTCGAAGATGTCCATATGCAATTCGTGCAAGATGGGCCCTGTTAATTTGCGAAATAAAAGTCGAGATAAGAGAAATTGATTTAAAAAATAAACCTCTAGATTTTTTAAATAATTCAAAGACGAAAACGGTTCCAATACTTATAAAAAAAAATAGTGAAGTTATTGAAGAAAGTCTTGAAATCATCCTGTGGGCTCTCTCAGAATCGAAAAAGGAAAACATCAAATTAATTTATTTGCCTGAGAACAAAAAGGAAGATATTTTTGAAATAATTAATGAAAACGATAACGAATTCAAATATCATTTAGATCGATTTAAATATGCCACAAGATATAAAGATAGTGATGAGGAATTTCATTTCACAAATGCTATTAAATTTATAAAGAGATGGAACGAACTACTTGTAGAAAACAAATTTTTTTTTGGAGATAGCCCGACAATCGCTGATTGGTCTGTTTGGCCTTTTGTAAGACAATTTAGAATCGCTTGTGAAAGTCAAAAAAGGATAAATTATTTTGAACCCTCAATAAAAAACTGGTTAGATTCATTTGAGAAAAATAAAGAATTTAAATCCTTAATGTATAAATACGAATTATGGGAACCAAGTTATAGGAAGAATTATTTTCCTTTTAATTAACTTTCTAACAACTTCCTTTTTTCAATTATTCTTGCTAACTCCAAAAAATATCCTGCAGTCCTAAATTTTCCAATATTTTTTTCCTTAAAATCAAGATCGCTTCTAATTTCTGCAGTCTCCGCCATTAGCAAATCTAAATCATTTGATCCAAGACTATACAATTCTCCTAGTTCAATTTCCCTTCCTAGTAAATGACTCCTAAACCACTTCCCTTTATTTTCTTGAGGTGGAATATCGTAGGTAGTAAATGACATTAAAATAAAATTTAGGCTAATACCATTCTAGGGTTCTTATTGAAACTTTTTCATCTCTACTTTATTAAAAATCAATGCAATAAAAAGAATTGCGAATGTAATTAGGGCACAAATTTCTGTCCAATAATCTAACCCAATTTTAGAAATCATTAATGGTGCAAGAACAGTGAATAGTCCCCCAGAAAGAATTAACTGAGCGAAAAGCTGTTTTGACGTAAAAATTGGTAAAGTCTTAGAAATATTTTTTGGATCTGCAAGCCTTAAAAGAAGTAACCCAGAAGCTACTACACCTGTAGAATTACCAAACTCTATCAAGCTTTTTTCAAACCAATAATCATCAAAAATAAAGTATGCGAAATAAGCAATGCAGATTAAATTCCAAAATAAACCAAAAATAGTAAACACTAAAATAAGTATCCAATTATCAAAAACAACTGCGATATTTAAACTCGCCATAGCTGTAAAAATCAACAAATCTGTGGATAAAATACCAATCTCCCTTTGCAGAATATTTGAAATAAATTCTGTATTTTTGGTTTTCTCTAAAATATATCTTATAAGTAGCGAACCTATAAGGATAAAAGGGAATACCGGCAGTGAAAAAATAATTTCCTTCGAAAAATCGCCAAGAGGACTTGAAATATACCTTAAAAATTTGAGAAGCAAAACACCGAAAGAAATTGCCAAACCGGAAAATCCAAGATTTATTATAAAAATTCTTAAATCTGCAAAAATTCCTATCTTTTTTATTCCCTTTAGATTATCTTTTTTTTCAAGAATCTCCTCAGTATCTGAGAGACCTAAAGTTCTCCCAAGAAAGATAAATATGCTACCCAATATTGAAGATGATAAAAGGCCCATTGTCGCCATAGCCAAACCAAGATCCAAACCATTTGGGAACCCTAGTTTATTAAAACTTTCACCGATTATTGATGCAGCTCCATGACCACCCTCAAAACCGACCTCAATTAAACATCCCATTAGAGGATTTTTGTCCATAGAAGCAGGCAAAAAATATTTAACAACTATTCCACCGACGAAAAACTGTCCGAAACCTAGGGAAAGAGCTAGTAGAAATTGATTAAAAATTGGTTTAACTAACCCATTTATATTTGGGATAGGTCTTCCCATCATTAAAGTTGCGAATACTAACGATAAAAGAGGAGTAGGAAAATTACTCCAAACATTGATCGTTTCTTTTGGCAAAAAGTGTATCGCTCCAAATGGTCCTATAGATATACCTAAAATTCCTGATATAACTGCTATTGGCAATCCAAATCTCTCAAGTTGAACAGCTAGTTTAAATTTTCTCCCAAAAATTAATAAAAAAAATATAATTGATAATCCACAAAAACTTATTAATAGAGAATTTGAAAAAATATCTTTATTCTGTAGAGAAAGAATATTCAATGATTTCAAATACATATAATTATAAATCTAAATTAATAATCAAAATTTTTCAAATAAAAAAGGCCCCTATTATAGAAGCCTTTTGATATTTGTAATGAATTTTGAGAATTAATCTTTAAGAGTAACTGTTGCACTATCAATGTTACTGATAGCATTAGTAACTCTCTTGAAATCAAAGCCTAGTGCTCTTAAAGCGTGCCAAAGATGGCCTTGAATAAAGAAGAATCCAAAATAGTAATGAACATTAGCTAACCATGCCCTTGAAGTGTACTCACCATCAGGAAGATCAACAGTATCTACCCAATAAGGAGAAATACTAAATTTCAATTCAAGTGGTTCACCAAAGAATTCAGTTGGATAAACTGTTGTGTTAGCGGCACTCCAGAAGGCTGCAATAATAGCCATCCAGCCTATTCCAGCCAATGACCATGACAATACAGCTTCTGCGGAAAGAAGTCCTTTGCCTTTGAATTTGGTATATTCACCAACTTGCTTAGTAGCAATATGCCAGGCACCACCAGTAATCTCAACAAAAGCAAGGAAAGCATGACCTCCCATTACTTCTTCGAGACTATCGATAGTCAAAAAGTCGGTTTGGTGATTCCAAATCTTGGCCAAATTTAATTCGTACTCAACCTGTCTTACAGAACCAATAGCTGGATCATAAATTCCATGAACCCTTGCCCATTCAACAAAAGCTATAACAGCGAAACCAAGAATAATTAGATGATGACCAAGAATAAATGTCAATTTGTCTGGATTATCCCATTCAATATTGAATTTTCTAGCTCTTGCTATATCAGAATCTTCAAGATTCCCAGGAAGAAGTAAAGAATGTAAAAGTCCTCCGGCTGCTAAAACCATAGAAGAAACTAAGTGAACTATTGCTATCGCTAGAACAGGTTTAGTATCTCCCATCGCAACGCCATTAGCATCAAACCCTATTCCAAGAGTTGCTAAATGAGGAAGAACGATTAGAGGTTGATGACCCATTGGGACACTTGGGTCAAATCGTGAAAGTTCAAAAAGGGTGAATGCACCCGCCCAGAAAACAATTAATCCTGCATGAGCTACATGAGCAGCGATGAATTTTCCTGAGCGATTTGCTACACCTGAATTACCAGCCCACCATCCATAGGTAGTATCTGGATTTCCATAGGTTTGCATTTAGGAATTGATTAGCTTAAACGTTTTGAGAATACTTTATATTTCACCAAACAGTTGAATTCATAACAAAATTGTAAAGGTTAGTAATCCTAGCTATTAGCAAACAAAAAATCTCAATAAAGGAATCAAAGAGCATAGAAGGTAGATTTAATGGAGAAAAATTATTCCCAGAGATATAAGTTTTATCGAATTAAGCAGTATTCTTCAATTTAAATATCTTTGATAAATTTCATTTTGCTGACATTAAACGATGTTTTGTTTCATTAAACCATCCTGTTTATTGCCTCTAACTAAAACAATTATTAAAAAGGGAATAAGACATCTAATATTATGACTACTTCTCAAGAGTCTTCTAGAAAAATTTCACTAGAAATGAAATCAGAAGTTCATTACAAAAAGGCTGCAAAATCTTACAGGAAATCACAACAATATATAAAAATGATTAACTTGTATCCTACTTTGCAAAACACTTTAATTGACTGTGAGAATGAAAATCTAATCGAATAAAGATCTTTTATATCTTCCCAAGTTAATCTTCAAAAAAAGATTTTCTTAAGCTGCAATACTATCATTTTCATCAAAATAATATTTATTAATAATTTTTCTGCACATTTTTATATTGTAAATTGCTTTAGGATTCCATGGTTTTTTCTGACCGAGAGGAGAACTTTTCCAATGAATCCCTGGCTTAAGAATTCCATTCTCACGTAAAAAAGATAGTTTAATTTCAGTTATCCCTAAATTTTCTGCGGTCAACTCAGATGAGCTCCATATATTCCCTAACATTGGATTAAGTAAATATTAATTAATCCTTGATAACGTTAATTTTATTTTTTTGAAAGGGGTAAAACTTTTAAATAATTATTAAGTCACAAAAAACCTAGTATTTACAAAGAAAAGAGATTTGAAAGATTTATATCAAATTAAGAAATATTAAATAAAGAATCTTTATTAATGAATATCTCATCGATACCCTTTTCTTTATTGATAGATTTATAGTTAACGTATTCTTCTGTAATCGATTGATGCTTTGGAAGATTGATCCAACCCTCGTGCCAATTTCCACTATTTATTATTTCTTCATAAGTAGTTTTTAAGTAAATTTCAGAATCAAGGACAGAAACCATTAAAAAACTAATATTTCCTTTTTCTTTAATCTCATTTACTAAAACAAAATGTCTTAATCCTTTTATGGTTTTTTTAGAAGTCCAGTAATTTTCCATAATTATTTTTTCTTAATGTTCCCCTCAGAATTTTTTCTAGATATTTTCTTATATTCATTTCTAATTTCTTCTAATAAAAGTTTTCTTTGATCCATGTAGTTAAGAGAATCTTGTTTTGTTAAGTTATATCTTTCTTTTTTAGTTAAATTCATCCAATTATTAAGATTCTTTTTAGTGAAATTTGTATTTTTTTTAGAATTAAAAACTTTTTGTTTTCTATTTAATTTAAGAAAATTCCTTAAATTAAAAAAAATAAATATAAAAAGAAAAATTATCACTATCTTTAATAACATCACTTTACAAGTAAGTTATTGTTTATCCAATTTTCTAATTTAATATCATTCTCAAAAGATATAACCTCCTCTTCATTCCCATTACCTGATTGATCAAAAAGCCTTATAATAAATTCCCCATTAACTGCCTCATTATCACCGATAACAATAATACTTTTAGATTTAAGTTTATTTGCCTTTTTAAATTGCTTAGAGAATGAGGCTCCGCTTAAATCTAACTCAACTAACAAATCGTAATTTCTTAATTTTCTAGATAAATTCATTGCTAATGATTCAGCAATTAAGCCTTGATTAATTATATAGATATCAGTATTTCTTGGAATTTCAAGATCTTTTCCTGCGAGTAAAATTAATCTTTCTAACCCAATAGCGAAACCTATTGCAGGAGTGTTTGGCCCTCCCATTTGTTTTATTAAATCATCGTATCTCCCTCCCCCGCAAACTGTAGCTTGGGAGCCCAGAGCCCCACTAGTAATTTCAAAAGCTGTATGAGTGTAGTAATCTAGACCTCTTACAAGATTAAAATTTTCTACATAAGGTATTTTTAAAACCTCTAATTGTCTTTTTAAGTCTAAATATCTGTTATGACTTTTATCAGATAAAAAATTAAATAATCTTGGTGCATTTTCAAGAACTTTTTTTGTTTGAATATTCTTTGAATCCAAAATCCTTAAGGGATTTTTAGTAATCCTGTTCTGAGAATCTAAATCTAGAGAATTTTTATTATTTTCTAACCATTTTAAAAAAGATTTTTGAAAATTTGATCTGTCATTAGTATCACCTAACGAATTTATTTCAAGATTGAGTTCTTTTATTCCTAATTTATCTAAGATATCCCAAGCTAAAGCAATAATTTCAACATCACTTCTAACTGAATCATGTCCTATAAACTCAACACCTAATTGATGAAACTGTCTTTGCCTGCCTGCTTGAGGTCTTTCGTATCGAAACATAGGACCCATGTACCAAAGTTTTTGAAGAGGATTAGACGATATTCCATTTTGTATTAACGCTCGTGCGACTGAAGCTGTTCCTTCAGGTCTTAGAGTGCAAGATCTCTCCCCCCTATCAAAAAATGTATACATTTCCTTACTGACAACATCTGTCCCTTCACCAATTCCTCTTATAAATAATTCGGTCATTTCCAATATTGGTGTTCTTATTTCTTTTATGGAAGCTCTAGAAAGCTGTTCTAATAAAATTTTTTCAACGTTTTGCCACTTTATTAATTGATCAGGAAATAGGTCTACTGTTCCTCTTAGGTTTTTTAAGTTATTCAAAGTTCTAAAAAATAATTCAAAATTTTTAATTCATCTAGAAATTAATCTTTGATTGGTTATTTTGTGAGACAATGTTAATTTAACATTTAGAAAAACTATTGGGAATTAATAAAAGAAAAGAGAATCAACATTGCGGTACAAAACCAAAAAAAATTGCTTTTGGAATAGCGCCTCTTGGTATAGTTTCAATAGGGATAGTGCCAATGGGAGTAATAAGTATAGGGGTAGTCCCAATGGGTGTATTTTCTTTTGGTGCAGTCGCAATGGGAATAGTCAATTTATCAGTAGTCGGGATGGGAATTATCTCTGCCGGTGTTACTACTATGGGGATATGGGAGTATTCACCTAATTCTCATAAAAATCATCATAATCATTCCAAACAAATTTCAAATTCAAATAAGGGAAATATGATGTCAGATCTATTTAACACTAAAGAAGAGGCTGAAAAGGCTGCTTCAAAATACGGATGTATTGGAGCACATAAAATGGGTAATAAATGGATGCCTTGTAAGATGCACTAAATATTTTCTTAGTCAAAAATTAAATAAATATTAATTCAAAATCTCAACTCTAAAATCAAGATTTTTTGCCTCATCAGTAGTTAATTTTCTTGACCAAGCTCCTTGCACAGGACTATTCCATCTGAACCCAGCATTTTTAGCTAAAGACCTATCTTCATAACTAACCAAAGCCTTGTATAAGAACCTCGGTTCAGTAGCTTTAAGTAAAAGTTCCTCTAAGTTGTCGCATTTTTTGAAGACCTCAGAAATATAAATGCAATCAGATAAAGCTCTATGTAAATTCCAAACTGGTATTGAAAAAGATAAGGCTAGATCAGTCACTGAAGGTCTTGTTTTTAGTGATTTTTGAAAAGACCAATTAATATCCTCTAAACTACATATCCATTTCTTATTAAGCTTAGGCAATCTTCCTTTTCCAAACCATTTCTTATCAAACTCCACATTATGAGCAACGATGAAATCTGAAGAATCAACAAGTTTTAGAAAGAAATTCAATCCATCTTCCCATGGTTGAGAGATATTAGTTACTTCTGCAGATATACCATTTACATGTTCGGCTTCATTGTTATTAACTGGAAATAAAAAAGAAACTTGTGAAAGTACACATTTAAAAGATACATCAAATAAGACACAACCTATTTCTATCACTTCATCTTTATTTTCGTCTAAACCTGTTGTTTCAGTATCAAGAATTAAAATTTTTTCAATTTTTTTATTTTTATTCGTTATTCTCTCTTCAGAGGGATTGGTGTTAATTTGATCATGAAGAAAATCCAATTGATTTGATTCTTTTTTGTTAAAAAGTTCCAATTAACTCAAAATACTTACATTTATCTTGACGCATTTAATAAATATTTCTTTTAAATTAATATAAATTTAAAAAACAGGCTAGAAAATATTTTTTGAAACATTTTTAGTTTATGAAAGATGACTTTTACAAAATTTCAATTTAACAATTTCTGTTATTGGCCTTCAAATCCAAAAAAAATTGTTGAATTTATTGGTGGAAGTTATTTAGCTTCTAAGCCAGATTTAACTTATAGAAGATTCATAGAGAGTTTAATTAATAAAAATTATGCAGTTCATGCATATAAATACACACCACAATTTGATCACCAACAACTATCTATCAAAGCATGGAAAGATTTTAAGAATTGCCGAATATCTTTATCTAAGAGAATAGGTGCATCAATTCCTTCAATAAGAATTGGTCATAGCCTAGGATGTAAACTTCATTTAATTTCTCCTGATGGCGGAAGAAATTGTGAAAAATTCATATCTATTAGTTTTAATAATTTTAGTGCTAACAAATCAATTCCATTATTGAAACAAATTTCTCAAAAATTAGAATTCAACAGTGAATTTAGCCCAAGTCCCGAAAGAACTTTGCGATTAATTGAAAAAACATATAGTCAAAAAAATAACTTCCTAATAAAATTCAACTCAGACGAATTAGATCAAACAGATAAATTATTTTCTTGTCTAAAAGCAAGAAAAGAAGATAATTCTAAGGGGATAATGCTAAAAGGTACACATACCATAATTGCAAGCGCAGGACTAAGAGAAAATTTTTTGGGAGGCTGGGCCGATGATGAATTCAAAAGAAATACTATAAAAAAAATTTCTAATTTAATTGATGAATCTTAATTAGGATAATTCTTTTAATTTTTCTAAAACGGAACTATCTTCGAGAGTGCTTATATCTCCACTAATTTTTTCTCCAGCAGCCAAAGATCTCAAAATTCTCCTCATAATTTTTCCACTACGTGTTTTAGGAAGAGAGTCAGAAATTATAATTTTTTCAGGTTTTGCGATAATTCCAATTTCATTAACAACATGTTTCTTTAGATTCTCTACTAATTCTGAAGAACCTTTCACGTCTTTCTCAAGAGATACAAAAGCAACTATAACTTCACCTTTTAAATCATCTTTTTTGCCAACGACTGCAGACTCTGCAACTGATTTATGACTTACCAAAGCAGATTCTATTTCCATTGTTCCTAACCGATGTCCTGAAACACTTATGACATCATCAACTCTTCCCATAATCCATATATATCCATCTTCATCAATACGTGCTCCATCTCCAGCAAAATAAACATTTTTTTCTCCTTTAAAAGATATATATTCCCAATAACTCTCCAAATATCTCTCTGAGTTTCCGTGAATTGTTCTCATCATTCCTGGCCATGGTTTCTTAATAATTAAATAGCCACCCTCATTCTCTTTAACCTTATTTCCATTCTTATCGACGATTTCAACTTCAATTCCTGGCAGAGGGAAAGTAGCTGAACCTGGTTTTGTAGCAACGACTCCCGGCAATGGACTTATCATCACACCACCAGTCTCAGTTTGCCACCAAGTATCAACAATAGGACATTTATTTTTACCAATAACATCTTTGTACCACATCCATGCTTCAGGATTAATTGGTTCTCCAACTGTGCCCAAGAGTCTAAGACTCTCAAGATTGTATTTATCAGGGATTTCTCGTCCAGACTTCATAAATGCTCTTATTGCAGTTGGTGCAGTATAAAAAATAGAGACCTTATATTTTTGAACAATTTCCCAAAAAGCCCCTAAATTTGAGGGTCTTGGCACTCCCTCATACATCAAGGTTGTAGCACCATTAGATAAAGGCCCATAAACTATATAACTATGGCCTGTAATCCAACCAACATCAGCAGTACACCAGTAAATGTCGTCATCTTTCAAATCAAAAATCCATTTAAATGTTAAATGCGACCAAAGATTGTAACCACCTGTTGTGTGCACTACACCTTTGGGCTTACCAGTAGAGCCTGAAGTATAGAGAATAAAAAGTCTATCCTCGCTATTCATGACTTCTGGTTCACAATGATCTTTTTGATCTTTTAATAATTCGTGCCACCATAAATCTCTATCATCAACCATCGAAATATTTTTTTTGGTTCGTTGAACAACAACTACTTTTTCAACGACTTTATCTGCCCCACTTTCAATGGCCGCATCAACTGCTTTCTTGAGTTCAATTACCTTATCTTTTCTAAAGCCACCATCAGCAGTAACAACAAATCTGGCGTTTCCATCAATTAACCTATCTTTTAAAGCTTCTGAAGAAAATCCTCCAAAGACAACTGAATGAGGCGCGCCAATTCTTGCACAAGCTAACATCGCAAACATCGCTTCTGGAATCATCGGCATATAAATACATACCAAATCTCCTTTTTTTACACCAATTGCTTTTAATGCATTAGCTGCTTTACATACCTCTTTTAGAAGTTCTTCGTAAGTATATTTTTTGCTATCTCCGGGTTCGCCTTCCCATATAAGTGCAGTCTTACCTCCAAGCCCTCTCTTAATGTGTCTATCTAAGCAGTTATATGTAATATTGAGTTTCCCTTCTTTGAACCATTCGAAAAAGGGCGCATTTTCGTTATCTAATACAGTTTGAAATGGCTCAAACCAATCTAATTCAGATTTTGCAAAAGATTCCCAAAATTGAATAGGATTATCTGATGCTTGTTTTTTTAGACTTAGTAATTCTTCTTGAGAACAAATATTTGAGTTTTCTGCAAATTTTTTTGATGGAGGGAAAATTCTTTTTTCTTCAAGGATGTTATTGATTGAATTTTTTTTATCTAATGACATTAAATAAATCTATGCTTAATAAATTTAGTCGAAAAAATTAGGGTTTTCAAAAATTTTAATATTAATTTAGCTCAAAGATTTATTTCTAGTAGATCTAAAAAATACGGCTTAAGACAAATTCTGGAAGAGCCATTAAAGCTCTTTTATATTCTGAATCAGGAAGCCAGACTATAGCTTCTTTAGAAAGCATTGCAAAATCCTCAGCTAGTTTCCTTGAACTTTCAATAGCTTTAGAGTTCATGATGATATTAAGTGCATCATCTAAATCATCTTTTTCAGCAAGTTCTCTGTTAATAAGAACTGATAATTGTTTATTTTCTTCTAAGGCATATAAAACTGGGGCGGTAAGATAACCACTAGCAAGATCACTTACAGCAGGTTTTCCAAGTTGTTTATCATTTCCAGTAAAGTCAAGAATGTCATCTACAACTTGGAAGGCCAAACCAATATTTTTGCCAAAATCGTACAACGAGGTTAAGTTTTCGTCATTAATCCCACTCAAAACTCCAGCTGCTTTGCAACTATTGGCTATTAGTGATGCTGTTTTACAATAACTTTTATTGATGTATTTGGAAAAAGATTGAGCTGAATCAAATCTATTTAGATTTTGTTTGATTTCACCCTCTGCTAGATCCATTATTACTCTACTAAGTAATTTAACTACATTTACATTGTCAAGATTTGCTAAGTGCCAACTTGCTTGAGCGAATAAAAAGTCTCCCGCCAAAACAGCTACTCTTGTATTAAATCTACTATGAACTGTATCAACTCCTCTTCTTGTAGACGCCTCATCAACGACATCATCATGGACTAATGAGGCTGTATGAATCATCTCAGTTATTTCAGCAAGCCTTTTATGTTTGGTTGTCAAGCAAAATTCAGGAGATATGGCTCTTGAAATCAATAAAACTATTCCAGGTCTCAACCTTTTCCCACCAGCACTAAAAAGGTGTTCTGCTGCGGCTTGAAGAATTGGGTGACCAGCTCCTATTAGATTTTTCAGTTCTAAAATAAGATCATCAAGATCATTTTCAACTGGTTGTAGTAGCTTTGTTACTGTATTCATGATTGACCTCTTTTATATCTTAAGGAATCAAACATTACTTCGGAGGTTAACCAACCTAATTTCTTTATTAATTCCAAGCCAAAATTTTACTTTATTTGAAAAATCATCTCTTTCTGAAGTAACAAAAAATTTTACATTTTCCAAAGAAATACACTCATAGAGGTCGGTTTCTGGAATATTAAAAGATTCATTAAATTTTTTTATTAATGCTACTGATGGATCAATAATTTTTATATTTGAATCTAATTTTTTTCTTAAAAAGTCATAAATTAAAGGATAATGACTACATCCAAGTATTAATTCTTCAATATTTTTGTTTATTAGTGGTCTTAAGTATAAGTCTGATAGGCTATTTAACTTATCAAGATTTAATTTTTCTTTTTCAATTTCTGATACAAATTCTGGACATTCTTGCTGAAATATTATCGTATTCTCTTTTTTAGCATTTATAGCTTTCTTGTAATACGATGATCGGACAGTTGTTTGTGTTGCCAGGACACCAATTATTTGTTTATCAACTACTTCCGAAACTGAGTTTATAAGATCAAAACAAGGGACCTTTAGCTTATCTTCCAGAATATCAAGCGCACACGCATTTGTAGTGTTACAAGCAACTAAAAGTGCATCTAAATTCTTATCAACAAAAAAAGTACAAATCTCCTTTGCAATTAATCTAATCTCTTTAGAATTTTTGTTCCCAAAAGGTATTCTTTTTGTATCCGCCAAATAAAAAACTTCTACATCTTTACGAGTTTTTAGTAAAGAATTAAGAATAGTAAAACCACCTATTCCGCTATCAAAAATACCTATTTTAAGTTTCACCCTACTTTATCTAGATATTCGAGGATGCCTTTTGCAATTGCATAGGCTAATCTTTTTCGATGGGTTATTTTCTCTAATCTTCTTGCATCTAATCTTCCCGTTAAAAATCCAATTTCTACAAGGACTGCGGGCATCCTAGTATTTTTAATTACATAAAATCGACCTTGTTTAACTCCTCGATCAGGGCTCCCAGGGGAAACTCTTAAAATTTGTTTTTGAATTCTTTTCGCAAGTAATCTTCCTCTCCACCCTCTGTAATAAAAGGTTTCCAATCCATTTATGTCTCTTCTTTTACCTCTTGAGGCATTTGCATGAATACTTACAAAAATATCTGCATCCGTATTATTAGCAATGGAAACTCTTGGAGGCAAATCTAAATCAACTTCATTTATTCTAGTCAACCTTACTTTGACGCCTTTTTCAGAAAGTAAATTTTTAACTATTTTTGAAACCTCTAGGACAACATCTGTTTCTCTAATACCACCTATACCTATCGCTCCTGGATCAGGTCCTCCATGCCCTGGATCGATTACAACCTCAAACTTGTTTCGTTTTACCTCTGGTAGTTTCAAGTAACCATAATTGTTTTTCTTCTTATAAATTACATTTTGATTTATTTTGATATTTCCTCTTTTCTTTTCAACTAAACCTTCACCAATCTTTTTAAATGAATATTTTGAGTTAAATAGTTTAATTCTCCATCTATTTTGATCTAAGCCAACCATTTCCCAAGTCAAAGGTTTCAAATAAGTCTCTTCCTTAAATTCAATTACTAGTCTTGTTTTACCCTTATCTGGTTTACCTAATCTAATTTCTTTTATTGGGCCATTACCTTTTATCGTTCTGGGATTTTTTAATTCTCCTGGAAAATCTACCCAGAATCTATCCCCCGATATTTGGTTAGCCTTCTGAAAGTATGCTTTTAAATTTGTATTTGATTTAGTTCTTAATTCTAAAACCCCATTAGTATTTATAGCCCATGCCGCAAGAGCACTTGAAGATTTAACTGGAAGGATTGAAGAATTTAAAAATAAAAAAACGGATAAATAACGAAAAAGTTTATTATCTAAAAACTTTATCATTAGTTTGAAAACAATTTGTTTTTTCTATGTTTAAGGCTTGGCATCTGCTCCCTAATTTTCTTCACTCTTTCTTTATCAGCAGGTGCTATTGCAGCTCCCTGAGTTTTTCCGGCATCAGATAAAACTGTACCCCAAGGGTCAATTACCATTGCATGGCCATGACTTTGCCTTCTTCCATAATGAATACCAGTTTGAGCTGGAGCAACTACATATGCTGTATTCTCAATTGCTCTTGCTTGTAATAGGATTTGCCAATGATCTTTTCCAGTGAATGCTGTAAAAGCTGCGGGAATCATAATTAGCTCAGCACCATTGGAAGACAAATATCTATAGAGTTCAGGAAATCTAACGTCGTAACAAATCGATAATCCTATTTTGCATAAACCTGGGACATCTACAACTGGTGGATACTCTGCTCCAGATAAAATAGTGGATGATTCCTTGTATAGATTTCCATCTGGCAAATCAACATCAAACAAATGAATCTTGTCGTATTTTGCCAAAATCTGTCCATCTTTCCCAAATAAGGCTGACCTATTAAAAGTATGACTATCATCACCAGCAGGGACAGGATACCCTCCTCCTAAAAGAAATACTTGATATCTTTGTGACATAGTTTTTAGAAAATTTGTACACTTCTCTGACAATTCAGAAGCTAATCTAAGTTTTTCATCGTCTCCTCCTAAAAAAGCAAAATTCTCAGGCAATCCTATTAACTCAGCACCTCTTCTAGCAGCTAATTCAATCTGTTCTTCTGCTTCAGTAAAATTTTCTTCAACATTTGAAGTACTCGTAATTTGCAATGCAGCTACCAAAAAATCAGTCAAGACTTTACTCCTAATGAACCAATTCGTAAATCATGAGGCACGAATCACACCTCTTTCAACTTGAGCTGGAACAATATCTAAGCAATCAAGTTCAGAGCAACATTTAAAATCATCCTCATAATCTCCAAGACTTGTCAATCTTTTGCCATGGGTTGCTGTTTTTAAACATTTCAAAATATCATTTTTCCAGACATCCCAAAGTGCCAAAGCAGATTGTAATTCGTCATTCATAATATTAATTTCAAAATCACAGTTCTGTTTTAGGTATGAAGCCAAAGCACCAGCAGCTAAAGAATCCTCGAGTGAATAAGAACCTTCCCAACCACTACCAAGTATTAAAACATTTTCACTTTTTAATGAAATGATTTTTTCGGCAACTGCTTTTCTGTTTGGTAGACCCATAGCAAATAAATGCTTAACATTTTGAACTTTTTGCAATGATTTAGTCCCATTAGTCGTACTCATAAATAGTCTTTTACCATTAACAACTTTTTTTGTAACTGATAAAGGAGAATTTCCCAGATCAAAGCCCTCAATCTTCTTACCGCCTCTCTCTCCAAGCATTAGTCTTTTTTCAGCTTGCCACTTAATTGCAGATTCTTTTAATAAATCTAAATCTGCAAAAACTTGTATTGAATCAGCTCCATTTTTTAAAGCCCAAGAAATTGTGGTTGTAGCTCTTAAAACATCAATGACCACTGCAATGTCAGGACTATTTTCAGGAACATCCTTTGCAACGTGATAATAAGTAAGATTAATAATCAAATCCTTTTTCTGACCTTATTATAGAAAACAGTTACTTAATTTGATTATTTTTTTTTAAAAAACAAACTTATTGATAATATAAAACTAATTTGTTTTTACAGAAATTTTATCAAGTAATTAATTTGAAAATGAATAATATCCGCACAATAAAAGGTGGAGTTAATTTAAAAGGAAAAGTTAAAGTACCTGGAGATAAATCTATTTCTCATAGAGCTCTAATAATAGGAAGTATTGCTAAGGGTAAGACGACTATTGAGGGGTTCTTACATTCCGAAGATCCACTTTCAACTGCTGATTGTCTAAGAAAATTAGGTGTAAATATACCAGAAATAAAAAAAAATGAGCCTTTTACGATTTCAGGATTAGGTCTTGATGGTTTAAAAGAACCAACAGAAATTCTCAATTGTGGAAATTCTGGAACCACTATGAGGTTATTAATGGGTTTATTAGCCTCACAAGAAGGAAAGAATTTCATCTTAACTGGGGACGCTTCTCTTAACGAAAGACCAATGAGAAGAGTGGGCAAACCTTTATCTTTGATGGGTGGCAAAATTTATGGAAGGGAAAGGGGTAACAAAGCTCCAATCTCAATTGATGGGAAAAAACTTAAAGGATGTGTTATTGGCACTCCAGTTGCAAGTGCTCAAGTAAAATCTGCAATATTATTGGCAGGCCTCAATGCTTCTGGAACTACTTCTGTAATTGAACCAGCATCTTCAAGAGATCACACTGAAAGAATGCTAAGAGCATTTGGAGCAGACATCAGTATCAGAGGAGAATTAGGAAGGAATGTAGTTGTCAAGTCAGGTAGCAACTTAATTGGTCAGAGAATATTGATTCCTGGAGACATAAGCTCTGCTTCTTTTTGGATGATTGCTGCATCTATTGTTCCAAATTCAGAGGTTTTAATTCAGAATGTCGGATTAAATCCCACTAGAACAGGGATTTTAAATGTAATGGATTCAATGGGGTGCAATTATGAGATCCTAGATAAATCAACTATTGCAGGTGAACCTATTGGATCAATTAAAGTAAAGACTTCAAATAATTTAAGATCATTCACTATTGAAGGAGATATTCTCCCAAAACTTATAGATGAAATTCCTATTCTTACTGTGGCTGCCTGTTTTTGTAATGGAGTTTCCGAAATTAAGGATGCACAGGAATTAAGAGTTAAGGAAACAGATCGATTAAAAGTCATGGCAAGACAGTTGAAAAGATTCGGTGCCGAAATAACAGAAAAAGACGATGGATTAATAATAAATGGTCAATCAAAATTTCATTCTGGAGAGGTAGACAGTGAGACGGATCATAGAGTGGCAATGAGTCTTGCTATTGCTTCACTTCTCGCTAAAGGTACCTCAAAAATAAAAAGAGCAGATGCATCTAGCGTCTCTTATCCTGCTTTTTGGGAAGACCTTGCCAAACTAATTAATTAAATTAAAAGTTTTTGTCTGAATTCATAGAAGTTTTAACAAAAGATGGGAGTTACTCTTTAAGAAGTGTATTTTTTCAAGAGAATTTCCATAGCTCATTTGGAGCATTGGAGGAAACAAGATTAAAGTTTACATCTCCTTCTGATTTACAAAGATTTAAGGGGGAATCTCTAAATGTACTCGACATATGTTTTGGTTTGGGGTATAACTCCGCCTCTTTATTTGATGAATTAATTAAACAAAAATCGTTCTTAAATTGGTACGCTTTGGAGATTGATAAAAAGCCACTTGAATATTCGCTCCGAAATAAATCTTTCCTGAGATTATGGACTCCAAAAGTCAAAAAAATATTTGAATCCGTATATCAAACAAATTACTTTGAGGATCAATTCTTTAAATGTAGTCTTTTGTGGGGTGATGCTAGAGAAAAAATTAATATTATTCCTTCAGATATTAAATTTGATCTAATTTATTTGGATGGTTTTTCTCCTCAAAAATGTCCACAAGTTTGGACACTTGAATTTTTATCTAAAGTAACTGAAAAGCTTAATCCTCAAGGTTATTTAATAACTTATTCTTCTTCAGCGGCAGTAAGAAAGACATTGAGAAACTTTGGATTAGAAATTTTTACTATTAACCCAAGTATTAATGACAGAACTTTTTGGAGTCAGGGAACTGTTGCAATATCAAAATTTGATAGTAATAAATTAGAACCCAATTTCAATTGTAAAAAGTTATCTAAGTTATCCCAAATGGAAGAGGAACATCTTTTAACTAAAGCTAGTATTCCCTATAGAGATCAAGATTTAAACTCAAGTAAAGAGGATATAATTAAGAAAAGATTAGATGAGCAATTATTGTCAAATTTAGAATCTACGAGTAAATGGAGAGAAAAGTGGGGAATGACGAAGTCGTCCCCTAAGAGTTAGATTTAAATAAATATTTCAAAAAAAATATGTTAAGTGTTGCGATATTGGCGGCAGGCAAGGGTACTAGAATGGAAAGCTCATTGCCAAAGGTTTTACATAAAATTTCTGGCAAAAGTCTTTTGCAGAGGGTAATTGATTCATGTGTTGAATTAAACCCTGATCAAATTTTCGTAATTACTGGACACAAATCAAAAGAAGTACAAAAATCAATCCCAAATGATGAAAAAATCCATTTTGTTGTTCAAGATCCTCAATCAGGAACCGGTCACGCCATCCAAGTGCTTTGCAGAGAAATAAAAAAACATGAAGGAAAACTTTTGGTGCTAAACGGAGATGTGCCACTCATAAAGTCCACAACTTTAAAAAAACTCGTCAATTTACACGATTCAAAAAACTCTGATGTTACTTTAATTACCACTAAGAAGAAAAATCCTCATGGGTATGGCAGAGTTTTTTTGAAGGGAGATTATATAGAGCGAATTGTTGAAGAAAAAGATTGCAATGATCTAGAAAGAGAAAATCCATTAATAAATGCAGGTGTTTACTGTTTTAGCTGGAGCAACTTGTCAGAAATAATTAATACCTTGCAAAGCAATAATAATCAAAAAGAGATTTACTTAACAGATACAATCTCTTTGCTAAAAAATTCCTTAAGTCTCAAGGTAGAGGATAATGGAGAGCTTCAAGGAATTAATAACAGAATTCAACTATCAGATTGCGAGGAATATATTCAGAATTCAATTAAAGAAAAACATATGCTTAATGGTGTAACTTTTATAAATAAAGCAAGTTGTTCAATTAGTGAAGAAGCTGAAATTGATAAGGATGTAATCATAGAGGCTAATACACATATAAGAGGATATACAAAAATAAATAGTAATTGCATTATTGGACCAAATACTTTTATTGAGAATTCTAATGTGGGATTAAATTGTAAAATTTCAAACTCTACTGTTTATGCTTCTCAGATAATGGATAATATAACAATTGGTCCTTACAGTCATATAAGACCTAATTCCAAAATATCTTCCTTTAGCAAAATAGGTAATTTTGTTGAAATAAAAAATAGCCAATTAGAGGAAGAATCTAAAGTAAACCATTTAAGTTACATTGGCGATTCTATTATTGGAAGATCTACAAATATTGGAGCAGGCACTATTACTGCAAATTTTGATGGGGAGAAAAAACATCAAACAATAATTGGTAAAAATTCCAGTATTGGGGCAAATACAGTTTTTGTAGCGCCAATAAATCTCGGGGAATCAGTTACAACTGGAGCTGGTTCAGTCATCACAAAAGACTCTAAAGATAATTCATTAGCCATCTCAAGAACTAAGCAAGTAAATATAGAAAATTGGGAAAGAAAGAAAGAATGATCTAATTAATTAATCAATTCAATAATTTTTTCAAGTTGCCAATATCTGCTCCCTTTTATAAGAATAGAATCACCTTTTTTTGTAGATTTATTTATCTCTTTAGGTACATCTTTTATGTTATTTAAAACTAAAAATTTTTTCTTATCTTTTAGATAATTAGTGTAAATTTTTTCATTTTTTTTATCGCAAATAAATAAACACTTTTCTATGTCTGAATTATTTATTAAGTTGAATATTTCTTTATGAAATTTTTCAGATTCTCCTCCCAATTCTTGCATACTTCCAAATATAAAAAATTTATTTCTCGGTTTTTCAAGCAGGTTTTTAATACATGCTTTTACTGACTCTGGTGAAGCATTATATGATTCATCATATATTGTTGTTTTAATTGATTTAAGAATTTTATTTCTTCCACCTAAACTTACAAAATCAAATTTATTAAAACTTTCAAAATCAATGCCTAGCTCTTTAGCAACTGCATAAGCAAATAAGAAATTTGAAGCATTATGAAATCCCTCAAATGAAATTTCAAAGATATTTTCTTCAATTAAGATTGTTTTATTCGAGGCATTATAAAATCCTCGCAAATTATCATCTTTCTTAAAACTCTCCTTTTGATTTTCTATATTTAAAAGTTCTACTTTTATTATTCTTCCTTTCCAGGATTCTCTTAGAGTTTCTTCAAGAAGTAAATCATTTGCTGGTATTATTACAACTCCTTTGGGATTTAAAAATTTACTAATTTCACACTTTGCATAAGTAATATTTTTTTTTGAGCCTAACAATCCAATATGGGCTGTCCCAATGTTAGTAATTACTGCAATATCGGGTTTACTATATTTAGATAAATTTTCGATCTGTCCAAGACCTCTCATTCCCATCTCAAGGACCAAAACTTTATCTTCTCTATCTGTTGCAAGAATAGTAAGACCAACCCCAATCTCATTATTGAAATTTGCATTAGATAATTTAATTTTTCCAAGTTTTTTTAAAACTTCACCAATCATTTCTTTTGTAGTTGTTTTGCCGACTGAACCAGTAATCGCAACCACAGGGATACTTAATTTTTTTCTTTTGAGTAAGGTTAATTTTTGAAATGCCTCTAAAGTGTCATCCACAACCCAATAAGAAAAATTATCAGGAAGTAATTTCTCCATACCTTCTTTTATAACTACTGATTTCACCCCTTTATTTAAAACCTCTGGAAGAAAACTATGTCCGTCAAAATTTTTACCCTTGATAGCTATAAAAAGATCATTTTTTAAACAAGTTCTACTATCAATACTTATATTCTTAAAATTTAAAGAATCTATTTCTCCCTCGCCCAGATTTTTTATATCACCTAAAACATCTTTTAAATCTAAAAAAGAAAGATCCATTAAGAATTTAAGTCATACTTTTTTTTAAAGATGGATCAGCTGATTGTCCATAAGAAAATTTCTCAACTTCAGCAACATCCGGTGATGGTTCCTTTATTCCGCAAACATCCTTATACATAATTTCGTATTCAAGAGCTGATCTTTGCCAACTAAACTCTTGGCTCATCGCTCTTTTTTGTAGTAATTCCCAACTATCTTTATGCCTAAAAGCTTCCCAAGACCTTACTAAAGAAGTATAGAAATCTATAGGTTCAAAGCGATCAAAGCAAAAACCCGTTCCACTATTATTTTCTGGATCATGAGGTAAAACTGTATCAACTAAACCTCCTACTCGCCTTACTATTGGGATAGAACCATATCTCATGGCAAGCAGTTGACTAATGCCACAAGGTTCAAATCTACTTGGCATCAAGAATGCATCTGAGCCACCATAGATAAGCCTTGATAAAGAATCATCATAGGTAAGAAATACTGAGAATCTTCCTGGGTAATCTAATGCCAGTTGCCATAATCCAGACTCTAAATATCTATCTCCAGTACCTAAAACAGCAATTTGAGAATCTGTATAGGCTAATAGTCTTCTTGAAACTTGTAAAAGTAAGTCAACACCTTTCTGATCAACTAACCTACTGACCATACCTAAAAGATATTTTTTAGAATTAACTTCGAGACCCATTTCTCTCTGCAGAATTTTTTTATTTTCTACCCTATTTTCTAAATTCTTAATACTGAATTTTGCAGGTAAAACTGGATCTTTGGCTGGATTCCATGCATCAAGATCTATGCCATTAAGAATACCCCTTAATTTACCTGAAATGTAATTAAGTAATCCTTCGAGGCTTTCCCCGTATTCATGGGTTTTAATCTCATCTGCATAAGTCGGAGAAACAGCATTGACCCTATCTGCATATAACATTGCCGCAGCCATTGTGTGGTCTCCATGCATATACCAAGGACACCAAGTCATTTTTTCAAGTTTCCACCTCCAGGGGCCTTGGTATTTTAAATTATGAATTGTGAAGACAGTACTAATTTCAGGGTCCTGATGCATCCATACAGGAATCATTCCAGTGTGCCAATCATGGCAATGGAGAACTTGAGGTTTCCAACAATTCCAGGCAAATTCTGCAGTGGCACTAGCAAAAAATGTAAAGCGCCAATCCTCATTTTCGCCTCCGTATATTTGGTCAGAGTCAAATGTTGGATGACCCACTAGGTAAATCACATAATTATGAATGGGATGTTTTGCTTCATATACGGCAAAATCAGTGCCCATTGTATTTGCTCTAAAGACTGGTTCATTCGATACCTCTAAAAGACTCCACAATTTTCCATATCCTGGAATTATTACCCTTACATCGTGACCAAGTTTTATCAAAGATGGAGGCAAAGAACCAACCACATCTCCCATACCTCCAACTTTGATCATTGGAGCACATTCGGCAGCGGCAAGAAGAATTCTCATTAATAATTATTTAAAAAAGTTCTTTTGAAAAATAAGCTAGGGTGTCCACTTATAGTCAGAGAAGTCTGGTGGACGCTTTTCAAGAAAGGCATCTCTACCTTCTTGGGCTTCTTCAGTCGAATAGAATAATTGAGTTGCATATCCAGATAATTCCTGAATACCGGCAATCCCATCATTCTCCGCATTGAATGAAGCTTTAAGAATACGAATAGCAGTTGGACTATTTCGTAAAATCTCTCTTGCCCAGATTACACCCTCGGCTTCTAATTCTTCAATCTTTGTAATTGCATTTATCAAGCCCATCTCAAGAGCTTCCTTGGAATTATATTTTCTACATAAAAACCAAATTTCTTTTGCTTTTCTTTGACCAACAAGCCTTGCTAAATAACTAGATCCAAAACCGGCATCAAAACTACCCACTCTTGGGCCTGTTTGACCAAATATTGCATTTTCAGAGGCGATGCTTAGATCACAAATTAAATGAAGTACCTGTCCTCCTCCAATCGCAAAACCGGGGACTAGGGCAATAACCACTTTAGGCAAACTTCTGATTAATCTTTGAAGTTCAAGTACATTTAATCTCTGCTTCCCTTCATCATTTTTATACCCATTTTTACCCCTTACACTCTGATCGCCTCCAGAGCAAAAAGAATAAATGCCTTTCTTGTCAGGTCCCGCACCTGTAAAGAGAACTACGCCAATAGTTTCATCATTTCTTACGATATCAAATGCGTCAATGAGTTCATCTACAGTTTGAGGCCTAAATGCATTTCTTTTTTCAGGACGATTAATTGCAATTCTCGCAATTCCCTCATCTGATTTGTGAAACAATATATCCTCATAAGATTTGCACTCTGACCAATTTAAAGTTGTTTTACCAGGTAATACTTTCATGAAATCTAATTATTCAAAAATAGAAAATGATAAATTTAACTGCCAATTATTTTTTCTAGCAGAGCATTTTTTTCACAAATTTCATTTTCTGGATCAACATCAACTTTAATTATTACAGATTTCTGGATAGAAATGCTCCAATCGAATGCTTCTCGTAATTTTTTAAAATTTGCCACGCTTTTAAAGTTTACCTGATAGCCCTCTGCGAGTTTTAGCCAGTTTATTTCTTTTGGCATAAGAAACAGTTTTTTTAAATCATCTTCTTTTAAATTTTTTTTATAAATACGATTAAATATATTTCCGCCATTATTATTTATTAGAAGAATTGTTAAATTCATATCGATCGAATTTTCAATCAGCCAACCGTTTATATCATGAATAAAAGCCAAATCTCCAGTCACAAGAAGTAGAGGATTTTTAATTCTAGAAATACCTAATGCAAGAGATAAAGTACCGTCTATACCAGAAGCGCCCCTGAAGCTGAAACAGTTTCTTGTTAAAGTACCATTCTCAGAAAATGTGAGCCAATCTCTAATTGGGCTACTTGCGGAGAGCATTATAGGATTTTCAGCTGGCCAAAGTTTTGGGACAAGGTTTGCAAGCATATACTCAGTAATTTGATTATCTTGGGTAATTTTCTCTTTTAAAACCCCTCCAATCTTCTCGCCTTCCTCTATTAGATCTAAAGCCATTGGAGTAAGAGATTTTTTGTTTTTTTCATTAATTGATAATTCTTCTAGCAATAGAGTAGTAAAATTTGAAAGCCCAAAATCATATTCAAATGATTTTTTTATTGGGTCCAATTTTCTATGGTTTTTTTCTTTTATAAGAATTTGTATACCTTCGAAAGTTGTTAAAAATTTCTCCAAATCAATTGAAGATGACATGGGGCCAAGCCTCAAAAGTTGATGACAATTTATTGAATTTATATTTTTTCTTAAGACTAATTCCCAATTCACCACTAATCCTCTCAAATCAGAATTTACTCCTGAAACAGGATCAGCAAATACTGGCCAACCAGTAATTTCTTGCAATCTTTCTAAAGATTTATTGAAAGAAATTAAATCATTTATGGAACCTTGATAGGGACCTACCAGAATAATGCCGGATTCATCTAAATTTAAATTTTTTGAAATTTCTAAGAATTTGTTTTTATCAGATTTTATTTCAACTTCCTGAAATATATATTTTTTCTTTAAATAAATTCTTTCAAAAACCTCTAAAACATTTTTTTTATTTAAAAGTGAAATACCTAAAGGCTTATCAATAGGAATATTTAAATGAATAGGCCCAGGGAACGTTGATATTTGTTTCTCAGTAATTCGAACTAAATTCAGGATTTCGTTTTCTTGTGTTTCATGAAGTCCATTTAGATTTGTACTTAAAACCCTTCTGCAGACTGAAGTCAAAAAATCTTCTTGATTTACTGTTTGATTAGCGCCACAATCTTTTAATCTTAAGGGTCTATCAGCAGTAAGAAATATAATACCTTTACAAGATCGGTCTGCCTCAACTGCTGCTGGCAATAAGTTACTTACGGCAGTCCCAGAAGTGGTAATAACTAAAGAAAGATTACCTGATGCAGCAGAAATTCCAAGAGAGTGAAATCCCGCAGATCTCTCATCTATTGAATTAAAAATATTTACCAGTCCTAATTTATTTAATTCTCCAGCTGCTATCGCAAGGGGGGCTGACCTACTACCTGGACATAGTATTAAATTTTGAACTCCTATTTTTATTAAGAGATTCAAAAGTTGTAAACTTCTAAGAAAATTTTTGCATTCAATAGATGATGTCATAATTTATATAAATGCTTTGGGATTTTCCTTATAACTGAATTAAATAAAACATGTCTACAACTCAAGAAAAAAGAAATTCAATAATAAAGGATTTAAAAAATCTTTTAATCTGGATATCAATAGCTTTAATTATACGATGGCAGGTTATAGAGCCAAGGTGGATCCCCTCCGGTTCAATGCTTCCAACACTTCAAATACAAGATAAAATTCTTGTTGAGAAAGTAAGCCCCAAAATCACTTCCAAAGCAAATCTTTCAAAATTAAAAAATAAAATAGTTGTTTTTAACGTTCCGGAACAATTAATTAATGCTGGTTATGAAGCAGATACTGCACTAATAAAAAGAGTAATTGGAATACCTGGAGATAAAGTAGAAGTAAGAGACGGTAACCTTTACTTAAATGATATCGCTCAAAAAAATTACGTTTTTGACAAAAATATTAATTATTCTATAGGGCCTTTTATTGTCCCAGAAGAGTCATTATGGGTCATGGGAGATAATAGAAATAACAGTATGGACTCACATATTTGGGGATTTTTACCCTATGAAAAGGTTATTGGTAAAGCTATTTTTAGATATTGGCCGTTTAATAAAATTGGACCTATTCGGTTCCCTGCCCTTAATAATTTAGATTAATGGGTACGCGATGTTGTAGGGTTTTTATATCTTGAAGTTGTAGAAATGTTTAATCCAGAATTTCTTGCTACTGAAAATAATGATCCAAACGATGAGAATGATTTAATCCAATATTTACAAAAACAATCTCCAGAAGTTTTGCAAAGAGTAGCAAAATCAGCTAGTGATGATATTCAAGAAATTATAAGACATAATGTTCAAGGTCTTCTTGGAATGCTTCCTTCAGATCAATTTGATGTAAAAATAACATCTTCAAGAGACAACATTGCTAATTTATTATCTTCTGCAATGATGACAGGATATTTCTTGAGACAAATGGAGCAAAGAAAAGAGCTGGAACAAACTCTTAAAAATGATGAGAACATGTCTATTGAATAATAATTGTTTCTAAAGATTTACTTCTTCAGGAATTATTCCTAGTCCAAACAACTTTTTATATAAACCCATCAAAAATTTATTATCCTCAGGAAGTTTGTCCCACTTTTGGGAATTAATTTCATTAATTAATTTTTGACAATCTTCTATTGTAAATTTTATAGGGGCCGTAAAATGAGCCGGAATTAAATATTCCATATCTTCAAAACACTTGATGTTTTCTAACCATTTGAGTAAAACTTCTTTTGAACGCGGAAAAATTAATTTCTGCAAAACTGGTGCAATTTGAATCTTAGGAGTATCTTTACCCATTATTTCAACAAGAGAAGATTCCCAATCTTCGTCCCATAAAAAGGGATAAATACCGAAATGAGATCTCCAATTCCTCAGATCTTTTTTGAATGAATACTTAAATATTTTTTTTAAAGGTGGAATATTTAATTTACCTGGTTTTAAAAAAGATGAAAACAAGACTAACCTTTTCCATCCTTTTTTTCTATGTTCTATGGAGTCAATCAAAGGTTCATCTCCTCTCTCTCTAGAATGAAAAAGAAGTGGAGTTGGATCAAAATCAAATATCTCAGGGGGAGTAGAGTCTATTCCAACTATTGCGTCTGTCACATGAAGTGTTTTCGTAGGATAATGGAAACAGCTTATCTCCTGATATCTTCCAAGTCCTAAATTCAGAGGGCCTAATGAAGACCATTTAAAGATGTTTGTATGTGGAGTACCATCCTCAAAGAGTATTCTTGATCTTTTTGATGGAATTCCTAAAAAATCTAGTGGTAGATTTATGGGGAAACTCCATTGTCCAGGACAAAGCCAAATTTCTGCATCTTTAAAAGTTCTTGAAAGAGCTGGCAGTCCAACTTTATGTTCTAGTCCAGAGGCACTAGGTAGAATTATTGTTTTTACTTTGCCATGAATCGCAATTAATTTTTCTAACTCATTTATTAATTCTTTTGTCGGAGGCAGTGGATTTATTAGCATCAAACCATTATCAACCTTTATTACCGTCATTCTTATTGGAACCGCAACATAATAAAGTCCCTGTATTTGTTCCAAGGACCATATTTGATCAGGAATTAATTCTTTTAAAATTGTTTTCTTTTTTCCATAAGGATATAAGGGGAATAATGGCCACCAATTCCACTTTTTATTTAAAGTTTCATCCACCACAATCATTTATACCCAGCAAATAATTTCTTTAACTTAAATATTCCGTATCTTGGAGCGAATAAAAAAGCAAATAAAAATATAAAAGTTTGTGCCAAGACAATTGATCCACCTGTTTCAAGATCAAACCAAAAACTAACATAGATTCCTATAAGGCTTGAGATGATTGCACTTAATACTGAAATTACTGTCATATTATCAAACTTATCCGTAAGTAAATATGCTGTAGCCCCTGGTGTAATCAACATTGCAACTACCAAAATAATTCCAACAGACTGCAACCCCACAACAGCTGCCAAAGATAAGCATGTGAGGAGTAAATAATGAAGAAAAAATACATTAATCCCAACTGTTTTTGCATGCCTAGGGTCAAAACAATAAAGCATTAAATCTTTTCTGAAAATTGACAAAAGGATTACTACTAATAAAGAAATGAATATAGTTTGTTTTACATCTGAAAGTGATATTCCTAATGGACTACCAAAAAGAATAGAGTGCAGATCAATATTACTTTTAATCTTAGAAACCAATACTATTCCAAGAGCGAAAAATCCAGTAAATACCAACCCAATAACAGTATCTTCCTTAACTCTAGATTTCTGCTTAATAAACCCTATCAAGGCTACAGAACCAACTCCGAAAATAAATGCCCCTAATGAGAAAGGGAGACCTAATGCATAAGCAACCACAACACCAGGCATTACCGAATGTGACACTGCATCTCCCATTAAAGCCCATCCTTTAAGAGTCAAATAACTTGATAGAAAACCACAAACAGCTGCAACTAATGAACTCATAAGAAGTGCTTTTCTCATAAAGTCATGAGTTAAAGGATCTGTGATGAATGAATCTAAAGTTAAAAAAGAACAGAGCTCCATATAAATTAAAATTTAGGATTCAGGTCCAAACAAGAAATCAGGTGAGATCCCTCCAAAAGTGGTTGTAATATTTTCAGGGGTAAACACTTCAGAGGTTTCACCATAAGCTACAACAGTTTTATTTATTAAAAGAACCAAATCACAAAATTCACGGACATGAATCATATCGTGCGTTGATAATAATATGGTTTTCCCCTCATTTTTGAATTGAATAAATAATTCCGAGATAAGTTTTTCAGTTCTTATATCAACACCTGAAAAAGGCTCATCAAGAAGAAGTATTGATGCTCTTTGCGCAATTGCTCTAGCTAAAAAAGTTCGCTTTCTCTGACCTCCAGATAAGTTTCCAATAGGTGTAGATAAATGATCAGTAAGATCAACTCTCTCAATAGCATCTTTAACCGCCTGCACATCAGACTCTCTAGGAGACCTAAAAATATTCATCGAACCATATCTTCCCATCATCACTACATCCCAAACACTTATTGGAAATTGACTATCAATTCCCTCATTTTGAGGAACATAAGCAATTGTCTGATCTTTTTGAGCAGATCTTACAGACTCTCCATTTATTCTAATTTTTCCCTTTGAAATATTTACAAAGCCAGTTAAAGCATTAAAGAAAGTTGTTTTACCAGCCCCGTTCATCCCTACTAACCCACAAATCTGGCCAGGTTTCAATCTTAAATTGGCATCATACAAAGCCACCTTACCGTTGTAATCTACGCAAATATTCTCTGCCTCAATCCTAAAGTTTTGATAATTGATTGTTTCCATAATTCAAAAAAGTCCTTTTTTAATCAAATCCAAATTATGCTCAAGCATTTTTATATAGGAACTAGCAGGCCCACTATCATCAGATAATGAATCAACAAAAAGATTTCCTCCAAAATTAGCCCCAGTTTCGTTTGCAACAACCATTTGAGATTCGTTACTTACAGTACTTTCGCAAAATACAGATGGAACATTTTTTTCTTTAACTAGTGAGATTGTTCTTGCCATTCTTTTGGGAGTTATTTGACTCTCAGCATTAACTGGCCACAAATAAACTTCCTCTAATCCATAATCATTTGTTAGATACGAAAAAGCACCTTCACAACTTACTAGATACCTCCTGTCTTTATTTAAGTTATTAATAAAAAGTGAGAATTCTTTATCTATTTTAGATAGTTTATCTTTATAAATTTTTCCATTTTCTTCAAATAATGTCCTTTTGGATGGCCTCAATTCTGATAAAGAATCCACGAGAATATCTACGTATAGGATCCCTCTTTTTGGAGAAATCCAGGCATGAGGATTGGGTTTCCCTTTATAAAAATCTTCACTGATAAAAATAGGATCCAAATCTTCCGCGACAGTAATTCTTTTCACTTTTAAATTAGAGACAAATTTTTCAGCCCATAATTCAAATCCAAATCCATTATCAATAAAAACAAAAGCATTAGAGGCATTTACCAAATCGCTTGGAGTTGGTTGGTAGCCATGAACTTCAACTCCAGGTTTAGTTATTGATCTAACAATAAAATCATCTTTTGCGATATTACTAATTATATCCGCCAAAACAGTGAAACTTGCCAGTATTACTTCTTGAGTTTCATTTTTATTTGATATTCTCTTACATGAGCCTGAAACAATAGAAAGCAGAAGTATCAAACTTAAAAAAAATATATTTTTTTTCATTTTTAACATCCATCCCAAGATTATGAATTAAAAGATAGTTTCATAAGTGGTTTTCTAAGATCAGAAATAAATCCTTTCCAATTTATTTTTTCTTTTTCAAAAGCTTCTTCAACAATTTTCTCAGAATTTTTCTTTATAAAATCCAAATCAGGTTCTTCTACTCCTTTTGTTATTGCCATAAAATCAGCCAAAGAACTTGATACTACTCTTGTTAAATAAGCAGCACTGACAGCCTGAATTGTTCCAGAGACAAGCCAATTTGGGCCATGTAATTTTGTTATACCAATTAGAGTCTGTCCACTCCATTCAATAACTCCCTGAGCAATTGCAGTCTTTAAAATCTCTTTGGATACTTTATCTAAAATTTCAGGAGACCAATTACATCCCCATATAGACTTAATTTCTTTAATCATTAAAGAATTTAATACTGTCATTGCCATAACATCAATTGATGGGATAGGAGATAAGAAAACAGTTGTCGCGACAAGAATTTGATTTTTTCTTTGTATACCTTTTAACTGCATTCTTCTTATACCTTCAATTTCAGATTGCCAGGCAGCATGAAGTTCTTTCAAGAGCCTTTTTTTTGTATTTTCAATATTTTTAGATGAACTTATGAAAAACTTCCTTAAAGAAAAAGGTATATTTGTTATTTCACTCTTATTCACATCAAAAGTAATAATTTTGTTTATAAAGTCACTTGAAATTTGAGACTTTAAGTCTTCTATCTGATTTTTGGCTTCTATTTGGTTGGAAGTTAAAGCCACCAACCAGATTGGCATATTTTTAGGAAACTTTTCCAGCCATAAAAAATCATTTGCCGACAAAGGCAAGTTTATAAAATACAAGATTGCATCACTCTTCAAAGCTTCTTGTGGAATAACTTGAGAAGAATTATATTTGGGCAGTTTTTCGTATAAATCAAAGTCAAACTTATCTGCTTTGAAATTACTTTTCAAAACAGATTGAAAACTTTGATAATCTTTTTGTCCAATACAACTTATTTTTTCTTTTTCAGATCTATTAAGAATAGATTCAAGTGTTTTTTGTCTTTTTGAATTCTGCTTTTCTAATTCATTTGTTACTTCAAGTTCTTCAAAAAAATTTAAATCTTCATTACATAGGTTTATCCAACCATCTAAATTACTTGGCTCATTAAATTTAGGCTTATCATTCTTCAAGTAAAAATATCCCCCCAAACACAACGCAAAAAATCCTATTGAGCCTCCTGCAAAATGAATTAAGTCACTGACAAACCATTCCCCAAAACCTAACAATAATAAAATTATAAGAAGATTTTTTTTTGGAAACTTTATGAAATCCTTTAAAAGGTTGTCTTTACTAATATCAAACACAATACTTTATTTTTCTAATTTTATTTTAATGCAAGTTGCGAATGAGAAAAGCAAAATTTCATAAGTCGTTAATCAAAAGATAAAAATTTAAGCCTTTTAAAAAGACTTATTGCATAACAAGATGCTAAGTTAATAGACTATTTAAATAACTTAAGAAACATTAAGATGTCTAATTCAAATTTCAGCAATAATCCTGGACAAGAAAATTACAGAAGTCGTTCTAACAATGAAAGATCTAATTTCAGAGATAGATCGGGCGGCAGAAGAGACGGAGGAGGATTCCGCATAAGATTGAGTGATAACGAAATGAAAGCTGTTAAATCAATACAAGAAACCTTTCAATTAAGATCTACCGTTGCAGTTCTGGGTTTCTCTGTTAGAACACTTAGCGAAATGATCAAAGACGAAAAATTGATTGAATCAATCAAAGAATATGCAAAAAATAATAAAAACTCCTCTCCGAGTAGACAATCACAAGATTCTTATGAAGAAAAGACAAAAAAAGCACCTGACCCTTTTGCAAGACCTGTAAAAAGTACATCAACTGAAGAGATCCAATCTAGCGAAGTAGAAGAGGATGGCAAATAAAAAAAGAATTCTTTCGGGAGTTCAACCAACTGGTGATTTACATATTGGGAATTGGCTTGGGGCCATAAATAATTGGGTTACGCTTCAAGAGCAATATGAAACATTTCTATGTGTAGTTGATTTGCACGCAATAACAGCCTCATATAATCCCAAAGAATTATCTAAAAACACTATCTCTACAGCGGCTTTGTACGTCGCTTGTGGGATAGATCCAAATATATGTTCAATTTTTGTCCAAAGTCAGATTTCAGCCCATTCAGAACTTTGTTGGATATTAAATTGCATGACCCCAATAAATTGGATGGAAAGAATGATTCAATTTAAAGAAAAATCCATACAACAAGGTAATAATGTATCTATTGGATTATTTGACTATCCAATACTTATGGCTGCAGACATCCTTCTTTATGATGCTGACTTCGTACCAGTAGGTGAGGATCAAAAACAACATCTTGAACTTGCGAGGGATATTGCACAACAGAGAATTAATGCCAGATTTAGTAAGGATAAAAATATTTTAAAGATCCCTCAACCAATCATCATGAAGAATGGTTCAAAAATAATGAGTTTAATTGATGGTTCAAGAAAGATGAGCAAAAGTGATCCTAATGAGAGCAGTCGCATTAACTTATTAGATCCTCCTGAAATAATTACAAAAAAAATTAAAAGAGCAAAAAGTGACAGTTCTATTGGGATTGAATTTAACAACCCTGAGAGACCAGAATCTAAAAATCTTTTGATGATTTATTCAATATTATCTGGCAAAGAAATTTCTCAATGTGAAAATGAATTCTCAGAGACTGGATGGGGGACATTTAAAAAATTAATTACCGAACAACTTATTGAATCACTAGAACCTATTCAGAAAAAATATAAATTATTAATTAATGATCCATATCAATTAAATAAAATCCTTAATGAAGGGAAGGAAAAAGCTGAAGATTTAGCAAATCAGACTTTAAAAAGAGTTAAATCAAAATTAGGATTCTTTGAAATGGAGAAATAAATTATGCCAATAATTACTTTACCTGATGGTTCAAAAAAGGTTTTCGAAAAATCTGTAACCATTATAGAAATTGCCCAGAGTATAGGCCCTGGATTAGCTAAAGCAACAATTGCTGGGAAAGTAAATGATGTTCTTCTTGATGCAACTATTCCTATAAATGAAGATTCCGAAGTTGTAATAATTACATCAAAAGATAAAGAAGGAATTGAAATAATTAGACATTCCTTTGCTCACCTTATTGGTCATGCAGTTAAACAAATTTACCCTAATATTAAAATGGCAATTGGGCCAGTAATTGAAGATGGTTTTTATTACGATATTTTTTCTGAATATAGATTTACTCCTGAAGATTTAATAAAAATCGAAGATAGAATTAATAAATTAATAAAAACAAACTACGATGTTGAAATTTTACAAGTTTCAAAAGAAGAGGCAATTAAAACTTTCAAAGAAAGAGATGAGACTTTTAAATTAAGAATAATTGAAGAAATCCCTGAAAAAGGTCTCATCAATTTATACAAACACGAAGAATATATCGATATGTGCAGGGGGCCTCACGTTCCCAATACTAGACATTTGAGACACTTTAAATTACTTAAATTATCAGGTTCATACTGGAGAGGGAATTGTGAGAATGAATCATTGCAGAGAATATATGGAACTGCATGGGCAAAAGAAAAAGAACTCAATGACTACTTAACAAGAATTGAAGAAGCGGAAAAAAGGGATCATAGAAAACTTGGGAAAAAACATTCACTTTTTCATATACAAGAGGAATCTCCAGGTAT
This sequence comes from Prochlorococcus marinus CUG1433, assembly GCA_017644425.1. NCBI lineage: Bacteria > Bacillati > Cyanobacteriota > Cyanophyceae > Synechococcales > Prochlorococcaceae > Prochlorococcus > Prochlorococcus marinus. Next base: position 360,037 of record JAEPLN010000001.1, read on the forward strand.
GATTTTTTGGCATCCGAATGGATGGACAATCTACCAGGTCCTGGAAAAATACATAAGAGGAATACTTAAAAAAAATGATTATTTAGAAATTAAAACTCCACAAACTGTTGATAAATCTCTTTGGGAAAAATCCGGTCATTGGGAAAAATTTAGAGACGATATGTTCACTACTGCATCAGAAAATCGAACTTACGCAATTAAACCAATGAATTGTCCATGCCATATTCAAGTGTTTAATCAAGGTTTAAAAAGTTATAAAGATTTACCTATTCGTCTGGCTGAATTTGGTTCTTGTCATAGAAATGAGCCCTCTGGAGCACTACACGGCTTAATGAGAGTAAGAAACTTTACTCAAGATGATGCACACATATTCTGCACAGAAGAACAAATTCAAGAAGAAGTATCTACTTTTATAGATCTTGTTTTCGAGGTTTATAAAACTTTTGGTTTTGATGAAATCATTATCAAATTATCAACTCGTCCTGAAAAAAGGGTTGGTAGTGAAGAGATTTGGGACAAATCAGAAGAAGCTCTTACCAAAGCTCTCGATAATAAGAATCTAAAATGGGAACTACAACCTGGAGAAGGTGCTTTTTATGGTCCAAAAATAGAATTCTCGTTAAAAGATTGTCTCAATAGAGTCTGGCAATGCGGAACAATTCAGGTTGATTTCTCAATGCCTATTAGATTGGATGCAACTTATGTTGATATTGATAATGAAAAAAGGAATCCAGTTATGCTCCATAGAGCAATTTTAGGATCGTTTGAAAGATTTATCGGAATTTTAATTGAAGAATATGAGGCAAAATTCCCAATTTGGCTTGCACCTTATCAAATAATTCTATTAAGCATTACCGATAGAAATATCGAAAAGTGCTTTCAATTTAATGAATTAATAAGTAATAAAGGTTACCGATCAAAAGTTGATATTAGGAATGAAAAAATAGGATATAAAATTAGGGAGGCAACCCTAGGGAGAGTGCCTTTAATTGCAGTTATTGGAGATAAAGAAGAAGAAATTGATTCAGTTTCCTTAAGAGCTTTGGATGGAACAAATTTAGGAATTTTCAATTTATCGAATCTATACAAATTAATGGATGAATTAATAGAAAAAAAAGGGAGAACAGAATAATTTTAAATAAATGAATTTTCTCGCATGTGATCTAGGAGGTACAAAGGTTCTATTGGGAATTTACAAAAAAGATGTAAATAATGATTCGCCTAAATTAATATTTAAAAAGAAGTATTTATCTTCAGAATGGGATTCTTTTGAGCTAATTTTGGAGGATTTTTTAAAAAAAGAATGCAAAAATATTACTCATCCTCATTATGCATGTTTCGCTGTAGCTGGTCCTATATCCAACGACAATGCAAAAATTGTTAACTTATCGTGGAATATCTCTGGAAATGCATTAAAAAACAAATTTAATTTTAAAAGCTGCGAGCTAATAAATGATTTTGCAGTGCAAATTTATGGAATACCCTTCTTACAAGAAAATCAGTATTCAACAATCCAAAATGGGAACCCCTCTAAAGGAGCTAATAATGATTTGCATGCAATTGTTGGAGCTGGGACAGGTTTAGGTATTGCAAGAGGAATAATATCAGAACATAAAGTGAAAGTTTTAGCTAGCGAAGGTGGTCATGTTGAATACTCACCGAAGTCAGAATTAGAATGGGAATTAAAGATATGGCTTAAAGATTCTCTGAATCTTGAAAGGATATCTTGTGAAAGAATTATTAGCGGCACTGGTTTATCAAGAATTGCCGAATGGAGACTAAGCAAACCTGATGCTCAAAACCATCCTCTACAAAAATATTTAAAAGAAATTAAAATTTTTGATGCTACGAGAAAAGAACTTCCTCAAAAAATTTGTAATCTCGCTAAAGAAGGGGATCTGCTAATGATTGAAGTTGAGAGGATTTGGTTAGGTGCTTATGCCTCTTTATTAGGAGATGTTGCTCTTCAAGAATTGTGCTTTGGCGGTTTGTGGATTTCTGGAGGAACCGCATCAAAACATTTCAAAAACTTTAAATCAGATTTATTTATGAAACAATTTTTCGACAAAGGAAGATTAAAAGATATTCTTAAAACAATACCTCTGAAAGTGATCATAGATGAAGAGTTTGGACTTTTTAGTGCAGCCTGCAGAGCAAAAATGCTTTAAAAAAACTACTTAACAAAAAATGTATATCCCAGAAGTTGGTAAAAAAATAATAGCAACAGTACCTTCCACAACAGCTAATTTGGGGCCAGGTTTTGACTGCCTTGGAGCAGCATTAGATCTATATAATGAATTTATTTTTACAAGAATTGAAGGTGGTGGAGATAGATTTGATTTAATAATGGAAAGTAACGATGGTAATCATTTAAGAGGAGGACCTGAAAACTTAGTTTTTAGGGCGGCTCAGAAAGTATGGGAAAGTGCAAATATGGAACCTTTCGCACTAGAAGCAAGAGTTAAATTGGCAGTGCCGCCTGCACGTGGACTTGGAAGCAGTGCTACAGCAATAGTTGCTGGACTGATAGGAGCAAATGCAATAATGAACTCTCCATTGTCTAAAGAAAAACTTCTTGAACTTGCCATTGATATAGAAGGTCATCCTGATAATGTAGTTCCCTCTCTCTTAGGGGGTCTTTGTCTGACAGCGAGGTCTTCTTCTCAAAGATGGAGAATAATAAGGTGTGATTGGCACGATTCGATTAAAGCTGTTGTAGCTATACCTGCTATGCGTCTAAGCACAAGTGAAGCAAGAAAGGTTATGCCTAGGAATGTGCCCATATCTGATGCAGTGACAAATATGGGGGCACTTACTTTGTTGCTAAATGGATTAAAGGCAGGAAATGAGGATCTTATAAAAGAGGGAATGTTTGATAAGCTACATGAACCCTACAGATGGAAACTTATTAAAGGTGGACTAGAAGTCAAAGATGCCGCTATAAATGCAGGTGCTCTAGGATGCGCAATTAGTGGAGCTGGACCAAGTATCTTAGCTTTGTGTAAAAAAGAAAATGGTAAAAATGTTAGTCAAGCAATGGTAAGAGCATGGGAAAAGTCAGGTATAGCAAGCAGAGCACCATTCTTAAACGTTCAAACAACTGGTAGCCAATTTAGCACTATCTCTGGTAAGTAGTTTTACTTAGGCATTTTTAATGTTATAGTCTCAAGCTAGTACAACTTCAACTAGAATAAAAAAATTATTCATTCCATAAATGAATCTAGAATCTTTTCCTTGGCTATCATCTGTCGTTTTAATGCCTTTAATTGGGGCATTAATAATGCCTTTCTTGAGTTCAAAAGAAGGAGAAGATAATACACTACCTAGAAATATCTCATTAAGTTTTTTATTTGTAGATTTTTTACTAATAATCGGGGTACTTTTTCAAAAATTCAATACTTCAGATAGCTCTTTGCAACTGGTAGAAAGAGCTTCCTGGCTACCCTCAATAGGCTTAGAATGGTCACTTGGAATAGATGGATTATCTGCTCCTTTAGTAGCTTTAAGTGGGTTGATTACATTTTTATCAGCTGCCGCAAGTTGGAAAATAAAAAAGAAATCTAATCTATATTTTGCTCTCTTATTAGTCCAAGCATCAGCACAAGCATTAGTTTTCCTCTCTCAAGATTTCCTATTATTTTTCTTGGCATGGGAACTTGAATTAGTTCCGGTATATCTTCTTATTGCTATTTGGGGAGGGAAAAAGAAATTATATGCTGCTACAAAATTTATTCTTTATACTGCTTTAGCCTCTTTATTAATACTCATAAGTGGTTTAGCTCTTGCTTTGACTGGTGATACTTTTACTTTAAATATTACCGATTTAACGAATAAACATGTAACAGGAAGCCTTGCACTATTATCTTATTTAGGATTTTTAATTGGTTTTGGAGTAAAACTTCCTATCTTTCCATTACATACTTGGTTACCAGATGCACATGGAGAGGCTAATGCACCAGTTTCAATGTTATTAGCTGGAATACTTTTAAAAATGGGGGGCTACGCTCTTCTAAGATTCAATGTTCAAATACTACCTGAAGTGCACCTTCAAATTGCACCAGCATTAATTATTCTTGGAATCATTAATATAATTTATGGAGCACTAAATGCATTTGCACAAGATAATGTCAAAAGGAGAATAGCATGTAGCTCAGTTAGTCATATGGGTTTTGTTCTATTAGGGATTGGAGCAGTAGATGCTCTAGGGATAAGCGGAGCAATGTTACAAATGATCAGCCATGGACTTATCGCTGCAGCAATGTTTTTTGTTACTGGCTCATTCTATGAAAGAACAAATACTCTTTCGATACCGAATATGGGCGGTTTAGCAAAGGTCTTACCAATAACTTTTGCTTTTTTCTTAGCCAGCTCTTTGGCATCTTTAGCTCTACCTGGGATGAGCGGTTTTATAAGTGAAATAACTGTATTTTTAGGTATCACAAGTCAAGAAGGCTTCAGCTCTATATTTAGATCGATAACGATTCTTATTGCAGCTATAGGTTTAGTTCTAACACCAATATATCTATTATCAATGTGTAGAAGAGTATTCTTTGGCCCAAGAATTCCTGCACTAGCTACAGTCAAAGAGATGAATGGTAGAGAATTGACAATTGGTTTCAGTTTATTGTTACCTACACTGGTAATAGGTTTTTGGCCCAAAATCGCCATAAATTTATACGAATCTTCAACAAATGCTCTCAGTCAGCAGCTAACTTTAGCTAAGTTAATTGGGTTAATTTCAAACATTAGTTTAGTTTAATCTGTCTAAATAAATGGAAACCTCAATTTTTAAACATGGAGAATTACCAGAATTTAAAAAATTTACCCCTGAAAACATCAGTAAACAATTTCCAAGAGTACTAGAGAAGATAGCCGAAGACTTTAAAAACATAGAGGAAGATTTATCTAATTACCTAATTCAAAATGATTTAAAATGGAATAAAGTTATAAATCCTTTAAATGAAATCAATGAAATTCTTAGATGGAGTTGGGGAGTAATAAGCCACCTAAATGCCGTAAACAATTCTGAAAGTCTTAGAGATATTTATTCAAAGTTTCTTCCCGAAATCATCAGCTTGAGTAACAAATTTGGGCAAAGTAAAATAATCTATGATTCTTTAATTAAGCTTAAAGAGACAAATAACTTTGATCAAATCAAAAACAGAATTTTAGACAAAGAAATTCTTGAGATGCAACATAGAGGAATTTCATTGCAAAAAAAAGATCAAGAAGAATTCAACAATAATTCGGAAAAACTTGGGAAGCTATCAACAGACTTCAGCAACAATGTTCTTGATGCCACTAATCAATGGTTTTTAATATTAAATAAAAAATCTGAAGTCAATGGTCTTCCTGAAAGGGTTCTAGAATTGATGGCAATTTCTGCGCACAATCACTTAAAAAAAGAAGAGGTAGTTGATATTAAAAATGGTCCTTGGAAATTAAGTTTAGATATACCAACTTATACTTCATTTATGACATATGCCACCGACCGCAACCTTAGAGAAAAACTATATAAGGCATTCGTTGGTAGGGCGTCTCAAGGAGAAAAAAATAATTCTGAAATCATTGAAGAGATATTATCTCTTAGAACGAAACAGGCTAATCTTCTCGGTTATAAAAGTTGGGCAGAACTAAGTTTGTCAACGAAAATGGCGAAAGAAATTAAGAATGTTGAAAATCTTTTAGAAGAATTGAGAGAACCAGCATTGAAAACCGCAAAAATTGAATTAGAAACCCTCAATAAGTTTTCTAAAGCTAACGGTTTTCCAAAATCGCAGAATATTGAGCCATGGGATATCAGTTATTGGTCTGAACTTCTTAGAAAGGAAGTGCTTAATTTGGATCAAGAGTCTTTGAGACCATGGTTCCCACTAAATGATGTTTTGAAAGGTTTATTTAAATTAAGCGAAAATCTTTTTGAAATTAAAGTTGTTGAGGCAACTAATGAGGTTCCTCTTTGGAATGATGATGTTTTGTTTTTTAATATCCTTAATAAAGAAGATAACAAAATAGCATCTTTTTACCTCGATCCATATTCTCGGCCTGAATCAAAAAGAGGAGGAGCTTGGATGGATGAATGTTTGAATAAAAATAATGTTGGTAAAAAGACCCTCCCCGTAGCTTATCTCGTTTGTAATCAGACTCCGCCATCAAAAGATAAACCTAGTTTGATGAGTTTTGATGAAGTTCAGACACTATTCCATGAATTTGGTCATGGTCTTCAACATATGCTTACTACTGTAAATCTTCCTCAAGCAGCTGGTATAAATAACGTTGAATGGGATGCAGTCGAACTTCCAAGTCAATTTATGGAAAACTGGTGTTTCCATAAAAATACAATTTTGAATATTGCTAAGCACTACAAAACAGGAGAAAAATTATCCGATGAAAATTTTGAGAAGCTCCTAAAGAATAGAACTTTTAATTGTGGTATGGCTACTCTTAGACAACTACATTTTGCAATAACAGACCTCAGATTACACAGTAATATTGATAAAAAAGAAGGTGAAACGGCAGATGAAATAAGAAGAGAAATTGCAAAACTAACTACAGTTATTGAACCAATTCAAGAAGATCAATTTCTTTGTTGTTTTAGTCATATATTTGCAGGAGGATATTCTGCAGGATATTACTCCTATAAATGGGCTGAAGTTCTAAGTGCTGATGCTTTCTCAATGTTTGAAGAAGCTGATCTGGAAAACTCTGAAGATCTAAAGTTAATAGGAAAGAAATTTAAAGATACAATACTTAGCTTGGGTGGAAGCTTACCTCCACTAGACATATTCAAACTATTCAGGGGTAGAGAGCCACAAACAGATTCCTTAATAAGACACTTGGGGCTATCTGGAGCTACATAATAATTTCACCGATTATGTTGTCAACCACTGATTTATTTCTCACAAGATTTCTATGTTTATATACTTTTACTGATATTTTTTTTCCTTTATTTAAATTAGTCCACCAGCTAGGGAAAACCATAAGATCCCAATAAGTATAGAAATTTATACATTTGATATCATCCAGAAAAAAATCATTCTTTGCTAGTTCTCTCAAAAACTTACTATTTATTTTCATTTCTGATATCCCTCTAAAAGGGTATTTAGGTATTAACTGAGCCATTAATGTTCCTTTGTGAGGGGAACCTATAGATATAAATCTTCTTGTTCTTTTATATCCATTAAATTTTTGAAGCCAGTACCTACCAATTATTCCTCCCATAGAAAAGCCCAAAATATCTATTTCTTTTTCTAAACCGTATTTATCTAAAATTAATTCATTTAATGTATTTGTTAAATCTATAATTGAAGTCATTCCGAACGAATGATTAAGAGTTGGAGCAAAATATTCAATTCCAATATCATCGAGTTTTGAGGTGATAGAAGAAAAAATACTTGAAGTATTCCAAAGACCATGAATTAATATAATGGGATTTCTTTTTTCCAACCCTTTTTATTTTTTTTCAAGAATTCTTACTATTGAAACCTTCCCATCAAAACCCGTAATTGGAGGATTGCATTTTGTCAAAATAATTTTAATTTTTGAAAGCTTAAATTCCTGATCAATTATTTCTAAAATGGCGCTTGAGTATTTTTCGATGGTAAAACAATATATTTTCCTTGATTGGTCTTTTAGAATTTTAACTAGTTTTGAATAGTCAACTGTTTCCTTTATATCGTCATTTTCAGTACACTTTTCAAAATCAGTCCACAAAAGTATATCCAAAATAAAGAATTGTCCTAATTTCCTTTCTTCTTCTAGGACTCCTACTCTAGCCCAAAGTTTAATATTCTCAATTTTTAAAAATGTCTCCATCTTCAAAAATTCAAAGATCCCTATGAGTATAGATAGCCTTTCCAGAAGAAAAATCATCAACTATATTTCCAACACCTTTTAGGAAATATTTATAAGTTACCAAACCTTCAAGACCTACAGGTCCTCGTGGGGGTAGAGTCTGAGTAGATATTCCAACTTCAGCTCCGAATCCATATCTAAACCCGTCTGCAAACCTTGTTGAGCAATTATGGAAAACGCCTGAACTATCAACTACATTCATAAATTTATTAGCAGTATTTAAATTTTCAGTAATTATTCCATCTGTGTGTTTTGAACTAAATTTTTGTATATGAGCTATTGCCTCATTAAGATCATCAACAATTTTTATCGATAAGATTAAATCCAAATATTCAGTTTGCCAATCTTCTTGACTAGCCTCATGCTTTAAACCTAATTCAACAGATCTTTTATCTCCGATTAATTTAACATCATTAGAATTAAATAAAGGTATAGCCTTTTCAAGAAAAACTGATGCAATATCTTTATGCACTAATAAAGTTTCAATAGCATTACATGCAGCAGGGTATTGAATTTTACTATCTAGAGCAACTGATAAAGCCATTTCAAGATTTGCCTCATTATCTATATACAAGTGACAGATTCCATCAGCATGACCTAGCACAGGAATTCTTGTATTCTCTTGAATAAATTTAACTAATTCATTACTTCCTCTTGGAATTATTAAATTGATATAGTTCTCGAGATTTAACATAGACATACTATCTTTTCTGCTTGTAAGTAGGCATATTGCATTTTTATCAAGACCTGATTTTGATAATCCCTGTTGTAAGGCATTGACAATTGCAGCGTTTGTTAAATTTGCTTCACTACCACCCTTTAGTATTACTCCATTACCTGATCTTATTGCTAAAGAACTAATCTGCATAACCGCATCGGGCCTAGATTCAAAAATAACCCCTAAAACTCCTATGGGCACTGTTTTTCTTTCAAGGATTAGTCCTTTGGAAAGCTCTCTTTTTATCTGAACTTGATTTACAGGATCAGACAAGTCGCCAACTTTTCTTACTCCTTCAATTCCTGAAATTAATTTTTCTTTTGAAAGCTTTAATCTAGAGAGTAAAGCGTTTGAAATTCCTTTATTTTCTGCTCTTTTGTAGTCTTCACTATTAGCCACTAAAATTTCTTTAGAATTTTTTTCTAGATTATCAGCCATAAAATTTAAGGCTTTAATTCTATTTTGATTTTCAGTTTGACTTATTTTTATTGATGCCAAACGAACTTGATCAGCTTTTTCTAGAAGATCATTACCTGGTTGAGAAACTTCAAAGATATTAACCATAATATTTTTTAATTAATCTAATAATAATTCAAATTAACGATTCTTTAAACTAACTTTCTTTATGACTTAATATCTAAAAAATAATTGAACTTGACTTTTCCAATCCCCATCAGAATCATAAGAACCTAATAATTCTAAGTTGGAAGTGGCCTGAAAAGTCAAAATTCCCAGCGGTGAAATATCATCTCTACCTGGAACAGTTTGAAATGCAAAATTTATCGAATCAGTAATATCGAGTCCTACTTCAGCAACCCAAGCTTGAGAAGAAAATGCCTCATTATTTTCTATTTCGTAATTTTCATTAGAAAAAATATTATTTAAGGAATCATTATTTTCTATTAACGCAGGATATAAAGAGAACTGAAATCTTTCACTAAAAGCATCGGCATTATTAATTTGAGAAATAAATGCTCTATTTATTAAATTTGCAGAGTTACCTCCAATTAAGCCTATAATTTGAGATCTACTATAACTAGGAATACTCCTTAGTTGGATTCTTTTATTCTCATCCTCAAAAGATAATTGATCCAAAAACCCCTCATAAGAAGCTTCAATTTTGATAAGCCTCGTATTGCCAATTCCAAATGCTCCAAAACCACTTGAAGTCTCATCTGCATTAATATCACCAGCGATATTTGAATCCTGATTATTTTCACTTATAGGTATTATGGAATCTGGAACTTTACTAACTAAAGAGAAATTAATATATGGAACCACACCACTCCTTGAAGCAAATAAAATATAATTGTCTTTGTTTTTATCAAGCTTAAAAGGGGTAGTATATAAATTAGCTCTACCTTTTTTAAGATAAATTAGACCCCTAGCGTTTAAATCCTTTGCTACTAAACCGTTTATATTAAGATCTAATTTGGTATCTAAATAAGCTGAAACTATTTCTGAATATTGAAGTTTAAAATCTGGTCCAAGTTTTAATTTAAGATTATCAAAACTCAGATTATCCAAGTAACTAGGCAAAGTTTCTCCTAAAAGAACCGAATCCAAAATTGTTTCATTTGAAATTATTTCAATATTCTTTTTGTTGTTCCAATATAGTTCTGGCCAATTTTTTTTATCTTCTTTTGATTTAATATTACTTTCTATTTTATTTTTTTTGTTGGTATTATTGAAGTTAATAAATCCATTATTTAAAGATAGATTACCTCCCAAAATAGGACTTTCAAATGATCCACTTAAATCGATATCAGAATCTATTAGGAAATTAAAATTATTTGTCTTTACATTGAATTTATTCGTTATCAAATTTATCTCTGCATTACCAGAGTTATTTTTATTATAAAAAGGCAAAGAACCAACTATAAAAATATTTCCAGAATCTTCTGCATTCGCTTCTAGCTTCTTAATCTCTAAAGAATCAAAGTCAAAAATTATTAGGCTATTAATATTTTTAATGATATTGTTATAAAAATCTATTTCAGAATCTTTGATAACGACAAATCCATTTAATATAGGTTTATTTATAGTACCTTTTATTATCATTCTAAGATTCAAATCACCTTCTTTGAAGGTAAAGTATTCACCAGCAATAAAATCTATTAATTCAATAAATTCTGAATTTCCAATCAATCTTAAATCTAAATTATCTGATTTATTAATTGGTATTGAGCCTTCAATATTTATTGGAATTTTGGAATCATTTATTAGTAAGGAAAAATCTATATTAAAAATAGAATCATTAAATTCAATAAGTCCTTTGTCAAATAAAATTTGGTTATTTTTTAATAATAAATTGTTGGAAGTAATTTCACTATAGAAAGATTTTTCATCAAGATTATAAAACAAATTCATATCAAATCCTCCACGAAAGTCTCGCGATTGATTTAAAAAGATATTGGCGGCACTTAATGGAAGTTTTCTAATTTTTAAAGAACCTTCACCTCTTAATAATCCTCCTTCCAAATCTATAGAAAATTCCTCTTTCTCATTTTTGTATTCATCCGCAGAAATATCAAGATATCCATTTAATTTTGCACTTAATTTATAGTTTGATGGTTTATCACCTTTAATAGTTAATTTTGCATCATATCTACTTCGAAATTTATTTAAATATTTTTGCAAGTTAAATTTACTGTCTAAAGCACTATTATTTTCGAGAAAGTTATTAATAAAATCAATCCTCTCTTTAAAAGAATTGTTATTTTTATCAATTTCCAAATCATCCAAAATATTCGATTTACTTATTGGAAAACCTATTTTATTTTCAAAGTTAAAAATATCTACTGCGGTTAGAATGGTCCAATTGGTACTTATATTGGTAAATTCCGAATTAATTGGATTTTGTTTATTTGAATCATATTCGACTTCAATTTCTCCTCCATCGATTGGATACAAAGAAGAGTTTACATAAAAAGAATTATTTTTGAAGTTGAAATCAAATAATGAATTTGCCAACTTTATATTTCTGTATTTACCTAAACTCCAAGCGAATCGTCCATCGAGATATGACTGGTCTGAAGATATTGAACCCGCGCCATTAATAATTCCGCTTATTCTATCGAATTGATTTTTGCTTAAAGATAATTCAAGTTCATCAAGAGGAAAATTATCAGCTCTCCAATTATAAATATCATTCTCTTTGATTATCTCTATACTTCCTTTATTTGAATTGAAAACTCTTATAAAATTTGCGTTATCTAGTTTGAGCTTAGAATCAAACTTTACTGAGAGAAATGAAGGGATTGGAGAATATCTATTTTTCATATTTAGCAGAAATTTATTATTCTCTTTTTTGATATCTCCCTCCCATATTTCTCTAATACGGATACCTTTATAGTGCGGATAATCAACATTAAAGTTGATCGAAATATCAGGATCAGTAATATTTCCTTTTAATTCTCCTTTAGCAGTAATGAAACCCCTTATATCATTCTTTCGGAAAATATTTAAATTAGATAATTGAGTTCTATTTATTTTAAAACTAGAATCTAAATCACCAAAATTAATCCCTCTTCTATCGAACCAATAAGGAATATTGCCAGAAAATTTAATATCTGGATTGAGACTATCAATATATCCAACACTACCTTTAAGATCAACTTTATAAGAACTTTTATTTAATGGGACATTTAGATTAACATTTGAAGTCAAAGTTCCATAATTTAAGTTTTCTGAATTACCAATTAAATTATTATCTTTACAAAAAAAACTAGTTGAATCTGAATTTATATTCTCTGAAAAAGCTTCTGGTTTTATTTTTAAATTAGAAAAAGAGAATCTTCCTTTGCAAAATGTTTGAGTTGATGATTTATTAAATTTAAAATTAGATTTAAAACTTCCTTTTTTAAAACTAAATTTTCTGTTACCAAAAATATATTCAGAATTTTCAAGATCTAAACCCCTAGAAAATAAATCTAGACTTAAAAAGTCTTGATTCAACTTTGTATTAAATTTAAATTTTAAAAAACCTTTTTCATCAAAATTTGATTTTAAATTTGCAATAATTTGTCTATTACTTGACTTGTAGATAACATTCCCTTTTATTTTTGTTTTCAATCCTACTTTTTTAAACTTAAGGATTGAATATTTATTTAAGTTAAAGTTCAATTCATATTTTGACTGAGATTTTTTTGTGCTTCGAGCATTTTTATAAGATTCGTTTCTGTTAAAAAAATCTCTATCTATATTTATAGCGGCTTCCTTAGGAACTATTTTTACAATCCATTTTTGTTTAAAAAAAGATTTAAAAGGCATAATGCCCACATAAACATTTTTGGCTTTAATTTCAGAATCTATATTTTTTTTATCATTAATTTTTGAATTACCTAAAGAAATACCTAAAAATCTAATCCCGACATAATCACCTAAATCAACATTTTTAGCTAAAAGATTCTCAATACTTTTTTCTAGTTCTAATTTCCTAGAACTATAAGTTTCTTTTAAAAAATTATTTAATAAAAAAGAGCCTAAAAAACCTAAGGGTAAAAGCATCCCTACTAAAAGAATCTTAGTATTTAAATTTAGAGATCTAATTTTTTTCAAGTTAGAGCCCAAAAATAGAGTAGGCTTACAAAATATAAGAAATTAATCAGGTCAAAGCCACTAAATGTCTTTTTTTGAACTATTAGAGAACACACCCAAAATTTTTGGATTCTTTGGAATATTTCTTTTCATTTGCACCATAGCAGCTTTTATATTTAATTTTGGTTTTAAATTTCGAATAGTTGGAGCAACTATCTTTTCATTATTGCTTTCTCTAAGTAGTTGGGCATTTATACAAAGTTACACCGAAAATGTTGTATTAGAAGGAGCAAAATATGTTCCAATTGTTTATGACAATGGGTTCGATTTGATTATTGCTAAAGCAGATGATGACTTTCCAGAAGAATCTATCAAACCAACTTTACAACAATTATCGGAAAACCTTAGAAAAGGAAGCAGATCTGGTGCGAATGTAAAAATAAAGATAAGAAAACTTGAAAAAATTTCAGATGGTGTAAGTAAACCAGTAGTTATAGGAGTAGTTCAAAAAAATGTCAAAATGAATTAGTCTTTTAAAAATGAAAAGTAAAACCTTTTTAGATTTTTTACCATCTAATTTTAGGCATGAGAAATCTTTTTTTATTCAAAACAATCTGACTGACTTTGAAAAATTAAGTAATCTTTCGGATTTAGATATAAATGAGATTCAAAGAAAATCTTCACTATGCACACTTAATAATCTAAAGAAAATTAGAGCTATAGCTATTTTTAAAAAAGAAATTGGAATTTCTCCACCGCAAGCATATCTACTTTTACATTGCGGTATATCTTCTCTTAAATCATTATCACAATCTACTCCTTACGAAATAGAATGTAAAATTGGGAGATTAAAAAGAAATCTTAGAGTTAAAACTGAGACAGATACAACTTTTACTCTTTTAAAAGAGTGGATTAAAAAAGCTAGTCAAATCCAAAAATCTATTTGAAATCTTGGATAAAAAAATTTTTTAATGTAGAATTTAGAAAAAGCCAGTGATAATGAAACCTTTGTTATTTTTGTTATTTTTGTTTTCCAACTCTTTATACCCAGTTTTTAGTCAATCTAACCTATTGGAAAGTGTAAAAAAGAATCCAAACGAAGCTAGGAATTTATGTAATAAGTTTAGAGAGTTTAATTCAAAAGGTATTTCAGCTAGTTCAGATAAAGCTATAGAGTATGTATCAAACAAACAAAAGTTAACTCCTGTTAACGCAGAGATCTTTTCTATTTACGTCATTGGGCTTCACTGTCCAGACATTATCTAAAGTTTAAATGTCTGGTTCAAGATGGTTTGATAAATCTCTAGTACTTAGAGATGGAGTAAAGCTTATATCAAGGATTTGGACACCTAATAATAAGGGGCCATGGCCTGCATTATTAATGAGACAACCTTATGGCAGGGAAATAGCTTCAACTATCACCTATTCTCACCCTGAATGGTGGGCTTCTAAAGGGTATATGGTCATAATTCAAGATGTTAGAGGCATGGGTTCTTCTGAAGGATTTTTTAATGGTTTTTCTCAAGAAGCCAGCGATACTTCAGAAACACATCAATGGGTTAGGTCTCTAAAAGAATGTAATGGGAAACTTGGCTTATATGGTTTTTCGTATCAAGGATTTACTCAATTAACTGGTGAATTAAATTCAAAACCGCCCGATTGCTTATCTCCTGCAATGACTGGGATGAATATTAAGGATCATTGGTGCTCAGATGGAGGAGCATATTGGTGGCATAACAATATTGCATGGGGACTTCAAATCGCAGCACTAAAAATGAAAAGAGAAAATAAATTTTATGAGTGGGAAAAGATAAGATTAGCTTTAGAAAATAATAGTTATTTAAGAGAAGGAATTGATAATTTAAAAAAATATGATCCTAATAGTTTTGTTTTGGAATGGTTTAAAAATTTGAATAATGCAAGCCCTTTTGAAGAATTTAAACCAATTTCAACATGGATTAAACAGCCTATGTTGATTATTGGAGGACTTTGGGATCCACATTTAAAAGGTGCCTTTGATCTTTATAAAAAATCTAAAGAGGTTGGCGGAAGCCCAGAGATTATTATTGGGGATGCGACGCATTTAAATTGGTGGGAGGGCTCACAAGAATCTTTATTAAAATTTTTTGATAAACATTTAAAATTAAATGAAAAATTTAATTCTAAGAATTTACAAGGCGAGAAAAAAATATGGAATATTTCATTAAATAAATGGGAAGAATTAGATAATAAATTCCACCCTGAATTTATTTTTGGGCTCAAAAGCGATGGCACAGCAAATGTAGAGGTTCAAGATGGAAGTATGACCATAAATCAAAAAGGCTCAGGATGGTTTACAATTGTTAGTGATCCATGGAGACCTACTCCATCTGAAGGTGGTCATTTAGGTCCAAATCCAGGAAAGTTTAATAGAAATGTTATTGATGAACGCCTGGATGTAGGTGTTTTTCAAACAAATTATTTTGAAGAAGATCAATATTTCAGAGGAATTCCCTCACTAGACATCTCTGTAAAAAGTGATCAGCCCAATTTCGATATCTGCCTTGCTTTATCTCTAGTTGAAGAAGGTAATGAGAAGGTGAATCAATTTTCAACTGGATTCTTAAGGGTTAAAAACTCCAAAATAAGTGAAGAATCCATTTATCAAATAACTATGCAGCCAACAAATATTTGTTTAATTAAAGGTAGCAAGCTTCGCTTATCTATATCTGCAACAGCTTATCCCGCTATTGGAGTTAATCCTGGATACGGGGAGGGCAATGTTGGAGCCCCTTCAGCAAATCATAGAGTTATTACTCTAAGTTTTAGCCTTAATAAAACATTTATGAAAATGACCCCTTTTTTTAATAAATAATTATTTTTTTGGTTAATAATTTGATATTATTAATCCTTAATATCTACCAGTCATGATCGAGACAATTCAAGCAGACTGGATTAAATCAGAAGCTATCAACCTAGAAAATTGTTGCAATGATAATCCATTAAAAATATTAGGTCCCCACTTTTATAAAGAACAATGGGTAATAAGAGTATGGATGCCTGAAGCCGAGGAAGTAAAAATAAATTTTAAAAATAATTCCTACAAGGCCGAAAATATAAACCATAAATGGCTTTTTGAAGCGATTATGCCTGAAAATCCAAATTCTGATTACGAAATAAATATTTCACGAGGTGGAATCACACATACACAACATGACCCTTGGTCATATAGAGAGGAGTGGATGGGAGAAGTTGATAGGCATCTGTTTGCAGAAGGTAATCATCATCATATTTGGGAAAAAATGGGAGCGCATCTCATTGAAGAAAATAATCAAAATGGTGTTATGTTTTGCATATGGGCTCCAAATGCAAAATCAATTTCGATAATTGGAGATATAAATTCTTGGGATGGAAGACATCATCCAATGCAAAAAAGATTAGGGGGAATTTGGGAACTATTCATGCCAATAATGAAAGAGGGAGACACATATAAATATGAAATAAGAACACAACAAGGTCACATTTATGAGAAAGCTGATCCATATGGTTTCCAACATGAAATCAGACCTCAAAATGGTTCAATTGTTTCAAAATTGAAAAACTTTAATTGGAATGATAGTTCTTGGATTTCAAATAGAGATTCTTCAAGTCAAATTAACAAGCCAATTTCAGTTTATGAAATGCATTTAGGAAGCTGGCTCCATGAATCAACCGAAAATAAATATCTTGAAGACAATGGCGAACCAAGAGACCCAGTGCCTGCAGCCGATTTAAAACCTGGAACAAGATTATTAACTTATCCAGAATTAACCGAAAAACTCATCCCTTATGTAAAGGAGAGAGGATTTACTCATATTGAACTAATGCCAATATCTGAACATCCTTTCGATGGTTCATGGGGATACCAGGTTACAGGCTGGTACGCACCAACAAGTAGATTTGGGACGCCAAATGAATTTAGAGAGTTCGTCAATAAATGTCATGATGAGGGCATAGGAGTAATTCTTGATTGGGTACCTGGTCATTTTCCAAAAGATAAGCATGGTTTAGCATTTTTTGATGGTTGTCATCTTTATGAACATGGAGATTCACGCATTGGTGAACATAAAGAATGGGGAACCCTAATATTTAATTACAGCAGAAACGAAGTGAGGAATTTCTTAGTAGCTAACCTCGTTTATTGGTTTGAAGAGTTTCATATCGATGGCATAAGAGTAGATGCTGTAGCTTCAATGCTTTATAGAGATTATCTACGTCCAGATGGAGAATGGATACCCAATGAAAATGGTGGTAATGAAAATATAGAAGCCGTTAAATTTCTTCAACAGGCTAATCATGTACTCTTCCAACATTTTCCAGGTGCACTTTCTATCGCTGAAGAATCAACAACCTGGCCAATGGTAACCAAACCAACCGACATGGGAGGGTTAGGGTTTAACTTAAAATGGAATATGGGATGGATGCACGATATGCTTGATTATTTTGAAATAGATCCTTGGTTTAGGCAATTCCATCAAAATAGTGTAACTTTCTCAATTACATATAACTATACAGAGAACTTCATGCTTGCACTTAGTCATGATGAGGTTGTCCATGGGAAAAGTCATCTTTTGCATAAAATGCCTGGCGATGACTGGAAGAAATATGCAAATACTCGAGCATTACTAACTTATATGTGGACCCACCCTGGTAAAAAAACGATATTTATGGGAATGGAATTTGGGCAAAGACAAGAATGGAATGTTTGGGATGATCTGCAATGGGAGTTACTAGAATTTGAGCCTCATAAAGGTATCAGAAACTTGATTGATGACCTAAACGTTCTTTATAAAAATGAACCTGCATTATGGAAAAATGACTTTGATCCTTATGGATTTCAATGGATTGATTGTAATGACAAATCTAATTCGGTTATAAGTTTCATGAGAAGAGAAAACGATACCAATGAGTGGCTAGTTGTTGTTGCTAACTTTACACCTAATACTCATGGGTCATACAAAGTAGGTGTTCCTTTGGAAGGATTCTATAAAGAAATATTTAATTCAGATGGCTCTAGATACGGGGGCAGTAACAAAGGAAATATGGGGGGTAAAGAAACTATAAATTACAATATTCATGATTATCAAAATGCTCTAGAACTTGCTTTGCCCCCATTAAGCGTGAGTATCTTCAAACATCAATCAAAGAAATAAGAAGGCTCATTTAACTTAGTGCTTCATATAAATGTTCATATAACGCTTTTGCTCTGCTTTACATTGTAAGATTTTTAAGTTGGATTTTAATTTTTTTTTAAAAATATCGAATTGAAAAATGGGTCAAGATTTACCACTACTACTTTCTGCCGCATTAGGTAAAAAAGTAAATAGGCCTCCAGTATGGATGATGAGGCAAGCAGGAAGATATATGAAAATCTATAGAGATTTAAGGGAGCGGTACCCAAGCTTTAGAGAGAGGTCTGAAAATCCAGAACTATCATATGAGATTTCAATGCAACCTTTTCATGCTTTCAAACCGGATGGTGTGATCCTTTTTTCAGATATTCTCACCCCTCTTCCAGGGATGGGCATAAATTTTGAAATAATAGAAAGTAAGGGTCCAATAATTGAGGACCCAATAAGAACTCTTAACCAAATAGAAAATTTAAAAGAATTAAATCCAAGTGAGAGTTTAAGTTTTGTTGGGCAAGTTCTTTCTTCACTAAAAAAAGATGTGAATAATGAGGCAACAGTTTTAGGTTTTGTTGGCGCGCCTTGGACTCTAGCCGCATATGTAGTTGAAGGTAAAAGCAGTAAAAATTATTCTTTAATAAAATCAATGGCTTTTAAAGAACCAGATTTACTTCATAAACTTCTTGATCATTTTGCAAAATGCATTGGTGAATATCTTAAATATCAAATAAAATCTGGAGCGCAAGTAGTACAAATTTTTGATTCATGGGCTGGTCAACTAAGTCCACAAGATTACGATATCTTTGCTGGGCCGTATCAAAAAAAGGTTGTTGACATTGTAAAAGCGGAATACCCAGAAACACCAGTAATTCTCTACATTTCAGGAAGTGCTGGTGTCATAGAAAGAATGGCAAAAACTGGAGTCGATATTATCTCATTAGACTGGACAGTAGATATTGAAGAGGCTTGTAAGAGAATCCCTAGCGGGATAGGAATTCAAGGTAATGTTGACCCCGGAATTTTATTCGGGAATAAAGAATCAATAAAAGAAAGGATAGATAATACTTTCAATAAAATTAAAGACAGAAAATATATTCTTAATTTGGGTCACGGGATTTTACCTGGAACTCCAGAAGAAAATGCTCAAACATTTTTTGAACATGGAAAAAAACTCACTTACTAGTCAAAGTCTTGGCATATAAAAACTTATTAATCACAGGTGCGAATGGATGTGTTGGCCAATATTTAGTTGATTGGTTTTTAAAAAACACAAAATTCAGGCTTTATCTAATGGTAAGAGACAAAAGTAAGTTGCCAATTTCTGTTCAAGAAAATAAAAAAGTCAAGTTAATGGTGTGTGATATTAGGGAAGCATATAGGTACAAAAAGGAAATGAGTCAAATTAATTACCTAATACATACTGCTACAGCTTGGGGAGATCCAAGAAGAGCCTATGAAGTAAACATAAAAGCTTTTGAAGAATTACTTGAAATGCTTGATATTGATAAGTTAGAAAAGATTATTTATTTTTCAACAGCTAGCATTCTTGATACCCAAACAGAATTAATGAGGGAATCATTGATTTATGGAACAGAGTACATTCAAACAAAATATGAATGTTTCCAGAGACTTAGAGAAAGCTCATTTGCAGAAAAAACATTCGCTGTTTTCCCTACCTTGGTTTTTGGAGGGAATCTTGGAAAAAAAAGTAAATTTCCTGTGAGTTATTTAACTAGTGGATTGAAAGAAATTAGAAAATGGCTTTGGTTAGCAAGATTTTTAAAACTTGATTCTAAATTTCACTTTATACACGCAAATGATATCGCCCAGATTTGCGGGTTTCTAATTAAAAATCATAAAGAAGAGCAATACAAAGGCTTTAGAAAATTTGTGCTAGGTCAAAAATTCATTTCAATTGATGATGCCATAATTACACTTTTAAAGAAAAATAATATGAGGAGATTTGTTGCGATACCGCTTACAAAAAAAATTCTAAAAATATTATTAAGAATTCTCCCCATCCAAACTACTCCTTGGGATAGCTTCAGTATCAAAAAATATGACTTTAATCATGTCCCCATCACTAATCCTGAGACTTTTAAACTTAAAAGTTATGCCAAGTCATTGAATGATATTTTAAGGTTATCAAAGTTACCAAGCTGTAATAACAATTAAAATTCTCACAGTTAGGTTACCAAAGACTTGTAATATGTATAAATAAGCAAATTTTTTATTATGTTACGTTCAATCTTTGCAGGGTTATTTGCAATAGTTTTAACTCTAGGTTTAGGTATTTCATCAGTTTCAGCTAAGACTGTTGAAGTAAAACTTGGAACAGATGCTGGAATGCTTGCATTTGAACCAAGTACAGTAACCATTAGTGCTGGTGATACAGTTAAATTCGTCAATAATAAACTTGCCCCTCACAATGCTGTTTTTGATGGTCATGAGGAATTAAGTCATGCGGACCTAGCTTTTGCTCCAGGAGAGTCTTGGGAAGAAACATTTGATACTGCTGGAACTTATGATTACTATTGCGAGCCACACAGAGGAGCTGGAATGGTAGGTAAAGTTATTGTTGAATAAATCTTCTAAATAGTTATACACCCTTTTTGACTTAATATTTATTACAGTCATACCCAAATTTTAATTGATGAAAATAGTTCCAAGCGAATTCTCAAATTCTGCTTGGAACTGTTTTATTTTTTCCAAAGAAATTGCTTTTAAAAATTATCAACAAAATGTAGACTCTGATAATTTATTATTAGCTCTTATAAAAAATGACAATATTACAAAAAAGATTTTAAAAAAAAATAATGTAAATTTAAAAGATCTTGAGAGGGAAATAATTTCTTCATTAAATGCGAAGGCAAAAATGAAAGATAAGCAAGATAATTTATATATCGGTGAGACTCTGCACAAAATATTTTTGAAAGCAAATGATATTAAAAATACTTTAAATGATGTAGTGATATCAACAGAACACTTAGTTTACGGTTTCACTTATGATAATAAATATGGATTTCAAATTTTAAATCAAAAAGGCATTCCAGAATTTCTTGAAACTATAAAGAAAATGAAGTCAGATCCAGCAGTAAAAAACGAATTTGATACTTCTAATGAGTCTTTGGGAAAATATGGTATTGATCTTACTCAATCTGCACGAGATGGAATTTTAGACCCAGTTATTGGTAGGGATGAAGAGATTAGAAGAACAATTCAAATATTGAGTAGAAGAACAAAAAACAATCCGGTTCTTATTGGAGAACCTGGGGTTGGGAAAACGGCCATTGTTGAAGGGTTGGCTCAAAGAATTATTAATGGCGATGTACCTTCTGCCCTACAAGATAGGCAACTAATTTCATTAGATATGGGATCACTTATAGCTGGAGCAAAATATCGTGGAGAATTTGAAGAAAGAATAAAAAATGTCCTGAAGAAAGTTAAGGAATCAGACGGTAAGATCATTCTTTTTATTGATGAAATTCATACAGTTGTTGGAGCTGGTGCTAGTGGAGGTTCTTTAGATGCAAGCAACCTATTAAAACCAATGCTTGCAAGAGGAGAACTAAGATGTATTGGTGCCACAACTATTATTGAACACAAACAAAATATAGAAAAAGATCCTGCTTTAGAACGAAGATTTCAAAAAATAAAAATTGATGCTCCTTCAATAGATGATACTGTATCAATATTAAGAGGATTACGAGAAAGATATGAAGTTCATCATAGTGTAAGAATTTCTGATAATGCTTTGGTTGCAGCAGCCACCCTTAGCGAAAGATACATTAACGATAGATTTCTTCCAGACAAAGCAATAGATCTAATCGATGAAGCAGCCTCAAGATTGAATATGGTCATAACTTCCAAACCTGAAGAAATTGATGAGATCGATCGAAAAGTCCTTCAGTTTGAGATGGAAAAGTTATCTTTAAAAAGAGAAACAGATGATTTTTCAATAGAAAGATTAAAAAAAATCAATAATGAACTTATTTTACTTAAAGATAAACAAGAAGAATTAGGTGCTCAATGGAAAAAAGAAAAAGATGAAATTAATGAGATTAGCTCCATAAAAGAAGAGATTGAATCCATCCAATTAAAAATAGATCAAGCCAAAAGGAGTTTTGACCTCAATAAAGCAGCAGAATTGGAATTTGGGACTTTAAATTCTTTACAAAAAAAATTAAAAGAAAAAAGTGATTCCCTGGTAAATTCTCAAAAAAATGGGGAGACAAGTCTTTTAAGGCAAGAGGTGACATTTGATGATATTGCAGAAGTTGTCTCAAAGTGGACTTCAATTCCAGTTCAAAACTTAAACCAGTCAGAAAAAGATAAGCTTTTAAGTCTAGAGTCGATCCTTAAAGAAAAAATCATTGGTCAAGATAGTGCCATTAGAGCTGTTGCAGATTCCATTAAGAGATCAAGGACTGATCTAAATGATCCAAACAAGCCATTAGCCAGTTTCCTTTTTTTAGGTCCAACTGGTGTTGGGAAAACAGAGCTGAGTAAAGTGACTGCAAAAATTATATTCGATTCAAATTCTTCAATTACAAGACTGGATATGTCTGAATATATGGAAAAGCATTCAGTTAGCAAAATCATAGGAGCGCCACCTGGATATTTAGGTTTCGAATCAGGCGGTCAACTAACTGAAGCTGTACGCAAAAATCCTTATTCATTAATACTCCTAGATGAAATAGAGAAAGCTCACAAAGATATCTTAGATATTCTCTTACAGGTTCTTGATGATGGAAACATTACAGATGGTCAAGGTCGTACAATAAATTTCAAAAATTCAATCATTGTTCTCACAAGTAATTTAGGAAGTCAATCAATAAATGATTTATCAGTAAGAAAAGAAGATAGAAGTGAAATTAAAAAAGTTGTAGATTATGAACTGAAAAAATTTTTCAAGCCTGAGTTTTTAAATCGACTTGATGAAATAGTTATTTTTAATAATCTAGAATTAAATGACATAAAAGAAATTGCAAAAATCCAGCTTCAAAATTTAGAAAAAAGACTTAACAAAAAAAACTTAAAATTCAAAATTACGGACGAGGCAATTAACCAACTTGTCGAAAATAGTTTCGATCATGCCTTTGGTGCAAGGCCTTTAAAAAGAATTATTCAAAAACAAATTGAGACAAAAATTTCAAACAACATATTGAATAATCATTACCTTAATAAAGACGAGATTAATATTTATCTGGTTAATGGAGAGATAATTGTTGATTAAAGATCTAAATTGAAGAATCCTATATTTCTTGAACTTTAGCAACTTTAATCTAAGATTTGAACCAATCGGGAATTTCCTCATAACTTGCTTTATTAGATTTATTTTCTTTTGATTCTGTTTTCCAACAACATGTTCTGCCCTTATCCTTATCCTGTAAGTATTCATTAGCCCATCTCCAAATCAATTCAGAAGTGAACTCCATTCCCACATTATCCATAATTCTCAGATCTAAAGCATCTAAGTCATGTAATTTTTCCCAGTAATTCAACAAAGGGTCATCTTTATTTATCAAAAAAGTATGATCAAATTGCTGCTTTAGTTTAATTTCTAGGGGCTTTAGACTTGAAAAATCGACAACAAAACCATTTAAGTCTAATTTTTTTGCAGTAAACCAAAAGGTGAATGATCTTGAATATCCATGCACAAATCGGCAGTGGCCTTCATGACGCCATTGCCTATGTGAACAGGGAAAATCCTCGTAACTTTTACTGCATGAAAATTTTAGAGAATGAAGATACATCAATTAACTGTTAGGATAATTTTGATTAAGACACAATGAATAGGATTTAACATAACAAACATAATGACTTATTCAACTAATTTTTCGATAGAAGATCTACGCTTTGATAATTATGGTTTAATCCCTGCAATAGCACAAGATTGGCTTGACGGATCAATTCTTATGCTTGCTTGGATGAATAAAGAATCATTGACAATGACACTTGAAACAAAAAACGTTCATTACTGGAGTAGATCTAGATCCGAAATCTGGAGAAAAGGAGCTACTAGTGGAAGTACTCAAATACTTAAGGAGATAAGATTCGACTGCGATAATGATGCACTAATCCTTTTGATTGAACAAAATGGCTCAGGTGCATGTCACACTGGTGAAAAAAGTTGTTTTTTCAACGAAATCCAAATTAATCAAAGTGATAAAAAAGAGAAAAAAACAACTCCCTTCTCAAATATTTGCTCTGAATTATTCAATACAATTAACGATAGATCAATAAATCCATCAGAAAAAAGTTACACAAATCATCTGTTAACAAAAGGCAGTAATACTATTTTAAAAAAAATAGGAGAGGAATCTGCAGAATTTATAATGGCTTGCAAAGATAATGATAAAAATTCAATCTCAAATGAAGCTGCTGATTTAATTTATCATTTGCAAGTAGCCCTTAAGCATAAAGGCGTTGAGTGGAGAGATGTACTGGCTGTTTTAGAATCAAGAAGAAAAAATTAATTAATAAAAATTTATAATTTATGATTGTTTGACCTAAAAATTTGAAATAATGTTAATTAACTAATTAATAATTAATTATTAATTAATTATTAATTAATTATTACATGTATGGCTTATTAATGAATTGACTATAAGTTAAATATATCAACAAAGAGGTAAATCGTGAGTTCATTAAGCGATTTTCTTGGTGAAATAGGACGTCATCAACTTTTGACTCCAGAAAGAGAACTCACAATGGGCCGAAAAGTCCAAGAAATGGTTGTGCTTGTTAATAGATGTCAAGAGGCAGGAGGGAAAGGCCCTGCTTGTGAATATTCCGAAGCTGAGAGAAAAAAGATAAAAATTGGTGAAAAAGCTAAAAACGAGATGATAACAGCTAACCTACGACTTGTTGTCAACCTCGCCAAGAGATACCAAGGGAAAGGATTAGAATTACTGGACTTGATTCAGGAGGGTACATTAGGTCTTACAAGGGCCGTAGAAAAATATGATCCGTCTAGAGGACATAGATTTTCCACCTATGCTTATTGGTGGATCAGGCAAGGTTTAAATAGAGCATTGTCAACTCAAAGTAGAACGATAAGGATTCCTGTTAACATTAATGAAAAACTTACAAAACTAAGATCAGCAAAATCAAAGCTTATGCAACTTAAGGGTATTCCACCTACTAGTGATGAGCTAGCTGAAGAAATGAAAATAACCAAAGAGGAAATTGACGAACTCCTTTCTTGTGAATTGAGAAGCATCACTGTTAGTCTACAAGGTACTGTTAAGTCAAAATCAGATCCTTCCGAGTTAGTTGATATTCTTCCAAGTGATCAAACTCCCCCAATGGAATTAGCCGAATTAGCCGAAAGGACAGCCTCGGCTTGGAAGTTATTAGATAAAGCAAATTTAACTGAGAAAGAAAGAAAGATAGTAAGCTTAAGATTTGGTTTAGACGGCTCAAATGAATGGAGAACTTTAGCTGAAGTTGCAAGACATATGAGTTGTAGCAGGGAATATTGCCGACAAGTTGTTCAACGTGCTTTAAGAAAACTTAGAAAAGCAGGAATACAGAATGGATTAGTTGATAGTATTAGCTAAAAATTTCATTAAAAATATTTAAATTTTATTTATAAGGATGAAAGAGAATTACAAAACTCAAGAAAAAATCTATGATGCTGAAGTTTTAGAAAGTTCAACATTTGACGAAAATATCATTATCAAGATTCTTATTAAAGCGGGAAGAACAATTGCCAAGCCTGCCTTAGAAGTTTTGGAGATGGCCTTAGATCCTTATACTCCTGCACAAGTGAGAGTTTCATTAATGGCTGCTCTAGCATATTTGATTATGCCATTTGATCTTTTCCCTGACTTTATGCCTTTAGTTGGTTTTAGTGATGATTTTGTAGCCCTCACAGCAGTACTCAGTATATGGAGCAAATACATGACTCCTTCAATAAGAGCAAGAGCAGAGAATAAGCTTAATAAGTTATTTCCTTTTTATTGAATGAGTAAATTATCTATACAGGAAGAAAAAGAACTCGTCTCCTTCATTAAAGATTGGTTAAAAACGCATGGATTTACCCAAAAAGACTTAGCAAATGAATTAAATATTAAATCGAGTAGAACCTCCGAGATTATTATCAAAATGAAAGAATTATATAAAAAAGGCGGCATGTTCAATATTGCAAAAAATCTTATAAAGATTGAGCAAAAATGGTTAAACAATATCAAGAACGATTATCTAGAAACAAAACAAACACCACCATATAATCAATTAGATATCGACTCATTAGTAAACCAGATAAATCAAGATACTAGTAAATAAATATTATTTAAAATAATATATTTTTAATTAAAAATGATTTAACCTCTTAAACTAACGTTTAAATATATATCGTTTTAACTCCTAGATAAGATAAATAATTGGATTATTAAAGAAAAAATAATATGTATTTTTAAGGTTTAATTAATCCTTTTAATAAATAGTTAATAATTACTAAATTTTTTCGTTAGTCATATTTAAAATGCTTGAATCCAGGGATAAATATCATAATTAATCCATATACCTTTTTTCCAATATATATCCTCCTCAATAAGATCTTTCAACTCGTTTACATCATTTGCATTAAAAATTCCAAACAAATATTTGGTACATTTTGTTGGCCCTAATGTAACTAAAATATCGCTATCTTTTAAGTTTTTAAGTCTCTTAAGATGTTCTTCTCGAAATGGTTTCCTTTTAATAATTGCATCTTCACAATACCGTCCAAAAACTACAAACTTTTCCATTTTTAAATATAAATAATAGAAATGAATAGATACTTAATAATTGCATATATTACACGCAGATTGCTATGTTATTTAATACAACTTTCTTTTAATTAATTATGCTAACTGGTAGCGATCTCCTTGCAAAAGTTAAAGAACTTGGTGATGTTAGCAAATCTGACCTAGTTCGCGCCTGTGGATATGTTTCCACTAAAAAAAACGGAGGTGAACGCTTAAACTTTACAGCATTTTATGAAGCACTTTTAGAAGCAAAAGGGGTTAATCTTGGTGATTCTGGGGTTGCAGGTATTGGGAAAGGTGGAAGAAAACTTAGTTATATTGCGACAGTTCAAGGCAATGGAAATCTTCTGATTGGGAAAGCATATACAGCACTTCTTGATTTAAAAGCAGGTGATGAATTCGAAATTAAGCTCGGAAGAAAACAAATCAGATTATTACCTACAGAAGATTCTTAAAGACAAAAGCAAAAAATTGGTAATAACATTTTTAATTAATTTTCTATAAATAATTCTTTTAATTAATAAATTATCTTTGTATTTATTTTTTTTGATCAGCAGCTAAACGCATTTCTTTACAAAACTCGCCAACATGATCGACAACATCTTTTTCACTTGAGCTCGAGATTCGTTTTACAAATGCACTCCCAATAATTACTCCATCTGCTCCCCACTCACGAACTTTATTAACATGTTCTGGAGTTGATATTCCAAAACCAACAGCAATTGGATTGCTATTAACATCTTTTAATTTAGCAATAAGATTTTCTACTCTATTTTCCATTTTGTTTCTCTCACCAGTGACACCTGTAACACTCACTAAATAAGTAAAGCCTTTTGTATGATTTGATATTTGTTTCATTCTTTCAAAAGGAGTAGTTGGCGCTACCAATAAAATTAAGTCCATAGAATGGTTACTAACTATTTTAGAAAATTTATAAGCTTCCTCCAAAGGGAGGTCAGGAACTATTAGTCCAGAAACTCCGGCATCAGATGCCATCTCACAAAACCTTTCAAAGCCAAAACATAGTAATGGATTTAAGTAAGAAAAAAGGATGATGGGGATATTTAATTTATCTTTTAAAGACTCTAAAAGTTTAATTACTTTTCTTAAGCTAGTACCTGACTTTAAGGCGCGAGAGGCCGCCACTTGGATAACAGGTCCATCTGCAAGTGGGTCACTATACGGGATACCTAATTCAATAAGGTCAGCTCCATTTTCTTGTAACTTTAATAAGATCTCAGACGTTATTTCAATATTGGGATCCCCAGCCATTATAAAAGGCATTAAAGCAAATTTTTTTTTATTTTTTAACTCACAAAACATCTTATCCACCTTAGATAAAGATTCATTTTTAGTAATTTGCATTTTGCTATCTTTCATAATTTTTAGATATTTTTCTATGAAAAATTCATGGATTTTTCTCTAAATCTTCCATAAGTTTTTGCTGCTCTTCCTTTGATAATGAATTGAATTTGGTTTCTAGTTTATCATTAACAACTTTTTCATACTCTTTTCTATAACGCTTCCTTTGTTCCATAAAAGTCATTTTTCCATTTACAACTCTATAAACATAAGATGTTACCCAAGTAATAACAATCAAAATCAAGATACAACTTGATAGAGTAGTGGCTGTAAAATTATCGATACCAATTTGCGGTGCAAATTTATAACTAATTAATCCTATTAATGAAATAAATAAACCTATTTGTATAACTTTTCCTTTAGTCAATTATTTACCCTTTACCACTTCCTTTTAGTCTGAGATTTAAAAATGGAGAAAATAAAATTAAACCAGGAAAGAAAAGAAATACAAGGCCATAAATTCCTAATCTTTCAAATTTGCCCATAATATTCCATCTATTATTCATCCAGTAAAATAGTAACAATGGGATTACCAATAAATAGGTAGAAATAATTCCAATATAAGCAATTAAAGTAGCGAATGAATTATTGAAAAAACTTTCCATTTTAATTTATGGTTGCTTAGTTAAAACATAACAACTATTGGGAGTTATCGTCAGAACTAAAATAAATAATTAAATAATGGGAGTGGGGGGACTTGAACCCCCACGAGCTAAATCGCTCGACGGATTTTAAGTCCGGCGCGTCTACCAATTCCGCCACACTCCCAAAGGAATTTGCGCTTTCTAATCGTAGCTGAAAGTAACCCATTTAACCAAGAAAAATTGGAATATTTACACTTTTAATTGTCAGATTAAATCTAATTTTTTAATTTGCTATTCCTTCCACTTGCCATTGTAAAGTTTCACCTGCATGAAATGGTTTTATTTGTCCGACAATATTTTTTTCTTCAACAACGTCAATAAATTCTTTAATTTTATTAGGTCTAGAAACTATTTTTAATTTTTCTTTATTTGGGGCCACATTATAAAAATTAGGGCCATTCAAACTTGCAAACTTTTCAAAATTATCTAGAGCATCTTCCTCTTCGAATACCGTTAAATAGCTTTCCAATGCTACAGGCGAATTAAAAATACCTGCACATCCGCAAAAAGCCTTCCACTTCCTAAGATGTGGAGCAGAGTCAGTTCCCAAGAAAAAACATTTTTCCCCACTTGTTGCAGCTTTCCTCAAAGCGAGCCTATTATTTTCCCTCTTAGCAACTGGTAAGCAGTAAAAATCACTATTTAAGCCTCCAAAAAACATCGCATTTCTATTTATATGTAAATGATGCGGAGTGATAGTAGCTCCAATATTATTTTCTTTAACAAAATTCACTGCATAAGAGGTAGTTATATGTTCTAAAACGATTTTTAATTTTGGAAATCTTTTAATTATTTGAGAGAGTTCTTTATCTATAAAAACCTCTTCTCTATCGAATACATCTACTTCAGAATCAGTCACTTCCCCATGAATCAAAAGAGGCATCCCACTATCTTGCATTAATTCAAAGATCTTGTATAGATTTTCTATTTTCCTAACTCCATGACTAGAATTTGTCGTGGCATTAGCAGGATATAATTTTGCTGCGAAAAAGACATTATTTTTAAAACCATTTATTAGTTCACCTTTATCAGTCTCATCTGTAAGATAAATTGTCATTAGTGGTTCAAAATTAGAACTTTCTGGTAACGCTTCAACAATAGATTTCTTATAAGAAATAGCACTATTGATTGATGTTATGGGAATTTTAGTATTTGGCATAACAATGGCTCTTCCAAAAAATTCTGAAGTAAAATGAATAATATTTTTTAATACAAGACCTTCTCTTAAATGTAAATGCCAATCATCAGGTTTTATTATGGTTAAAGTCTTCAAAATTTTTTCTATTTAATCAATTTTAACAGCAAATTAAAATTGACAATAAATTATAGATATTCGAGGATAGTTATTAAACAATTAAGAAAAAATTTTTTTTCTAAATAAAGACTAAATATGAGTAATTTTTTATTTCCAATAATAGAAATAGTTTTAGGTATAGTTCTACTTTTTGCTGGAGGAGAATTTTTTATTCAAGGCGCCATATTTTTATCTTTAATTTTAGGAATACCTCAAATAGTAATTGGTTTAACAGTTGTTTCTCTTGGAACAAGCTCTCCTGAGTTGTTGGTAAGTTTAAGTTCAATTTTAAAAGGCAGTGATTCGCTTGCGGCGAGCAATGTAATAGGAAGCAATATTTTTAATGTTCTGGTTGTTTTGGGTATAAGCTCATTGATAACACCACTCAAGGTAAAAAGCAGAATAGTCAGAAGAGATGTACCTCTTTTAATGGCAATTTCTTGTGCAGTTTGGGCTATGTCATCAACAGGCCTATTAACATTTCAAGCAGGGATATTTCTAATATTTTGTTTAATCTTGAATACAGTATGGGAAATCAATACCATCAATGAGAAAGGAGAGGAGACAAAAGATGCTGAACCAGAGATAGAAGAATTTAAAGATAGCAATAAAGGGAAGCTTAATATTTTAATAAAGTTAATATTGGGTATATTTCTTTTAAGCTTTGGTTCAAATATTTTAGTAAATGGTTCTCAAACTCTTGCTACTCTTTTGGGGGTGAATGAAATTGTTATTGGTTTAACTATCGTCGCCACTGGAACATCTTTACCGGAATTAGTGACTTCGATAATTGCTGCATTTAAAGGCAAAACAGATCTTGCCATTGGTAATGTAATAGGAAGTAATTTGCTCAATCAACTTCTAATCCTTGGAAGTTGTAGTATTTTTTCAGGATTTAATGGATTAGTAATTGAACAAAGTCTAATAAAATATGACTTGCCCTTTATGGTTTTAACTACCTTTGCATGCTTACCAATTTTCTGGAGCAAAGGGAAAATAACAAGAATTGAAGGATTTATTTTGCTTAATCTTTATATTTCCTACATTCTCGATAAGATACTTTTCCTTAATGGATTTAACTTCCTTTATGAATTAAGAATAGGTTTGTTTATTTACTTTGCGTTACTTATAGGATTTCTAATTGTTCAAGAAAAATTAAAATTTTCTAATTCATAATTTTATCAATACATAGTCACAAATTCTTCTGAGATAGTTGGGTGCAAAGCCATAGTAATATCAAAGTCTTTTTTTGTTATCCCTGCATTCAATGAAATTGATACCATTTGAATAATCTCAGATGATGTTTCTCCAAACATATGACATCCCAGGACTTTGTCAGTGAGCTTATGAACTACAATCTTCAACATGCATTTTGATTTGTTCTTTTTAAAGGTATTAGACATAGGGGTAAATTTGCATTTGAAAATTTTTATATTTTTTTCAGCATAAATCTCTTTAGCCCTTTTCTCACTTAAGCCAACTGTTGAAATTTCTGGAATAGTAAAAACGGCCTTAGGGATATATTCATAATTTACTTTTCTTTTTTGATCATTAAAAAAATTATCCGAAAAAACTCTCCCTTGTTCTATTGCGACTGGAGTTAAGTTTGGTTTATTTATGATATCGCCAACTGCAAAAATATTTGCGTTGCTTGTTTGATTAAGTTCATCGACATCTAAATATGGGCCATCCATCTTTAGATTTAAAAAATGTAAATTTAATGGCAAAAGATTTGGATCTCTTCCTGTAGCAATAAGGATATTATTAGTTATGAGTTTATACCCCGAGTCTAGGGTAGATTCCAAATTGCCATTTACTCTATTGATAGACTTTAATTGAGTATTGGAGATTATATTGATTTCACTGAAAGTAGGTGATTCCTCTAGGCATGAAGAAAGATCCTCATCAAAACCATTAAGTAAATGTTGACCTCTAATTAATTGAGTTACTTCAGTACCTAAATTTCTGAAAATAGAAGCAAATTCACAAGCAATATATCCACCTCCTACTATTAATATTGATTTGGGAAACTTTTCTAATTCAAAAATATCATCACTAGTCCATGCCAAATCTACCCCAGGAATATTTAATCTCTTGGGTTTACCTCCAACTGAAATAAGAATTTTTTTTGAACTTATTTTGTTTTTAATTTTCTTCGTTTTTGGACAAATAATTTCTAATTCATTTTGAGTAATAAATCTTCCTAAGCCTTCAAAAATAGTTATATTCAACTTTTTTAAAGAATTTCTATGTAAATTACTTAATCTAGAAACCTCCTCTCTAACATTCTTCAACAAAATATTTGATTCAAAATTAATACCTTCATTTTTTAATCCATATCCTTCAGAAGAATCCATATTTTTTTTACTTTTAGCTGCATAAACCATTAATTTCTTAGGCACACATCCCCTTATCACACAAGTTCCTCCTATTTGATTTGCTTCTATGATTGCGACTTTTGCTCCATAACTAGCCGCACGTTTAGCCGCCGCGAGTCCTCCAGATCCAGCGCCAACAACAATTAAATCAAATTCAAATTCCAAGACTTTTTTTAATCAATTATTATAACGTTAGTTTATAGCTTAAATTCAAATAATGAATGAGATTTTGTCATGGGATGATTTAAATAAATTTGAAGTTGACAATTTTGATAGAGTCCATGGTATAAATAATTCCTACGCAAATTTAAGATTATTTGGACATAGTGAAAATGATGTATTAGTTACCCTCTTTAGGGATAGGCATTCTTGGTGTCCTTACTGTCAGAAGATATGGTTATGGCTTGAATTTAAGAAAATTCCATACAGAGTCAAGAAAGTAAATATGTTTTGCTACGGCCAAAAAGAAAATTGGTTCCTTGAAAAAGTCAGATCAGGGAAATTACCTGCAATTGAATTTAAAGGGCAAGTTATAACTGAAAGCGACGATATCATAGCTTTTTTAGAAAATGAATTTGGAGCACTTGGATCTTTTATAACATCTAGTCACCTTATCAAAATTCGAGAGTTAGAAAGAGAAATTTTCAGATCCTGGTGTAATTGGCTCTGCCGAGAAAGCTTTAATTTTATAGATAACTCTTTTAGAAAAAAAAGATTTAAAGAATCAATTTCTAAACTCGATGAAATCTTAAGTAGCTCAAAATCAGGGTTTGTTGATCCATCAGTTTCTAACACGGGTGATATAGAACCTGGTGTTGGAGATATAATTTTTATTCCCTACATGGAGAGAATGAATGCATCACTTACTTATTACAAAGGGTTTAATTTAAGATCTAATTACCGTCATGTAGATAACTGGCTTACCCTTTTTGAAGGGACAAGTGCTTATAGAGGCACTCAAGGAGATTTTCATACTCATTCTCATGATTTACCCCCACAAATGGGAGGATGCTATAAAGAAAGCAATGATCAACAGATTACTTTCTCTAAGTTAATAGATACTGGGGAGGGTTTAGGTAATTATGAATTAAACCAAAATTATGAGTCAAAATATTACGCAACAATTGCTCTTAAAAGAGTGATAAAGCATAAAGACAATTTACTAAATGTAAACCCATACAATAAAGAATCCTTTGACGAATCATTGAGATCAGCTTTGAGCCATATGATCACAGGTGAAGTATTAATCCCTAAAAAACTTTCAGGAATCTCTCTAAGATACTTAAAAAATCGAATCTCAGTTCCAAGAGATATGCCAATTATTTCGGCAAGGTTATTAAGACAATCATTAAATAAAATTGAATCGCTTAGTGATATCAAGGAGATAGATAAGATACCTTTCAGGCATAGATATGATCAAGATCCTAGAAATTTTGTTTCTATTTAATATTAAAACTATAAATTTTTTCTTGAATCTATTTGAAGTAAATCCCTTATTTTTTGCACTTGACTTGCAATGTTGGGATCAATAGATAATTTTTTTTCAACTTGTTCAATAGCATACATAACTGTTGTATGGTCTTTACCTCCAAATTCATCTCCAATTCTTGGAAGGCTTAAATCCGTTCCATGTCGCATAAGATACATGCCTATTTGCCTTGCTTGACTCACTGGTTTTCTCCTGCTTGAACTAATCAATTCATCAGTAGAAACTTTGAAGAAATCTGACACTTTATTAATAACTTGTTTTGGAGTAACAACTACCCCAACACTATTCGGATCAAGCATTGGAGCAATTGATTGGACTGTCATTGGCAAGCCTGTTATTGATGCAAATGCTACAGCTCTAGTGAACGCTCCTTCCAATTCTCGAATATTCGAAGTGAATCTTCCAGCAATAAATTGAATTAAATCTCTTGGAAGATTCATCCTCTCTTGTTCTGCCTTTTTTTGAAGGATGGCTGTCCTCGTCTCAAGGTCAGGTGGTTGAATATCTGCAGTCATGCCCATTGAGAATCTAGAAATTAATCTCTCTTGAATTCCAGACAATTGATTTGGAGGTCTATCACTAGCAATAACTATTTGACTTCCTGATTCGTGAAGAGCATTAAAAGTATGAAAGAATTCTTCCTGTGTATACTCTTTGCCTTCTAAGAACTGTATATCGTCTATTAAAATCAAATCTACATTTCTATATTTATCTCGAATAGCTGTCATCCCATCTCTCCGAATACCACTAATAACATCGTTAGTAAAAGTCTCTGTAGATACATATTTAACTTTTGCTTCTGGATCTATTTCTACTCGATAATGACCTATTGCTTGCATTAAATGAGTCTTACCAAGACCTACTCCACCACAAATAAATAATGGATTGAATTCTCTTCCTGGAGATTCAGCAACGGCTAAAGCTGCGGCATGAGCCAACCTACTATTTGGACCTACTACAAATCTTTTAAATACATAGCGTAAATTTAAACCATTAGGATTTTTGAATTGATTTTTTGAAGAATGATTTTGGTTATTACTAGAAAAAGAACTCGTTTTATGATTAATGTTTTGTTCAATAGGGTTCTCTTCATTTGTTAAATCGCTGCTGGTATTTGTTTCAGATTTAAAAACAACTTTTACATCATGGCCACAGATTTCTTTTGCAGCTTTTTCAATAGTTTCACAATAATTCTTTCTTAACCAGTCACTGGAAAATGTATTTGGAGCGATCAAGGTCAATAGACCATTCTCAAAACAGTTAAATTTAGCAGGCCTTATCCATGTCTCAAATGAAGGCTTACTTAAAGTTTTTTGGAGTGATTGTTGAACTTCCGCCCAAATAGGATCTGTTACTTGCAAAGTTTTATTCTCTAGATTATTAATCTAGTTGGAATTTAATAATTGGCCATTATCAAATCACAAGATCTTGACAAATTTAAAATTACTTAACAAAGTATCAACTAAATTAATAAAAATAATTTTTATATTTTTTTAATAGGCATATAATTATTTTAAATCTCACAAAAGTATTGGATAAAGCATTACTTGTAATCATGACAAAATGGCATGGTTTTGGAAGATGCAAATCAAGATTATCAAAGGATATAGGTAAAAGTAATTCTGCAAAGGTACAAAGTGTGATGACTAAACACACTATTTCAGTCGCGAAATTTCTCCAAGAAAATATGCTAATTGATATTTCTATGGCTATATCTGGTTTGGGAGTGGGGAATTGTCTAAGATGGTCCAGAGAATTAGGCATCAAAAAATTTAATTTACAGGGGAAAGGCTGCTTGGGAGAAAAAATGAAAAGGCAAATAATTATCAATAAAAAATTTTGTGCTAGACATAAGATCAAAAATATTATTTTTATTGGTACTGACCTTCCAGATTTATGCCATCAAGATTTATTGAATACTCTAAAAGAGCTTCAACAAAATGATCTTATTTTAGGACCATCTAATGATGGAGGATATTGGCTTATTGGTTTATCAGAAAAAATAATTTCATCACATATGTATTTACCTTTTGTCAACGTCGAGTGGGGGACGGAAAATGTTCTTCAAAATACAATTGATAATTTTGCTTCTACAAAATTGAAATATAAGTTATTAGATAAAAAGATAGATATAGATACAGTTATTGATATCGAAAATAGAAAGTAATCAACTTGTCTAAAATCTCAATTATCATTCCAACTATCAACGAAGCTAATAATTTGCCATTATTGCTTTCAGACTTGTCAAGTATTCAGAAAGAGCGCGAAATCATAATTGTTGATTGTGGAAGTGAAGATAAAACTATTGATATAGCAAATATTTATGGAGCGAAAGTATTTATATCCAAAGAAAGGAATCGAGGTTTACAATTAGATATTGGTGCTAAGAATTCAAAAGGAGAGTGGCTCATATTTTTGCATGCGGATACAAGATTAAATCATGATTGGTTTAGAAAAATTAATTCATATTTAGAGGGAAACAAAAATAGTATTTACTATTTTGAGTTCAAAATTAATCACAAAAAGATAATTTACAGAGTCCTCGAAATTCTCGTAAATTTTAGAAGTAAATTTTTTAAACAACCCTATGGTGATCAAGGTTTAATAATTCATAGAACTACCTATTTTAAAAATAATGGCTTTAGAAAAATACCTTTGATGGAAGATGTAGATTTTTTAAGGAGATTAAACCAAAAAAAAGATTTAAAACAATTAAATTTACCTATTTTTATAAGTTCAAGGAAATGGGAAAGAACTAATATTTTTCTCCAAGCAATTAAGAACTGGCACTTTAGAAGGAGATGGTTAAAAGGCGAATCTTTAAAATCTATATATTCTGACTACTACAAAAAATGATTAATTTGCATACCAAAAAGCACATTTAGAGCCTCTAGGCTCTAATATCCAACCTTGTCTTTTGTAAAATGAAACCACTTCAGCATCAGCAAAAAGGGTTACTTTAGAAATTCCAATATTTTTCAATTCTTTTAGGACATATTTCATTAACTCTTTACCCAATCCAAGTCCTTGATAGACAGGGTTAATAGCCACATCCCAAACTGTTGCTTCTAGAATTCCATCGCCAGTGCATCTTGCAAATCCTACTAGTCTGGGGAATTTATCATCATGACGCCATAACCCAACCACCAAAATACTGAAATCCAAAGCTCTTTTCACTCTTCTTACAGGTCTTCTACTCCAACCAACAGTTTGCAAAAGTTGATCTAGTTCTATTAGATCTAAATCTTTATTTTTGCTACATACAAATATTTCTTCTTTATTTTTTTGAGTGAACTCATAAGAATTTAAACCATAAAGATCTATCAGCTCGTTCCTCGATATACTGTTTGATTTTTTTATTAAAGATCCTTGGTTTCTAAAAATCATTAAAAATTAGCGAATCCTTTTTGTTGAAGCTCAGAGAGCTGAAAATATAAACCCTTTTTCATTCTCAATTCACTATGAGTTCCTTCTTCGACTAATGATCCTCCTTTTAAGACTAAAATCTTATCAGAACTTTCAATAGTTGCTAATCTATGAGCTATTACTAATGCTGTTCTTTTTGACAGAATTCTCTCTAAATCTTTCTGCAAAGTAGCCTCTGTAGAGGGATCCATAAACGCTGTTGCTTCGTCCATTATCAAAACAACGGGATTTCTAATCGCTACTCTAGCTACTGAAAGAAGTTGTCTCTCTCCAGAAGAGAGATTTCCTCCTCTTTCTCTTAGTAAGGTGTTCAAGCCTTGTGGTAATTTTTGTAATAAATTATCTAACCCTAATTCGTTACAAAGATTTTCTAATTCAAGATTGTCTACATTGGAATTTAGTTTTAAATTATCTGCGACATTCCCACTAAAGATAAAGGTATCTTGCAAAACTACTCCCAACATATTTCTAAGAGTTGCAATAGGAATATCTTTTATATCTATATCATCGATTAAAATTTGTCCTGACTGAGGCTCATACAATCTACATAATAGTCTTATTATGGTGGTTTTACCTGAACCAGTTGGCCCTACAAAAGCCACATGCTCTCCTGGATTGATCGTGAAAGATAAATTCTTTAAAATATGTTCTCCTTCGTTGTAGAAAAAATTAACATTCTTGAACACAATTTTGCCCTTAAATTTTTTATTTACATTTTCAGCACTTTCTAAAAAATATTTTGCGGAAGTAGAGTCCTTAATTTGTATTTCTTCATCCAATAGTTCGTTTATTCTTTCAACAGCTGTTAAACCTCCCTGTATTTGAGTAAATCTTTCTGCAAGTTGCCTAAGAGGTTCAAAAAGTCTTTGGGAATATAAAATAAAGGTTGTTAATGTTCCTAAACCAATATTTCCAGAAGTAACAAGATAACCTCCAACTGCTAAAACCAAGGAAACTGCGGCAAGAGAAATCCACTCTATAAATGCCGAAATACTACTGTCATAAAATATTGTTCCATTAACTGCTTTCTTATAAGCAACTCCAGTTTTGGAAAATTTCTTGCTGTTAAAAGCCTCTCTTCTAAACATCTGAACGACTTCTAAACCTTGAAGATTCTCTTGAAAATCAGAGTTAAGTTGAGACAATTCTTCCCTTACTTGATAATTGGCTCTTCTATAACGTTTTTGAAGCCAAATAATAAAATATGAAACTGGAATTTGAGTCAAAAGTAATAAAATAGCAAGCCCTCTATCAATTGAGAGCATTGTCAATGAAATTACTATCAGACTGACGAAGTCAGCAATGACTCCAACTGCCCCGCTACCAAAAACCTCGGCTAAAGCATCAACATCATTTGTTAATCTCGTTAATAATTTTCCTACAGGCATTTTATCGTGATACTTAAGAGATAAAGATATTGAATGATCAAAAAGTTCTCTTCTTATTCTTGCTGTCAAACGTTGTCCTACTGCTTGGATATTATAAGTTTGGTATCCCTGCAGAACTAATCTGAATAATACAGTTATTAATAAAGTTAGGATTATGGCATTTATTGACTGCCCAAAGAAAGTTTTACTTAGCCAAACATCTGTAGTTTCGTTCTTTAGAATAGTAATGGCTTGACCAACTAATAATGGTTGAATTGCTCCAGAGAAAGAAACCGGTAACAAAACTATCAAAATTAGATAGATTGTTTTTTTATCTTTAGTTAAATATTTACCTAACTTTTTAATCCTTCTAAAATCTTTAAAAAACATTTAGCTAATCTTCTATAAAGCATTAGTTGATTCTATTGATAAAATAGTATCTCTGAGATGATTATCATCTAACCTCATAGATAAAGGATTTCCAATTAGTCTTGCAGTCGAGTAATAAAGATCATCTATTTTAATTAAACCATTCTCCTTAAGAGTCTTTCCGGTTGCAACTAAATCAACTATTGCCTCTGCCATACCTGTAATAGGACCAAGCTCGACTGATCCTGTCAAATGAACTATTTCTACAGGAATATTTAATTCTTCAAAATAAGATCTTGCTGTTTTAATAAATTTACTTGCTACTTTACAATTCGCTGGAAGATCAGTTGGTTTAGAATAATTGCTATTTTTCTTAACCGCCAACGACATATGACAACCACCAAATCCTAAATCTAATAACTTTGCGACTTTTAATTCAGACTCTCGTAAAACGTCATACCCAACAATACCCAAATCAGCCTGACCATAACTTACATAAACAGGAACATCTCCATTTCTTACTAATAAAGCTTTTGCCCGTTTGCAATTTGATTCAAAGGTTAATGATCTATTATTTTCGTCCAATGCATCTGAGAAATCTAACCCAGCTCTTTTAAAAGTTGAAATTGAATCTTTTAACAGAGCTCCTTTTGGTAAAGCTATAGTAAACATAGATCAATTTCTTCCAAGGATTCTTCATTCTAAGTTAACAATGGAATTTAATAAAGCTCGAAATATAATCGGACTTAGAGTTTTAAGTGATAACGTCATTTGGTTGTTGGTAAAAAATAAATCCGTTGTGGTTGTAGATCCATCTGTTCACGAACCAGTTATTAAATATATAAATGAAAACAATTTTCACTTAGAAGCTATTTTGCAAACTCATCATCATTCAGACCATATTGGAGGGACGAAGAGTCTTATTGAAAGATGGCCAAATGTAAAAGTGATTGCTTCTTCCAAAGAAAAAAAGCGAATACCTTTTCAAAATATATCTGTAGAGGATGGAGAAACTTTTAGTCTTTTAGGTGAAGAAGTAAAAATAATTGAAGTATTAGGACATACAAGCTCTCATATTGCCTTCTTTTTGAATGGAGAAAATCCTGTTCTTTTTATTGGTGACACATTATTTTCTGGAGGCTGTGGAAGGATTTTTGAGGGAACTTATCAACAAATGTATTCTTCACTAGAAAGAGTCAAATCTTTACCAAAAAATACCCTCATATATTGTGCACATGAATATACAAAGGAAAATATATTGTGGGCATTGAATCTCAGGCCAGAAGATAAGGATATAAAAAATAAACTTTCGGAAGTTGAAAAAAAACTTTCTCTTAATGAATTGACAATTCCATTTTTACTTGATGAAGAGATGAAAATAAACCTTTTCTTAAGAGCAAAAAATTTAGAAGAATTTACTTTTTTAAGAGCAAATAAAGATTTATGGGTTTAAATAGATAGGTATCTTCTTAAACAAATGTCCCCCAAACAAGTAATTAAAACATCAAATGCTCCAGATCCAGTAGGACCTTATAATCAAGCAATAAAAGCTGGGGATTTCATCTATTGTTCTGGTCAAATTGCTATAGACCCGACTTTAAATGAAATAACATGTTTAGGTGATATAGAGAAGGAAACTATTCAAGTTTTAAAAAATCTCGCAGAAGTTCTTAAAGCTGGTGGAGCCAAAATAGAGGATGTAATAAAAACAACTATTTACTTAACGGACTTAAGTAATTTTCAAATTGTCAATAAAATTTATAGTGATTTTTTTAATATTGAGAATCCTCCAGCAAGGGCCTGTGTGGAAGTTTCATCTCTACCAAAAGGAGTTTTAGTTGAAATAGATTGCGTTGCATTTCTAGATTAATTTCTAATTATTGAGAAATTTGAAATATGAACCAATTGTGCACCATATTTGTATAGATTATTAGGTGATAATTCATCTTTGTTCTATGTCAGCAGCAAAGCTTAATATAGATGAACTAGAAGCAGGTTATCCTTTATTTTGCAAAGCTCTTAGACTATTAATTTTAAAAGGAAACTCAGTTAAAGATATAGAAAAGACAGTGTGTTGGAGTCATCTTGAAACTTTAAATAGATGTCTACCTGGTAGATATAAAGCCCCAACATATTTAATGGCTTTAATCAAAAGAGATATTGCAAAGCCAAATAATTATTAAAAAAAACTAATCTTCTAAATAAAATTTATCAATATCCATTGAAAAGTCTTTTTCTTTGTCTGATATTTCTTTATTGTCTAAAAATATTGAAAGACTTACAAAATTCTTACCGAAGCTGATATTTGGATAGATATCCCTTTCTTTACATAATTTCTCAATTTCCCCCATGAATTTACTAATTCTTGAGTATTGCTCAAATTCAAATCTTTTTTCAATCCTCAAAGGTGATTCTCTTTCATTCCACATTTAATTCTTTATTCAAGACTAATTACACTATACCTTCAACTAAGTTTCTAAATAAATTTTTATTTGAAGTCCTTAATCAGTTTCCCAATAATCAATAATACCGCCAATGGTTAAATCGGTTTGAACTTCAGGATTAGGGCAAGCAAATCTCGCAGCAGAGCCACTAGAAGTAAAAACCCAGTTACCTTCTCTCGCTCCTACAGGATCAACCGCAACTAATTTCTTGCCCTTATTATTTTCCAAAATTCGTAAATTCATATGACCTAAGCCAGCGACTCTTTGAGTACATACCATCCTTCCTAATACCTTCATAATTTCCACAATTACTATCCTCCTTTTTTATGACTTATCAGGGTCCCAATGATCAATTATTCCAACAATCGTTAAATCGCTTGGATAAGATTTGCTTCCCGCTGCTTCTCTAGCAGCAGAACTTCCAACACAAATAACCCAATCTCCGGGCTTACAGCCAACAGCATCAACTGCAACCTTATTAGAAGAACCATCTAATACAACCTGCAGATGTTTATGTTCAAAGCCAGGAATCCTGTTGGTTGATACAAGTGGTTTTACAACCTTACAAATTAACATAATTAGTGAGCCTCCTCTGTTTTTTTATCTAAAGACATTCCAATAATTTGAGCGGAATGGATTTTGTCCCTATCTCTAATAGTAGAGCAAGTATGTAACAAACCTTGATCAACTAAATTTTTATATCTAATTGATATCGCATTATTAACTCTTTCACAATCATTTATTGCCCTCTCTTTTGCGCCGGGTACTTTACCAGAGTAATCAAATCTTATTACTACTGGAATAGGTAGATCTTGAGAAACATTTAATCCAGTAAAAATCTTCACTCCTACATCTAAATCAGGAGCCCCTTCTTCGACTGTATCTAAATGAGCAAAATAAGTTAAATTCCTGAGATGTACTTCTTTGAAACCTATACCTACTCCAATAAACCTCTCTGCATGTCCAATATCTTTATAAGAACCATTATGAAAACTCTTAACATAATCAATTTGAGAAATATTATTAACGATTAATTTAAAAATAAATTTTTCCAGTCCACTGAGTTTATCTTTTGAAGATTGCTTAGAAATTGTCTGGCAAATTTCTCTTTCTGCATCCTCTCTTGAGAAATTTATTGTTGAATTATAAATTTCTAATGTAGAAATAGTTTTTTCTAAATCTATAGCGCCATCGCTAGTTGATAAATGTATTTTTAATGAATCAGTGTCTGTATCA
Organism: Prochlorococcus marinus CUG1433; assembly: GCA_017644425.1. Classification (NCBI taxonomy): domain Bacteria; kingdom Bacillati; phylum Cyanobacteriota; class Cyanophyceae; order Synechococcales; family Prochlorococcaceae; genus Prochlorococcus; species Prochlorococcus marinus. The sequence continues at coordinate 403,060 of JAEPLN010000001.1, forward strand.
AGTCCAATTAACATTAAATCCACAGAAGCTCCGCAGCAAAAGCTATTCTCTACAGCCTCTTTGAAAGCATATAATTTATTTCTACCTTCTGCTGCAGCTAACTCGTCATTACTCCCATGAGCTGCGCATCCCTGATGCAAAGGATCTACTGAACTAAAGTGATAAGTTACAACTTTTAAGTACCTGGTATCTTTATGAGCTTCATTAGGAACATTCTCTCTATATCTTTTATGTTCAGTTTTTACCCATCGATTAACGGTATTTTCAATATCAAACAGTGCTCCAGCATGGGATCTTCTTCTTACTGAACTAAAAGGTATTCTCATTACATAAGCAACTGAATGAGCTAATCTTCCATCTGAACAAGGAGTTATATCAAGTAAATGTATTCCACAATCTAAGAGGAATTTTTCAAAGTCTTCCGCATCCCTACTTCCAGCGGCACCTTCAAGTGGATCATTGTTAAAAAAATTGTCGCTTAGTTTCTCATGCTGTTTGAAAGCACACCATGCATATAAAGCTCTCATATCAAGAGGTTTAACCCAAGATTTATCTAATACATGTAGGGGTAAATCTATTCCCAAATTTTTTCTTGATATTTTCTGTGCCTTATTTATAAAATCTTCGTGATGTTGAATTCGAGCAATTTCCTTGAGAGTTGGAACAATTTCATCAAAATCACTTTTTATTTTGCTTTCATACCTAAATAGATTTTCATTTTGGATATTATTGGTTAATTTATGAGACTTTCCAGAATTTCGGAAATTATTTGATTCTTTACTTTGTGTATGGACATTTTCAGTAAAAGTTTTCATTGGAGCTGTTGGCCCCAATGTGAAGTTCTTGGCTTTAGCCAGTCCTCTTAAAGGCATTATTTACTTAACCTCTTGCACCACCTGAAAAGGTAACAAGTTGTCCTTCACGAGTATTTCCACTAGATCCAGTTATCAAGAAATCTGGTTTTTCTGTTTCCTCATTTCTTTTAACATCCATAGGGGGCATTGCGCTCATAAATCCTGCTCTTGATGGATTTCTCTTTCTAGAAGAAGCTCCCTCTGTACCTGTTACCTTATCGCCGCGATCCCAATCATCACCAGTTACGTTTCCTACTGATTGACCTTCACCAGTAATCCTTGATGCGACTCTTTTTTCTGGTGTTTTTGCAGCACGGTCTGCCTCTTCAATTTCCATTTTTTGTTTATAAGTAATATTTTTATTCGGTTCAAATCTAAATTTTTCAGTGCCAGTGACCTTATCAACTGCCATATCAAAAGGCCCTGTTACCTTTGAACCATTTTCATATTCATTACCTGTAACTCCTTGAGTATTTTTTTCAGAATATTTATCTCTTGATGGAGATTTAACAGAGAATTCGTTCCAAGAGTTAGCTGCCGACTTTTCCGGATTCGCATAAGCCGCATCATGTGGAGGATTATCACAAGCTTGTGAGAGCTGATCTCCACCAACATAGGGAGTACCTGTTAGATTTTTACAAGCACCTTTCTTAGCACCTGTCATTACTCCGCCAATTCCTGGTTGCTGTCCTGTAAGTCTGGCATTTGAATTATTTCCAGAATTAACTGTTGCTCGGGATTTCATATCTTCTGAAATCTCAGTACTACAATTTTCATTAATCTGATCTAAGCCTGCGTATGGTGTTCCTGTTAACACTTTGCATGAACCTGGTTCATCTCCAGTTACTATTTCTGATCTTCCTGTCATAGTGCCGCTTATTAAATTTGACTTTGAAGAAAGGCTTAAACCTACTTTTCTGGCTTCTGGTTTTGGTTTTGAACCGCAAAACTTCTCATATTGTTGAGATCCTATGTACTCATCGCCAGTTACATTCCTACAACTCCCATGTTCATTACCTGTCATATGGTCTGATCTTCCAACCCCTGTACCAGTTACATTATTCCCATTAAGAGTGTTGTAACTGCCTACTTTTTCAAATGCTTTACCTTTTGGATTTGGCTCAGAGCCAAGATATTGATCTCCAGTTAATTGTTGTCCAGAACCTGATTCATCTCCAGTAACTAGGGTTGACCTACCAGGAAGTGATCCAGATACTTTTAATCCATCGGTTGTAGTGCTGTGTTTAACCTTTGAAGGATTTTTTGGGACATCACCACAATACTTCTGCGACTGATTAGAAGATACATATTCAGTACCTGTAAGGTTTTTACAAGTTCCTGGCTCATCGCCTGTAACCCTATCAGATCTACCAACTTCATTTCCAGTTACTTTATTACCTGATGTTGTAGAGGTAACAGAAGATCTAAGTGGTTGTTTATAACTTGGTCTATCTTGACAAAATTGATCAATAACTTCTGATCCCATATATTGGGTACCAGTTACAGTTCTGCATGTACTTGCTTCATTACCTGTAGTTTTTACAGATCTATTAGCTTGAGTTCCAGTAACTATTTGACCTGAATCAGTTTCACTTTTACCAACTTTCCAGCTAGCATCTGCAATATTTTGTTTGGCACCATTTTTATTTGGACCACATGGTCTACATTTACCATTACCTTTTTTGCCTGTGGCACCAGTTTTACTTCTTAGCTCTCTCACTCTCTGAGAAATTTCTCTACTACTTAAATCTGGGTCTCCCCTTCTAGCTAAAGAAGCTGCACTAGTATTTTGTTTAGTTGCTGATTTACCATGTTTAGATTGAGCTTCTCTTCTCGCTAAAACAATATCTCTACTTGTATTAGTAATAGGCTTTCTCTTCTGATTAATTCTTCTTTTAACGTTTGGTTTTGATGTTTTAATTTCTGTATTATGTGAATTTTGAACTTCTTGATTTTCGCTTGTGGTAGTTTTAACTGTGTTTACAGGACTTTCTTTTTTAACATCAGTACGGGTTCTATCAGATGAAGTTATAGCTGATTTCCCATGGGTAGACATTGCTTTTCTTCTCTCTATTACTAACTCTTTACTAGATAAAGTTGTTGAAGAATTTCTGTTTACTTGAGTTTTTGGAATATGTTTTGTAGCTGGTTTAGAAATATTATTATGAGAAGACTGAGTCCCAGAAATCTGTATATCTTGAGAAGATCTAACTCTATCTTTGGTAGTTGAAGAATAAGCAGCGGCTTTTTTACCGCTATCACTCATCGCCTTTCTTCTTTCTAGTGCAATCTCTCTACTGGTTTTTTTTGACATAATCTTCAAATGTGAAACTCTTTTGAAAAACTTTCTCCAAAACATTTTTTTGGAGAAAGATATTAACTACGATAAGTAGCTTTAACGTCCTTGGAAAACTACAAAAGCTGTTCCTTGACTTTGAGTGTAAGCATCGTATCCGATGATTCTTACATGATGATCAGGGTATGCTCTATGGCATGCCTCTAATTCGCTCACGATCAAGTTAAGATCTTTTTCCCCAAAAAATGGGAGTTTCCAATAAGACCAATAAGTTTGCATACATCCACTAGGATGAACATGCTCAATAACAGGACTCCAACCTTGAGCAATTATGTATGCAATTTGGTCATATATTTCTTCCTGGGTCATCGGTGGTAAAAAACCGAATGTTTCCAGGGTTGCAACTGTTTGATAGTCGCTTACTGTGCTCTGGAAAGGCATAATTAATCAAAATGTGAATGAAATTACTCGTAAAAACGAGATTTTAATAAGTTTGAGGAGAATAAATCTCCTCAATTTCGAAACTTGAGTTAACCCTGAACATCAAGCTTGTCGACAGTGTCAAACTCAAACTTAATTTCCTTCCAAGTTTCTAGAGCAATAGCTAATTCAGGGCTATGCTTAGCAGCTTCCATAAGAATGTCTCTACTCTCTTTTTCGATTTCGCGACCAGCATTACGTGCTTTTACACAAGCTTCTAAAGCAACTCTGTTAGCTGCAGCTCCAGCGGCTGAACCCCATGGATGACCGTGTGTTCCTCCACCGAACTGAAGACAAGAATCATCTCCAAAAATCGCTAGGAGTGCAGGCATATGCCATACGTGAATACCACCTGATGCGACAGCAAATACTCCTGGCATTGAACCCCAATCTTGATCAAAGAAGTTACCTCTTGATCTATCTTCAGGAACGAATGACTCTCTTAAGTTATCAATGTAACCAAGGGTTGTTTGACGATCACCTTCCAGTTTTCCAACAACAGTTCCAGTATGTAATTGATCTCCTCCGGAGAGTCTCAAACATTTTGCTAGAACCCTGAAATGGATACCGTGTTTTGGATGTCTATCAATAACAGCATGCATCGCTCTATGAATATGAAGAAGCATGCCATTTTTACGACACCAGTTTGCTAATCCAGTATTTGCAGTAAAACCACCAGTTATATAATCATGCATGATGATTGGCATATCTAGCTCTTTTGCAAATTCAGCTCTTTCGTAGAGTTCTTCAGGAGTGTTAGCAGTACAGTTTAGATAGTGACCTTTAACTTCTCCAGTTTCTCGTTGAGCAAGTTTAACTGCTTCTGCAACAAACTCAAATCTTTCTCTCCAACGTTGGAATGGCTGAGAGTTTATATTCTCGTCATCCTTCGTTAAATCAAGACCACCTCTAAGGCACTCATATACAACTCGACCATAGTTTTTACCAGATAATCCTAATTTAGGTTTAATGGTACAACCAAGAAGAGGTCTTCCGTATTTATTAAGTCGATCTCTTTCAACTACGATTCCATTTGGTGGACCGCCGCAAGTTTTGATGAAAGCGATTGGAAATCTAATATCTTCTAGACGTAAGTGTCTTAGAGCTTTAAATCCAAAAACGTTTCCTACTAGAGATGTTAATACGTTTGTAATAGAACCTTCTTCAAAAAGATCTAAAGGATATGCAATAAAAGCATAAAAAGCTTCAGGATCTCCAGGAACGTCCTCGATTCGATAACAACGTCCTTTATAAAATTCTAAATCTGTAAGTAACTCGGACCAAACTGTTGACCAAGTACCTGTTGAAGATTCAGCGGCAACAGCTGCTGCAACTTCTTCTCTGGGAACACCTTCTTGACCTGTACATTTGAAACAGGCTAATAAATCGGTGTCTAGGGGTACATATTCAGGAGTCCAGTAGGTATCTCTGTACTCCTTTACCCCTGCATCATACTTCTTACTCATAAGGATAAATTTAGGTCTGTGTAGGGAAAATAATTATTGTGCAAAATTTACAAATTTTGCTTTACTTAATTAGTCCTTTTGACCAAGAAATTCACCGTTACCAAGAGCAGGTTCAACTTCTCTATGAGGACGAGCAATAATGTGAGCTGCGACTAAACCGTCACCAACTCTTTCACAAGCATCAGCACCAGCTCTTACAGCTGCGTTAACTGCGCCTGTTTCGCCTCTAACTAATACTGTGACATAACCGCCACCTACGAATTCACGACCAATAAGGCGAACTTCTGCTGCCTTTGTCATTGCGTCTGCTGCTTCGATTGCAGGTACAAGTCCGCGTGTCTCGATCATGCCGAGAGCGATACCCATTGTTTCTGTAGCCATTGTCTACTAAATACTAAATGTGGAATGTTCAATTCGAAGAATGCTTCATTAAGTACTTATAAGTCAAGCGTTTTCGACAAAATCTCCATTAATGTTTTTTCTATCATTCATAAGTTAAACTTATCACCCTTGGTACTATTGATATGTCAATACTTATGCAAATTAGTTAGTGCATCAAAACATACTGTTGTGTTAAGAAAAAATTTACATTATGTTATTTCCGTACGAGGCAGGCCCTGTCTACACAGGTGTGGAATGTTCAACCTTTCCTGTCTCCGTATCAAGCTTTGAAGTAAGATAATATTCACAATAAATTTATTTGTTATTTTGAACCTTCCAGTTCTAACTATTGCTAGTGGCAATCAAAGAAAAGTATCTGAAATTTCAGAGATGCTGGATGTTTTGTCTTTAAAGGTTCAGAAGCAACCAGAATATTTAAATGTCGAAGAGACTGGAAACACATATTTTGAGAATGCACTTCTAAAAGCAAAAGCAGCTGCTTTAGAGACTAAAACTTGGGCATTAGCTGATGACTCGGGTCTTGAAGTAGATGTTTTAGATGGTCGGCCAGGAATTTATTCTGCTCGATATGCCAAAAATAATGATGAGAAAATTAAAAAATTAATCAATGAACTTTCTGATAGTCCTTACAGAAGTGCAAGATTTATAAGTTGTATGGTTTTGTGCGATCCCTCAGGAAACTTAGTTAAAGATACAACAGGAATATGCTGGGGAGAAATTCTTAAGAACCCCAAATACCCAAATGGGGAGTTCGAATCTATTTTTTGGGTTAAAGAAGCTAATTGTGTTTACGGTGAACTCACACAATCGCAACTAAATAAATTAGGTAGTAGAGGTAAAGCTGCAAAAATTATGTCACCTTTTTTAAAAAAAGAGATGGGTTTAAGTTAAAAAAAATTCTCAATAATTTGAAATTTCATCAATTGCTCTAATAGCAGCTGCTGCTGCCTCTTCTACATCTCCTTCTTTCCCTGCGAGAGTTAATCTACCAAAAGCTCCAACTGCCTTAACATCAACAACAGTAATATTTGAGGCTTTTTCTGCTTCATTTGCTGCTTTTAAAACATAACCAGCTGGTTCAGTTTCTAGTATAAACATGCTCATTCCGGATTGAATCATTGATCCGCTTCTGTTTTGTCTATTTATTAAAACTGCATGATCAGGAGTAATTGCTCTAATAACTTCAGTCCAACTCGTTGAAGGTTTTGTTCTTTTTCTAACTTCACTCCCAATAGCATCTAGAACAACATCTCCAGAATGTAAAACCGTGCTTTGATCTTTATGGTAAAGAGCAAGAGATCCAAATGCTCTTTCAACAATCATCTGACCTAGTCTCACATTACTAGCCTTTAAGGCAATATCAGTCACTCTATGAACGGCCATTCCAGGTGAAACTTCCATCCAAAGACATGAATCTCCAGGAATTGGTAAAAAACCTCTACTAACGGTTCCCATATATGCCGCCAATTGGGGCTGTAGAGAATCCAAAAAAACATATGTTCTCAACTCAATTTGTTCAACTTGACTTGCTTGTCTGGATACCAAAGATTTTTCTGAATCAGTTGTAATAAAACAGCTTGCACCACTGGCCTGAGATTGCACCTCAGATCCTGTGACAAGAGAACTGCCTTTTTTTCGTTCCCCTCTGTTTAAACTAGAAGTTGGTTCCATTCACGCGACTATAACGGATAATGGTTCATTTTTTCTATTAAATTTACTTGCATGCTTCCAACAAAACGATAACTTCAAGTAAAAGATATGCATTTTTATGGGAACTTCTCAAAAAAAAGAACCAAATGTTTCTGGTACTGAAAAGGAATTAACTCCTGATCAAACTCTTGGCTTAGTTAGTCTTAGCTTAATGCAAAAACTATCTCAGAAAGACCCATCTTTTAGTTGGTTAGAAGAAGATAAAATTGAAAAAGTAAATCTTAAGAACCTTAGAGATAGATTGGAGTTAACGCAATTAGCTATAAATACTGGAGCACCTTTAACCACTTCAGAAGTAACAGCTTTAATTGGGGCAAAACCCGGGAAATCCAAGTTAGAAAGAGCAGGATTATTAGCAACTAAAATAGCTAGAAATGTGTGGAAGATTTCAAAAATAAGTCAAGGAAATTCCTTCTACAGAAATTAAAATATGCCCCAAAAGTTTTTTTTCATAATTCCCATTTAAGTATTTAAACATTCATATAAGTTTTTTAAATGTGTTCATTTTGTAAGAGAACTTATTAATTACTTTCTTAAATTAAAAATTGTATGCAAGCTTGAACTATAAGCTCTTGAAAATTTTTAATGAGTAAAGTTGAATTTAACAAGGAAACTGGACCCAGGGAAGTTTTTTGTGGGTTAACTTCAATAGTTTGGCTCCACAGAAGAATGCCTGATGCATTTTTTCTAGTTGTAGGCTCAAGGACATGTGCTCATTTAATTCAAAGCGCTGCTGGAGTTATGATTTTTGCTGAGCCAAGATTTGGGACAGCTATTCTTGAAGAAAAAGATCTTGCTGGTCTTGCTGACGCTCATGAAGAATTAGATCGAGTAGTAAATGATCTTATTGCGAGAAGACCAGAAATAAAAACTCTTTTTCTAGTTGGATCTTGTCCAAGTGAGGTAATTAAATTAGATCTTGCCACTGTCGCAGAGAAATTAAATAAAAGATTTTTAGGTCAAGTGAGATTCGTTAATTACTCTGGCAGTGGGATAGAAACAACTTTTACCCAAGGTGAGGATGGTGCCTTAAAAGCTTTAATTCCATTAATGGAGTCATCAAATGAGGAGAAATTATTATTAGTTGGGACTCTTGCAAATAATGTAGAGGATAGGTTTAAAAAGATTTTTAAAAATTTAGGAATTTCAAATATTGAGAGCTTCCCACCCCGTCAATCAACAGAATTACCAAAGATTGGCAAAAATACAAAAGTTTTATTAACTCAGCCTTATTTAAGTGATACCGTTCGAGACCTAAAACATCGTGGTTGTGAAATAATTTCGGCTCCATTTCCTCTTGGTATCGAAGGCAGTACTGAATGGTTTTTAGCTGCAGCGAAAGCTTTCAAAATTAATGAACTTAAAGTTCATGAAATTATTTCGCCTTTAATTGATAGAGCAAAACTTGCTCTTGAATCTCACAAAGAAATACTTAAGGGGAAAAGATTATTTCTTCTTCCTGAATCGCAACTGGAGATATCTTTGGCAAGATTTTTGCATAATGAATGCGAAATGGATCTTATAGAGGTGGGCACTCCTTACCTAAATAAAGATTTAATGAAAGAGGAGATTAATTTATTACCTGATAATACAAAAATTGTCGAAGGACAACATGTAGAAAAACAATTAGATCGAGTAAGGGAATCTAATCCAGACTTAGTAGTTTGTGGAATGGGTTTAGCTAACCCACTGGAGGCTGAAGGAATTAGTACTAAGTGGTCCATAGAAATGGTATTCAGTCCAATTCATGGAATTGATCAAGCCGCAGACTTAGCAGGTCTCTTCTCTAAACCTTTAAGAAGGAATCAAATATTAACTACAAAAACTCTAGTAACTCATTAAAAGAATATGGAATTAACTCTATGGACATATGAAGGACCGCCACATGTTGGTGCGATGAGAATTGCCTCTTCAATGAAAGATATTCATTATGTTCTTCATGCCCCTCAAGGAGATACATATGCAGATCTTCTTTTTACAATGATTGAAAGGAGGGGGCAAAGACCTCCTGTAACTTATACAACTTTCCAAGCTAGAGACCTTGGAGGCGATACAGCTGAATTAGTAAAGAAAAATATTAAGGAAGCTGTCGAACGATTTAAACCCAAAACTCTTTTAGTTGGAGAAAGTTGTACTGCAGAATTAATCCAAGACCAGCCTGGGGCTCTTGCAAAAGGAATGGGGTTTGATATGCCAATTGTTAATCTTGAATTACCTGCCTATAGCAAGAAAGAAAATTGGGGAGCTTCAGAAACTTTTTATCAATTAACAAGAACTCTTTTGAAAGAGAAAGTAAGTTCTTCAGAAAAAATAAGTCCTCTAAGATGGAAGGAGTTAGGTCGCAGACCAAAAGTCAATATACTGGGCCCTTCACTACTGGGATTTAGATGCAGAGATGATGTAATTGAAATCCAACGCATACTTTCAGAGCAAGGAATAGATACAAACGTAGTTGCTCCATTAGGTGCTAGCCCAGATGATATTGAGAGACTAATTGATGCTGAAATAAATATTTGTCTTTATCCAGAAATTGCGGAAGCATCATGCGAATGGCTTAAACGGAACTTTGGAATGGAATATACAAACACTATTCCAATTGGAATAAAAAATACAATTGAATTTATAAATGAAGTTCATAACAAGTTGAACCTCCCCTTGACTAATAAAGAAGAATTAGAAAATAAATCAAAACTTCCTTGGTACTCAAAATCAGTTGACTCTAATTACTTAACTGGCAAAAGGGTTTTTATTTTTGGTGATGGAACACATGCAATCGCGGCTGCAAAAATTGCCAAAGAGGAATTAGGTTTCGAAGTAGTTGGTCTTGGTACATACAGTAGGGAAATGGCAAGACAGGTAAGAGCAACTGCAAAAGATCTAAACTTAGAAGCTTTAATTACTAATAATTATTTAGAAGTAGAAGATGCAATGAAAAAAGCCGCACCTGAACTAGTTTTAGGGACTCAAATGGAAAGGCATAGCGCCAAGAGACTTGGCATTCCATGTTCAGTAATAAGTACACCAATGCATGTTCAAGATGTTCCTGCAAGGTATAGTCCACAAATGGGATGGGAAGGAGCAAATGTGATTTTTGATGATTGGGTACATCCCTTAATGATGGGATTAGAAGAGCATCTTATCGATATGTTTAAACATGACTTTGAGTTTGTCGACGGTCATCAAAGCCATTTAGGACATACAGCGACAAACACAAAGGACATTTTAAATTCTGACGAAAAAAAAGAGAATAATCCTAAAGAGGGCATTATTTGGACTGAATCAGGTAGAGCTGAATTAACAAAAGTTCCATTTTTTGTAAGAGGTAAAGTTAAAACAAATACTGAAAAATACGCAATCTTGAGAGGAATTCCAGAGATAAACGATGAAACTCTTTACGATGCCAAAGCATATTTTAGTTAATTTTTTACTAATAAATTTTAATTAAGTCATGAGTATTTTCACTCATAACTTGATAAATTAAATCCAAAAAATGTAGTTATAAGAACATATTTCCCGCTTTTAATACAATTAAATACATATTTGTTTAGAAACATATTTCATGTGTATTTACGCTGCAAGAATATAAATAATAATGTGTTTTAAAGCTTTAAATGACAAGTACTATAAACAAACCTCTTGATGGGGAAGGGAGTGTTCAAGTAAAGCAAGATCCTAAAATAAATATCGAAGAAGGGGCTTTAGTTATTGCCGTATACGGAAAGGGCGGCATCGGGAAATCAACTACATCATCAAACCTATCTGCAGCATTCTCAAAATTAGGGAAAAAAGTTCTACAAATTGGATGTGATCCAAAGCACGATAGCACTTTCACTTTGACTCACAAGATGGTACCTACAGTTATCGATATTCTCGAAGAGGTAGATTTTCATAGCGAAGAATTAAGGCCAAACGATTTCATGTTTGAAGGCTTTAATGGCGTAATGTGTGTTGAAAGTGGAGGCCCTCCTGCTGGGACAGGGTGCGGGGGATATGTAACCGGTCAGACTGTTAAACTATTAAAAGAACATCATTTATTAGAAGATACTGACGTTGTTATTTTTGATGTCCTAGGAGATGTCGTTTGCGGAGGATTTGCTGCTCCATTGCAACATGCAAATTATTGTCTAATTGTTACTGCTAATGATTTCGATTCAATATTCGCTATGAATAGAATTGTTTCAGCAATTAAAGCAAAAGCTAAAAATTATAAAGTCAGATTAGGTGGGGTAGTCGCAAATAGATCAAAAGACACAGATCAAATTGATAAATTTAATGAAAGAACAGGTTTAAAAACTATGGCCCACTTTAAAGATGTCGACGCCATAAGAAGATCAAGGCTAAAAAAATGCACAATTTTTGAAATGGAACCAACTGAAGATGTTATTGAGGTTCAAAATGAATATTTATCACTTGCCAAAAATATGCTTGAAAACGTAGAACCTTTAGAAGGTAACCCACTTAAAGATAGAGAAATTTTTGATTTATTAGGATTTGATTAGTCTGAGTTAATCTAATCCAACCAATTGGCTTGTTAAATCAAAAGTTTGTTGAGAGGTCTTCGAATCAATTATTCTTTTTGACAATTTTTGAGAAAAAGCTTTTCTGCCAGTTTTCTGACGATTTCCCCAGCTCCAATGGACTGATGGTTTAGCAAATTCTTTATAAGTTGCCACTTGAGCAACCCTCTCTCCTGCCAGTCTTTGTGAAACATATCCTTTTGTTATAAATTTTTGAAATATCGGGAAAAGGAATCTAAATAACCAAGGTGTATCTCTAAAAAGTTTTGTATCAGCAACACATCCAGGATATAGAGAATTTACAATAATCTTCTCTGCAGGATATCTTTTTGATAATTCCTGAACGGTCACCATATTGCAAAGTTTACTATCCTTATAAGCCTTACCAGGTTTAAATTTCTTTCCATTAGCCATACTTATGGGAGATAAAAAACCATTTTTGAAACCTGCTAAATCTCCCAAATCAGCTGGTGCAGGGATGGGGATCCTTCCTCCTAGTTCTGAATAATTAGCAGTAACAGTCCCTAATACTGTAATTCTTGGCTTGAATACAGTTGATTTGCCATTTAAAACAATTTCTCTTTCAGAAGATAAAATATTTTCCATAAGTAGGTTTATCATGAGAAAATGCCCAAAATGATTTACTGCCATAGAGTTTTCAAACCCTTGAGCAGACCTTTCAGGTCTCTTTAGTCGCGGTTTATAAACTGCTGCATTACAAATAAGAGAATTTATTGGTTTATTAAATTTTTCTAATATTTCATCGCAACCTTTTCTCACATCCTCCAAGTTAGAAAGATCTATTTCTATAAAGTGAACATGTTTAACTTCCTCTTTTGTCAAGAATTCATCAGCTATTTTTATAGCTCGTTTATTTGATCGATTAACAGCAATAACCTCCCATCCAAACCTTAAAAGAGGTTTTAGCGTATTTAATCCAACTCCTGAAGTTGTTCCTGTTATTAGGACTAAACCCTTAATGTTCTTACTCACTAGCAAAAAAGTTAATTGAAAAATGAAAAGTATGATGATTCAAGATCATCCTTATCAACGCCATATTACTCTGATAATGTCCCTAGAAATTATTTGATCCTGATCCTTCATAAATCTTTGCTCACCTTCAGCAGAAAGTAAATCATCAAACCTGCTTGTTAAATCATTAAATCGATATTTTTCGTATAAAAATGAGTCTTGAATTTCCCTAAGTCTGGTTAATCTAACCTTCGAACTATAACCAAGTTTAACTAAGCTTATAATTGCTAAAAGTGAAAAGCAAAATTTTAAAATCAAAAAAACTAAAGATACAAAATGTTCCTGTTTCTGTTGCTTTTCTAAAAATGCAGAACAAAGATATTTTTTGTAAAAATTACTTTTTTTATAGAAAGATTTTGACAATTTTAATTATTGGTAAATTGCTGAATAAGTAAATTCAGACTATTCATATTATTACCTAAAAAAATTTATTTTCTAATAAATTTTAGTTTCTACCTAAACTAATGCCTAACCTAAGTGCTAAGACTCCAGCATGCATAACCACTATTAGACTTAGTGCAATTAAATTTATTGTTTGAGTTGGCTCCATAGTAAAAAAATATTTTCTATATTCTCCACCCAAAAGAGAAAAATTTAAACACTATTACAAAATGATGTTACGTAATTAATAAATTGTAAGAAAAAATTTTTTGAAAATTATTATAAAAAGACCTGCAAAATTAATTTTGGGGAAAGAAAATCAAGCTTTAATTTTTTCGACAAATAATTTACCTGGATTTAATCAAATGGCTTTTGATTTAAATTCTTTGGATAAGACTATTTCGAACCCTGAAATAATTCTTACATTGAGGTTCTATTATTGGACTGGAGATTGGCTTTCAATTGGCTATCACCAAAAGGAAATTCCTAATCATTGGAAAAAATTATTATCAAATGGGGAAATTAACATTGTTAGACGTCCCACTGGAGGGGGAGCTGTTTTGCATTCAGGGGGCATAACATATGCAATAACATTTAAAAAAACTTACTATAAAATCCTTAGTTATGAAATGGTTAATAATTGGTTAATAAAGAGTTTCAGAAAATTAGGTCTCAACTTACAAAATGGTAATTTACCAAAATCACCCATTAAAACAAATTGTTTTGGGACTTCATTAATTTCTGATTTAGTTGATCAAGATGGCTTCAAGAGGATAGGAAGTGCACAATATCGTAAAAAAGGTGCATTTCTTCAACATGGAGAAATCCAAACAAATCCTTCTCAAGATTTGTGGTTCAAACTATTTAAAGAAGAAGCCCCACCGAAATTTAATTTAGGATTAACCAATGATGAAATAGTGGAACATTTAAGAAATTCATTCCTAGAGAATAAATCAAATCTAAGGATCAATAATGTTTTCCTAGATAATAAAGATATTGAAAAATTTCATAAGGCTAATTTTTAAAGATCCCCTCTCTGCTTCATTGAATTGACTATTCTTGGTAAATCAATACCTAATGGATACTGATTTTTGTTAATTAATTTATTAAAAATCTCTGAAGGTAAATTAAAACCTAATTTGTTCAATATGTGATTTCCAATTTTAGACCTATCAATTATTCCTAAAGGAATATCTGCTGCATTTAGTACTAATATAAAACCTTCACTTGTTTCTTCTATTATTTCTATAGTTCTCCATAATTTGTTAGTAATATATATGTTTGCAAAACTTTTTATTGGTTTCTTGAAGTCTCCAACTAAGGTCCTTTCCCATTTTTTTATCGAAACAGATTTTAAGATATCTTCATCTACAAAACCTATCCATCTGCCATTATTTACGACAAACAAATATTTGTCGGTTGCATCCTTTTTATTTTTTATTAATGTATTAAATTTTAAAAAATTAGAATCGGACTCAATTTTTCTCAATGGCTTTAATTTCAGGTCTGAAACCTTATCAAATTTAAGTATGTTTTCAATTTTAAAAAATTGACTTTCTGATTTTGAAGAATTAACTCCAAATAAACCTAAAAAAGAAAGAATAAAACCATAGTAAAAATTAAATCGAACTAAGCAAACTATTCCAAATATCAAAACTAAAAAAGATAAAGATAAATTAACTTTATTTAGAAAATTTCTTCCCTTATTTTTACTCCCTGAAAAATGCCAAATAATACTTTTTAATAAATTCCCTCCATCTAAAGAACCAATTGGAATCAAATTTAAGAAGCCTAAGAATAAATTAAATATACCTACTCTTGAAATTACATTAACTGCTATTTGTTCCTGAGATGCACTGTTATTACTAATTAAAAGTAAGATAGATGCTGTAGCAAAACATAAAAGAGGTCTTACAATTGCAATTTTTATATTACCTAAAGCAGTTTGACAATACTTATCTATTTGTAAAATTGCTCCTAAAAAATAAAAAGTAATTTTTTTTATTTTTACACCCTGATTAAGTGAAACAAAAGTATGAAAAACCTCGTGAAAAATAATTGAAGATAATAAGAAAAAAGAAGTTAAAAACCCTATAATCCAAGCTTCTTTATTATCATAAATATCGCCAGAAGATAAATTGACCTGATTACTTATACTCCATGAGAATAAAAAGAGAATAACAAACCAATAGGGATGCACTTTAAAGGGAATTCCCCATATTTTAAAAATTTGCCAACTTCTCAAAAATAATCTCCGCTATATTTAGCAATAATATTAATCTTACATGCAGGATAATGATATGCCCAAGACTAATCCTTTAGTTAAAATTTGTGGACTAACTTCTGAAGAACAAGCTCTTCAAGTCGCTAAATTAGGAGCGAATGCTATTGGCATTATTTCTGTTGAAGAGTCGCCAAGGTATGTATCAGCTGAAATTAAGAAAAAAATATTTAAAACCCTAGAAAACTTTTATCCAAAAATCGATAGAGTAAATGTTGTGCAAAATTGTCCTATAGATTTAATTATCAAAAACTTCTTAGGCAACCCAAGTGAAACTATCATTCAATTACATGGAGATGAAGATATTGATTATTGTAAAGAAATAAGGAAAAAAATTCCCTATATTGGCCTATGGAAGGCTTTCAGAATAAAAACGGAAAAGGACATAGATAAAATAAAACCTTTTGAAGATTTTGTAGATGCGATACTACTTGATTCTTGGAATAAAGAAACTTATGGAGGTTCAGGTAAAAAAATAAATTCTATTTATTTAAAGAATTTGCAATTTAGCAAACCATGGTTGTTAGCAGGTGGAATATCAATCGAATGGATTGATGAAATCCTTACTGACTTCAAACCAGATGGCCTGGATATTTCAAGTAGTATTGAAATATCTCCAGGTTTAAAAGATATAAAAAAAACAGAGGATCTCTTTAAGTTGTTAAAAAGATTTTAGTAATTATTAGTAGCGGACTGCTGTTTTACAAGCTCAAAAAATTCTTGTTTTAAACTTAAATCGTGTCTAAAATCGCCTCTCACAACAGAATTAATCATGCTTGTATTTGGTTCTTTGACTCCCCTCCACTTCATACAATAATGTTGGGCCTTTACAATAATTCCTAAACCTTTGGGTTCGCAAAGTTTTTCAATTTCATCTGCAAGGATCATTACAGCTTCTTCCTGAATATGAGGTCTTGAAAAAACCCAGTCAGCAACTCTCGCAAATTTTGAAAGTCCTATGACTTTATTTCCAGGTTTAATACCAATCCAACACTCTCCTAGAATTGGTACTAAGTGATGTGAACATGCAGATCTGACAGAAATTGGACCGACTGTATAAATTTCATCAAGATTCTTGTCATTAGGAAAACTTGTAACTTTAGGTTGTTCATGATATCTGCCTTTAAAAACTTCGTTTAGATACATTTTTGAAACTCTCTCAGCAGTTTCTTGAGTATTATGATCATTCTCAACATCAATTACGAGGGACTTTAGTAGGTCTTTAACTCTTGAGGCTACTTCTTTTTCTAAAATTTCTAATTCACCAGGATTTATAAAATCAGAAATATTATCGTTTGCACTAAATCTTGTACCAGAATTCTTAATTCTGTCTCTTATAATTTCAGAAATTAGTTTATTAGTAATCTGGTCGTCAAAGTTTCTAATATTATCGTTGGGTAATGTAGAGGTCATAAAATTCTAAACAGAAAATTGTATGCAACTTAATTAACTGTATCTTCCAAAAGCTTAATTGCTCATATACTATATCACATTCTCTTGTTCAATCGGGTTCTAGTAGTACTAAAAAAAATCACTGTTTTAAGATTAATTAGATAAACAAAATGTTTAAAAGGCTCCGCCAGAAGGCATCAAAGTCAAGTCTTCGATCAATTGAGATTGAGGTTTATTAGCCATGTAGAGAATAGTTTCTGATACCTCTTTTGAGGAGAGCATAGAAGTTCTATCAAAATCAGAATTGATTGATTCGGAGTCCCAAAGAGGAGTATTGACTGAACCAAGAGTTATTGTGCAAGCTCTTATTGAATTAGATCTCTCCTCCTCCCTCAAGCATTTAGTAAACATAGCTAATGCAGATTTTGAAACACAATAAGCTCCCCATTGGGGGAATGCATTATACGAAGCATGACTACTAACATTAATAACTAAACCGCCATTTTTTCTCATTTGAGGAATTATTGAACTACAAATTTGAAAAACACTTGTCAGGTTTATTTGAATAGTTTGTTCCCATTGACCTAATTCCATTTCGACTAAAGGGCTATTAAATGCGCAACCGGCATTATTTATCAATACTGAAGGGCATCCATATTTCTCAATTGCCTCTTTAACACAATGCTCTATTTCTAGGGGATTAGATAAATCACACTTTACAAGGTTAATTTTTGATTTAGTGGTCAACAGTTCGCTTTTTAGTTTCTCCATTAAATGCATATTCCTGGAGAGTAAAATTAAATCCCAGCCAGCATTAGCAAAAGTAATTGCGGTAGATTTACCAATACCTTTCGTAGCACCAGTTATAAAAGCTAGTTTCAAGTTATTCAGTTTTTTGAGGGATTTCACTATAAATCTCTTCAATATTATTTGCTTCGATAAATTTACCTAAAACCCTGAACTTTTTGTATCTTTCCTCAATTAATTGGTCTTCAGGCATTTGAAGTAGAGCATTCAGGTGTTTCTCAATAGCCTCTTTTAGTGTATTACCAGCATCTAAAGGAGCCCAATTATTCCCACCAGAGGGTTCTGGTAAAACCTCATCTATAATACCTAATTTAAGTAAATCTTTGCCTGTAATTTTAAGTGCTGATGCCGCTTCTGGTGCCTTCGCAGCATCTCTCCACAAAATTGATGCACATGCTTCTGGACTAGCAACCGTGTAAACACTGTGTTCAAACATTAGTAACCTATCGGCAACACCTATTCCAAGTGCGCCACCTGAACCTCCTTCTCCAATAACGGTAGCAACAATTGGAACTTTCAATCCAAACATCTCTCGAAGGTTTCTGGCAATTGCTTCACCTTGACCTTGTTCTTCAGCTTTTAAACCAGCATAAGCTCCAGGAGTATCAATAAATGTAAGAATTGGCAAAGCGAATCTATTTGCATGCTGCATTAATCTAAGAGCTTTTCTGTAACCTCCTGGTTTTGCCATTCCAAAGTTTCTTACTACATTTTCTTTTGTATCCCTTCCTTTTTGATGACCTAACATCAATACTGGTCTATTATTTATCGAACCTATCCCCCCAATTAATGCCATATCATCGCCACCATTTCTGTCTCCATGTAATTCGATCCAGTCATCACAAAACATTTGAACAAAGTCCAAAGTACTTGGTCTTTGAGGATGTCTAGCTACCTGAATCTTTTGAGCAGGGGTGAGAGATTTAAATATTTCTTCTCTTCTTCTAGCAGCCAAGGTTTCAAGCTGTAGAAGCTGTTGACTAACATCTACCTCTGAATCTCGAGCTAATTCTTTAATTTGCTCTATCTGCTTCTCAAGTTCAACAAGAGGCTTTTCAAAATCAAGAAGGTAACGTTTAGCCATGATTTAGACAGTTAATACTTTAGGCTGCTTATCAAGTCCAATGGCGGAAAAACCATGCTTTAAAGAAGCTGCTCCAATAAATTCCATCTTTTCAAGGGAAATGTTATTTCTTCCCCAACTAAAGTTTGTATGACACTTTTCAAATTCTAAAATCATAGCTTCTGCAAAGCAAGCAAACATCTCTCGCTGAGGGTTTTGCATTTCCGCAAGTTCCATCATATTCCAACCAATATCATTGAAAAACTCTACTATACCTCCTTTTAAAACATAAATATTTTCACCCTGAAATTTCTCATCAAGATTTTTGGGGTATCCGCCATCAATCATTAAACATGGTTTTTTTAAGTTGTCAGTATCAATTTCAATAGTTTTAGGCATACTTGCAACCCACACAACAATGTCCGCCTGAGGCAATGCCTCATCCAAACTTGTTATGGTGCCACCATCTAATTCTTTTTGTAACAGCAAAAGAGGTTCTTGTTGTCTTGCTACCATAAGAAGTTCTGAAATTCCAGTTTTATTGATAAGCCACCTACAAACAGCGCTACCAATATCACCTGTAGCACCAATTACAGCGACAGTTGCTTTTTTAAGGTCTATCCCGATGCGAGGAGCATTTATTTCTAGTTGCTTACAAATAACCCAGGCGGTATGAGTATTGCCAGTAGTAAACCTTTCCCACTCTAATGAAGTATTTCTAATTTGTTTATGCTGTAAAAGATTAAAATTCTCAAAAATAATAGAAGTAAATCCTCCTAAAGCAGTAATATTAATTCCTTTTTTCTGAGCTAGTTCCATAGCATTTAGTACTTTTCTTCTAGCGGTTTTAAACCTAGAAAGCATTTCAGGAACAAAGCACGAATCTATATAAGAACCTTCAATAGATATTCCAGTTGCACTCTTAACTTCTACATTTTCAACAAGCTGAGGAGGAGCAGTACACCAAACATCCAAGTCACCATCAGCAATATGATCAAAGCCTAGCATCGAAGCTTTTCTTTTTGCATCTTCAAAACTGGTTGAGTGGCCTATTAACCCAAACATTTAAAATTTATAAATGGTTTCTATACAATGTTATGAACAATAGCACAGAGGTAACTACTTAAATAGGTTTGATTAATTATTAAAAGCCTTAATTAATTAGAAATGTTATTAGACGATGGCTGCCATAGCCATTCTTGCAATTTCTCTATTATCTAGACCTATTTCCATCAATGTATCTTGATAAGCAATCATAAATTCTTCCATTAATTCTTCTCTGTCCATAGCTAAAACTGATGCGTCATCTGCTACTTCGTCTAACATCTTTTTAATTAACGGAAGATTAACCTTATTAGCTTCCATTAATTCCTCTTTACAAGTTGATAGATTCTCTTTGAGCCATTCTTGACCGTAATTTAAATGAAGATATTCATCTTTAACCACTCCCTCTGTTATTTTTTTTGCGAAAGGATCCGCAACTCTTATGTAGACGTTATAAGCAGAAATTGCGAATGCTTCAATTAAGATGGCTTGTATTAAAAGACATGTTGTTAAATTTCCTTTTTCAAGAGCAACTTGAAAATTACCATGTAATTTAGAAAAGAATTTTTTAGCAAAATCCATATCAGCTACTACACCTAAATTTCTTCCACATGCAGTGAAGCCTTTTTTATGCTTCATTTCCATTCTCGCCAATTTAGTTAATTCCTCTAACTCATTTGGAATTAAAGTTGCTATTGAAATGTAATTATCATGAGCCTCTTGCTCTCCCTCTATAACAATTGCATTTATTCTGCTGTATGCATCCTTATAGGAATCTGTAGTGAAGTCGGGTAAATCTAAAGAAATCGGATTAATCGATTCTTCAATAGTTTTTTTATTTGATTCTAGAGTTTGCATGTCAGTAATCTTTAGCTCATTATGCATGAATATTACACGATTATAGAAAGTTTATTTAAATATCATGAAAATAGTTTCAATTGTTAAGTCACATTTTTTACTTAAACTTGTTTAAGAATTGTTTGGCCAATCTGATTGCATCAGATTCATAATCAATTTGAACCAATGATTAATTAATAATTCTTTTAAATTTTTTCCTAAAGACTCATTTGCTCCTCTGCTATCTCCAATAACACCTGATTTACTGAAGTCGTCAGTAAGCCAAGCAGTAGGGGCATTCCCCTCTAGACTCCAGCCTTCTGGGATTTGTCCTTTAATGCCCTCATTTGGGCGTTCATCACCTACTAATTCTGGTTTCAAAGCGAGCATCAAACTTGTTTCTGCTAAAGAGGCATGAAGCCCATCCTCAATTTCAGTTTTTGTTAACAATTCACTTAATCCATTAACACCACTCCATAGAAAACAAGGGAAAACTGCCATTTCTGGTGAGAAACTTCTTAGCTCTCTTGCCGCAGTATTTAGAAGTGAGATTTGACCTCCATGTCCATTTATTAATATCAATCTTTTAAAACCCATTTCAGATAATTGACCTCCGACTTCCTTAATCATTGAGGTTATTAAATTTGAGGAAAGTGAAATTGTCCCAGCAAAACCTTTATGTTCTGGCGAAAAACCAATATATTGAGTTGGAAATTTTTTTAATGGAATATCGGCAGGTAATAATTTAAAAACTTCCCTAATGATGTCATCAACAAAAATACTATCTGTAGCAAGAGGCAAATGAGGTCCATGTTGCTCAACAGCACCAAAGGGCCAAATCACTGTTGATCTTTTTTCTTTTGCAATACTCTCAATTTCTTGCCAATTTAAATATTCAAATTTATTAGATATTGGTTTAAAGTTCATTAATTTTAATTTTGAGTATTAACATTTAGAGTATGTTAATAATTAATTATTCTTATTTTACCTACGATGGGAGCAAGTAATAAAAATGCCCAAAATAATATCCAACAAAAGGGCAATAAAAAACCTCTTCAGGTACTTCACATAAGCAAGAAAGATTCTCAAGAAATAAATAATGAGCAAAACAATTCGCAAGAAGATATAAAAAAAGAAAAAATTGTAATTAAACCTCGAATCACTAAAGATAATTCAGTAAAAGAAATTGAGGACAGTAATGAAAAGACTGAGGATTTTGATATTTCTAAACAAGATTTAACTCAACAAGACTTAAATAGACCGCTTAACTTTTCTGAGCAAAATACAGATTTTCAATTAGAAAGAACCGTTGATGAATTTGATTTTGATGAAAGTGCTTTTTTGGAGGCTTTAAATTCAAATGAGCCAATTGGGGCTACTGGAGAAACAATTTCAGGTAAGGTTATAGCAATCGAAAGTGATGGATTATATGTTGACATTGGTGGAAAAGCACCTGGTTATATGCCAAAAAAAGAATGTGGTTTGGGTGTCATAACTAACTTTAAAGAAAAGTTTTCTATAGGCCTTGAAATGGAAGTTTTGGTTATCAAAGAACAAAATGCTGATGGTATGGTAACAGTGAGCGCTCGGGCATTAATTCTCAGGCAAAGTTGGGAGAAAGTATCAAGTTCCGCAAAAAATGGAGAATTAATTAACGTTTTAATTAATGGATTTAATAGAGGTGGTCTTACGTGTGATGTAGATGGATTAAGAGGATTCATCCCAAGATCCCAACTTGAAGATGGTCAAGATTATCAATCTTTTGTTGGCAAGACTCTAAAAGTAGCGTTTCTTGAAGTGAATCCAGAATCCAGAAAATTAGTTCTCTCTGAAAAGAAAGCATCATTAGTCTCTAAACTTACAAGTTTAGAATTAGGTCAATTAATTGAAGGAGAAGTTTTAGCAGTAAAACCATATGGCTTCTTTATAGATTTAGGTGGAGCTAGTGGACTTCTTCATCAATCCTCACTAACAAATGGATCGATTCGTTCTTTAAGAGAAGTTTTTAGAGAAGGGGAAACAATAAAAGCTTTAATATCTGAAATAGACCTCGAAAAAGGTCGTATTGGTCTCAATACAGCACTCCTAGAAAACTCTGCGGGAGAATTAATTATTGATAAGCAAAAAGTTATGCAAGAAGCCACAGAGAGAGCACTAAAAACTAAAGCACTCTTCGATAAAAAAGAACAAGATAAATGAACATCAATAAAAAAATGGAGTCAAATATTAAATTAAAAATTTCAGATTGGGAATTAGACTTTTACTCAAGACCAATTATTGAATCAAATGGAAAAAAAAGGTGGGAATTAATTATCTGCTCTACAAGAAGTTATAAGACAGAAGATGTTTTTCTGTGGAATAAAAAGTGCCCCGCGAATGAAGTTAATTCAGTCTGGCTTACAAAGGCGCTAAATGAAGCAATAAGTGATGCAAAAAAACAAGGGTGGGAGAAACCTTCCATGGTTCGATTCTGGAGGTCTTCAATGAAATCGATCATTAAGAAATCTCTGGAGGCCGTAAGTATTGAGGCTATCGTAAGTAGGAGAACTTACAATTTATTAGATCGAATAGAATTTCTTGAAAAAGAGATTTATCCAAAGGAAAAAGGTTATGTAAGAGGTGTATTAGCTCCTACTTTTACATCTAAAATGGAAAACTCTCCTACACCTCTACCAGAAGCAGTAAGAGGTGATGCTTTAACTATCTCCGAAATATCAATTGGCGAATTAAAATCAGCAGAAAGTTGGCCTATGGAATTTGGAGATATTTTCCCAATTCAGCAAGATGTAGATGATAGTTACTTAGTTCCAGGATTAAGACTTTTTAGCAAAGATAGATCTTTGGCACTTTCTGCATGGTTCAGTTGTTTAGAACCTATTAAATTAATAGTAAATAAGAACCAACTCATACTTGAAGCTTCAGAAGATGATAAGTGGCTGGTAACTGATTTACCAGAAAAAGATGCAAGCATTTTGAATAAAAAGTTTTTAGAGAATAAAAAAAATTCTTTTGGTTATCAATTTATTTCCATACAGTCAACACCGTATATCGAAAAATTTGCAGGATTCTGGATCTTGAGAGATATTGAATTAATTTAATAAATTCAGTTTAGGAGCAGGAACTATTCCTTACAAAGAAATATATTTCTCAAAAGATGAAATTTATATTCAAAACAAAAAATTTGAGTATTATTCATCACCTATTCTTAGTCAAAATAATTTCAAACATGCATACTTCACGAAGTCTTGCTCTGAGAAATTTCTTCAAATATTAGGAAACCACTTTAATAAAAATTCCATAAATTGTGTTTCCAATCAGATTCACAGTAATGTGATTGTCTTTGGATCACTTTCGCAAGAGGGGAGTAAGAATGATGCAGATGGTCTTTTTGGCAATAAATGCAGTCAAAACTTATGGGTTTACACAGCTGATTGTATGCCAATATTTTTTGCAGATAAAAGGACAAGAAATGTAGCAACTTTACATTGTGGAAGAAAAGGTTTAGAAAAAAAAATAATAAAAAATCTGGTAAAAATTTTCGATACTTATGGGACATCTAGAGATGACTTGCTTGTTGCGATAGGACCAGCAATTTCTAAGAAACATTATCTAGTTGATAAAATAACACTCAAAGAATTTTATAGAAAAGCCGAAAACAAAAACATAACTAACAAATTGACTAAAACCAAAAAAGATCTTTGTTTTAGTGATTCAAATCACTTCAGAGAGCAAAACTTAAATCAACTTGATATAAAAAGATCTGCCTATAGGCAACTTTTAAATGAGAACATCCCTCATACAAATATAGATATCTCAAATTTATGCACATACAAATTCAATAATGAATTTTATTCCTGGAGAAGGAGCAAAACAATCTCGAGACAATGGAATCTTATTTGCTCATAAAGATAATTAACTTGGACAAATTTCACTACTTAAGTTTTTAGCGGCCAATAATTCCGTCATCTCCTTAGTACCTTTAGTATTAAAAACTTTGGCTAGCAAAACATTCTCTTTGAAACCAAAGGGCTTTATTTTCACTTTGCTCCCCCTTGGGAATTCACTCTTTAGTAGATTAGTTGCTTCAATCTCATCATTTTCATTTACATCTACACAGAATAATTCTATGGTTAAATTTCTATTTTGATCCCCCACCAAAATAGTATTTGAACTTTTAATTTGAAGAATTTCGGCCGAGTTTGCTATTAAAGGATTAAGAACAATCAAGCAGACTATAATTAAAATTTTTGATAATTTTTTCAATTCAGTAATATCTAAGTTTTTTAAATTTTCTTAAAGTTAATTTTTCAAAATAACGAATCAAGAAAAAATTAGTCTTCACAATTAACATATCCAACCATTTGAGCATTACTTTTACCAGGAGGAACCATTGGATAACAATTTTCACCTCTTCTGACAAGGATGTTAATCAAGGCAGGGCCGTCATGATCAAGCGCATTTTTTAATTCATTCTGTAATTGTTTTCTATCAGAAATTAAATATCCTTTAACTCCAAAAGACTCTGCAAGTTTTACAAAATCAGGTTCACCACAACTCATATCAGATGAGGAATATCTTTCATCATAGAAACTTTCCTGCCATTGTCTAACCATCCCTTGCCAGCGATTATTGATAATAATCAATTTCACCTTTAGACCATATTGAGATAAGGTTCCTAATTCTTGAATATTCATTAAGACACTTGCATCTCCTGCAATACAAATTACATCTGAATTAGGTAAGGCTGCCTTTACTCCAATTGCCGCTGGTAATCCAAAACCCATAGTTCCTAAGCCTGCACTACTAATCCATTTTCTTGGAGAATTCCTAAGATACTGAGCAGCCCACATCTGATGTTGTCCTACATCTGTAGTTATATAAGCTTCTGGTGAAAGTTCCCTCACTTTTAAAAGAACTTCCTGAGGATAAATTTCTCCTTCTTTAGGCGGTTCATATAAAGGGTGTTTATTTTTCCAAAAGTCAATTTTTTCTAACCAGTTTTTCGTCTGAGAAGTAAATTTGTTTTTTAGGGAATGTTTATTAATTTTCAGAACAGCTTTTGAAACATCAGAGACAATTGCAACATCTACACGTCTATTTTTATTAACTTCTGCTGGATCGATATCTATATGAATTACCTTTGCATTAGGTGCAAAAGTATCTAATTTTCCTGTCACCCTATCATCGAATCTAGCTCCAATAGCAATTAAAAGATCACATTCTGTAACAGCAAAATTTGCATAAGCAGTTCCATGCATTCCTAACATTCCTACTGATAAATTGTCTTTTTCATCAAAAGCACCCTTACCCATTAAGGTCGTAGTAACTGGTATTTGATAATTCTTTGCCAAAGTTTTTATTTCATCATGAGCTCCTGAAGATATTGCCCCACCTCCTACGTATAGAAGAGGTTTTTCAGAATCTTCTATTAATTTAATTGCTTTGTTGACATCGCAATCATTAATTTCTCCATTCCTTTTAAATCCTTTAGGAATAATCTCACCAGGCAAAACTCTTTGGTAATTAAAGAACTCCTGACCTACATCTTTGGGTATATCAATTAAAACAGGGCCAGGTCTTCCAGAGGAGGCTATAAAAAAAGCTTCAGAAACCACTTTCGCTATGTCTGAGGGATCTCTTATCACCCATGAATGTTTAACTATTGGGAGGGTTATACCAAAAATATCAGTTTCCTGAAAAGCATCTGTCCCAATGGCTGGTCTTGGAACTTGACCTGTAACAACTACAAGAGGGACTGAGTCCATTTGAGCAGTTGCAATACCTGTTACCAAATTTGTGGCACCTGGACCTGAAGTCCCAAAACATACTCCAACTTCACCAGTAGACCTGGCATAACCATCAGCAGCATGAGAACCTCCTTGTTCATGTCTCACCATATAATGTTTTAACCAACCATCTTGTTCAGCCTTGTGAACAGCATCATATATTGGAAGTATGGCTCCTCCAGGATATCCAAATATAACCTTTACCCCATGAATTTTTAGAGAATCCATTAGTGCATCAGCACCAGTTATCCAAACTGTATTTTCATTTTTTGAACTACCCTTTGACAAGGATCTCGAAGTAAGAGTCACTAAAGAAATTCAATAATTTATATAAATTTTAAACTTAATTAAAAACTTTTGCCTCATTTAGAAATGTAATGTCAGAAAAGTATTCAAAAATATTTTTAAATAAAACTAAAATTTTATAGTATCTATATAGATCTTTATAAAATTCCTAGCTTATGTAAGGGTCCAGACCCTGAAATAAGTTCAATAAAAAGTACCAGAAAAACAATCATCGCAACCCTTCCATTCCAAACCTCAGAGCTATTATTCCAACCCCATTGCCATTTCTCCTGGGGATAAAGTTTAACTTTTTCAGGCAACTTAGAAGCCTCTTCAATATTAACTAGAGGCCCTTCCAAACAAGAAATCACTAAATCTGTAAGCCCCTCAATAAAAGTAGGATGAGTGTTTAAAGCCTTCACTCTTCTAAAGTTTTCAATACCAGCTTTTTCAGCAATTTCTCTATATTCAATATCGATTTCTTGCAATGTTTCAATATGCTCTCCAACGAAACTTATAGGCACCACAATCAGATCCTTAACATTCGATTTGCCAAGTTCAGCCAATACTTCTTCTGTGTACGGCTTCAACCACTCCACTGGACCAACTCTACTTTGATAAGAAAGTGTATAGGGGTTACTGTGCCCTAAAAATTTTTCCAACTCATTTATTACCAATAAAGAACAATCTTCAATTTGTTGCTTATAAGGGTCACCAGCTTCATCTACATAACTCTTAGGAACTCCATGCGCAGTAAAAAATATATGGGCATCTGGAGGTGATTCACAATGTGAAATCTGTTCAGAAATTAATTCGACCATTGACTTTAAATAACCTGGTTGACTGAACCAACTCCTTACACATCTCATTGGGATTTTCCTAAAATCATCATCAGAATCACGCAATTTTTTTAATTCCCTAAAGCTTGAACCACTAGTACTTATTGAGAAATGCGGATACAAAGGTAGTACAACGATTTGATCTATACCATCTGCTTTCATATCTGCAATTGCTGATTCGGTAAAAGGATGCCAATATCTCATAGCGATATAAGTAGTAGCATTTAAACCTTTATCCCTTAATTTAGATTGCAATTCTCTTGCTTGTTGTTCAGTTATCCTTCTGATTGGCGATCCTCCGCCTATAGAAAGATATGCCTGTTGAGAAGTAGTACTTCTAAGTGTACTAATTAACCAAGCTAAAGGTTTTTGAAAAGCAGGGAATGGAGTTCTGATTATTTCTGGATCAGAAAAAAGATTATATAAGAATGGGCCAACATCGGTAATGCGTTCAGGCCCTCCTAAATTCATTAGTAAGACGCCTATTTTATCCATTTAAAATTTATGGAGATTGAAAATCAACATTAAAAACGTCATCATATAAACAATTATAGAATTAAATGAACGTAATTCAGGAAATTAATAAAGTCAATGATAAATTTGCTACTCAAGGCAGTAAGCTTAGAATTGAAAAAAGGGGCGAGAAATTAAATATTAGGGGTTCATTACCTTCTAAAAAAAATAAAAACTTTTTTAAAACTCAAAGAATATCTCTTGGTATAAAAGCTGATATTTCTGGATTAGAGGAAGCAAAAAAAAAATTACAATTAATCAATTTGCAACTGGAATTAGATCAATTTGACTGGACTATTTGGACAAGTAACCTAAATAAGAAGCGAGTAAAAAATGATTCTGAATTTCCAAATAAATTAAATCAATTTGAGGAGTTCTTTTTTAAAGAAAGTAAGAGTGTATATCTAAGCAGCACTAGAAAAACAACTTGGAGGAGTTCTTATAAGCCTTATGTGAAAAGAATTCTTGATATTTATTATTCTTATGAGAATGAGCCTTTAGATAAGATATTTCAAAAAACACTTGAAAGCTACAAGGAAGGTAGTAGAAGTAGGAAACAATGCGCTACATCTTTAAATGTCCTGGCTAAGTACTTGGATATTCAACTTCCAGAAGATTGGAAATTGAACTCTAGAGGATATGGTCTTAATAAAGCAGGATTTAGGGATCTCCCCAAAGACGAGTTAATAGAGAAGCTTTGGGAGAGGATACCAAACGAATCTTGGAAATTTGTTTTTGGATTGATGGCTACATATGGATTAAGAAATCATGAAGTATTTTTTTGTGATTTAAGTTCTCTTACAAATTTTGGAGATAAAATTATTAGAGTTTTACCTACAACTAAAACAGGAGAACATCAAGTCTGGCCATTCCATCCTGAATGGGTAGAAAAGTTCGAATTATCAAAACTTGGTGAAAATCCAGAATTACTACCAAATATCAATAGAGATCTTAAAATTACAACCTTACAAAATATTGGAAAAAAAATTACAGATCAGTTTAAGCGTTACTCTTTACAAATAAAACCTTATGATCTTAGACATGCTTGGGCAGTAAGAACAATTTTTTATGATTTACCTGATACGGTGGCCGCCAGAATGATGGGACATTCAGTTAGTTTACATACTCAAACTTATCATCATTGGATTACTAAAAGAGATCAACAACAGGCGGTTAATAATGCACTTTTAAAAGTGAAACAAGCTAAAAATACTTAAAGATTTATAATCACTAAATAAAATTTGAGTCATATGCAAGAAGAACCTTTATCTGCGGAAAAAATATTCAACCTCGATAATCAAGCTAAAGAACTTGGTATGGGAGGGAAACTATCTCCAGAGGGCAATGAGAACTCATATAAAAAAAGGATGCAGAAAAGAAAAGATATTCAAGCTGAAAGACTGCAAATTAGAAAAACTAAAAAAGGTTTATTAATTGTTTTTACAGGAAATGGTAAAGGTAAAACAACTGCCTCTTTAGGAATGGCCTTAAGGACAATAGGGCACGGTTACAAAGTAGCAATTATTCAATTCATAAAAGGGGGATGGAGCACTGGAGAAGAAAAAGCACTAAAAAATTTATCTTCAAATATTTCTTGGCATGCATTAGGAGAAGGATTTACCTGGGAAACGCAGGATAGAATTAGAGATGAAAAATTAGTTCAAGAAGCATGGCAACTAGCTAAAAAATATATAAAGAATGAATCTTATAAACTCATAATCCTTGATGAAATCAATATAGCTACAAAACTTGGCTATCTTGATTCAGAAGAAATAATCACTTATTTAAAAAGTCTCAATAATAGAAAAAATCATATTGTTTTAACTGGAAGAGGAGCATCAGATTCTATTATCAATTACGCAGATTTAGTAACAGAAATGAAACTAATAAAACATCCTTTTAAAGAACAAGGAATAAAAGCACAAAAGTGCGTTGAATTTTAGTTAAAGCAAATTATTATTTTAATTTTCTTTAGATATAGAAATGTTTAAAGACGCAAGCAATATCAGAACAAATAATAAATTTGGTGCATTTACTTGCTAAGGTCTTAAAAGTACAATTATTGAATGACTTACAAAAGAGTTCTCTTAAAACTTAGTGGTGAAGCACTAATGGGTGAAAAACCTTATGGTATTGATCCCGCTATAGTACAGTCAATTGCAGAGGATGTTTCAAAAGTAGTCGAAAATAATGTGCAACTTGCAATAGTTGTTGGGGGTGGGAATATTTTTAGGGGTCTCAAAGGGTCTGCAGATGGTATGGATAGGGCGACGGCTGATTATGTTGGGATGCTAGCTACAGTAATGAATGCGATTTCACTTCAAGATGGTTTAGAGAGAGTTGGAGTGGCAACCAGAGTTCAAACTGCAATAGAAATGCAGGAAATTGCAGAACCCTATATAAGAAGAAGAGCCATGAGACATCTAGAAAAAGGTAGAGTTGTAGTCTTTGGAGGTGGATGCGGAAATCCATTTTTTACAACTGATACTACAGCTGCTCTTAGGGCAGCAGAGATAAATGCTGAAGTTGTTATGAAGGCCACCAAAGTTGATGGGGTTTATAATTGTGATCCTAATAAATATAAAGAAGCAAAAAAATATTCTACTCTTAGTTATCAACAGGTTCTTAGTGATGAAATCGCAGTAATGGATAGTACTGCGATAGCACTATGCAAGGACAACAACATCCCTATTATGGTATTTGATATATTCAAAAAAGGGAACATCTCTAAAGCTGTTGCTGGGGAGCCTATAGGTTCATTAATTAGTTAAAGCTTATTTAAATTTTTTATTATGAAATATCAAGAAATTCAAGAAAATATGAGTAAAAGTATTGAAGCAACTCAGAGAAACTTTAATACAATTAGGACAGGAAGAGCTAACGCTTCATTGTTAGACAGAATAAGCGTCGAGTACTACGGTGCGGAAACACCAATCAAATCACTTGCCACAATAAGCACTATTGATTCACAAACAATTTCAATACAACCATTTGATATTTCATGTTTACAGGCTATAGAGAAATCTATTTCGATTAGCGATTTAGGTATTACTCCAAATAATGATGGAAAAGTAATAAGGATAAATGTTCCTCCTTTAACAGAGGAAAGAAGAAAAGAATTTTGTAAATTAGCCTCTAAATATGCAGAGGAAGGAAAAGTCGCTTTGAGGAATATTAGAAGAGATGCTATTGAGAAAGAAAAAAAAGACGAAAAAGATGGTCTTATTTCTATTGACGAATCAAGAGATAATCAATCTCAAATTCAGAAAATTACTGATAAAAATATTGCCTTAATAGAAACAAAATTATCTGAGAAAGAGAAGGAAATTCTAAAGGTTTGATAAGATTTGATGTCGTAATAATTGGGGGAGGTTTATCAGGATCTTCCACCGCTCTTAACCTATCAAAGAAAGGATATTCTGTTTTAGTTATTGAAAAAGAAAAATTCCAAACTTACAAACCATGTGCTGGTGGGATGGCCTCTTCAATGCAAAGATTTATCCCTTTAGATATTGAAGATGCCATAGAATCAAAAATTAAAAATGT
Organism: Prochlorococcus marinus CUG1433; assembly: GCA_017644425.1. Classification (NCBI taxonomy): domain Bacteria; kingdom Bacillati; phylum Cyanobacteriota; class Cyanophyceae; order Synechococcales; family Prochlorococcaceae; genus Prochlorococcus; species Prochlorococcus marinus. The sequence continues at coordinate 434,591 of JAEPLN010000001.1, forward strand.
AGAATTTAGATGGAAGGCTGCAGATAATGTAACTGCTGATTTAACTGGTGAATCACCTTTTTGGATTATTAAAAGAGAGAAATTTGATCAATTATTACTAGATGAATCCATAAGGAATGGAGTTCAGATAATAAGACCGCTATTAGTAGAAAAGATAATAAAAAAAGATGATAAATGGGTAATCAACTGCAATAATAAAGAGCAATATATATCTGAATTTCTTGTTGTTGCAGACGGGTCCCAATCCAAATGGGCTGGATATTTCAACTTGGGGCCAAGAAAACCTAAATTTGCAAACACAATCTCATTAAGATTGAAAGGCTTAGGTGAAATTCCTAGAGATGCAGTTAGATTTGAATTTGGATTTATAAAATATGGATTTGCATGGGCATTCCCCTTAAAAGAAAGCCTTAATATTGGTTTAGGTACTTTTATCAATAATGGTTTTTTAGAAAAACAGGCTATAAATAATGAAGTTATTAGAAGTTTTGGATTTGATAATTTTCCTTACAAAACAATCAATAAAAAACTGAGAATATGGAATGGTTTTCACCAAATAAATGGTAATAAAGTTTTAGCTGTTGGAGATGCGGCCTCTTTATGTGACCCATTTTTAGCTGAAGGTATTAGACCGTCTTTAATCAGCAGTTTTTATGCTGCAGAATGCATAGATCAATGCCTATCGGGAAAAGTAGATGACCTTAATCTTTATACGAAAACTATAAATAATAATTGGGGAAAATCTATGGCTTGGGGAAGGAGGATTGCACAGGTGTTTTACAGATTTCCCAAAACTGGATACCAATTAGGTGTTAAAAGAAAAACCGCGCCTAAACGTATTGCTCAAATATTGTCTGGAGAAATGAGTTATGAGGATATTGCCAAAAGAGTTATCAAAAGACTTTTAATAAAGAGTAGTATTTAACTGTTATTTTTCAATGCAAACTTAAATTTAATTAGCCGAAATTAATTTGTGATTTTTAATTTCAGATAATCTCTTGAGTAATAACTCTTCTAATTCTTCTATAGCCTTACTAAATCCTGTGATACCCTCACTAAGTTTTTCACTAGCCATTTGATCTTCTAACATACTCAACCTAAAATCTTTTTCTTCAAATTTGTAATCAATAGATTTATTTATTGGGGTACTTGCGTCTAATTTTCTAGTTAATACTCCTTTCTCTTTTTTTAGTTCCTCTAAAAACTTTGGGGCTATTGTTAGAAGATCACAACCAGCTAATTCTTTTATTTCATCAAGATTTCTAAAACTTGCTCCCATTACTTCTGTCTCGAAACCTTTTTCTTTAAAATAGTTATAAATCTGTGTAACCGAAACAACGCCGGGATCTTGAGGTCCTGCAAAACTAGTTTTGCCAGTTTTTGCTTTATACCAATCTAATATACGCCCAACAAATGGAGAGATTAAGGTTATCTTTGCATTCGCACAAGTTACCGCCTGGCAGAAATTAAAAAGTAAAGTTAAGTTGCATTTAATACCCTCTTTTTCCAAAATTTCAGCTGCCTTAATTCCTTCCCAAGTTGCAGCAATCTTAATTAAGATTCTTTCTTTTTCAATTCCAAAATTTTTATAGAGATTAATTAATTTTCTTGCTTTATTTACAGTGGCTTCAGTATCAAAGCTCAGTCTCGCGTCAACTTCTGTTGATACTCGCCCTGAAATAATTTTCAATATTTCTTTTCCAAAGAATACTGAAACTTGGTCAACAGTTTCTTTAATTAATTCAATCTCAGTGAATCCCTCAGGTAAAGAATTTTTTGAGCTTTCTAAAGCTTTATCAATTAATTTTATATAATCAGGATTTTTAGCGGCCGCTAGAATTAATGATGGATTAGTAGTAGCGTCCCTTGGTTGAAATTTTTTTATCGAATCTAAATCTCCAGTGTCAGCTACAACAATAGTCATTGAGGACAATTGTTCTAAAATTGATTTCATATCCAGATAATCATACATATATATAAACTAGCTTTAATTCCTAATGAAATCATCAAAAAAATAAACCAATTATCTATAAAGTTAGAAAATTTTAGGGTTTTTTAACAATCATCTCGTGATCTTTAATCTTAGGAGGTATTTTTTCAATTACTATTAAGCTCTCAATTATTTCTTTAGCAACTGGCACCGCAACAGTTGAACCATATGCATATGATTTTGATGGCTCATCAACGATCACAAGAACAACATATTTGGGATCATTAACTGGCAAAGTCGCGACAAAACTACAAACTTTTTTACTTGTATAAGAACCATTTAATGCTTTTTGAGAAGTTCCTGTTTTCCCAGCTATTCTATAACCATCAATTTTCACTCCTGCTCCACTACCTTTCTCAACTACGCTTTCCATCCATTCGAGAACAGTTTTGGAGACCTCGTGCGAAAAATATTGCTTTTTTAAAGTATCATTTATTCTTCCTTTGAAAGTTGATGTTACATGGGGCGTTACTTCAAAACCACCATTTGCTAGAGATGCATGAAGTTGGACCAACTTAAGTGGCGAGATTGAGAATCCTTTACCAAAAGAAGCCACAGCGGGTTCAATTAATTGATTTATAAATAAATCTTTTCCTTTTAGTTGACCAGCAGTTGATTCATATAAGTCAGTTTCTAAATTTTTATTTATACCTAAGTTGTTCAGCCAATCCCAATAAATTGTAGGATCTAAGTTTTGCATTATTTTTACCATCCCAACATTACTTGAAACCTGCAATACTCTTGGATAATCAATGTAACCATTTCCTTTTTTATCCCAATTAGAAAGTGTCCAACCTCCAACTTTTATCTTTCCGATATCTTTAACAAAACCATCTTTGTGGATAACTTTTTCTTCTAGAGCCAACGCCAGATTAATAGGCTTAAAAGTTGATCCAGGCTCAAATAGATCTTGTGAATACCAACCCCTAAAGAGTTCAGAATCATACTGCCAAAATTTATTCGGATCATATGAAGGTACTGAAACTAAGGAAAGAATCTGTCCATTATTAACATCCATAACTATTGCAAAACCCTTCTTTGCTTTCCATTTGCTAACTTGCTTTGATAATGCATAAAATGATGCTTTCTGTAATTTTGAATCTATTGTCAGGCCTAAATTTTTGTAGTCAGAAACAAAATCACCTGGGGCTGAATTATCAGGTAGAGGGGTTCCATCACCTCCTCTTTTAATAAAATTGCTCTTATTTAAAACTTTAATTTGATTATCTAAATGCAGCTCCAAACCTGCTGACCCTTTATTCTCATCATTAACAAAACCCACAAGATTAGAATAAAGCTCACCTTGTGGATAATATCTTTGTGAATATTTAAACAAATCAAGCCCACTTATTTTAAGGTTTGCAATCTTTTTTGCTTTTTCTTCAGGAATTTTATCCAAAAGCTTAACACCGCTCATTTTATTATTGAATTTCCTCAAAAGTATTTCTTCTTTAATATCCAAAATAGGTGACAATTTTTTTGCGACTTCATCAATACTACGAACTCCGTTAATTGAATCACCAGGAAAATTAAAGTATTTTGGATGGGCCCATAATTTATAGAGTGGTTTATCATAAGCAATTATTCTATTATTTCTATCCACAATAGATCTCCGTTTTTTCAAGGAGTTAGTTTTAGAAGAATGTATTAATCTCGCTTTTCTTTGCAAATCAGAAGCATTAAAGACTTGCAATTTAATTAACCTACCAAATAAACATAATATTAAAAGTAAGCTAAAAATATAGATAAATTTAAATCGCCTTTGATCAAGAGGTATTAAACGAACAATTTTTTTGTATTTTCTCATCAATATCCCCTTTGATATTTGCTATCGTTGAAGCCTTTGATGAATCCACTAAAATTCTTCTTAAAAAAACTTTCTTTTTTTTCTACAATTTTATTTAGATATATTAAATCTTCAGGTTTAGTTTTTTTGTATTGATTTAGAGACTCAAGTTCACTAATATAAAATTCCTCAATTTTAGAAATATAGTCAATGAGATTATTATTAAGTGATCTTGTTTTCGATAAACTTTTATATGTATTTGACCATTGCCTTTGACTATCAAAAGATAAGAAAAATAAGGTAAAGATTAAGACCAAAAGAGAGATATTAATTGTGTCAAAAATTTTATGTATAAATTTGATATTAAGTCCAGATATTTTTTCAGAATTTTTTTGAGTATTGCTTATAACTTTTTTTTTTAAATTAGATTGATTCCCATAAATTTTCATCTATGATTATTTTTTAAATAAAATAAGTCTTATTAGTTAAGTAAACATCTTTTACTTTGATTCGCAAGTTAAAATTTAAATTTTCTATGTACGTAATAAGAACAAATTTAAGAAGGTCATCCCATTCCATAAAGAATGCATAATCACAGAAGAAAACAAACTTCCTGACGCAATTCTTGTGATTCCCAGCCCTAGACCTAGAACAAATAATGGCGGCATTTCTCCAAAACTTAAATGAGCTAATGCAAAGATAAATGCTGAAACTATAATGCCAGAAATTATTCCAAAATCTCTTGAAAGAGTTGGCAGTAAAATACCGCGAAAAATAATCTCCTCAAATAGAGGAGCTAATAAAGTAGTTGTAATAAATAATAGAAAAAATGATAAGTAATTATTAGTATTAAGAACAATTTCAAGCAGAGGATTACTACCATTCTGATTATCGATCAGACTATTCATAATTAGAGAAATTAATAAAACAAAGGGGGTAATTGTTAACCAACCTTTAATTCCCTGAATAATTGGATATTTAATTGGCAAGAAATTGAACTGAAAATAATCTCTCTTTAAAATAAATTCACCATTCAAAGATTTAATTTGATAATAAACTATCCCTAATGGCGGAATAGCCATAAAAAGATATCCAAAGAATATTTTTAGAGATTGAGACAATTCATTAGATATATTTTTAGAAAAAAATTCAACTAAACTTATAGAGAATAAAGGTGATACCACTTCTCCTAAGACAACAAATCCTCCTGCAATTAATAGAACCATATCTATTAATTCTAAGTCTAAAGGTTTAAATTCTTTCCAACCAAATTTTTTCGAAGATATAGCATTCCATGATATTTTTAAAGCCAGAATGGAGCCAAGGAGTATTGTTAAAATTGGAACTAATCGAATAGCTAAAATTTTTAAAAACATTTTGTTTGAAAATGATTTCGTTATTAATGAACTATCGTCAAAATCAAATTTCTTGCTTAAAAGGTGATATAAAAATCTATCTCCTTTATATGAATCAAAATTATCAAAATTTGGGGCATGAGAATTATTAAGAGAATTTTTTTCTATATCATCAATTAGTAATTTAAAGTTTTTATTATCAAAATCTTTAGATATATTTTTAGATATTAATGGTTCATTTGATTCTGAAGAAATTATTCGAATTAATTTATTTCTATCTGTTAATTCATCAAATGGGACCTCAGAGAGTGACTTATTGATTTGATCAACAGGTTCATTTACGAGAACAAACTTTTTAAGATTTTCAGGTATTGATTGGACCGCTAATTCAGCAATTTCAAGCTCTTTTTGACTTATGTCAAATGAAACGGATGGTCTATTTAAACTATCTCTTAAGCCCTGTTGCCATACAAAAAATGTTATGACGAGAGAAACTAAAGCTAAAGACAGTTTTGTCTTAGAAATATTTTTAGAGATCATAACTCATTATATTGTTAAAAACTATACTTAGGTATCATTGAAATTTCCAATATTTATATATCTATTTTAATCACGCCATGAGATGATTAAATTATCTTAATTTTAAAATTTATATAATGACTATACGATTAGTTTTAGTTAGACATGGACAAAGCAGTTTCAATGCAAAAGGATTAATTCAAGGGAGAACAGATGATTCTTTTTTAACTGATGAAGGATACGAACAAGCCCTAAAAGCAGGGAAATCGTTATCAAAAATAAACTTTGATAAAATCTATTCATCTCCACTTGTGAGAGCAGCAGAGACCGCAAAAACAATTAACAAAAGCTTCAAAAAAGAAAAAATTATTGTATTCGATAAGAATTTGCTAGAGGTTGACCTAAGTGAATGGTCTGGTCTCAAAGTAGATGAAATAAAAAAGAAATTTCCAGAAATATATCCTATTTGGAAAAATGATCCAGAAAATCTAATTTTAAAAAGAAATGACGATAAAACTTATAAACCAATTCAAGAGTTATTTGACCAAGCAACTAAATTCATAGAAGATATTATTAAAATTTATTTAGATAAAGATGATGTAAATATTTTAATAGTTGGACATAATGCCATTCTTAGATGTTTAATCCTCTTGTTATTAGGAAAGCCTAAGCAAGGTTTTAGGAAAATTAGATTAGAAAATGCTTCATTTTCAATTCTAAATATTTCAAGGAAAGATAACTCTTATAAAACTCAAATTGAGTGTTTAAATCAGACTTCCCATCTTAATAAAAATATTCCAATTCAAATTGGAGATTCAAGAATATTTCTAATAAGACATGGTGAAACCAACTGGAACAAAGAAGGTAGATTCCAAGGCCAAATTGATATCCCTTTAAACGAAAATGGTAAAGATCAAGCAAGAAAGACTTTTGAATATTTGAGAAATATTTATTTTAATAAGGCATTTTCAAGTTCAATGAATAGGCCTTATGAGACTGCACAAATAATTTTGCAAAATAACAAAGATTTAAAAATAGAAAAAATAGATGCACTTATAGAAATTAGCCATGGATTATGGGAGGGTAAACTAGAAACTGAAATTAGAGAACAATGGTCTAATTTACTAAAAAATTGGCATGACAAGCCTGAAGAAGTGATAATGCCTGAAGGCGAATCTATAAAAGATGTATCAGAAAGGTCCGTATTAGCATTTGAAAAAATTTGTTTATCTCAAAAAGATAATGATCTAACTCTTCTAGTCGCTCATGATGCAGTCAACAAAACTCTTATTTGCAATATTCTTGGGATTAGTTATTCAGATATTTGGATGATAAAACAAGGTAATGGCGGTATAACTGTAATTGACCTTTTTAATGATCCTACTAAACCACCTGTGATTAGTGCTCTTAATATCACAACACATCTTGGAGGGATAATTGATTCAACTGCTTCAGGAGCACTTTAAATTAAATGCTTTTTAGAAAATTATTTTCATTAAGCGTGAGACAAAAGTAAGACTTTAATTATTAAAAAAGCCAATTTTACTGAGAGGCCAAAATCTAAAATAAGCTCTTCCGATAAGCTCCTTTTTGTGAATAAATTTACTTCCTGGCCAATATCTTCCATCCCAGCTATTGGACCTATTATCGCCTAAAACTAAAAAATGATCTTTTGGAACTTTGATATTTTCAAACTCGCCGCATTTATTAAAAAAGGATTTCGAGCATTTATATGCTACATATGGTTCAGAAATTAATTTATTGTTTATTGTTACTTCACCTTTAGTATTTACACTAACTATTTCTCCAGGTAGTGCTACTACTCTTTTGATATATGCATCGCAAGCTTGATCCCTCAAACCAGGAATAAAAGATATTGGAGGAAAACTCATAAAAAAACAATATGTTTTTTTTGGTAAAGGCTTTGATCTAAATGAAATTAGTTTTTCATCAAATGAGTAAGGAGATTTGAAAACAACAATATCGCCCCTTTTTGGCAAAGAGTTCCTCAGAGAGAATTTTTCAATTATTAACCTATCGTTTATTTGCAATCCTGGGAGCATAGATCCAGAGGGAATATAACGAGGTTCTGCGATAAAAGATCTACAAGAAGAAACAAAAAAAGTTAAAAGGATTAGCAGACCCCATTCTTTTAAAAAACTTTTAACAGAAGCATGCATAGTTTGTTGTAAGCTTAGTTATTAACCTTACATAAATTGTTTAGCATATTCAATTTCGTTAAATCCTAATATTACTTTTTCTTCGTATATCAAAAATGGTCTTTTTATTAATTTGCCATCACTTAAGAGAAGTTTAATAATTTCTTCCTTTGATAAAGAGTAAATATTAGGATTTATCGATTTAAAGGATTTACCTCTGGTATTAAAAATTCTTTTGATATCTTCAGAATATTGTTCTAAAGCTTGATTTAAATAATCGAGCTTTGGGGGTTCTTTTACAATATCAATTAATTGGTATTCGAGATCTTTCATATCAAGCCAATTTGCCGCTTTTCGGCAAGTGGAGCACTTTGAATAACTATAAAAAATTATGTTTTTCAATTTACGTTATTAATGGAGGGTTTCTTTAGGACTTTAAATTTTTTCTTTTTCATAGGTATACAATCTTTCAATAAGTTTTCGACTACATTAAAATCCCTCCAACCATCAATTTTAACTGTTCTTCCATCAAGTCCTTTACTAGTTCTAAAAAATTCAGCAACATCCTCAAGTTGATTAGGAGCAATTTGTTTGATACTTACAATATCGGCCTGTCTAGGATTTGCCATTGGCACACATAAAAGTTTTCCGTCATATGCACCACAATCATGCATATCTAAGACTCCAATTGGTCGAGCTTTGATTAGACAACCCGCAAAAGTCGGCTCATCCATAATCACCATCGCATCAAGAGGAGCACCATCATCAGCAAGAGTATTTGGAATGAAACCATAATCAAAAGGATATCTAACTGAAGAATGCAATACTCTATCTAATGCCATTATTCCTGCGTCAGAACAATATTCATATTTATTCCTACTACCTGCAGGGATTTCAACAACTATATTTACTATTCCCTTCATTGGAGATGGAGGTATCGAACTAAGATCCATCTTTTTTTAAATCTTTATTAAAAATTACCTCATTTCCACTAGATAAGGGTCTTCCAATAAAAATGCTTATTGAAGGTAACACAAATGTCAGAAAAGCAAAAATGATACCTAGAGAAGTTAATGAAAACTGCCTTATACTTAAGGGATCATCATCATCTTTTTCAAAATCAATTGAAGCAGAAGCAAGAGAAGAGTCTTCGCCTAATTTACTTTTTGTAAAATGCTTTGATTTTGTATAACTCAAGAACTCTTAATTGGTAAATGTTAAGGAGATAATTGAACAACATTATTTTACATTCTAAATGTCAATAAATCAAAACATTCGTAAGCAACTTTTAAGTTATTCTTTTTCTAATAGGGACCTAATAGATCTTAATTCATCTAATATTTGAGCCAGAATGTTTTGAGCCGCTGAAGAGGGTGTATTAAATACTTCTACAGTAACCTCTTTAATCCTTAATATATCTTTTGCAAATCTTGCTACCTCGTTAGGGTGGAACATCAAAGGATCCTTTTGGTCAGTCCTAAATTCAGGATTTAATTTTCTTGGATTAAAGCTAGGGTTTAGATTTCTTAAATCAGTATTTGTATACCTGTAAACAGATGCTCTTGATCGGTTTAAAAATTTTTGAACCTCATCAATTCCAACTAATTCCTCTTCAGTAGAAATATTGAGATCTATATTTTCCATAACCCTAATAGAATGATTTAGAAATAGTTAACTTTGCTAAGATTTTAAACCTCATTACTGAAGAAACTAGCAGAAAGAATATACCTAGACTAGTTGCGTTGAGGGACTCAAGACACTTTTAATTCTTTTTTTATCTTAATTGATAAGATTAGTTATTATTATTTATTTTTTGTATGCGCGTGAACACCTCATTTCCTCTGGGGACACTTCGTGACACACCTTCTGAAGCCGAAATCATTTCACATCAACTACTTTTAAAAGCTGGCTACATTCGCAGAGTTAACAGTGGTATTTATGCATACATGCCAATAATGCTGAGAGTTATTGAAAAAATATCCGCAATAATTGAAAAGGAACTAAATACTATTGGCTGCTCTAAATTACTTTTACCTCAACTTCATCCAGCAGAATTATGGAAAAAAAGTGAACGGTGGGAAGGTTATACAGCAGGGGAAGGGATAATGTTTAATCTGAAAGATAGGCAAGGTAAAGAATTTGGTTTAGGTCCAACTCACGAAGAGGTAATTACAAGTATTGCCTCTGAAATAATAAACTCCTATAAGCAATTACCTCAATGTTATTATCAAATTCAGACAAAATTTAGAGATGAGATAAGGCCACGATTTGGATTAATGAGAAGTAGAGAATTTATAATGAAAGATGGTTATTCTTTTCATTCTTCAGGCGAGGATTTAGCTTCATTTTATGAAAAAGTAGGTAAAGCTTATGAAAATATTTTTAAATCTTGCGGGTTGCAAACGGTAGGTGTTGAAGCAGATAGCGGAGCTATAGGGGGGGCCTCATCAAAAGAATTTATGGTGACTGCAGATGCTGGGGAAGATTCCATATTGTTTACTCAAAGCGGTTCTTATGCAGCAAATATTGAAAAGGCTGTTTCTATACCATCACCACCTATTCCATTAAAGGATAATATTTCGGGATGGATAGAAACACCTCAACAAAAAACAATCTTAGAAGTTTGTGAAAATAATGATTTAGACCCAAGTCAAATTGTCAAAGTTGTAGTTTTCTTGGCAAAGTTCGAAAGTAAAGAAGAAGTTCCAATTCTTGCATGCTTAAGAGGTGATCAATTTATTAATGAAGTAAAGCTTTTTAACTCTTTAAATAAACTAAATAGTTCTAATCTCCTAAATCTTAAGAAAATTGAGGACAAAAATATTATCGAAAAAAACCTAATTAATTTTCCTTTAGGTTTTATTGGTCCCGACTTAGATAATAATACGATTAAAAAAAGTTCTAATTGGGACAAAAAATGGATCAGAATAATTGATCATTCTGCTAGTGATCTCTCAAAGTTTATAAGTGGTGGAAATAAAGTTAATTTCCACAAAGTTTTTCAGAATTTTTCTTTCACTTCACAAGATTATCAAATTGAAGATATCAGAAATGCTAAGGAGGGAGATAAAATAAAAAATGATGATATTGAGTTTCTAGAGGAAAAAAAAGGGATAGAAATTGGACATATTTTCCAACTAGGGCAAAAATACAGCGAAAAATTAAATGCTAAGTTCTCTGATAAGGATGGTCAATTAAAAAATTTATGGATGGGTTGTTACGGAATTGGGGTAACAAGAATAGCCCAAGCAGCTATTGAGCAGAATCATGATCAAAAGGGGATTTGTTGGCCAATCCAGATTTCTCCTTTTGAAGTCATTATTATTCCTACAAACCTAAAAGATCCGATTCAAAGAGACATTACTGAGAAAATTTATAATAATCTTTTGATTAATAAAGTTGACGTCCTTCTTGATGATAGGGACGAAAGAGCGGGGATAAAATTTAAAGATGCAGAATTAATTGGTATCCCTTTTCAGATAATAGTTGGCAGAGATTCTGCTAAAAATGAAGTCGAACTTTCGTTTAGAAAAAATAATACCAAATTAAAAATTAGTTCCGACAAATTATTTGAAACATTTATTTTCGAATCAGAAATAATGTACAATAAATATTCAAAAGATAAATTATTTGGGAGCTAAGTTATGTTACTGAAACATACATATGAGTTTATTTTCAAGAATCTTACCAAGGCTATATCTTTTTCTCTATCAATAATTGTTGTTTTTACATTATTTAATTCCCCGTCCTTAGCGGTAAAAACCTCAATGACAGGCGACTATGCAAAAGATACGATTTCAGTTGTTAAAACACTACAAACAGCCGTTGATACTCCAAAAGATTCTCCAAATAAAGATGAAGTAAGAAATGAAGCTCTTATCCTCATAACTGACTACATTTCTAGGTATAGAAATAGAGGGATGGTGAACAAAACTCAATCATTTACTACTATGCAAACAGCATTAAATGCTATGGCTGGCCATTACAAAAACTTTGCAACTAGACCATTACCAGATAAACTTAAAGAGCGTCTAACAAAAGAATTTTCTCTCGCTGAAAAAATGGTCCTCAGAGAAAGTTAATACAATTCATTTACTTTTTAAAAGTAAACCAATATTTTTGAATATATTAAATATTCGCACAAAAATAATGTTCTTCTAAAATTGGCTAATGTTGTTGTAATCGGAGCCCAATGGGGTGACGAAGGAAAAGGTAAAATAACAGATTTACTTAGTCGTTCGGCAGATGTTGTCGTGCGCTACCAAGGGGGGGTAAATGCGGGTCATACTATAGTAGTTGATGATAAAGTCTTGAAATTACATCTAATTCCTTCAGGAATACTTTATAAAAATACTACTTGTCTAATTGGATCAGGAACAGTTGTAGATCCAAAAATCTTGCTGAAAGAAATTGATATGTTGATTGATAATGGAATTGATATCTCTGGATTAAAAATCTCATCAACATCACATGTAACAATGCCCTACCACCGAATTTTAGATGAAGCTATGGAAGCTGATAGAGGTTCAAACAAAATAGGGACAACAGGGCGTGGGATCGGCCCAACTTACGCAGATAAGTCGCAAAGAAATGGTATTAGAGTAAGAGATTTACTTAATAGGGAACGACTAAGTGATGTAATCGAAATTCCATTAAGAGAAAAAAACGGTCTTTTAGAAAAAATCTATGGTATCGAACCACTTAAATCAGAAGACATTGTTGAAGAATATCTTGACTATGGGAAAAGATTATCAAAGCATGTTGTTGACTGTACAAGAACTATCCATGCAGCTTCTAAGGACAAGAAGAACATTCTATTCGAAGGCGCTCAAGGTACTTTATTGGACTTAGATCATGGGACTTATCCTTTTGTTACCTCTTCTAACCCAATCTCAGGAGGGGCATGTATTGGAGCTGGAGTTGGCCCCACGCTAATTGATAGAGTTATTGGAGTCGCAAAAGCTTACACTACAAGAGTCGGTGAGGGCCCCTTCCCAACAGAACTAAAAGGTAGTATTAACGATCAACTTTGCGACAGGGGGAGTGAATTTGGAACAACTACTGGGAGGAGGAGGAGATGTGGATGGTTTGATGGAGTTATTGGTAAATATGCTGTATCTGTAAATGGTCTTGATTGTTTAGCTGTTACAAAACTAGATGTATTAGATGAATTAGATGAGATTAAAGTTTGTATTGGATACGACCTTGATGGAGAGGAAATAGACTACTTTCCAACCAATTCAGATGACTTAAAAAAATGCAAACCAATATTCAAGAAATTAAAAGGTTGGCAATGTTCAACTGCAAATTGTAGGAAACTATCTGATCTCCCTGAAAATGCTATGAATTATCTCAGATTTTTAGCAGAATTAATGGAGGTACCAATTGCTATTGTGTCATTGGGAGCAAATAGAGATCAAACTATAGTAATTGAAGACCCCATTCATGGACCTAAAAGAGCACTTCTAAGGTGATTTAATTACAAATAATGAGGGAATCGTTCAGACATTTTGAACATAAAAAAGTTGATCTCATTGGTCTCGGGAACGCAATAGTAGATATTATTGTAAATATTGAAGATAAGTTTCTTGAGATAAATAATCTGGATAAAGGATCAATGAATCTAATTAATTCTGATGAATCTCAGAGATTGTTAGAAAATTGCAAAGTTATAAAACAAATTTCAGGTGGTTCCTCAGCAAATACTGTCGTTTCTTTAGCAGAATTAGGCAATCATGTACAGTTCATAGGAAGAGTGAAAAATGATCAATTTGGTAATTTCTTTTCTGACGATATAAAAAAAAGTAAAACTATATTTAATACTCCACCAACTATTGCAGGTGCTCCAACAGCTCATTCAATCATTTTTGTTACACCTGATGCACAAAGAACTATGTGCACTTACCTAGGAGCATCTGTAGAGTTTGAGCCGAAAGACATTGACTTTACTGTAATTAAGGAAAGTAAATACTTATATTTAGAAGGATATTTATGGGACAGCGAATTAGCTAAAAAAGCTTTTATTAAGGCAGCCCAAATTGCAAAACAATCTAATACAAAAATAATCCTTTCTTTGTCTGATTCATTTTGTGTAGATAGGCATCGTGAGAGTTTCTTGGAATTAATTTATGAATATGTAGATATCGTTTTTTGTAATGAATCCGAGGTATTAAGTCTATTTAAAAATGATAAATTAGAAAACTGCCAAGAAGACCTATCTACCTTATGTGAATTAGTCATAGTAACTCTGGGAAGAAATGGTTCTCTCATAGTTAATACAAACAATGTTGAAATAATTGAGTCAATAACGAAAGGCAAGATTATTGATACTACAGGAGCGGGAGATATCTACGCGGGAGGATTTATCCATGGATTAATAAACAATTGTTCCCTCAAAAAATGCGGAGAGATAGCATCAATTTGTGCGGGGCAAATAATTACGCAATTAGGATCTAGATCAGATATTGATCTTAAAAAGTTAATAAAATAGATTTAATCAAATAGTCTTATTCAACCAATCATAATATTTCATCTCAGCATTGTATTTTTTGTAAATAATTTGAGGGACATTATATGTGGAATTTTTATTTACGAAATCAATTAAACAATCTTTAAATTCTAGTTTACTTTTTATTATGATTTCAAACTCTTTAGTTTCTTCAATATCATCATTCCACTTATAAATTGAAAAAATTTGCTTTATCGAAACACAAGCTGCAAGTTTATTTTGTATTAATAATTTAGCCATTAGCAAAGCATTTGCGTTACTTGATTCAGTTGTGATCATAACTAATACTTCCATAATGAATTAAACATCAATATTTTTTAATTATGTGATTTATCAAATCTTGATATTGATCAAAAGAGTAAGAATAATCATTTTTAAGTTTCGGCCTTTTAACCAAAAATAACTTCATTTTACTTCCAGAAACTATACTCTCCCAGTTTTTCTGAGAATAACTTCCAGATTCTCTACATAAAACATAATCTATCTCCCAAAAATCACAAAGTTTTTTTTCTAAAATGCTTTTATTATTTTTACTCGGTTCAAGTATTGCTATGTTTGAATTTTGAATACATGATCCAAAAGCTTTAGTTATACTCTCATAAGTTGGAAGTACCCTGGTAAATACATTTGCTCTACAATTCATATAATGATTAGCTGTATCGTTAAGGAATCTTGATCCTATTGCAAGAAGAATATTCTTATTCTCAATATCAACGTTATTTATATCCTTTAGATCCTCAATGTAAAAAAAATTATTAGTATTATTTATGATAGATTTCCTCTCAAATAGTAAAAGAGGTGTATTAATCTCTTTACATGCATTATTAAGATTTTTAGAAATTATTACCGCAAACGGATGAGTAGCATCTACAACGCATGTGATTTTATTTTTATTTATGAAATTAATTATTTGATCTTTATTATTTAATTTCCCCGTAATGATATGTAACTTTGGATTCTCAATATAAGCTTGCCCTGCTTTATAAGTTAAAACACTTGCAAAGACTGAATAATTTAGTTCAAGAAGCCTATTAGCTATTACAGGTCCATCCGAAGTTCCTGATAGGATCCAAACATTTTTATAGCAATTTCCTTGATTCTGCATCAGTATGTCTTTAATTAAATAGTAAGAAATGAATCATTGTTTAATTCAGGCGGTCATTAATAGCGCTCCCAAGATGAGGTATACAAAAGAAAACCAAACTCCAATTGCAGAAATGATTGTTAATTTTAAAGGATTACGTAGTGAAGATCCAACCAGAGATCTCAAGATCATAGGATGGGGGAATATTGCCCAAGAAATGGTAGATGAACTAAAGGAGGGGCAAAATATTGTTATTGAGGGACGTCTAAAGATGAATTCTGTCACTAGAAAAGACGGAACGAAAGAAAAGCAACCAGAACTAACAGCTTCAAAAATTCATCAAATATCGCCTTTTGATGTTATTAAATCTGATCAAAAAGAAAATAATGAGTCATTTGAAAAAAAAGAAAGTCCCAAAAATTCAAGTTGGGATAGTTCACCTTTAGTGCCTGAGGTTGACGAAATACCTTTTTAAATCAAATATCAACATTATTTTCTTGAACACTTATAATTAACTTGCTTATTTTTCTTTCAAGTGCAGCAAGTTCGCTTCTAATTTCTGGCCATTTACCCTTATCAAGATTTTCTAATAGCCATGCTCTATCTTGATCAAGTTTAAAAATTAAATCTCCTTGATTTGCAGTATTAGGATCTTGCATAATACTTGTTAGACAATTTAAAACTCATTCTACTAAATCAAAATGAAGAAATACCTATCGCCTGGAAACTTAATCGTAACCGCTGGGGGTATATTAGCTTTTGTAGGAATGACTGCTTATTTTACAGACTCAGTAAATTTAAGTGTACCTACTTTTTTTTATGGAGTACCTATTTTTTTAATTGGATTAGGTTTAAAGACTTCCGAAATACCTCCTGTAGAATTGTTTGACAAGACAAATTTTGCGACAAATAAATTTAATAGACCAAAAGAATTAACAGCACTAGTTAAAGATGTCACAAGATGGAGATATGGGATAAAAGCTCATCTTGAATCTTCATTAGAATCTCTAAATTTGTGGGACGAGGATAATCCCCCTCAACTAAAAGAAATCGAAGAAATTACAAAGGAAGAAAAAAATGGTCTAAGAATGCGTTTCGTATTAAACGCTGTCCCTCTAGAAAAATGGATTGAAAAACAAGAAAGATTAAACAGGTTTTTCGTTAAAGGTCTTGAATCAGAATTTATTATCGACGATAATAAAAAAGAATTTGATTTTATTCTCTTTTATTGAATATAGGGATATATTTGTAAAAACCTAATTTTTCAATTCAATCAAGTTTTAATGAATTTTAATAATGAATGATTCTCAAAGAGTATCAATATTAAGCGAAGCACTCCCATATATACAAAGTTTCTCAGGTAGAAAAATTGTTATCAAGTATGGTGGCTCTGTTATGGAAAATGATAATTTAAAAAATGCTTTTTTTAGAGACATAGCACTTTTATCAACCGTTGGGGTTTGTCCGATAGTAATTCATGGAGGTGGACCCGAGATTAATAATTGGTTAAAGAAATTAGAAATATCTCCTAAATTCGAAAATGGATTAAGAGTTACTGATCAAAAAACAATGGAAATTGTCGAGATGGTTCTAATGGGTAGAGTTAACAAACAAATTGTAAAAGGCATTAATAAAACTGGATCTTTAGCTGTAGGAATATCAGGTCTTGATGGCAACTTAATTCAATCTAGAGAACTAGGAGATGGCAGCCATGGGTTGGTGGGAGAGGTTACAAAAATCAATCCAGAGATATTAGATCCTCTTATTTCTAAAGGATATATCCCCATTATTTCTAGTATTGGATCAACCATAGAAGGTATTTCCCATAATATTAATGCAGATTTTGTTGCTGGAGAAATTGCTGCTTCAATAAATGCAGAAAAACTTATTCTTCTTACTGATACTCAAGGTATTTTAAAAGAAAAAGATAACAAAAATAGTCTTATTGAAAAAACGAATCTCAAAGAGGCAAGAGATTTTATTGATAAAAAAATTGTGACTGAAGGTATGATTCCAAAGACAGAATGCTGCATAAGAGCTTTAGCACAAGGAGTCAAAGCAGCTCACATAATCGATGGGAGAATAGAACATTCATTACTTCTTGAGATTTTTACAAATTCTGGAATAGGCACAATGATAGTCGCCTAACCTATGAAAACTTATGAGCAAGTTTTAGAGACAGTAGAACTTGCTTTAGCTAAAGGTGAGTATCATTATTGTATTGAATTTCTTTTGCCCAAAATTGAATCATTTCCTTTATCAAGCAAAGAGGGGGTAAATTTAAGAACAATTTTAATTACTGCTCTTTGTGGAGTTAATAAAAAGGAAGAGGCTAAAAGATTTTGTAAAGAACTTCTAAAATCTTACGATAATAAGACGAGAGAAAATGCAAAATATTTGATGGAAGTTATAGATTCTCCTGACATTAAAAAGCCAGAAAATTGGAACGTACAGTTTGAAAGCGAACCATCATTAAATAAAAAATCTCTTAACTCACTTCGCAAAAAAAAAGAAGTTTTGCAGAAAAAGAAATTTATTAATGTTACCGAGACTCCGACTGGTGAAACAAAACCGTTTCAGAAAGGCTTTTCACTTATCATTTTTTTAATTTTATTATTATTAATTCCACTCCTAAGTGGCTGCGTTAAAGTTGAGGATACACTTGATCTTGGTGAACTTGATTCAATAACCAATAATTTAGTTATAGAAAGCAAATACATAAAGAAATTTCCTTGGCAATTAAAATTTGAAGAGAAGATCAAAGATATTTTTCCTAATGCAGAAATTGAACAAGACGAATCAACCTTTTCTTTGAAACATAAAAATCTCAATCTTGAAGATACAAAGCATGTTCTTAAAATCACCCAAAATACCGCTGGAGAGTTAGCGGGAGGATCAACAAATATAGAAATTAATACTACTCAAAAAAACTTCATTTTTTTTAAAAAATACTTTTACAGGTTAGATTTGGATCTAAGTTCAATTCAAGGTGTAGATAATTTAGAACTCATTTTCAAAATTATTCATCCTAATAAAGCTAATGTTACTGGTAAAAATAATTCAAATTTAGAAATTACAAAAAATCAAATCATTTGGAATTTAAATCAAGGACAACTAAATAGTCTTGAATTTTCTTTCTGGAGTCTCAACAAACTTTTGATTGGAATATCTATTATTTTAATATTTATAATTATGGCTTATTTATTAAGATTCTATAGATTTCAATTAGGTACAGATTTACCTCAACTTCCATCAAAGTAATTACAACTCTGCTGGATTAACATCAATTGTTAAAAAAACATTTCTTGGAATAAGTTTCCATAATATTGATCTATCAGGTAAAGGTATCTTTGTTCCTTCAGGACCATGTATTAATATCTGCCATCTAAATTTCTTGCCGACTTTAGCAATTAAACTAGGAGCAGGGCCAATTAGTTTCCAGTTCTTTTTCTCACAAAAATTGAGAAGATATTTTGCTAATTTCATTGCAACTGATTCAGTTAATGCATAATTTTCACCTGATAATTTAAGAAGGCAAATCCTGCAAAATGGAAATAAATGTGCATCTTTTCTCAATCTTGAGTTTTCAATTAAGAATCTTTCATAATCTCTTTTCTGAAGATACGAAATTACCGGGTGGTTAGGTTTATATGTTTGAAAAATTACTTTTCCTTTTTTTTGAGCCCTTCCTGCCCTGCCAGCTAATTGTAAAAACAATTGTAAAGATTTTTCTTCTGCCGAAATATCTGGGCGATGAAGTAACCCATCTGCTGCAATAACTACTGAAAGAGTAATATTGGGGATGTCAATCCCTTTTGCCAACATTTGTGTTCCCACAAGAATATCAGCTTCTCCTCTAGAAAACTTTGAAAGAATATCTCTATGACCATCCTTTCCTGAGGTTGCATCTCGATCAAAGCGAAGTACTCTTAATTCGGGAAATTCTTCATTTAAAAACTCTATTACCCTTTGTGTCCCTATTCCAAAAGGTTTAAAGGCAGTTGAATGACAATCTGGGCAAAGATTGATCAACCTCGATTTATGATCACACCAATGACAACTTAACCATTTTTTGCCTTGTGAACCCAGATGTACTGATAAAGGAACGTCACAGTTGGGGCAATTTACTAAATATCCGCAATTTCTACAACTTAAAAAACCACTATGCCCCCTTCTAGGGATCAAAATTATTGCTTGCTCATTTTTTAAACGTAGTTGAGGAAGCGATTGTAATAATTCATTGGAAAAAATTTTCACATTTCCCTTCTTGAACTCATCGCGCATATCAATAATTCTTATTTCAGGAATCTCTTTACTGGATATCCTTTGAATCATTCTTACCAATTTAAATTTGTTTTCAAAAATACACTTTTTCCAAGTCTTCATTGATGGGGTTGCACTCCCAAAAATTAACTTTGCAGAATTCCTTTTTACTATTTCAAGTGCAATCTCTCTCGCGTCATAACAAGGCATAGGACTATCTTGTTTATATGAAACATCATGTTCTTCATCGATTATTATTAATCCTAGATTTTTAATTGGAAGAAAAACTGCTGACCTTGTTCCTATTACAATTAAAGGTTCATTAGCATTAATAATTTTTTTCCAAAGTACAGTTCTATGAGTGGAAGAACAGTTACTATGATATTCGTAAACAATGTTATTAAATCGCCGTATAAACCTATCAATCAGTTGAGGGATTAGTCCAATTTCTGGGGTGAGTATCAAACAACTTTTTTTCTTAAGAACTTGATCTTCAGCCATTCTCATATAAACTTCTGTTTTCCCTGAACCTGTTTCGCCCCATAGAAGTAGCGCATCTCCTGGTTTCATTATTTGAAATTCTTGAAATGCAATATTTTGTTCATTTGTAGGATTTGGTTTTTTCGTGGCAATTTGATCATTTAAAAAGGAATTTAATTTAGTATTTATATTTCTTTTTCTTTTAGATTTAAGGAGGTAATTTTTACTGACCATTGAGTTAATAAGAGTGTGATTAAAACCAGACTTTATTAATTCACTTTGCCAATTACCTTTTTCAGGCAAAGTATTTATTAAAAAAAATTCTTTTTTGGTTAATCCATTTTTCTTAATATCAAATTCTTTTTTAGTTTCAATCCATATTTGATCCTTTAAACCTTGAGAAATATGCTTATATTTACCAATCCAACCTGGAGGAAATGCTGTTTTAAACATTTTTAAATTACTAACCATATAAAAAGAGGCTAGGGACTCTATCCATTCTCTCCAAGAGTCATCAATTATTTTTTTCTGCAGAATACTTTCAACAAACAAATATCTTATATTTTTTCCTCCAGTAATATTTGATTCATCTTCATTCATTTTCGAAAAATTTTTTTTGGATATGACCAACCCATTCAATAATCTTCCTCTTAGTCTCACACTTACAATATCCCCAACTTCTGCTCCAAGATTATTTCCATCTAAATAATAAAAGCTTTCATTACTACTTCCAATATCAAGCAAAATTTCCAATTTATAGGAGATATTTAATGACTGATTACTTGCCGGCTTCAAAACTTTTTCTTAGTATTGGATTGTTGAACATTCCACAAAGTGTTTTTTGCACATTGTAAGTATCCTGCTCTTAAGGGAGACATGAAGCTTTGATCATTGACTGAAAATTCAAAAAATGATCTGCCTGTCTGAGAAATCCCAAGACTTTTTACTTTAGGTAATCTATAGCACTATTTAAATTTTTCAACAGTTTAAAAGAACTTTTTTATTCAAATAACTCAAAAAGGTCTTTTACAAATTAACGGGGAAATTTACTACTAAATGTACAAATTAGCCCTAAATAAAATTTAATCTAGTTAAATTCACCGTAGAAAGGAGTCAATCATGTGTCCAGTAGCAGCAGAATCAAAGAATTCCAAATCCAGCTCAACAAAAAAGATCAATAAAAAAATTAATGCAAACTTAGGAACAGTAGTTGAAGAAGATATTAATAAAAATGGTCAAAGTTTGGGGACATCTTCTGAGTTAAACGAAAGCAGTATGCAAAATACTAATGAATTTAGTGATTCTGAAGAAGAAGATAAAGGACTTGGGAATATAAAACTTGGCCCAAAAGGTATCTACACTGAAGATTCAATAAGAGTTTATCTCCAAGAAATTGGAAGAATTAGACTTTTAAGACCAGATGAAGAAATAGAACTTGCGAGAAAAATTGCTGATTTACTTCAATTAGAAGAACTAGCAACTCAATATGAATCAGAAAAAGGTCATTTCCCATCTGTTAGAGAATGGGCTGAGTTAATAGATATGCCTCTTTCCAAATTTAGAAGAAGACTTCTTTTAGGTAGGAGAGCTAAAGAAAAAATGGTTCAATCAAATTTAAGATTAGTTGTTTCCATCGCTAAAAAATATATGAATAGAGGTTTATCATTTCAAGACTTAATCCAGGAAGGAAGTTTGGGTCTAATTAGGGCAGCAGAAAAATTTGACCATGAAAAAGGTTACAAGTTCTCTACATATGCAACTTGGTGGATTCGTCAAGCTATTACAAGAGCAATTGCGGATCAAAGCAGAACTATTAGATTGCCAGTTCACTTATACGAGACAATATCAAGAATCAAAAAAACTACAAAAGTTCTTAGCCAAGAATTTGGCAGGAAACCTAGCGAAGAAGAAATTGCTGAGAGTATGGAAATGACAATTGAAAAATTAAGATTTATAGCTAAAAGTGCGCAGCTTCCAATTTCTTTAGAAACTCCAATAGGAAAAGAAGAAGACTCAAGACTTGGAGACTTCATAGAGGCTGACATCGAAAACCCAGAGCAAGATGTTTCTAAAACATTATTGAGAGAAGACTTAGAAGGAGTTTTAGCAACTTTAAGTCCAAGAGAAAGAGATGTGCTTAGGTTGAGATATGGGATTGATGACGGAAGGATGAAAACTCTTGAAGAAATAGGACAGATTTTTGATGTAACAAGAGAGAGAATCAGACAAATAGAAGCAAAAGCTCTTAGAAAGCTTAGACATCCAAATCGAAATGGGGTTTTAAAAGAATATATAAAATAATAATAGTTAAATATAATTTTCAGCTTTGAAAAGTTGCAAAAGAATAGCTTAAAATAAATTCGACTTAATTTTAATCCAAACTCAAAATAATATTTAATGACTAATTTTAAACTGAGAATAGCAAGTAGAAGAAGTAAACTAGCAATGGTTCAAACTTTATGGGTTAAAGATCAACTAGAAAAAAATATTCCCAATTTAGAGGTATCTGTTGAAGCCATGGCAACTCAAGGAGACAAAATTCTTGATGTAGCCTTAGCAAAAATAGGTGACAAAGGCTTATTTACAAAAGAACTTGAGGCACAAATGCTAGTAGGCCAAGCAGATATAGCAGTACACTCTCTTAAAGATTTACCAACAAATTTACCTAGTGGCCTTAAATTAGGATGCATAACAAAAAGAGAAGACCCTGCTGATGCTTTAGTAGTAAACAAAAAAAATGATTGCTTCAAATTAGAAACTTTACCAGCAGGTTCAATTGTGGGTACAAGCTCTCTTAGAAGACTTGCTCAATTAAGAAATAAGTATCCACATCTTGAATTTAAAGATATCAGGGGAAATGTGATTACAAGAATAGAAAAATTAGATGCCGGTGAATTTGATTGCATAATTCTCGCTGCAGCTGGTTTAAAAAGATTGGGCTTTGAATCAAGAATTCACCAGATTATTCCAAATGAAATTTCCCTTCATGCTGTTGGTCAAGGGGCACTGGGTATTGAATGTAAATCTAATGATAAAAAAGTTTTAGAGATTATAAATGTCTTAGAAGACCAACCCACTAGTCAAAGATGTCTAGCAGAGAGGGCTTTTTTAAGAGAGCTTGAAGGGGGATGCCAAGTTCCAATAGGTGTCAATAGTAAAATTCAAAATGAACAACTTTGCCTTACAGGCATGGTTGCATCTCTCGATGGAGAAAGGCTTATTAAAGATCAGTATATTGGCAATATTAATAATCCTGATGAAGTAGGCAAAGAACTTGCTAAAAAACTAAAGCTCCAAGGTGCTGGCGAAATACTAAGCGAAATATTTGAACAATTTAGAGAAAAATAAAATTAGTTAATTTACTAATTTAGGATCAATTTCTTTTTTATATCTATCTTCACAATCTTTAATTACTTCAATAGCTTCCTCTATCCCAAAAAAACCATTTACTGTACATGTTCCTGGTTTTTTTAGATCTTTGTAATGTTCCCAATAATACTTAGTTTCTTTTAGCCAATGCTCTCCAAGATCTTTAAAACTTGAGATATGATCCATTCTTTTATCATCTGCCAGAACTGCTATTACCTTATCATCCACCTCTCCACCATCATCAAATTTCATCACCCCAATAATCCTAGCCTCGACAATTGATCCGGGTATTAACGGCTCAGTTACTCCAACAATTTCTATATCAAGCGGGTCTCCATCTTCATCCCATGTCCTTGGTATACATCCATAAGCGAATGGATAAGCAAGTGAAGAATAACCCACCCTATCAAGTTTAAGATGACCCGTTTCTGTAATTAATTCATATTTATTTATTGTATTAGAATTCAATTCAACAATAGTATTAACTATTGAATTTGAGCTATCAGTGAAAGCATTTAGTATATGCAATAAATTAGGTGTAACCCTGCTTGGAGGTTGATTAAGATTTGCCATCAAAAAATTATTTTTGTTTATCTTACATCCTCGCACTCAAACAAATTCTTTAAAAGTAATGTTTCAGCAAAAATCATCTATTTTAGACCGTAAATGATTAATAAAATAATTTGGCGATAGTTCTTTATCAGTGACAGCTCTTACCAACTCCATAGAGTTAACTGATCTGCCATATTTGTGTATATTATTTTTTAACCATGAAATGATCTTTTGATATTCACCATTTTCAATTACATTATCAATCAAACCAACATCTTTTTCCATTTGATTGGATATTTGTGCACTTATAAGATGTCCTAACAAATATGAGGGGAAATATCCAAAAGCACCTTCACTCCAATGAACATCTTGAAGACAACCTTCTGAATCATTAGATGGTTTTATTCCTAACAGTTCACCATATCTTTTATTCCATTCTGTTGGAATATCCTCAACAGGTAACCCTCCCTCAATTAAATCTATTTCAAGTTCGGTCCTAATAAGAATATGTAAACCATAAGTCAATTCATCTGCTTCAACCCTATTTAATCCTGCTTCCAAATGATTAATAGATTTCCAAAGTTCAAAATAATTATTTAATGTACATCCAGCTGAAACAAATTTTTTAAAAAATCTCTTCGAAAAAGATTTTGATTTAACTATTCTATTTTCCCAAAATAAAGACTGACTTTCATGTATACCCATAGAAGTTGCTTGACCTAAAGGCCAAGCAAACCATTGATGACTTTGAGATGGCAGACCTTGCTCATAAATTGAATGCCCCCACTCATGCGCAGTTGCTAAAAAACTTGATAGAGGTTCACCTAAAACTATTCGTGTAGTGATCCTATAATCATTAGGTCCTAAAGTAATTGAAAAAGGATGGGGAGATTTGCCAACGACAACTAGATCTTTATCTCTCCCAAACTCATCAAGTAATTTAGAACATAAATTATGTTGAGATTGTGGACTTAAATCCCAGTGATATTTCTTTGACTTACTAATTCCTTTAATCAATTCTGGGAGAGTATCTTTCAAAGGCTGAAACATTTTATTCAACCACTTTAAAGTTATTTCAGGCTCAAAGGGTTGGGCTAGAGTCTCCCATGGTGAATATTGATCTGATATTTGTTTCGCCTCTTCAATCCTTAATTTGACTAGTTCTTCAAAGAATGGGAGAAAAACTTTAAAATCTGATTTTTTCTTAGCTTCTTGCCAACTTTCATATCCTTTAGACTTTGCCTTTGCTAAAGACTCAACTAATTTAGGATCTATATTTTTCGCTCTATTAAATTCCTTAATTAAAAGATTAATATTTCTTTCTTTTTCTTTAATAAAGAGAAGATTATTAGAATTTTGTTCAGTATCTAATAATTCATTTTTAGCACATTGTATTAAATTAAAAAATTCTTCAGAAGAATTTCTACTATGCAAGATTTTTGCAATATATGTAAGTTGTTCAGATCTCCAAGAAGCTCCTTTCTTGGGCATCCCAGTATTCTGATCCCAATAAAGCGTATTTTGGATTGAACCTAATATTTGAGTTTCTTTAAGATAAGCTCCCAGCTTATTCCATTGAATTTCGGCCAAAATTTACATATAAATTTAATTTATTTTAAGATAAAAATTTTGATGTTTGCATAAAACATACTTTCTTTATCCATAATAGAATATCAATTAATTGAGTTTTTATTTATATGGAACAAATATTTTCAAAATTAGAATTTATAACTAATGGTGAGGGTTTTATTGACATAACAAATGATTTGAATTTATTTATTGAAAAAAATAATTTTGATTCAGGAATTTTAAATTTAACTTCACTTCATACCAGTTGCAGCTTAACTATTAATGAGAATGCTGACCCAAACGTACTAAGAGACTTAAAAAAATATATACAATCTATAGTCCCATATAATTCCTACTTAACATTATCAAAAAATAGAGAAGAAATTTCATATAAACATTATCAAGAAGGAGCTGACGATATGCCAGCTCATATTAAAACTTCTTTAACAAACACTTGTTTATCTTTAAGTTTTCAGGGCGGCAATATTATGCTTGGCACATGGCAAGCAGTGTATTTATGGGAACATAGATTCGATCAGAAAGAAAGGGTTTTAAATTTACATATAATTGGTGAGAAAAGGCAGAATATTTATAATGTAATTAATAAGACCTAATATTAATCATTTAATGAAACCTTACCTTTTGCAAGATGAAGAATTGAAGGAATTAGTTGTCAAAATACCAGGCTGGGAAATTAACAATGAACAAATCCAGAGAGAATTTAAATTTTCTAATTTTATTGAAGCCTTCTCATTTATGACTAAAATTGCTTTAATATGCGAAAAATATAATCATCATCCTAACTGGGAAAATGTTTATTCAAAAGTAATAATTAGGTTAAGTACTCATGATTTGGGGGGCATAACAAATCTTGATCAAACATTAGCTTTAGAAATAAATGAAGTTTTCGATAAATAGAATTACAAATTTAAATTCATTCATTTAAAAAATTCGTCAAAATGTCTAAAAAATTATTACCTGTTACAATTATTAGCGGATTTTTAGGTTCTGGGAAAACTACACTTCTTAATCACATTTTAAAAAATCAAGTTGGTCTTAAAACTGCTGTTTTGGTTAATGAATTTGGAGAGATAGGAATAGATAATGACTTAATAATAGAAGGCTCAGAAGATATGATCGAATTAAATAATGGCTGTATATGTTGTTCTATTAATGGTGAATTATTAAATACAGTATCCAAAGTTTTAGAAAGATCTGAAAAAATAGACTATTTGATTGTCGAAACTACTGGGCTAGCAGATCCATTACCAGTAGCCATGACTTTTGCAGCTGGAGATCTTAGGGAAAAAGTAAGATTAGATTCAATCATCACTGTCATTGATGGAGAAAATTTTGATTTTGAAATTACTAATACAAGCATCGCCTATTCTCAGATTTTATATGGGGATATCCTTCTCTTAAATAAATGTGATTTAGTCAACGAAGAACAACTAAGGAAAGTCGAAAAATTTATAAATAAAATAAAAAAAGAACCTAGGATATTAAGATCAACCAATAGTGAAGTCGGATTACAAACAATAATGAGTGTAGGTCTATTTGAAACAGATACTTTTAAATTCGATAAGGATAAAAAAGATGTAGAAGGCAAGGAACAAGATCACTCTTCTCATTCACACGATCACTCTTCTCATTCACACGATCACTCTTCGCATTCACACGATCACTCTTCGCATTCACACGATCACTCTTCGCATTCACACGATTTGATCAATAACATAGAGGGCTTTACATCAGTTTCTTATGAGACATTTGAACCTTTTTCTTTAAGGAAATTTCAATATTTCTTAGATAATCAAATATCACAAAATGTATTTAGAGCAAAGGGTATTTTATGGTTTATGGAAAGTGAAAGAAAACACATTTTTCACTTATCTGGAAAACGATTTTCTCTAGATGATGAAGAATGGACAAAAGACAAATCAAACAAGATAGTATTAATTGGGAAAAACTTAGATCATCAAACTATTAAAAATCAACTTTCATCATGTAGATTTAATTCAGATAAGAGTACATAGTAGGATTTAATTAATTTTTGAAAATACTTATTAAAGGATTAAAAACAGCAATAAGTGAATTAAAACTTCTATATTTTACTTCGTTTATTGTTGCACTCTTAGTAATCATTCCAATTTCTAATTTTCTTCTAGAAGGAATTATTTACTTAATTAGTGGGAATTTTTCATTAGGTAATGCTGGAGGAGAAGAGGTAATAGGCACTTTAAAAGTTTTAGTGCTGACAAGTTTGTTCGGAGGAGGCTTAGGAACCTTGAATGGATGGCTGCTTTCAAATTGCGATTTTAAGTTCAGAAAAGTTCTCCGTATGTGTCAGCTTGTTCCACTAGCTGCCCCAGCATATCTAATAACAGCCATCGTGCAGGATTTGGGGAGTATTTTTGGGTATCAAATAACTGGTTTATGGTGGGGAGTCTTGATCCTTTCGATTTCTACTTATCCATACGTATTCATTCTTGCTAATGAGAGTTTTAATAAATTTGGAGTTAATCAAATCAATGCTAGTAGAGGATTAGGAGTTGGGCCATGGAGAAGCTTCTTTAGAATAGCTTTTCCAATGGCTTTACCAGCACTAATAACAGGAATAAGTTTAATGTGTATGGAATTAATGAATGAGCTCGGGACTTTTGCATTATTAAATATTCCAAGTATTTCTACAGGCATAGCTGAGAATTGGATAATTGAAGGCAATCCAAAAAGTGCTATTGGATTATCTTTGGTAGCCTTGTTAATAATTTTCACTTTAATAATTTTTGAAAAATTCTCAAGAAGAAAATCAAAGAGATGGAGTGAAAATCCTGCATTACAAGATTCTCAAGGATGGAAATTAAAAAAAACTAGAGCTTTTTTAGCAATAACCATGTCCTTATTTCCTCCAGTTTTTTCTTTTGGAATTCCGTGTTTTTGGGTTCTTCTAAATATCGATCAAATCCAAAAAGGATTATCCATTGAATTACTTACCCTTTCATTAAGGACCATTAGTTTAGGAATCTTTACGGCAATAATAACAATGTTATTCTCCTTAATAATTTCCTTAGCTAGACGACCAAACAAAAGCTTATTAATAGAACTCATAACAAATCTTTCGGGAATAGGTTATGCAATCCCAGGCACGGTATTAGCGTTATCTTTGATAAGTATTTCTTCTTCACAATTCAATTTCGTAGCTATCTGCCTACTTATTTGGGGTTATCTTGCTCGTTTTCTTACTATTTCAAAGGGTTCTATTGATTCTAGTCTTGAGAGAATTTCTCCTAGCCTTGATGAAGCGGCATTAGGACTAGGAGTGAATTGGCTGGGTATCATCAAAAAGATACACCTACCTTTACTCCAAGGGCCAATATTTGTTGGCTCACTTTTAGTTTTTGTAGACACCATAAAAGAGTTACCAATCACATTTATTTTAAGGCCATTTGATTTTGATACATTATCTGTAAGAATATATCAATATGCTGGAGATGAAAGAATAGTAGAGGCAATATTACCAGCAATTCTAATCATGACATTAGGTCTTATTGCATCAATTACATTGATACCAAGTTTAGAGAAAAAAAACTAAATTCTTTTAAATAGTTTTTTAATTAAAAAAGGGCAGCTTAAGCATAAATCTGCCGAGGTAGATATAACTCTAAAGTAAATTAAGCTAACAAGAATTATATTTTCTGGAATATTTCTGCCAACAAAAAAAAGTAGACAGGCTTCAAAAACGCCAACTCCTCCAGGAGCTGCTGGAACTACCAAACCTAAAGACCAAGACAAAGAAAAGATTACTAATAAATATAAAATGTTTAAAGTATTATTTGTATAAAAAGTATTAAGGCAAATATAAAACCCAATAAATTTTGATAAAACAAATCCTATTTCAAGTAAAAATGCTCTTGTAGGGAAAAAAGAAATTATATTGATTCTCCTTTCAAACTGGTCATTTGAATTTGCAAGTCTCAAAACCTCAAATACTTTACCCTTGAGAGAACCTAATCTTTTTAAAACAAAATAAATTAATTTCCTATTTAAAAATACTAAAGGCAAAATGAAAAACAAATAAAATGGTGAAAAAATTACTCCCAGCGATGCTAATAGAAAAGAGCCACTCAACATAAAGTAAGGTTCGATAAGTGTTGAATACAAAGCAATCTGAGGATTACTTATTTTTTTTATAAAATTAAACCTTTCAACAAAATGCCAAATCCCTCCTGGAACATATTTAAGAATATTGGTTAAAACATAAAAGGTAACTAAATTATTACTTTTAAATTCTTTCCCGAACCAATTAAGTATATATTTCCATGCATAAGCGTTGATGTAGAGGCTTAAAACACAAAATAAAAATGATAAAAATAGATTAATTCCATTTTTTTTTAAATTTACATCGAAAGAAATTTGGTCAATATTATAAAAAAAATATATACAAAAATATAGCAAGCTTGAAATAAAGAAAATACTCTTTAAAACACCAAAGTTAAAATTTTTGAGCAATTTCCAATATGGTTGCTTACTCATATTAAATCTCATTTCCAGTTTTCAAATGCTTTAAATTCTTTACTTGACTCGTCTATTAGTTGTCTTATTTCGTCAGTTGATATTTGATACTCAAGTTTTAATCTCAAAACTTCATCATTTTCTGGTTTCATTATTATTGATCCATCAGGTTTCATAATCTGTTTAACTTTTATTTTTCCAAAAGTCGTTACACATTCTCCTATCCTTCTAAGTAATGTCCATCTTGACTGGGTCCTTTCACGTACTCCAATAGTATTGGAATAATCAAACCATAACCTCCTAAAAGATTCTTTTTTCTCTACTGGTAAGATTGCTTGAATAGAAAATCCAATTCTATTTTTTTTCATATTAATAGCTTGATAAGAAACATCGAATGCTCCCTCAATTCTCAATTTTTCTATAAAATTTGAAATCTCTTCAGGTGTTTGATCGTCAATCCATGCCTCTTGAATAGATATCTCTTCATACTTTGGATTAATTTGTTCATTAATATAACAATCCTCAAATGAAGTAATTCTATAAACTCTTACCAAATTAGGGAATGGGAATTTTAGGTTGCCAATGCCTACCCCATAAGAATTAATAGTATATTTTGAAGGGGGTTGTAAATAGTCGACTAAATTAGAAAGTAAGGCAATGCCAGTAGGTGTAGATAGTTCACCTTCTATTGAATCAAAGCTTGACAAAACCTTAAATTTTTTTTGTCTTATAAGCTCTATTACAGCAGGAGGTGGCACAGATAATTTTCCATGTTCAGTATTAACAAAACCTTTCCCCAACATTGGTTCATTACAATAAACCTTCCTTGGATTTAAGTAATGCAACGCCGCACATACTCCTATGATATCCACTAGTGAATCAATAGCTCCAACTTCATGAAAATGAACATCCTCAGATTTGATGCCATGAACTTTTCCTTCAGCAATTGCTAAAGATTCAAATACTTCATAAATAATTTGCTTTAATTTGTCTTCTAAGTTCCCATTTGAAATAACTTCTTGAATACTTCTCCAAGTTCTTTTAACAGGTCTTCGATCAGTATTCTTTACCTTCGCCTTTATCCCTCGGATTGAACAACTTTTCGATTCTTTAAACTCTAGATGATAAAGATCATGTAAACCAAGCGCAATAAGTGGTTCTTCAATGATTTTTTTAGGCACACCTAAATCATAAAAAGCTCCTAACAACATATCTCCAGAGATACCTGGAGAACATTCAATTAATACATCATCCATAAATCTAAGATTTCTTAATTGGTAAAATTGCTCTGAAAATCAACCTTTCATTCTAGATATTTCAAGAAAGATCTTTTTCAATAACTTCGTACCTGATTAATTGCAAAGTATTTCCCTCTCTGGTGATATCTAAACTTACAAAACTATTAAGAAGTGCAAGAGAAAGCTCACCTTTTATAACTAATTTAAAATTTTTATTTTTTAAATTATTTAACTTTGAAGATGGACAAATTTTAATAACAATTTCT
The DNA here is from genome assembly GCA_017644425.1 of Prochlorococcus marinus CUG1433. NCBI lineage: Bacteria > Bacillati > Cyanobacteriota > Cyanophyceae > Synechococcales > Prochlorococcaceae > Prochlorococcus > Prochlorococcus marinus. The sequence goes on from JAEPLN010000001.1 coordinate 466,241, forward strand.
TTTTTTTGAGTATTAACAAAAACTAATTCACCTCTAACAGAAAAATAATTATCTTTTAAATCTAATTCTTCTAATAATTTGGAGAATTTAGTTTTTGAAGAATCATTTGGAAAATTATTTAGTTTATAAGGATCCCAGATACCTGCAACCTGTAAATGCAAATTTAAAGTATTTTTATTCTTTGGATAAACAACCCAAAAATAATTTTTCTTCAAATCAATATGCTTTTTTAAAAGTGATAATGCTTTACCCAGTACTACTGTTTCAATTTTTTCACCTTTATTATCAATTAAGAAACCTCTATTCAGCTGCTCACCATCATGGGGAGTAAATTTACCATTAATAATACCAATTGCTCTGTACTGCAATTGATTAGTAACTTGTGGGATAGGGTTTTTTAACATATTTGGAATTTTAAATTAAAGTTTATCGTTTTAAATTTCTTATTTTTCCTCCAGACTATCAAAGGATTTTAACGCATCATCAATAGCATCAGAAGGTTTAGTCGCATCATTCATACTATTATGTCTCCTAATCATTTCCACAATTTCAAATGGATTTGTTGGAATAACTGAACTATCATCATCTCTTTTTGTTGAGGAATCAATTTCTAATTCATCCAATAAATATTCAGCTTTTAAGTAATCAGCTTTTGAGGAAAAAAATGAAATAAAAATAATTATTAAGGATATTGATTTAGGTAAGCTTTTGCAAAAAAAATTTTTCATCTTATTTAATTTCAAAATTCTTTAACGTATAAAATTTTTGCTAACTTAATTTTACATAATATGGTAAAAAATTGTTAATAGCAACTTGGAATGTTAACTCTATAAGAACCAGACTTTCACAAATAATAGATTGGATGAATAAAGTCAGTCCAGATATTCTATGTTTTCAAGAAACAAAAGTAATGGATGATAGTTTCCCAGTTGAACCTTTCGAAAAATTAGGATATTCAGTAGAGGTTTACGGACAAAAGTCATATAATGGTGTTGCTATTGTTTCTAAAATAAAAGCTGAAAATATAAACAAAGGATTTTACGGTTGTACGGACTTTGATCAAAACTTCGACACTTTTCTAGATCAAAAAAGATTAATTTCTGCTGATATTAATGGTATTAAGATAATAAATGTTTATGTTCCTAATGGATCTTCACTGGAGTCTGATAAGTTCGAGTATAAGATTAATTGGCTAAAATGTTTATCTTCATTCTTGGATGATCAAGAAAAAAAAGGAAAGCCGATTTGTCTTGTGGGCGATTTTAATATTGCTCCATCTAATTTAGATATTCATGATCCAAAGAAATATGAAGGAGGAATAATGGCATCAAAAATAGAAAGGAATGAACTAGATAATGTTCTGAAAGGAAGATTAATAGATTCTTTCAGGATTTTTGAAAAAAACACTGGTCATTGGAGTTGGTGGGATTACCGTAATAACTCATATGAATTAAATAAAGGTTGGAGAATAGACCATATTTATATCAGTAAAGAACTTTCATCAAAACTTAAAAGTTGTGTGATAGACAGCTCACTTAGAGCAAACTTACGCCCTAGTGATCATGCCCCAGTAATGATTGATCTTAACTTAAATGACATAAATGAAGATTTTTTTGAGGATGAGGATAATTTTTTCGAAATATAAATAATATAAATAGATTTCTATTTAACACCTGAAAAGGCTTACAAGTAAAGGGTTATTTATAGATAAATTGATTTGCTTGATAATTTATTTGAAATTAATAATTTACAATCCAAACTATCGCAATAAAAATATCATAATGTAGAATTTCATTCTGATTGACAAAATTTTTACTTATTTCTAAGTTAGGACATGACTAAATTTTTTTCAAAGCTTTATTTAATTAAATTGTGACTGAAATATTAAATTGCACCAAATCTGAAGAAATTTTCTCCGCTGCCCAAGAATTAATGCCCGGAGGAGTAAGCTCTCCAGTAAGAGCCTTCAAATCTGTAGGAGGTCAGCCAATTGTTTTTGATAGAGTTAAAGGACCCTATGCTTGGGATATCGATGGGAATAGATATATTGACTACATAGGAAGTTGGGGGCCTGCTATATGTGGACATGCCCACCCTGAAGTTACAACAGCATTGCAGGAGGCTATCGAGAAAGGCACTAGTTTTGGAGCCCCATGCGTTTTAGAGAACACACTTGCTCAGATGGTAATAGATGCTGTTCCATCTGTAGAAATGGTGAGATTTGTCAACAGTGGGACTGAAGCTTGTATGGCTGTTTTAAGGCTAATGAGAGCATTTACGGGTAGAGATAAAGTTATTAAATTTGATGGATGTTATCACGGTCATGCGGATATGTTTTTAGTGAAAGCAGGATCAGGTGTCGCCACCCTAGGTTTACCAGACTCTCCAGGAGTTCCTCGAACAACAACTGTTAATACACTTACCGCTCCATACAACGATCTTGAAGCAGTAAAAAAATTATTTTCTGAAAATCCTGACGCAATTTCCGGAGTGATTCTTGAGCCTATTGTTGGAAATGCAGGCTTTATTACTCCTGAGCCTGGATTTTTAGAAGGTCTAAGAGAACTAACTACTGAGAATGGATCTTTATTGGTTTTTGATGAAGTAATGACTGGCTTTAGAATTAGTTATGGAGGTGCTCAAGAAAAATTTGGGGTTACTCCTGACTTAACAACACTCGGTAAAGTAATCGGCGGGGGACTACCTGTAGGAGCTTATGGAGGCAAAAAAGAAATAATGTCAATGGTTGCCCCTTCAGGTCCGGTTTACCAGGCAGGTACGTTGAGTGGGAATCCACTTGCGATGACCGCGGGAATAAAAACTCTTGAACTCTTGAGACAAGAGGGGACCTACGAAAAACTTGATGCACTAACTTCAAGATTAATTGAAGGTATATTGCAGTCTGCGGAAAATAATGGATTCGCGATTAACGGCGGGAGTGTAAGCGCAATGTTTGGCTTTTTCTTATGTGATGGACCAATTAGAAATTTTGATGAAGCCAAGACAAATGATGTAGAAATTTTTGGTAAGTTGCATAGAGAAATGCTCAAACGAGGAGTTTATTTAGCCCCAAGTCCTTTTGAGGCAGGCTTTACATCATTGGCACATAGCGACGAGGAAATTGATAGAACTATCGAAGCTTTTGATCAATCTTTTGCAGCTATTAAGAATTAATAATTGAATATTTATCTATAAAGAAGAAGAATTGAATGGATTATAATTTCAATAAAATTGATTAAATTAAATTATCTTTTACCTCCTACTATTACTGGTGGATTACTGCCTCCAGAGCCGGGGAGGCCTGGAACGACCTGTGTACTACCATCCCATTTGTCGAGAAATAATTTGAAAAGTACTTGATCGTCAAGACTCTTGTTTAATGTTTCGTATCTAAGAGCTTCCTGTTCTGCAATTTCCACTTCTGTTTTTGCACGTAATAATTGCTGACCCGCTATTTGCTTTTGTTCAATAGCAGCTCTATATTCTTCAGCAATCTCTAATCCGGTTAGATCCAAACTTTTAACATCTACATAATCAAAGGAATTTAGTTCTTTTGCAACAGTATCACCAACTTTTTCTGAAATGACTGCAAACTCTGTAGCAATTGTCTCTAATTCATATTGAGAAAAAACTGATTTAAGAGCTTTGAGCAAGGATGGCTGAACAATTTTTTGATAAACATCACTATTTCTGCTAGCAATAGTGGCGAAAATTCTTCCAGCCTCATTAGGCTTAACCGAGTATTTTACAGTTGCCGTAGCTCTGATAACTTGAAGATCCTTGGTTAAAGTCTCAAATTTTTCAGGTTGAACCTGAGTTTTAATGTCAAATGGATAAACAGATTGAATAAATGGAATTTTTAAGTTTAAACCAGCTCTTCTGGAAGGACCACTTACTTTCCCTAGTGTTGTTACCACTGCGACTTGTCCAGATGGAACAACAAATAAGGACTGTGTCAGCAAAAGAAAGCCTGTAAAAGACAATACTATAAATAGAGTTGCGGTCCCACCTGGACCCGTAGGTGTGACATTTTTAAAAGATGTTGACATTAAATTATTTCCTTTAATTCATCATATTTAATCAAATTAGTTAATGCATTAATAAGGCATTTAATTAAAATATTTTTTTAATAATTAATACCATGAACATTTATAAATTATTTTATTAAGTAGTGGATTTAAATTCTTGCAGAAGTTCTAAATAAAGGTCCTCATCTATCTCTCTAATATCATATTCAGAAGGCAAAACACCATGCTTATGCTCATGCACTGCCATCCAACAAAATTTTTCTATTTCTCCTTTTGAAAAGCGAGGATATTTTTTAACCTTTAGATACAATTTTCTTATAAGAGAGCTTTGATGATCTGTCATTTTTTTTAATTAAATTTTTAAAAATATTATCTAAAGTTATTAGCTTTTAAAGGAATGTTCAAAGACTCTTCTAGATCGCTGACAAGTTTAATCGCTAACTGAAGATCATTTTTGCTTTTGCTCGACACTCTTAGAGTATCCCCATTGATGCTAACATTAATTTTTTTTATTTGATCTCTAATATTTTTACTGATTTTTTTTGCTATTTCTTGTTTAATCCCTTGTTTTAATAAGATTGTCTGCTTTACTTTATTTCCACTCACAACTTCGATTTCACCGTAATCAAAAATTTTTAAAGATAAGTTTCTTTTTGTTGCCTTTTGTCTAATCATGTCATTTATAGAATTTATTGTTAATTCACTATTAGTAATTATAAAAATATTTTCTTTATCTAAAGAAACGGATGTATCTGTTCCTTTCAGGTCATATCTCTGAGAAATTTCTCTTTTTACTTGATCCAAAGTATTAACCAATTCCTGTCTATCGAATTCAGAAACAACATCAAATGAAAAACTTTCTGCCATCTTAAACTTTTAAACGCAAGATAATTAATAGCATAAATTTGATAAAAAAAGAGTAATTGGATTTATTTAATCAAAAAATAACAAACTAACAACTTTTCCCATTTCTTCTGCGCATCTACAACTATTTAATAGAGTTTCACTATCATGAAAAGCAAAGCATATTAATTGATCACACCTATTAATAATTTCTTGATTACACAGGCTACTTGCTAGTGGCAAGGGTAATTCATCATTTTCACTTTTTTCAACCAAATGCATTACCCTCTCGAGTTGATCCTTGATTTCGGGTAATTGTCTATCAAGGCTTTGTGGTAATAAAACAGTTAACAATGATGGATTAATATCTAAAACAGCACGAATAACTGCAGCATTAACCCCCTGTGATCCAGATGTAAGAATATTATGACCTTCTTCTGCTAGTGACCTTGCTATTAACTCAATCAAGTGGATATCGACAACTGGGACATGTCTACTACCCAGAAAAGCGATCCTCCTTTTCCCATCATCCTGGAGTTTTGCGAGTTCTTGAGCTAAGGCATCAACGCCTTCAGTAGCTGGTAGATCTAAAGAGCGACTCAAAATAAAATTGTTACTACATTTGAAATTAGCATTTATCTGGAAAATTGCAGGGAAAATCTATCTTTTCAAGAATTCTTTTTAGATTTACATGCTCCTGAACTAATTGAATTGCATAAGAAGCTTTTATAGATTCATGTATTCTGACATGACCAAAAGCTTGTTCAATAATTTCTACGGAAGCAAGAGTGTCTAATTCCACTTTTAAAATTGGTACTTCCAATTCCTCAGCTCTATGAATCAATTGTGATAAAGGTTCTCCCAAACCAGTAAGAATAAGGCATTGTGTCGAAGCTTCCAAGGCGGCAAGTTGGATATCAGTTCTTTCAGCTCCTGTTACTACAGCCATATTTCGTCTTCTTCTGAAAAACTCAATTGCAGAATTTACACCCATTGCACCAATACTTAATGTTTCAACAAGTAATTGATCCTTTTCAGGGCAACAAATAACTTGCGCATCTAATCTTCTTACAAGCTCTCCGACAGTAACACTTCTGAGAAGTGGTGATTTAGGCATGACCCCGAACACTTCAATATTCATACCTTTAAGAGAAGGTATTATTTCATTTTTGATTTTTTCGACTTCTTGAGGTATAACTGCATTTAATACTACTCCGGCCAAATGATCTCCCAATTGTTTTTTCGCATCGAGTAAGGCATCCACGCTTTTACAGTCTTCCCATAAATTCACAATTAAGACTTTGGCATCTAAACTCTCAGCTAATTGTGGGAGACTTAAGCCATAAATCAACCCCTCATGGAGACTTCCAGCAGCTTCAAGAATATTTAACCCTTCAAAATCATCATTGACCAACCCTCCAATTTGATCAAAACCTTTTCCTGGAAGTATATCTTTATTAGATATTCTTTTTTCAGCTGAAATATTATCTAATAACCCCACTGAAGAAATTAAATTATCCTCTTCGAGATCTAAAGTAGATCCAATAAATTTAACATCATCATCTATTAATCCTTCATAAGACATTGAAGGAAGATTAGTGAGTTCGATACATGTGGCTAGTGGTTTCCCAATGCGTACTTTCTTTTTCTCCTGTAAAAGTCTTTTTGCTATTCCTAGAACCAATGCAGATTTACCACTAAATGGCTCACATGAACCAATTAATAAAATATCACTCATAATTTGAAAATTTATTTATCGATAGGTTCAAGATAATATTTTTTTCAGAACTAAACAAATATTTATTTTTAAGCTTTAATCAAATAAACAAATAATTATTTTTTAAGGCAAATTTATTTTAATTCTCTTGTATTTCACCAAAACCAAATAAAATGATAAATTCAACGAAAAACAAAAAAACTATTGGAATTACAGGAGCTTCTGGCGCGCTAGGGAAAGAACTAACAAAGTTGTTTCGAAAGAAAGGATATAAAGTGATTGGATTTACTCACAGTAAAACTAATTCTGAGGTAAATCTTGAATCTCCTAATGAATGGATTAAATGGGAATGTGGGAAAGAATCGACCTTAAAAAAGCATTTTAAAAAGATTGATATTTTAATTTTGAACCATGGCATTTACAATTTAAGTAGATCAAACATCAATTATGAAAATTCAATAGAAATAAATGCATTAAGCAAATTCAAATTTTTAAATTTATTTGAAGATATTGCCCGAAATAATGAATCTTTAATAAAAAAAGAGATTTGGATAAATACATCTGAAGCAGAAATATTACCCGCCCTTAATCCTTCATATGAGATAAGTAAATCCCTTATTGGTCAATTAGTTTCTTTCAAAAAAAATCTTCTGGATAAAAATACTAAGAAAAAATTAATAATAAAAAAAATCATATTAGGACCTTTTAAATCAGAGCTAAATCCTATCGGAATAATGAGTCCCAAATTTGTTTCTAAAAAAATTTATGATTTAGCAAATTCAAAAAATTATTTAATAATAATTAGTCCAAACCCAATAAGCTACTTACTTTTCCCACTAAAAGAATTTTTTATTTTTTTGTATTGCCAAATTATCTATAATTACAAATCTTAGTGTCTAAAAATCTCTATCTGTCAATATTTCAATTCCATCTGTTAAAACAACTATTGTATGTTCCCATTGCGCCGATAATTTTCCATCCTTTGTTACAACGGTCCAGCCATCATTTAATGTTTTACAAAATTTAGTGCCTTCATTAACGATAGGTTCGACAGCTAAGGTCATCCCTTTACGAAGGACTACGTTAGGCAATTCATTGGTTCGAAAATTAAATACAGAGGGTTGCTCATGAAGATTTCTTCCAACTCCATGTCCTGTATAATCCTCAACTACACTAAAACCATTTTTTTTGACGACGTCTTCAATAGCCCCAGCAAGTTCATAAAGCGTAATGCCCTCTTTTATCTTGGCAAGACCAGCATAAAGAGCATCATTTGCAACCTTACTAAGTTTTAAAGCTTTATCGCTCGCTTCCCCTACGCAAATTGTGATACAACTATCCCCCCAATAATTCTCTAAATAGGCTCCAGTATCAATTTTCACAACATCACCATTTTGAATAATCTTTTTTTTACTAGGAATTCCATGAACTACCTCATTATTAATACTCGAACAAATACTTGCAGGAAAGCCATATATACCCTTAAAACCCGGTCCCAAACCCCCTGAAGGAACTGCTCCCATTTCCATAATTCTTTTTGCAGCAAAATCATCTAAATCTTGAGTACTCATTCCAGGCTTAATTAAATCTTTTATTTCTCTTAAAACCGTTGCAACAATTCTACTTGAATTTTTCATTAACTTTATTTCTCTTGGCGACTTAAATTCGATACCTCGAGTCCTTGGAATAAAAGATTCCTGATCATTTGACTTGGAATTATTTATTTTTGGTAAGAGATCTGCAAATTTCATCATTGGATTCAATAATAGGGATAGTTAAATATTTTCAAAAAAGCTTAAAACTTTTATTTATCTAAGTCTATCAATAACTAAAGTAAAAATGAAAAATTCTAGGCAATTTCATAAAGCATTGGCACCTTGGGTTTTCCTTCCATTATTTATATCTTCAATTACTGGGCTTCTTTATAGGGTTTCAAAAGATTTATTAGGTTACTCTAGAGAGCAAGTTCATTGGTTGATGTCTATCCATGAGGGCGAATGGCTTGGAGATAATGGAGAACTTATATACGTAATATTGAATTCCCTCGGAGTTTTATGGATGCTCATAACAGGATTCCAAATGTTTTCAAAAACAATTTCATTTACCAAAAAGGTTACTAAAGGCGAGTCAAAAGGTTAAGATATAGAACTTGTAGGACAAAAAAGACCAAAATGGCTAAAGAGAAACAAGAGAAGGAATTAGAAACCGCTATTAAAGCTGACACATCAATTGATGTAGCAGTTGAACAAAAAGGAAAAAACATGGTTTCTGAAACTACTCCAACCTTAAGTCCATCCAATCTGATTAAGGAATTTGAGAATGGACAATTAAAAAAGCAATTGCCTGAAATTTATGTTGGGGACACTGTTAAAGTTGGAGTAAAAATTACAGAAGGTAATAAAGAGAGAATTCAACCTTATGAAGGCGTTGTTATAGCAAAAAGGCATGGAGGCATTAACCAAACCATTACAGTTAGAAGAATTTTTCAGGGTATAGGCGTTGAAAGAGTATTTATGCTACATAGTCCACAGGTTGCCTCTCTAAAAGTTGAACGTAGAGGTAAAGTAAGAAGAGCTAAGTTATTCTATCTCAGAGATAGAGTAGGAAAAGCTACTCGCGTAAAACAACGCTTTGATCGATAAAGTTGTAAATTAATCAACTTATTGGTCACAAAGACGCTTATAATCATTTAAATGCGTCGTTAGTTCAGTTGGTAGAACGCAGGTCTCCAAAACCTGATGTCGGGGGTTCAAGTCCTCCACGACGCGTTTGATCAACATTATGTAAATCATTTTTTCATAAGATGGAGTTAGATCTTCAACCTGGGGACGTAGTTAAAGTCCTCGAATCAGCAGCATTAGGATGGGTTCGTGCAAGAGTCATCAGAGTTAAGTCTGGTGGGAGAGTTGTCGTACAAAGTGACCAAGGCAGAGAATTTACTGCTAGAGGTAACCAAGTTAGGTTGATAGAACCTGCTGGTTTTAGACCTCAAAAATAAATAGTTGTTATACTAACTCACCCGTAAAACTAACTATTTCTGTAAATGCTCAAATTAATAAATTTTTTTTATTACAACACCATAAATTAAGTATTATGATCTGATAATTTTAAGAATGAAGTTCTAAATAAATTTAGAACAAAACTCTGGGACCGTAGTTCAACTGGTTAGAGCACCGCCCTGTCACGGCGGAAGTTGCGGGTTCGAATCCCGTCGGTCCCGTTTTTTCTAAAAGAAATTTGGAAAAACGTTTAAGACTAGCCCCGAGCCCAACGGGTTTATTTCATATTGGGACAGCGCGAACAGCATTATTCAACTGGTTGTATGCAAAAAAAATAGGCGGAAAATTTCTTATCAGAATAGAAGATACAGATTTTCTTCGATCTAAATCTGAATATACAAAAAATATATTAGAGGGCTTGAAATGGCTTGGACTTAAATGGGATGAAGAACCTATAAAGCAAAGTGAACGAATTTCGATTCACAAAAGTCACATCAAAAAGCTATTGGAATATGGAGCTGCATATAGGTGCTTTACAACAGAAGATGAAATTTCTGAATTAAGAGAAGAACAAAAAAAGAAAGGATTACCTCCAAAGCATGACAATAGACACAGAAGTCTTTCAAAAGAAGAAATAGAAACATTCATTTCCCAAGGGAGGACTTCAGTAATAAGATTTAAGATTGATGAAAAAATTGAAATTAAATGGGTAGATCAGATAAGAGGCGAAATCAAATGGCTAGGGAAGGATTTAGGTGGTGATTTAGTTTTGTCAAGAAGGGCAAAGGGATATGAAATTGGAGATCCTTTGTATAACCTTGCCGTTGTAGTTGATGATAATTTCATGAATATTACTCATGTTGTAAGGGGTGAAGACCATATCTCGAACACTGCAAAACAAATATTAATTTATAAAGCATTAAATTTTAATTTGCCGACTTTTTCGCATACACCTCTAATACTAAATAGTGAAGGTAAAAAATTATCTAAAAGAGATTGCGTTACTTCAATCGACGAATTTAGGGATATGGGATATTTACCTGAGGCCTTATCGAACTATATGGCCTTTTTAGGTTGGTCTCCAAAATCTGCAGACAGAGAAATACTCTCACTTGATGAGATATCTGAAATTTTTGACTTATCAGACATAAATAAAGCTGGAGCAAAATTCAGTTGGGAAAAACTCAACTGGATTAACTCTCAATATATAAAAAAAATGGAATCAATAAAGTTAAGTGAGATAATGAAGGAATACTGGGATGATAATGGTTGGGTGCCGCCATCTCAAGAATGGGCTAATAAATTAGCAATTTTGCTTAGAGACTCTATCACTCTTTTAAAAGATGCTATTGATCAATCAAAACCGTTTTTCTTAATACCAACAATTCAAAAAGAAGGTCAAGATTTTCTGGAAAAAGAAGATAGCAAAGCATCTCTAAAACTAATCTTAAGTTATTTAAATGAGCAAAATACGATGAAACTAGATAAAGAAAAAGCCAAAGACATAATAAATGTAATCTCAAAAACGCATAATGTTAAAAAAGGAATATTAATGAAATCATTAAGAGTAGCTTTTTTTGGATCTCTCAGTGGGCCAGATTTAATTCAAAGTTGGGAACTTTTCTCAGAGAGCAAAACTGATAGATCTCGAATTGAAAGATGTCTTAAATCAATCTAAATTATTTTTTTGTTCTAATTCAAGCCTATTTGCCAAAGGTTTAGCTGAAAGACCCTGGATTCCTACTGTCAATAAAATGGTAAGAAAAACTAAACCTTGAAGACGGCCAGCCCCAAGGATACCAGCCTGCTCTAACCTTATAGAAAAAAGAGAAGCTACAGCTGCAGTAACAATACCTCTTGGGGCTAACCAGGCTAAAAATATTTTTTCTTTTAAGTTCAATTCTCTTCCCATTGTTGCTACCCATATAGAAAAAGGACGAACAATTAACATCAACATGAAAACACAAACAACCCCTCCCCAGCCAAGGGGACTTAGTTCACCCCAAGAAACGTCAGCGGCCAAAAGAGGAAAAAGAACTGTAATTGCTAATTGAGCTAACTCACCTATTAGATTATCCAATCTCTCCTTATCTATAACTTCTCTTTTTCCGACAATAAAACCTGCTGCGACAGAAGCCGGTAAGCCTGATTCTGGCAGAAAATATTCGCAAATTCCATACACAAGGAAAATAAATCCAAGTGTAACTTGAAGCTCTATACCAAATGAGGCTTCATTTTTTATTTTTTTTAGAATTTCTGATAGTAACCATCCTGCACTTAATCCAATTAAGACTCCTCCCCCTAATCTTTGCATTAATGCTACAAATACATCGTTAATCCCACGGAGGTCGCCTAAAGTCAGTTCTAAAAGCAGTAATGCCAGTACTGCACCAATTGGTTCAAGCAACAACCCCTCAGCTTTTAAAACTTCCGAGAGAGGGGAAGCTAATTTTATTTGTTCCACTAATGGAGAGACAACTGTTGGCCCAGTAGCCAGAACGATAGCACTATATATTCCTGCAACTTGCCATGAGAGGCCTGCCAGCCAATGAGAAATAAAAATTCCAGCTGATAATGAAATAAAAAGTCTTACCAATGAAATTTTCAAAACAGTATTTCTTATATTCCCCTCAGGCAGTTTTAAATTTAGTCCCCCTTCAAATAGAACCAAACAGACTAAAAGCCCTACAATAGTTTCAAGCCCTTGCCCAAGATCTAAAGGCTCAACAAGTCCTAAACCTGATCTTCCTATAAGTAATCCAGAAAGCAATAAAATAACAACACTGGGGAATCCTGTTAAAGAAGAAAATAATCGAGCACAAGCACCTGCGAAAACAGTTATTCCCCAAAGTAATCCAAGCCTTTCAGGCGTCATAAAAAATTATATATAGTAAAAATATTTATTATTTTGATTAAATCAACAATCTTATCTGAAGTCCAATTAATACAATACTTTTTAATTTAATTAATCAGCTGAACAAGGATAATTTTTATTAAATATTTCAAAACTACTTTTAAATCAAATGAATTTTATTTCTATTAAGAAAATTGGCTTATTAAAACAATAATTATAAAAATAATTCCTATACCAACAGTTGCCATCCTTCCATTCCATATTTCAGCTTGAGGGGTAAAACCTCTTTTCCACAAATTCAGTTCCTTTTTGTCAACAAAGTTTTTTGTCTCTTTAATCTCGATTTTAGGTTGTTTGTTCATTGAAGTTAAAAAGGAGGGCTTTCTTCATAAAGGGTATTTGCTTGTTCAATTGATAGTCTTCCTGCGACACCTAATTTAAGGGAACTAAAATGATCCTTTAATTTGATCCTGAACAACGCTGCCGCTCCAATCATTGCCGCATTATCTGTACAAAGTTTGAGGGGAGCTAAATGAACTTTAATAGATTTTTTACTTGCTTCACTAATCATCATTTTTCTTAATGTATTGTTAGCAGCCACTCCTCCAACTACAACAACATCATCCAAGCTGTAATCTTCTGCGCATTTTATTGTTCTCTCTACCAAGACTTCTGCCACTACTCTCTCAAAACTTGCAGCAATATCAGGAATTGGAATGGTATTCCCATCCAAATTTATTCTCTCAACTAATCTTAATACTGCAGTTTTTAGACCGCTAAAAGAGAAATCATATTTAAGAAATCCACCTTTTTTATCAGAAATCCTACATTTTGGTAAATTGAATTTCATTGGGTCCCCATTTTTAGCAATTTTTTCAATTGCCGGTCCTCCAGGATAACTCAGACCTAATAGTCTTCCAACTTTATCAAATGCTTCTCCTGCGGCATCATCAAAACTTTTCCCAAGTCTCTGCATTCCCCTTCTATCATCAACCCTTATCAATTCAGTGTGTCCGCCGCTAACAAGTAATGTAAGAAAAGATTTCTTTGGATAGTTTTCTGAAAATAGAATTGAAGATAAATGGCCCTCTAAATGATGAATCCCTAAAAATGGCTTTGAATGTAACATGCAAAGTGATCTTGCAGTTATAGAGCCAACTCGTAAACAACCAACTAATCCAGGAGCTACAGTTGATGCAATATAGTCCATTTCCTCAATTTTGAATTTTGATTCTTCTAAAGCCTTATCTAAAACAAAAGGTAATAACTCTAAGTGCTTTCTAGCTGCAAGTTCAGGCACGACACCTCCCCATTTTGAATGATCCTCAATTTGAGATGCGATTATATTTGAATGTATTCTGAAATTATCGCCAATATTAGAAACTATTGAGACAGATGTCTCATCACAACTTGTTTCAATAGCTAAAACTTTATGCATTTTTGATTCAACTTGTTCTATTTTAATATTAATTTCTTACTTAAACACATTATAAGGAATTAAAGATTGCAACTTATGAAATTCTTTTTTTCAATCATAACCTCAGTTTTTCTGTTCCTAGGAATTACTCCAATTGCTCTGGCTGCTAATGGGCCTGCGTTAAACGCAGATAGAGCTAGCACTGAATATACTGCTTCAGCCCTCACAAAATGCTCTGAAAATCCTAAATTCATTGAGAGAGCAAATTCTGCAACTACTCAAAAAGACATCTCAAGATTTGAAAGATATGGGAAAGCATCATGCGGAGATGATGGTCTTCCACATTTAATAATTGGACCTCCTCTTGAGCCATGGGGGGCTCTTTTAAATAGAGGTCATGAAGGAGATTTACTTATCCCCGGAGTATTGTTCATTTACATTGCTGGAATTATAGGCTGGTCTGGAAGAGAGTATCTGATTGAATCAAAAAAGACCAAGAATCCAGCAGATCTTGAGATCATTATTGACCTAGATTTAGCCAGAAAATGTCTTGTAAAAGGAGCCCAATGGCCTCTTCTTGCTAATAAACAAGGTAGAAATGGAGATTTAAGAGAGAAAGATAACAACATTACACTTAATGGTCCTCGCTAAACATCCTTAAAAAACTTTCATAAAACAAATGTTCAAAATTCTAAACACAAAATTTATCAGGTCTGCTCCAGTGGTAGCAGCAATTTGGCTAAGCCTTACAGCTGGAATAATTATTGAATTTAATAGGTTTTTCCCAGATTTATTATTCCATCCAATGAGTTGATAAATAGAAAATAATCAAGTTTTTATTAACTTGATTATTTTTTTTGCTGTTTCATCAACATTGTGATTTGTTAATGCAAAATCAAATTCATTTGATACTGAAATCTCATAATTAGCCCTTGAGAGTCTTTTTTTAATTGCCTCTTCTTTTTCTGTACCTCTATTTCTTATTCTTCTCTCTAACTCTTGTTTATCAGGAGGAAGTAAAAATATTGACTGTGAATTAGGAAACTTATTTTTTATTTGCCTTGCACCCTCTACTTCAATTTCAAGTAGTACGGTAAATCCCTTTTTTATTTTCTCATTAACTGAAGACAAAGGCGTTCCATAGAAGTTTCCAGCAAATTGAGCCCATTCAAGGAAAAGGTTTTGTTCAATCATTTCTTTAAACTTTTCTTGGTTTAAGAAATAATAATTTTCTCCGTCCTTCTCTCCCTCTCTAGGTTCTCTAGTAGTTGCAGATATTGAAAGCCAAAAGTTTTTTTCTTTACCTAATATTTCTTTAACAACTGTTCCTTTACCTACCCCGCTGGGTCCAGTAAGGATAATAAGTTTTTTTTGATTTTTCATATTAAATTTTTTACAGTAAAATAGACATCTTGTGAACTAAAAAGGAATAATGCAAAAAGGTGTTCCACAGATAATGGATATTACATCTATTAGATCTGTCTTGCATTATTTGTCAAAGAATATCTTACCTACAAAGTTTGAGACTGCCCAACAACCAGAGCCTAATACAATTCAATTATGTTTCAGAGGAGTTGATTCTCAAACATGGTTAGAAGTTTCATGGAATGGAGACTCTCCAAGAATACTAAAGATAAATAAGCCAGAAAAGATAGGGAGAGAAAGCACACTTTCTAAACAAATAAGATACGGATTAAAGTATATGGCTTTAATTTCGATTGATCAAGATGATTTTGAGAGAGTTATAAAATTTAGTTTTGCGAAAAAACCTGGAGATGAAATTAATAAGTATTTAATTTTTGAATTAATGGGAAAACATAGTAATATTTTTTATCTGGATAATAAACATAAGATAATTGCCGTTGGTAAACAAATTAAATCAAGTCAATCTAGTTTTAGAACAATTTCAACAGGATCAATTTATTCTGGCCCTCCAGTCAATCTCAAAAAACAACCTAGAGAAGATGAGTCTTTTCAATCATGGAAAGACTCAATTTCAATAGTACCTGAGTCTTTGAAATACTGTTTAATAAATACCTATCAAGGAGTAAGCCCTATCCTCACAAAACAATTAGAGGTTGTTAGCTCAACTGTTAATTCAGAAATAATGGGGAAAAATATTGATTTCATTAGCAACTCAGACTTAAAGGAGATATTTAAAAATTGGAAGATTTGGATAAATAGGTTTAAAAACAATAACTTTAACTTTTCTACATTCAACAAAGATTTTTATTGCGTTTGGTTTTTTGATAAGGAAATTAATTGCGAAAATAAAACAGATTTATGCACAAGCTTAGAGAATTATTATGATTATCATCTGAAACAAAAAAAACTTGAATTATTGAAAAAGAAAATTGAAGGGATAATTTTTAAGCAGGCAAATACTGAGAAAAAGAATTTAAATATTCAAAATGATCTTCTGACAAAATCAGAAAACTACGAGATATATAAAGAAAAAGCTGATATTATATTCTCCTCACATGAAATTAAAAAACAGGACATTATAAAGGGACAAAAACTATATAAAAAATCAAAAAAACTAAAGAGATCTAGAGAATTAATAAAAGAAAGATTAAGCATTTACAAAACAAATATAGAGAGATTAGACGAATTCACTACGCTTCTAGAAAATTTAAATTCTTTAAATCATGAAAAACTTTCTATGAGAATCAAACTAATAGAAGAAATTATGGAAGAAATTTGTAACGAGTTTAATATCAATATCAAAAAGCAAAGAGAAGATCAGAAAAATACATATGAGATAGAGTCTTCACCAATTCAAGTTGACACTCCCACAGGATTAAAGCTTCAGGTAGGGCGAAATATGAGGCAAAATGATTTAATAAGCTTTAAGTTCTCAAAAAAAGGCGATTTATGGTTTCATGCACAGGAATCACCAGGCAGTCATGTAGTTTTAAAGTCTTCATCTCAAGTAGCATCTGAACAAGATCTTCAAATAGCTGCTGATTTAGCTGCTTTATTTAGTAAGGCAAAAAGAAACATTAAAGTTCCAATTAATTTAGTAAAGATTAAAGATTTGCAAAAAATCAAAAACGGAGGACCGGGTTGCGTTTCCTTTAAAAATGGAGAAATTATTTGGGGAAATCCTACAAGAGGAGAAGATTACATTAAAAAAAATCTTAAAACAGTAATTTAGTTTATAATAAAAAAAAAATTTTAAATCTAAATGTTTGATTTTCTTTTAGGCACTCATGAATTTTTAGGAAATCATAGTTTTCCAGAATTTATTGTTGGATATCTATTTGGTGCTGCATTAATAATTGGAGCTCCTACTGTTTTCTTACTACTTGCCTTCGTAAGCGCTTTAATGAAAACAAATGGGAAAATGGGTGGATATAGAGAATATGAAACTTATGGTGAATCATCTTTGAATGATGCCCCTCCTTTCTTATTACCAGATCCAACAAATCCTAAATTAAGCAAATAATTAAGTTTATTGAAAAATAAATTGGACTTTGACAATAGTAGTGTTAAACCTTTTTCTTACATAATTTTTATCAAATAATAATGAGAAGTTCAGGTCAAAGTGAAAAAAAATTATCAGATTCGATGACTTTTAGTGATCATTTAGAGGAGCTTCGTCAAAGGATACTAAACTCAATTTACTCAATAATTATTTCAATATTCTTTAGTTTTCTCATCATAAAGCCATTAATATCTTTTTTAGAAATTCCAGCTGGTGATATTCATTTACTACAACTTGCTCCAGGAGAGTTTTTATTTGTCGCTATTAAAGTTGCAGGTTACAGCGGATTGATAGTTTCTATGCCTTATATTTTTTATCAAATAATATTATTCATTTCTCCTGGGTTAACAAAACAAGAAAAAAGCCTTATCTTGCCTGCAGTTTTTGGTTCAGGTCTTCTATTTTTTTTAGGATTAATTTTTTCATGGTGGATATTAGTCCCTGCAGCAATAAATTTCTTCATTAGTTTCGGTGCTGATATTGTTGAACCAACTTGGTCTATAGAAAGATATTTTGATTTTGTTCTCTTATTAATGTCTAGCACTGCAATAGCTTTTCAATTGCCAGTATTACAATTTATTCTTGGTTCTCTAGGAATAATCACAACAGAAAAAATGATTTCGAATTGGAAGATAGTTGTAATTTCCTCTGCAATATTATCTGCAGTGATTACCCCTTCAACTGACCCATTGACTATGTCATTGCTATCTATATCGATTGTGTTTTTATTTTTTGTAGGTACTGGATTAACTTACTTATCAGAAAATCTTAAGTCAAAAACTCTTTCATCTTCTCATTAAGATCTAATTGCAAACTGACAGCTCTACCTAACCTTGGCTTAGCATTGACTTTCTTTAGCCATTCCCTTACTTCTTCTGAATATCCACATCTATTTAAAATCTCGATTTTATCAGCTATCGATTTTTTATATTCATCTTCACTTAAAGGGAATGATTCCTGTCCAAGAAATCCCCACATCATTTGAAAATACACGAATTTTCCTCTTCTAAAGAGTCTAAAATCATATTTTTTTCCCCAGCGATGAATCAAATAATGTATAACTTCATCTACTAGCAATGGGTTCATTTAAATCAATTAATTAAGACTTCCTAAACTTTTACTTTAAATTATTAAAAGTCCTATCTATTTGCAACAGAAATTGAACAATTTGCTCCATAATAATTAATAAATAACAGAACCAAGTAGCGAATGACTCAATTAAGTTCCAATGATGTCCCTTCTATGGGTCGAAGGCAATTTATGAATCTTCTTACATTTGGTACCGCAACTGGTGTAGCTTTAGGAGCCCTTTACCCTGTAGCGAATTATTTCATGCCTTTAAGAGCAGGCGGTGGTGGAGGTGGAACTTCTGCTAAAGATGAATTAGGCAATCCAATAACTAAAACAGGTTGGTTAGCTACCCATCAAGCAGGTGACAGAAGTCTAGTTCAGGGGCTAAAGGGAGATCCAACTTATTTAATAGTTAATGAGGGTGGGGAAATAGGAGAATTTGGGTTAAATGCAATTTGTACTCATTTAGGTTGTGTTGTCCCATGGGATAGTGGCGCTAATAAATTCATATGTCCTTGTCATGGCAGTCAGTACGATACTAACGGGAAGGTAGTAAGAGGGCCTGCGCCTTTATCTTTAGCTCTAGCTCATGTCGATATTGAAGATGATGCTGTACTCGTCAAACAATGGTCAGAAACTGACTTTAGAACTAATGAAAATCCATGGTGGGCATAAAAAAAATGAAAGGTCTTAAAAATCAAATTATGAAAAAAACAAGTTTATTTATCTGTACTCTGCTTTTCATTTCAAGCATTGTATTTTATCCAGAGATCAGTTTTGCTTATCCATTTTGGGCTCAGCAAAACTACGAATCCCCAAGAGAAGCCACAGGTAAGATAGTCTGTGCAAATTGTCATCTAGCTCAGATGCCTACAATTGCAGAGGTTCCACAATCTGTTGGAGCAGACAGTGTTTTCAAAGCTGTAGTCAAAATACCCTACAAAAATGATTTAAAAGAGATAGGGGCTGATGGTTCGGAAGTTCCATTACAAGTTGGTGCTGTTGTAATGCTGCCTGATGGCTTTAAACTTGCTCCACAAGAAAGATGGACCGAAGAAATAAAAGAGGAGACAGAAGGGGTTTATTTTACTAACTACAGTGAGGAGAAAGATAATATCATTATTGTCGGACCTTTACCTGGCGATACCAATAAAGAAATCGTTTTCCCTGTACTTTCCCCTGACCCATCCACTAATAAAGAATATCACTACGGGAAATACTCGTTACATATTGGAGGCAATAGAGGTAGAGGTCAGGTATATCCAACTGGAGACAAGAGCAATAATGTAGTATTCACTTCTTCCACCGCAGGAACTATAAATTCAATAGAAACAATTGAAGATGGTAGCTATCAAGTCAATATAGAAAACGATAATGGTGAAATAACTACTGAAGCAGTGCCTGTTGGTCCTCAACTTATCGTAAAAGCGCAAGACAAAATTAATGTAGGTGACCCTCTTACTAATGATCCCAACGTTGGTGGCTTTGGGCAATTAGATGCTGAGGTTGTACTTCAGAGCCCTTATAGAGTTATTGGATTGATTGCATTCTTCATTGGTGTAGGCTTAACACAAATACTTTTAGTATTAAAGAAAAAACAAGTAGAAAAAGTGCAAGCAGCAGAGGGTATCTAACTTTCTCTAAATGCTTATACTTCAAGCTTTTATACAATCTCCAGGAGAAACTTTTTTAAATTTAGGATTTATAACTATTAGATGGTACGGACTTCTTATTTCGGTTTCAGTTTTAATAGGCCTATTTGTCTCTAAAAAACTTGCAAGGGCAAGAAATATTAACCCAGAGTACATTAGTGAAATACTTCCATCATTAATAATCTCTTCAATAATTGGAGCTAGAGCTTATTACGTAATTTTTGAGTGGAGGCAATATAGCGGAGAGAACTTTTTTACTTCTTTTGAACTATTCAACAACATCATTCAAATACCTTCTTTTCTCGCAGTTTGGGAAGGAGGCATAGCAATCCATGGAGGTCTAATAGGAGCATTAATATCTATTATCTATTTCTGTAACTCAAAAAAAATTAATTTAAAAACCTTTATAGATATATTAATACCCTCGATTATTCTTGGACAATCAATAGGAAGGTGGGGGAATTTTTTCAATAATGAAGCCTTTGGAGTTCCTACAAATTTGCCTTGGAAATTATTTATACCTATCCAAAATAGGCCTTTAGAATTTATTAATTATGAATTTTTTCATCCTACATTTCTCTATGAGTCATTGTGGAATCTTTTGATTTTCATCGTCCTTATTATTACCTTTAATAAACAAAATAAAACCGATTTTTTCAGGCCTGGCTTTATTAGCTGTCTTTATTTAATAAGTTATAGCTTTGGACGATTCTGGATTGAAGGTTTAAGAACTGACCCACTATGCATTGGTGGACTTCCACCTTTCTGTGATGGCGGTATAAGAATGGCTCAATTTATAAGTATTTTTCTATTTTCTTCTGGATTAATTGGAATATCTTTTTTAAGATTGAGAACATATAGTGGGAAAAATAGAAAGAATGGATAACAAAATATCCTTTATTGGTGTCGGTCCAGGCGATCCAGAATTATTAACTTTAAAAGCATTAAAAAAGATAAAAATTGCAGATGTCATTATTTGGACTGATTCTCTAATTCCTGAAAAGATTTTAGATTCTGCTAAAGAAGGTTCTGAAAAAATAAAAACGAGTTCGCTCAACTTAGAGCAAATTACCTCAATAATGATAGAAAAATTTCAGGCAGGGAAAACTGTTGTAAGGTTGCATGATGGAGACCCTTGCCTTTTTGGAGCAATTAGAGAGCAAATCGAAATTTTAAAAACCGAAAAGATTGAAATCGAGGTTGTTCCTGGAGTAAGTGCTTTTCAAGTTGCTGCAGCATATCATGAAGCTGAGTTAACCACCCCTGACGTAACGCAAACAATAATTTTAACTAGAGCAGGAGGGCGAACAGGGATGCCCGAAAAAGAATCTCTGAAAGATCTTGCGAAACACAATTCCTCTATATGTCTTTATCTAAGTGCTAGGCATGTGAAAAGGTCTCAAGAAGTTCTACTAGAGTTTTACCCTCCAGAGACTAAAGTGATTGTTGGATTTAGAGTATCTTGGGATGATGGTTGGACAGCATTAATAGAATTAAAAGATATGGAAAAATTTTCTATTGAAAAAAAACTAATTAGAACAACCATTTACATAATTAGTCCAGCAATTAATAATTCTCAAAAAAGATCTAATCTTTATAATCCATCTTATAGGCATCTCTTTAGGAAAAAATAATCTTAAAGTTGATAGAAAAATATTAATTACTATAATTGGTAAAAATTTATTAGCTTTGAAAGAAATAAAATCTAACCCAAAAGACAATACCAAAAGAGAACAATCCGCTTTAAAGAGAATTGGAAGTTTTATTAAAGAGGCAAGGTTAAGTAGAGAGCAATCTATTGAAGAATTGGCTTCTGATTTAAAAATTGGATCTCATCAACTTAAAGCCATTGAAGAAGGTAACGAAGAAGAACTACCTGAAAAAGTATTTGTCAAAGCAATGGTTCGTAGAATTTCACAGAAGCTGAAACTTGATACAGAATTTTTAATGAATGAATTCAAGACGGAAAGGCAAGAGATAAAAATTGACGAAATAGTTGAAGAAGTTGCTAAAAAAACAAATAAAACTAGACAATTTAAGAATCTAAGTCCAGTAGGGTTTTGGATATTTATTTTAATTTCAGGCCTTCTTGGACTAATCGCCTCGACCTTAATTTTCAATTTATTTTCAGACTCTTCTCAAAAGCAAACCCCAAAACAAGAACTTATTAAAAACTAAATAACTTTTAAATCTAAATTCTTTAGTTCTTTTATTACATTACGACATAATCCTAAGTTCCATTTTTCAAGAATAAGATCATGGTTTTTATTTAAAGGTAAAAGTTCAAATGTAAGAATATTTCCCTGTAATTTTATTTGAACTGTGGAGATCGCCTTGTCAGGTCTTTGATCAAGAGATGCTGCTAGTCTCAAAATCAATGACATTTCAAGAACTAATGTTTTATCTTCTTTGGATATTAAATTTTGCCAAGACTCATGTCTTTTCTTGGGTAAAGTCTTTCTATGGTATCTAGCAATTGAAGCAATAATATTTGTTTCTGCTTCAGAATATCCCAACAACTCACAATTTTTTATTAAGTACCAAGAGTGTTTGTGATATGAACCAACATTCACGTATTTCCCACAATTATAAAGATTAGAAGCTGCCCAAAGAAGTTCTTTGGCTTTAGGGTCTTTATCGCTATGAAAGATATTTTTAGTCTGATCGTAGATTTGAAAGGCAATATCGATAACTTTCTCAGCTCTTGTACTATCTACGCCAAACTTTCTTGCCTGATGAACTATGGTTGTTTTTCTAATATTACTTTGAATATTTAATTCGTTTTTTATTATCCCTTTACGAAGCATCCAATCAACAACTAAACCCTCTCTAAGAGCCCTCTCACTTATAGTTAATTCATTAAAGTTCAACATCTCCATTGCGGTGTTTAATATCAATGCTCCTGGAACAATTATTTCCGCTCTTCTCTCACTTAATGAAGGTATTTTCTTGATTTCCGAAACTGGCAATTTAATTAGTTTTTCCAATACATTTTGTAAATTTTCCCTTTTAAATTTATAACCATGCAACTTTTGTTTAGATTCTCCCAAATCATCTGAAATCAAATTTCCTAATGAGGTTGCAGTGCCACTAGTTGCAATCATAGATAAAGTATTATCTCCCTTAGATCTACTGTTTATTTTTCTAACAGATGGTTCTAAAGATCCTTTAATAAAAGTTTTTAGAAAACTCGATCTTTCTGAATCTATAGAATCTTTATTTAAAAAATCATTTTTAAGTCTTACCGCACCAATTCTAGAACTGGTAAGAGCTATAGCATCTTTTTTATCAGCAAGTATTAATTCAGTAGATCCTCCTCCAATATCTATGATTACAAAAGACTGATCTTCAAAAGCCATACCAGAGAGAACACCAAGGTAAATTAATCTAGCTTCCTCAGAACCACTTATCATTTCTATTTGAATATCAGTTTCATCAAGAACTCTTTTAATAAAATCTTGACCATTTGGAGCTTCCCTAACTGCACTTGTTGCTGCTGTTACTATTTGTTTTACTCCATTACTTTTGCAATATTCCTTAAATCGCTTAAGAGTAACTAATGCTCTTTGGATTGATTCTTCAGTAAGATTACCCTCCTCATCTCTTTCTCCAAGACGAGTGGTTGATTTATCAGTAAATTTTATTGAAAATGATTTTAATTCTAGATTAATTTCTGCTACCAAGAGATGTGTAGAGTTAGTTCCAATATCTATAGAAGCTACTAAAACTTGCTTTTCTTGAAAATATCTTAAATCTTGTTTCTGTATCATTTCTTTTTATAAGATGCAGATATCTTTAATCCATTAATAAATATACCCAAGATTGATTATTAAATAATAGAAATCATTTAATACTAGTAAGATTATTTAAAGTTATGAAATATACAATAGGTCATATGCAAAATAAAAATCGACAAATTAAATTAAGTGCATTTTTTGAATTACTAAGGTGGAATAAGCCTACAGGAAGAATGATCTTACTTATCCCTGCTGGATGGAGTTTATATTTAACCCCAGATGCTAATCCAACATTTTTAATGTTGATAAGAATAATACTGGGAGGACTACTAGTAAGTGGATTAGGCTGCGTTGTTAATGATATTTGGGACAAAAAAATTGATCAAAGAGTTGTTAGAACAAAAAATAGACCTCTAGCTGCAAATAAAATCGGTCTTAAAACAGCTTATTCAATTCTTTTCATTTTAATTTTATGTAGCTTCCTTTTAACTTTGTCACTACCTCAGCCTGGAAGAATCCTCTCCATTTCACTTGCTTTTTTAGCTTTACCTATTATTTTAATTTATCCTTCAGCCAAAAGATGGTTTAAATATCCTCAATTAATCTTATCCATATGCTGGGGTTTTGCTGTCTTAATTCCCTGGGCCGCAAATGAAGGCAACTTAAATAGTATTGTTTTATTATTTTGCTGGCTAGCTACCATTTTTTGGACTTTTGGCTTTGACACGATTTATGCTTTAGCAGATAAAAAATATGATATCAAAATTGGAATAAATAGTTCCGCTGTTAACCTTGAGAACAATACAAGAATAACTATTCAAATTTGTTATTTTTTAACTTCTTGTTTTCTCGGATTATGCGGATTTATTAATCAAATGGATTTTATTTTTTGGCCAATTTGGGTTGCAACGTTAATCTTAATGCAGAGAGATATACTAAAAGTATTTCCTGAAGAAAAGCAATCAATAAAAAATATTGGGAATCACTTCAAAAATCAATCAATTTATGGAGGATTACTTTTATTAGGTATTATTATTGCTTCATAAATTCTAAATATGGTTTTTAGATTAAAAAAAGGGGATCTAATAGATATTTTAGCTCCAGGCTCCTTTATTGATGAAGACGAGAATTTTCAAAAAGGCATAGAAATCTTAAAAAATTGGGGCTTGGAAATTAATGAAAATAATTCTCTATCAAAAAAATTTGGTTACTTTGCAGGTGACGATCTAACTAGATTTGAAGAACTGGAAAAAGCACAAAATAGTAAGCTAATCATTTTTGCGAAAGGAGGCTGGGGTTCAGCAAGACTTTTAGAAAAAGAACCTTCTTGGCAGAATGGTTTAATGCTTGGATTCTCAGATACATGTTCTTTATTACTATCTAAATATTCTCAAGGATTTATAGGTTCTATTCATGGCCCAATGGTTACTGGCCTTTGCAAAGAGCCAGAGTGGAGTCTAAAGAGATTAAGAAATTTACTTTTTGAAGGATATGTTGAGGATATAAGAGGAATTCCTTTAAAAGCTGGAAAAGCTAAAGGAGAAATTATCGTTTCTAACTTAACTATTGCTACTTTTTTAATTGGTACTAATCACTTTCCAGATTGCAAAGGAAAAATAATAATTTTTGAAGATATTAATGAAGATATTTATAAAATTGATCGCATGTTGACTTACCTCAGAATGACTAAAACACTCTCTGAAATTGCTGGTATTGGATTTGGAAGTTTTTCTAATGATTCCTCCGACCTTGAATGGAGAGATTTACTAAAAAACTGCATTATTGAAAGACTCCAAGAGTTTGATTTCCCTATTCTTTATGACCTCCCAGTAGGCCATATTTCGGGAAATGCTTGTATTCCCATAGGATACGAAGGAACCATAAATGGTGATGATGGCATTCTTAGTATCGATACACCTTTTTAACTAGGAGTTCTTCACAAAAAGTTTTGCTATTTTCAAATCTATAGGGGATGTAATTTTAATATTTGAATAAGTTCCTTCAATAATCTTTACTTTCCAATTAAGCATTTCGAATAGTGAGGCATCATCTGTGACTTTCCAGTTTTTATCAATTGCCATCGTATGAGCTTTTTTTAATCTATCTACTAAAAAGCCCTGAGGAGTTTGCGCTGCCCATAAATAATTTCTATCTGGTGTTTCTTTAATAAAGCCTTCATTATCAACAATCTTTATTGTGTCAATTACCTTAGTAGCTAAAACAACACCTTCATTTTCATCTAATTGCTTGGCACATTGATCTATCAATTCAGGATTAATTAGACATCTAGCACCATCATGTATTAAAACTTTTTCAGCATCTTTTGGCAACGCTTTTAAACCATTAAAAACTGACTGTTGCCTGGTATCTCCACCATTAATCCAATGAACTTTATGGGCAAAATCCTTTGCTGAATTTAATAATAAATTTTTATCTTTGGGTTGCCCAATTATTCCAACCCATTTTATGGAGCTTGAAGAAAATACAGATTTAAGTGTCCAATAAATCAAAGACTCTCCCTCTAAATCAATAAGTAATTTATTTTTTCCAGCTTTCATTCTGCTACCACTCCCTGCAGCTGGGATTAAAAAGTGCACGATAAAAGGTTTTAATATTTTCTAGACAATTATAAATAAAAGCAATATCTTTACACAAATAGTACTACGATTGAAAATTATAAAATTTCATAATGTCCAATACAGATTCATTATCAGGCAAAGTTGCTTTAATCACAGGAGCTAGCAGGGGAATTGGTAAAGAAATTGCTTTAGAACTAAGTCGCTTAGGAGCAGAAGTTTTTATTAATTACTCTTCTTCTGATGAAAAAGCTGAAGAAGTTGTTAATTCAATAAAAAATTTGGGAGGTAAAGCTCATAAATTAAAATTTGATGTTTCAAAAGAGAGTGCTGTAAGTTCAGCTTTTGAAGAAATCGTCAAAATTAATGGCACCATTGATATCCTCATTAACAATGCTGGTATTACTAGAGATGGACTATTGATGAGAATGAAATCGGAACAATGGGATGACGTACTAAATACAAATTTAAAAGGAGTTTTTCTTTGTACAAAATATGCGTCAAAATTTATGATGAAAAAAAGAAGTGGTAGTATCGTAAACATTTCATCTGTTGTTGGAATAATTGGTAATCCCGGTCAAGCAAATTATTCTGCCGCCAAAGCTGGAGTTATTGGATTCACCAAAACTTGCGCGAAAGAATTTGCTTCAAGAGGTATAAACGTAAATGCAATAGCTCCAGGTTTCATAGAAACAGAGATGACCGAAAAACTTAATACTGAAGAGATACTAAAAGTTATTCCTTTAGGAAAATTAGGAAGTTGTACTCAAATCGCAAACTTAGTGGCTTTTTTAGTTTCTAGTAATGCAGGAAGTTACATCACAGGACAAACAATAAGTATAGACGGGGGTATGAGTATTTAATTATGTACTTTCATAAGGTTGGCCCAATTCATCTCTTAACCTTCTAATTTTTTGTAAAAGTTTTAGCCTTCGACTTCTAGCAGTTAATGTCAAGAAAAATCTTAAAGGAAAGTATATTAATGTCATAGCAATCGCGAGGATTGCGGTAAGAGTAAAAACAAGATTATTCGTAACATCCATAACTTAAAGATACTCTTATTTAAGAGAATTTGTTTATCTCATTAAAAGAAATTCGGCTTTCCCCACTTAATTAAATATCCCTTAAAAATGATTCTATGGGAGATTAGAATAACATTAAAGAACGAGTAAACATGGCTAAACAGTTAAGTTTTTCTAATGAATCAAGAGAAGCGCTAGAAAAAGGTGTAAATTTCGTAGCTAACGCAGTAAAGGTTACTATTGGACCAAAGGCAAGAAACGTAGTGATAGATAGAAAATTTGGTTCTCCAGATGTAGTAAAAGATGGATCTACAGTTGCTAAAGAAATTGAGATTGAAAACCCTATTTCTAATTTAGGAGCCAAGTTAATAGAGCAAGTTGCCTCCAAGACAAAAGAAAGTGCTGGTGATGGAACAACAACAGCAACCATTTTGGCTCAGAAGATGGTTCAGGAAGGATTAAAAAATATTGCTTCAGGTGCTAGTCCTATGGAATTAAAAAAAGGTATGGAGGCAGGCTTGGCTTTTGTTTTAGAGAAATTAAGTTCGAAAAGTATTTCAATAAGTGGATCTGATATCCAAAAAGTTGCAACAGTTAGTGCGGGAGGTGATGAAGAAATAGGATCTATAATTTCAAAAGCCATGGATATCGTTACTTCAGATGGTGTAATAACTGTTGAAGAATCTCAATCATTAGATACAGAATTAGACATAACTGAAGGAATGTCTTTTGATAGAGGCTATAGTTCTCCGTACTTTGTAACAGACCAAGAAAGACAAGTTTGTGAACTTGAAAACCCTAAAATATTAATTACTGACCAAAAAATTTCAACTTTAGCTAACCTAGTCCCAATACTAGAGGAAATTCAGAAATCAGGCTCACCATTTCTAATTCTTGCTGAAGATATAGAAGGAGAGGCTTTAACTACTCTCGTATTGAATAAAAATAGCGGAGTGTTAAATGTTGCTTCCGTAAGAGCTCCATTATTCGGTGAAAGAAGAAAAGCTGCCCTTGAAGACATTGCAATTCTTACTGGAGCCAAGCTAATTAGTGAAGATAAATCGATGACATTAGAAAAAGTATCGATTAATGATTTAGGCAAAGCAAAAAAAATAACTATCACAAAAGATAAAACTACAATAATAGCCTTCGATGACACTAAAGATTTAGTTAATGCGCGGGTCAAGAAATTAAAAAGAGAAGTTGATATAACTGAATCAGAATACGACAAGGATAAAATCAATGAAAGGATAGCCAAACTTGCGGGAGGAGTAGCTCTTATAAAAGTAGGTGCTGCAACAGAAACAGAGATGAAGTATAAAAAGTTGAGAATAGAAGATTCCCTTAATGCTACAAAAGCTGCTATTGATGAAGGTGTTGTTTCTGGAGGTGGTCAAACTTTAATTGAAATATCAGATGAACTTTTAAATTTAAGTCAAAAATCATCCGATGATTTGAAAACGGGGATAAACATAGTAAAAAAAGCCCTTTTAGAACCTACTAAACAAATAGCAAAAAATGCTGGTTTTAATGGCGATGTAGTTGTCGCTGAAATTATGAGGCTTAACAAAGGATTTAATGCTAATTCAGGGAAATATGAGGATTTAAAGGACTCAGGGATATTAGACCCAACTAAAGTAATAAGATTAGCTCTTCAAGATTCAGTATCTATTGCCGCTATGCTCCTGACAACAGAAGTTGCAATTGCTGATATTCCAGAGCCTGAAATTGCAGTCCCTGGAGGCCCAGGAGGAGATCCGATGGGAGGCATGGGTATGCCAGGTATGGGAGGTATGGGCATGCCAGGAATGGGAGGTATGGGCATGCCAGGTATGGGGGGCATGGGTATGCCAGGTATGGGAGGTATGGGTATGCCAGGTATGATGTAAAAGCTAACTAGCTTTTTTATCTTTATTAATCCACTTTCGTAAATTTTTAATATAAGGCAGGGGTGATTTTTGGTTTGTTGTATATTGTTTTGTTTTATTTAAATCTTCATATTTGCTAATAATTTTATTGCTTCTAGAATTTTGCAAAACAGTAGATTCCCACTTCATTTTTTCTTGTTTTTTTTCTTCATGCACTTCATCAATTAAAGATATTTGTTCTTGATTTTCTTCTTCATGTACTTCATTAATTAAAGATATTTGTTCTTGATTTTCTTCTTCATGTACTTCATTAATTAAAGATATTTGTTCTTGATTCTCTTCTTCATGTACTTCATTAATTAAAGATATTTGTTCTTGATTTTCTTCTTCATGTACTTCATTAATTAAAGATATTTGTTCTTGATTCTCTTCTTCATGTACTTCATTAATTAAAGATATTTGTTCTTGATTCTCTTCTTCATGCTGATTTTCCTTTTGTACTGGACTATAGATTAACAAATCATTTAAAGAATCAATCCCAAATCTATGGACCCATTTAAGAACTATATTTTCTTTAAGCAAAAAATTATTTTCTAAAGAAGCCTTTTTAAAAACTTCAATTAGATGATTTTTTAATAGCATGAAATTTTTTTTAATTTAACTTTCTGTTTAACAGAGGTCTTATAATTATCAAGGATAAAACTGTTAAAGAAAATAAAATTGAAATACAACTCTTACAAGTTAAATCACCATATGGGGCGTGTAAAGCTACTAATTCTAAATCCATAGTTTGTGTATAGGCAGTCCTAATAGGTTCAATAGCAAAAGTTAATGGATTTAATGAAGCTAGCCACCCAAGCCAATTTGGCATAAAAGAGATTGGGGCTAAAGCAGTACTTGCGAAAAGGAGAGGTAAGTTTATTACAAATATAAGAGCGATTAATTCAATATGGCCAGGTAAAACAAATGCTAAACATAAACTTATTGATGTCACAAAAAGAACTAATAGAACTAGCGTCGTAAACACAATTCCTAAACCATATAAGTTGGGCCATCCATAACCCAAAATGTATGAAACAACCATAATTACAATACTCTGAACAAAGCTCAGGATTGTTATGTAAAAAAAAGAAGATAAAACTATAGACAATCTACTTGTTAAAGGTGCTACAAGTAACCTATTCAGGAATCCAAACTCCCTATCAAACATTAAAGGGAGACCCGAGTTTAGGGCTCCGCTAAAAGCAGTAAAAACAATAAGGCCTGCGCCTAAAAAATTTCCATAAGAATCAACTCCTGGTAAAAAACCTTCAGGAGCTTTAGAGAATAGTGCTCCAAATAAAAAAAGCCAAATTATTGGTTGTAATATTCCTGCCAAAAGGGTTGATGGCCTTCTTTTCAGTTGGATAAATAATCTCTTAGTTAAGGCAAATGTTTCTTGATATAAAAAAAATAAATTATATTGTTTTAATTCCATAATTGGCTGAACTTAATATCCATTATAATCAGATACCAAAAAATTTTTATCGCATTGCTTGTTTTGATTCTTTTTTAAAGTCTCTTTTCCCTGCCATTGAAATTTCTGCATCTAATAATGTTTTCCCAGTTGCCTGAAGATATACATCATCCAAGCTTGGCTGACTTTGAGTTAAAGAAAAAATTTCAAACTTTGAGAAGGCCAATTCCACTTTGAGTTTCGTAAGTAAATCTTTTTCCTTATCTGCTACAAAATTTATTGAGAAACCTTGAGCTTCATTTATGATAATCTGACTAATTCCATCTATTGAAGATAAAATTTGACATATATTTTTTGCTTCTTCTTGATTACTAAATTCTCTTACTTTCAAAGTTACTCTATCTCCTCCTAATTTATTTTTGAGCTCTGCAGGAGTACCTTGTGCTATAACTCTTCCATCATCAATTATTACTAATCTATCTGCCAATTTATCTATTTCATCAAGATAGTGACTGCTTAAAATAATGGTCATTCCATTATTTCTCAAATCTTTCAAAAGATGCCATATAATATTTCTACTTTCAATATCTAAACCAACTGTAGGTTCATCCAAAATTAATACTTGGGGCAAATGTAAAAGTCCAGCTGCCAGATCTATTCTTCTTTTCATTCCACCTGAATAAGTTCCGCACTTACGATCAATCCAATCATTCATTTCTAGTTGATCTATTAATTTCTTTATCCTTTCAAATTTTTTGTTTTTGTTAATGTGATATAAATCTGCTTGAAAATCCAAAAGCTCTCGTCCAGTTAATATTTTATCAAGTGCAATATCTTGGGCAACATAACCAATTAATTCTCTAATTTTCCTTGAATTTTTTATCAGATTAATATTATTTATAAAAACTTCCCCACTATCAGGCTCAATTAAAGTAGCCAATATTTTTATTAGTGTTGATTTACCAGCACCATTTGGACCTAGTATTCCAAATAATGTGCCAGCTTCAATTTCCATCGATAAATTTTTTAATGCATTGATATCTGAATAAGATTTTGAGAGCCCTTGAACTTTTATATAATTCATCAAACTTACAATTTACTTAAAAAACATTTTACATCTAATTTAATTACTAAGCAGGGATACTATAGATAAAAATATTTGCATAGATTGCTGCTCAAATTCTACAGATAGTTGGGTTCTAGAAATTAATAACAAAAGACAAATGCCAAACATATAGAGTATGGACCACCTAAAAAGAGACTTTGCTTTTGAAAGATCATCAGGAGATTTCTTTAATTCATTAATTAATTGCAAAAGTCTTCCATTAAATGGCAATAACATAATTCCGTATAAGAGACCACCTTCAGGTAAAGCAAAGACTCCCATAATACTCATTAAAACTGTTGCCCATCCGTAACGAGAAATCGCTTTGGCAGTAAAAACAGATCCTTTAACAGAAGGGAGCATAGGAATGCCAACAGATGCGTAATCATCCTTCAACAAAATTGCAAGTGCCCAAAAATGAGCTGGGGTCCATAACATTACTAAACCAAACAACCACCAACCACTAAGCCCTACATGCCCTGTAGCAGCAGATGCTCCAACTAATGGTGGAATAGCACCAGCAACTCCTCCGAAAACAATGTTTTTTGTTGTACGAGGTTTCAAAATAACTGTATATAAAATTACATAGCTAAATAAACCAAGAAGAGTTAAACCCGCAGCCAAATAATTTACACCACTTACTAAAAGCATCGAAGCTGCCAAAGTACAAGATACGGCAGCTAAAAATACAGTCTCAGATGATAACTTTCCTGCTGGCAACGCTCTTCTGCTAGTTCTTGTCATCCTCTTGTCTAATTCCATTTCCCACAAACAATTAAGAGCTCCTGCTGCTGCTGCTGCCAAAGCGCCTCCTCCTAAAGTACAGATAAGTTTTGGAGAAGACAAAGGCCATTCTTCTGTTAAAGCCATTCCTCCTAAAGTTGTTGCCAATAAAAGTGGGATTAATCTAGGTTTTGCTACTTCAAGCCAAGGCGGCAAAGTTAATCTTTTTCTTGAAGGTACAACCTCATCCCTAGTTGGAGATTTATAGTTAAAGTTTTCTAAGTTACTACTGTTCATGAATTAATACCAACCATTTGAGAATTAAGGGAGTGGTCTAGACCTCTTTTGGTAAAAGGATTTCTAAAAATTAATGTTGTTAATATTGCAATAAATAAAGAGGCGTTAAGTTGATGACCGATAATAAAAATAGGTTCATTCAAATTTGTTTTAAGACTTAAAACACCCAAAGCAATTTGGGAAAACAAGAGAAAAATAAGCGCTAAAAGATATTTCCAATTTTCATTAAGTAAATTTCTCTTGTAAATTGCAGTAGCAATAATCAATAGAATTGAAAAAGCAATTGGAAAAGCAAATAATTTATGAGTATTTAGAATTAGACATTGTTTATTAAAAGATAAGCAAATATGTGCTGACCAAGTTGATGAAAGCCTTACTCCAATAAAAGATTGAATCAGAGTAAGTAAAAGAGGAACAAACAATAATAATCTCCACCAAATTAATGGCTCTTCTATGTCGTCATTTTCTAAATTTTGATTTATTGAAATTGTTGTAATTAGAAGTAGAAAAGCTATTAAAAGATGACCAGTAACAGTATATGAATCAAGCAGATTTATTACTGTTAAAGCTCCAAAAGATCCTTGGACAATAACGAGAAAAAGTAATAATGAATAAGTTTTAGGTAACCAATTTGGAATTTCATTTTTCCAAATAATTGAAAGGGCAAATTTAAAAAGAATTAAAATTCCAACCAGAAAAGCATCTAGACGATGAAACCACTCTAGAAATACTCTTAGGTTCATATGATTAAAAGGCAAAAAAGATCCATAACACAATGGCCAATCTGGGCAGGCAAGTCCGGCCTCCATGACTCTCGTAGCACCCCCAATTGCGATTAGTGCGATTAGTGCGAGTACACTATGACTCCCCAACCTTTTAAAAATTGTCAGATATTTTGATTTATATAATTGGTTATTAATCAAATGGATAAAACCTATTATTTTGCATCTTAAATTAGATTCAAAAACCAAACATTAATTAAAAATTAATATGTTTAATTTAAAAAATAATTTACTAATTTAATCTTTTTTCCCTGACAATTAACTCTAAAAAGTTATTAATAATACGCCTTTTATTTCAAAAATCTTAAGAAGTTGTGAATTTAAATGTTTTTCTTTTAACAAAGGATGCAGGATTAAAAAAATTGAATATCTTGAGGATAGAAATACAAATTTTCAAGGAATCAATTGTTAAATAAAAACATTTATTTAATTCTAATTATTTCGCTCGTTTTTGGTATATCTTTTTGGATTGGTTTTAATGTAAATTTGCTCCCAGCGGAAGCAAGTATTAATGCACCAATTTACGATGAACTTTTTAAAATTCTTTTCATTATTGGATTAATTATTTTTATAGGAATGACAATAGCAGTCATTTATAGCTTATTTAAATTTAGGAAAAGAAATGATCAGATAGGCGATGGTATAGCTTTAGAGGGAAATTTAAGCTTAGAAATTGTATGGACAATTATCCCTTCAATAATCGTTTTATTAATAGGTCTATATAGCTACAACATCTACGATCGAATGGGAGGGATGAAAGAACTAAATCATAACCATGAAATGATGAGTTCTAACACTGAAAAAATATGGGCTGGAATAAGTCAAACTTCTGATAATGAAATAGCAATAAATAATTTATCAATTGAAGTTTCAGCTATGCAATTTGCATTTCTATTCAATTATCCCAAGGGCAATTTCATATCAGGAGAACTCCACGTTCCTGTTGATCAGAAAGTATCAATGAAAATGGAATCCAAAGATGTCATTCATGCTTTTTGGGTACCGGAGTTCAGAATTAAGCAGGATATTATTCCTGGACAACCGACTATCCTAAATTTCACTCCTACAAAAGTAGGAAAATATCCGATAATTTGCGCAGAATTATGTGGCCCATATCATGGAGGAATGAGAGCCTCCATAATTGTTGAAGAAGAATCTGATTACAAGGAATGGTTTAACAAAAATAAAAAACCAGAGGTAAATTTATGACAATATCAATTGATCCACAAAAAACTAATAATGAAAGTCTTCAACCTAAAGGCTGGCTTAGATACTTTAGTTTTAGCCTTGATCATAAAGTAATTGGGATTCAATACTTGGTTTGTGGTTTTCTCTTCTATTTAATAGGAGGAACCTTAGCGAGCGCTATAAGAATTGAACTGGCCAGCCCAATGTCTGATTTTATGCCAAGAGATGTTTATAACCAAGTTTTAACTTTACACGGAACGATAATGATATTCCTTTGGATAGTGCCTGTAGTTAACGGTGCTTTTGGAAATTATTTAATTCCATTTTATGTAGGTGCAAGAGATATGGCATTCCCAAGATTAAATGCCGTAGCTTTTTGGTTAATTCCTCCTTCAGGTTTGATGCTGGTAGCAAGCTATTTTGTTGATGGTGCTGCTCAGGCTGGATGGACTGCTTATCCACCTTTGAGCATAACTACTCCTCAATCGGGACAAATTATTTGGATTCTGAGCGTTCTATTACTTGGAGGCAGTTCTATATTTGGTGGAATAAACTTTATCGCGACCATTATCAAATTAAGAAGGCCAGGATTAAAACTTATGAAATTGCCAATGTATTGTTGGGCAATGCTTGGAACAAGTCTATTAGTTGTTTTGTCAACTCCTGTATTAGCTGGCACCTTAATTCTACTTAGCTTCGATATCATCGCTAATACAGGTTTTTTCAATCCTGTCTTGGGAGGCAATGTCGTAGTTTATCAGCATTTATTTTGGTTTTATTCTCATCCAGCTGTATACATTATGGTCCTTCCTGCCTTTGGTTTAGTTAGTGAAATACTTCCTGTACATGCTAGAAAACCACTTTTTGGATATACAACAATGGTTTTTTCAATAATGGGGATAGTAGTTTTAGGTTTAGTTGTTTGGGCACATCACATGTTTACGAGTGGAACGCCACCTTGGATGAGGTTGTTCTTTACTATTGCCACGGCATTTATTGCTGTTCCAACAGGTATAAAGTTTTTCAATTGGGTTGCAACATTATGGGGAGGTAAAATTTCTATCAATAGTGCAATGTTATTCTCTTGCGGATTTATTATAAATTTTGTTTTTGGAGGTATCACAGGAGTTGCTTTGGCACAGGTACCTTTCGATATTCACGTACATGATACCTATTTCGTTGTAGCCCATTTTCATTACATAGTTTATGGAGGGACTGTTTTTATTATTTTTTCTTCAATTTATCATTGGTTCCCAAAAGTAACTGGGAAAATGCTCAAGGAAAAATTAGGAATTTTACATTTTATCATTACCTTTATTGGATTTAACTTGTGCTTTGCTCCTCAACATTGGCTTGGTTTAAATGGAATGCCTAGAAGAGTTGCGGAATATGATCCTCAATTCCAGTTCGTTAATCAAATTAGTAGCCTAGGGGCTCTTTTGATGGCTATGAGTACAATTCCTTTTTTAATTAATGTATATCTTAGTGTGAGAAATGGAAAAGATGCTGGAGATAACCCTTGGAATGCTCTTACACCTGAATGGTTAACATCTTCTCCACCTCCAGTTGAAAATTGGGAAGGGGAAGCTCCATTAGTTGAAGAACCATATGGTTATGGTAAAGAAATTACTGAAGGAAAATAAAAACATATGACAACTCTTGATAGCTCAAAAGAAATTCAAAAAAATAATTCTGAAGCCAATGAAACACATGAAGACTTCAGAATGTTTGGTCTTATAACTTTCCTAATTGCGGACGGAATGACTTTTGCTGGATTCTTTGCTGCTTATTTAACTTATAAAGCAGTAAATCCATTACCTGATGGTGCTATTTATGAATTAGAACTACCAATACCTACACTCAATACAATTTTGTTACTTATTAGTAGTGCAACTTTCCATAAAGCAGGCAAAGCACTTTTAAAAGATAAAAACTCTGAATCCCAAAAATGGTTATTTTTTACTGCTTTTCTTGGAATTATATTTTTAATATGTCAATTATTTGAATATTTTCATTTACCTTTTGGATTAACCGATAATTTATTTGCAAGTACTTTTTATGCTCTTACTGGTTTTCATGGATTACATGTCACTTTAGGCACTTTAATGATTTTAATTATTGCTTGGCAATCGAGAATCAAGGGCGGAAGATTAACTAGTCAAAATATGTTCCCCTTGGAAGCTGTTGAATTGTACTGGCATTTTGTAGATGGAATATGGGTTATTTTATTTATTATTTTGTATCTTTTATAAAAAACTAAATTTTAAAAATTAAAAATATTTTTTATTAATTTATATTGCCACAGTTCTCCTTTTAGTAAGATTATATAATTAGAAATTTGTCAGATAATGCTAGAAGGAAAAGAACTTCTTGAAAAAGCAAAATTATTAAGTAAAAAATCTGAAGATGAGATAGCAAAAGGTTGTGGTTACGTAGGTCCTAGCGGAAGAATCTTAAGAAAAAGTTTTTATAAAGCGCTTATTGAAGCTAAAGGTTACAAAATAGGAAATGGTCGGCAGGGGAAAAATGGTAATAGAGCTTCAAGAGGCAGACAGACAGAATTCAAAACTAAAGTTCATGGCAATGGGAACCTATTAATTGGTCATGCATACACCAAAAAATTAGGTCTAGAACCTGGTCAGGAATTTAAAATCGATCTTAAAAAAGAATCAAAAACAATTTATCTGATTCCATTAAATTAAAAAATATATTTTACCAACCGTTTTCTTTAAGCCACTCGGAAGAAATATTATTTGAAGATATATCTTGATTACTATTTTTATTAAATAAAAGTAATTTCTCTACATATTTAATTAGTGCATCTGCCTCAAGGTTTACGCTGTCACCTATATTTAATTTATTTAGATTTGTGTTATGCCAAGTATGAGGAATTATCGCAATAGTAAATATTTCTCCTTCTTGCTCATATTTTGCAATAGTAAGACTTATACCATTTACACAAATACTCCCTTTATTAACTACATATTTTGAAAAATTATTATTTTTCCACTTTATTGATAAGAGCCAAGATTTCTCTAATTTTTCTATATTCTCGACCGTTCCAAGGCCATCAACATGCCCGCTGACTATATGCCCGCCTAGACGATCAGACACCCTTAGAGCCGGCTCCAAATTAACAATCTGATTCAGGTTCGACTTTACTCCTAAAGTTGTTTTTTTTAATGTCTCCTCACTAACATCAACAGTAAATTTATTTTGAAAAATCTCTTTAACTGTCAAACAAATTCCATCAACAGCTATGCTGTCACCGATTGCCATATCAAATAAATTATCTAGAATTTCAATTTCTAAAATATTTTTTTCTTGTCTTAGTTTTCCAACTGATTGAATTATTCCTGTGAACATAGATTTAAGAAAAATATTTTTGCAAAATTTTGTATTTACTTTAATTTACTTTAAATGATTTTCAACTATAAATAAATTAAAGAGTAAATAAAAAGAAATTGATCATATTTAGATGATTATTAATTCACAAAAAAGATCATTTGGTAGAGGGGAGAAAGTGAGCTTATTCACTTTAGGGACAATGCGCGCAACTGAAAGTCTCGAAAAAATGTATAGCATAATAAAAAATGCATATTATGTAGGAATTAACCATATAGAAACAGCACCCTCTTATGGTGATGCTGAATCACTTATTGGAGATTCAATAAAAAAATTAGCAATAGAAGAGAATATAAAAGAAAAAAATTGGGTGATTACTTCCAAAGTTTTACCAAAGGGTGATTTTGACTTTTTAAAAAAAAATTTTAAAAAGTCTCTTGAAAATTTAAATCGCGAGAAAA
Source organism: Prochlorococcus marinus CUG1433 (assembly GCA_017644425.1). Classification (NCBI taxonomy): domain Bacteria; kingdom Bacillati; phylum Cyanobacteriota; class Cyanophyceae; order Synechococcales; family Prochlorococcaceae; genus Prochlorococcus; species Prochlorococcus marinus. Next base: position 504,869 of record JAEPLN010000001.1, read on the forward strand.
TTAATAATCTTGCAATTCACGGACTTAACTTAAAACAACATCTAGATTGGGTTCTTGCTGGAGAGGGTAAGAAATTCATATCTTGGATACTTGAAAAGGAACTAGTCGATCAAGTTGGTTTTAGTTCTCACGGAAGTTATTCACTAATTAAAGATGCAATTAACTCTGAAGTTTTTACTTTTTGTAGTCTTCATTTACATTATTTAGATCAATCTAAGATTGATTTAGCAGAGGAAGCTATAAAAAAAGGGATGGGAGTTTTAGCAATATCCCCTGCTGACAAAGGCGGTAGATTGTATTCTCCAAGTGAAATTTTGATAGAGGCCTCTAAGCCCTTTCATCCATTAGAATTAGCATATCGATTTCTGCTAGCAAAAGGCATTACAACTTTATCCTTGGGGGCGACAAACAAAAAAGATTTTGAATTTGCGCATAAACTTAGAAACTCATTCCAGAAGCTTACAAAACTAGAAAAAGACGCCCTGAATAAAATTGAGAAAGTTTCTAATGAAAGATTAAATTCAACCAAATGTGAACAATGTAGATCTTGTCTTCCATGTCCAAATGAAGTGCCTATTCCAGAAATACTTCGTTTAAGAAATATATCTATTGGTTATGGCCAATTAGAATTTTCAAAAGAAAGATACAATTTAATAGGAAAAGCTGGCCACTGGTGGGTAGAAAAAAATTCCTCATTTTGTCAAGAATGTAATGAATGTATTCCTAAATGTCCTAATAAATTAGATATACCAAATTTATTAAAGGAAACTCATAACTTATTAATTGAAAATCCTACAAAAAGATTATGGGGATAAGGACTCATTCCAGATATTTTTAAGATTAATTTTTTGTTCATTTGTTAATACAGAAAAAGACCAACTATTTTCCCAACATTTCTCAGAAGGTCCTGAGATGGGTAACATTTCAGATTTATATTTACTTTGCAAATAATCACTATTGAATGGAAGATACCAACCCTGGCTTACTAATTTATCTACTATTGATTTATTTTCTAAAGATTTAATCCATTTAATTAAAATTGCATTATTTAGATTTGATCGACTAAGTAGAAAATGCCACATCAAAGGTACACCTTGGCTTGGGAAAACTAAAGAAAGCCTTGGATCTATTTTTAAATATTTTGAACAAAAACTGTAAGGAACTATTGCGACAATAGCATCAGAATTAATCAACCAATTGAGCATATTTTTATCATCAAATAACATTGCTTGGCTTTTGAGTTTTTTTAAAGAATTGTATGAATTAATTTTTTGAGCAATCGACAATATTATTCTGGGACTTTGTGGAAAAATAATTTTCCCAGTTAATTTTTTAGAAAGAAGAAAATCCCAAGATGTTCTGGCTGAATTTATTAATTCTTTATTATTTTTAATGATAATTGTATAGGGTACTACGCCAATAGGAAATAATTTACTCCTCTGATTTTGATTAAAACTTCCCAAAAAATCTATCGATCTCTTATCCAAATTTTCGAACAGTTCATATTCATTTATTTTTTCAAATTCTGAAAAATCTATACTAGAAATCCACCCATCATTTATTAAAGTAAAGTCAGAATTGAAAATTGTGTTTATATTTTTTTGTATCCGAATATTTTCAAAATTAATTTTTTCCTGCTTCCAATCTTTTGGAATCGTATCTTTAAAAGATTCTGGATAAAAAGAATTTTGTAATGCAATTTTTAATTTATTAGGTTGATTACTGCAAGAGTTTAAGAAAAATAAAAGCGAAAGCTTACCACAATTTAAAAATTCTCTTCTAGTTGTAAATTTTGAAAACATTCAGCAATCCTTCTCTAAAGAAATTTGACCCAGGCCCTTCATCATTTCCAGATTTAGTTGACACAATGAAACTATTTCTTCATTTTTAAATCCATCTAAGAAAGCAAGCAATGATATTCCACCAGCACCTACACCTTCTTTCACATGACCTAATTCATAATCCTTCAATTCTTTGTATTTTGAAGATTTGAAATTTAAAGGACTGGCTAAACCTAATAATTTGACATCATATTTTTGATTAATTAAATTAACTAAATCATTTAGAGAATTATCTTTCACAAGCCACCCAGTTGTAGCAATAAAAACATCTTCAATAAATTCATCTTTGTTTTTTCCATCTAACATTTCTAGTACAAGCAAAATGATCGCTAACATCTGACTTCCTCCAGACAATATTACAGGTTGTTTTGCCAACCTGGCACCATTTAATAGACCCATTGAGAAAGCTTGGAAAGGATCACCTACCGCCGCGACAACATCAAAAGAGTCGAAATCAGCCTTGAAATTAGCATTGAAAAGTCCTCTTTTAACTACTTGTCTTCTTAATTCTCTTGGAGCTTTAAATAAACTACTCCCTACTAAATTAGATACCTGCAAACCAAAAGCTTCCATTACTGCCTGTGCAGTTGTGGTGCCCCCCGGCACAGATTCAGAAATTAAAACTGGTTGTTTTAAGGATTTTCCTATCGCAAGACCTTTTTCATAGAGATTTAAAACTCTCTCTTTAGTCATCGATTTACCAGTAGTAAGACAATTTGATGGCCCCAAATTTCTATCTTCTACAACCAAATGATCAAAGTAAGGCTTTACTCCTATTCCCAAAGGAACAATAACTGGATAAATATTTATAAGCTTTGAACAAACATGACTGATTAGGGCAGGAGTTACTCCTGCATTAAGGAGAGGCAATTTATATTTATGACCCTTTGAAGCACCATTAAGCAAAAATTCGGCATCTGCCAGAGCAGTTATTCTTCTTGATTTTGCATTAATACCTGCAGCAGAAATTCCTTGAATTTGGGATGTATTAGTGCTTGCAATTACAAGAAATATTTTGAAATTATTTATATTTTTTTTCAGTATCTGTATTCTATTAATTTGTTTTTTTTTATTGGATTCACTGCCAAAAAAATTTATCCCTGATTCTGTACAATGCATTTCTTTATAAACCATTTAAATCAAATAAGCTATTTAATAATCTTGGAGGATCTGGAATAGTTAATTTAAACCTTGGGAAGAGCGAATAGGCAACTACATGTATCGTTAAAACATAAACTATTTCTTGAAAAATTATTAATAAGATAGCACCTAGTTGAATACTTAAAATTGAGGGAGAAAAAGGTAAATTAAATAATCCAATAAACTTTTCTATTAGACTAAAACTTGCTCTTGTAATTAACACCCAAAGATTATCGCCAACTAATGTAGATAATGCTATTACTCGCAGGAAGAAACCAAGAGTTCCAATCACGACTCCTAAAGTTAAACTTAATTTCCAACTTTTTTCTTTAAACCAACACCAACCCAACCAAAAAGCCAAAATCCCATAAGGGAATAAAAATAAGGTTCCCCTTACTGGACCCATTATTATAAATAAAAGTAAAAATTGTATTAGAAGTCCTTCCAATGCAGTTTTAGTTCCTCTTCTCAAGTGCAAAAGGATAATTGGGAGTGGCAAAATCAACCTCAACAAAGCTCCACCAATTGGCAAATAATATAGAGCAACCCATAATAGAGCCGAAAGAGATGCTAAATACGAGGTCTCGACGATATTTAGTGCTTCAGTTTTTGATGTTATTTTCATCTTTAGTTGAAAATTTTTAATTAATTTTTATTCATACTTTTTTTGTCTGAATTTAAGATACGTTCAATCTTTTCTATTTCAAAATTTACCTCAGAATTACTTAATATGGAACTTAATTCTTGAGTAGGATCTTTTGGATCTACATCTTTTAAGATAAATATTATTTTGTAAGATTGAAGCTCAATTTTTCTTTTTTTTGAAGAATTTTTAATTTTATTATTTTTTTGTTTTGGTATTTTTTCTAAATTTATATTCTTTTTATTTTCTAGAACATTTTCTGGCTTTTCTACTTTGATTGTTTTTTTATTTTTTTTATCATTGAACTCTTTATTTTCTTTTTCTACAATTTTTTTATTTACAAGAATATTTTTTGGCTTTTCTACTTTGATTGTTTTTTTATTTTTTTTATCATTGAACTCTTTATTTTCTTTTTCTACAATTTTTTTATTTTCTAAATTCTTTTTGAAATCTTCATTTTGGCCTATTTTTTCTAAATCATTAAAACTACTTTCAAGAAAATTTCCAATCCTACCTCCAGAACATGATTGCAAGAAAATTAAAAAAATTAATAAAAAAAATTCTTTTTTTTTCAAAATCATATTTTTCTAACTTTTCTTTTTCCTTGTATTTTTTTTATTACCAATCTTTGTTTTTTTTAAAATAGAGCCTTTTTTATCTTTTAGTTTTTGTTCTAAAAGAAATACTGCTTCATCTATGGTGATTTTTTCTATGTCGGTATCTTTGGCAATCGAAACGTTAGTTTTGCCACATTTTAAATAAACCCCATATCTTCCATTTAATATTTGAATTTTTTCTTTAAATTCTTTCGGTTTACCAAAGTCTTTAAGTACCTCTTGACCACCTCTACCCATTTTTGGCATCGCAAGAATTTCTAATGCTCGTTTTATATCAACTGTAAAAACATCATCCTCTTTCTTTAGGGATCTATTTTCAGATTCGTTTTCATTTTTAATCCATTTAATATAGGGTCCAAATCTTCCTCTGTCAGCCTCAACAATACCTCCTTCAGGATGGACTCCCAACAACCTAGGCAAACTTAAAAGTACAAGGGCTTGATCTAGAGTTAGATCATCAGTTTTCAACTCTTTGGGTAATGAAGCTCTTCTTGGTTTAGCTTTATCTTGATCACTATTTCCCAATTGTACGTAAGGTCCATAAGGGCCAAATCTTAAAAAAACTTTTTCCCCAGTTTTTGGATCAGTTCCAAGATCTGATGGACCACTTAAAATTTGATCAACTTGCTTTATGTCTAAATCTCCAGGAGTAATATCCATTGGAAGATTACCTTTCGCCTGAATTTCATTTCCAGATTCATCAATTTTTGTACCCTCTAGCCAAGGTCCGTTAGAGCCTATTCTGACTACGCAAGGAAGGTCATCGAAATCAACTTGTCTATAAGCTTTACCATCAATATCACCTTCCGTTTTCTGAACTTTTACCTCCAGACCATTTTTACCTTTATAGAAAGTCTCAAGGTATGGAAGCCACTCAAGATTACCTGAAGAAATTTCATCCAATGAAGATTCCATTTTTGCAGTAAAAGTAGTATCCACCAAATCAGGGAAATGCTCTTCTAATAGAGCGGTAACAGCAAAAGCTGTAAACGTTGGAGCCAAAGTATTGGAAGATATATTTGCATAACCTCTATCCACAATTGTCCCAATAATGCTTGCATAGGTAGATGGTCTCCCAATCCCTTCTTTTTCAAGAACTTTAACTAATGCAGCCTCTGTATATCTTGCGGGTGGTTTAGTTTCATGAAAAGTAGATTCCTTATTAGTAACTTCAAGAGTTGTTCCGGTTGTTAGATTTGGGAGAATAATTTCTTGTTGTTCAAGGGATGAACTAGGGTCATCACTTCCCTCGACATAAGCTCTGAAGAATCCCGGGAAATCAATACTTTTCCCACTCGATTTAAATAATCCATCCCCAACACTAATTTCAGCATTAATCATTGTCAGCCTAGCTTCCGCCATTTGACTAGCTACTGTTCTTTTCCAAATTAAATCGTAAAGAGATAAGTCTCTACCAGTTAGATTAGTTTCCTTTGGTGTTTTAAATACCTCACCTGCGGGCCTAATTGCTTCGTGTGCTTCTTGAGCATTTCTTGCAGTTGAATTAAATTGTCTTGGTGCGTTAGATAAATATTCTTTTCCGTACATAGAGCTGACACATTCTCTAGCAGCTTTTGTGGCTTGTTCGGAAAGATGAACCGAATCAGTCCTCATGTATGTTATGAAACCTCTCTCATATAGTCCTTGTGCACATCTCATAGTTTCTCTTGCAGACAAACGAAGCTTCCTATTTGCTTCTTGTTGCAATGTACTAGTTGTAAATGGAGGAACTGGCTTGCGAGTAGATGGTTTTTTTTCTATTTTTGAGACTAACCAATCCTCAGAGGAAAAAATCTTCAATAAGTCATTTACTTTTTCTTCTCCAATTATTAAAGATTTATTTCCTTGTTTTAATTTACCGGTCTGTTCATCGAAATCGGAACCATTAGAAATTCTTTGGCCGTTTAAGCTAAATAATTTAGTTTCGAAAGTAACATTATCTTTTACTAGGGAAGCTTTAATTCCCCAGTAACTTGCTTTTTTAAAGGATCTTCTTTCTCTCTCTCTTCTAACAAGAAGTCTTACAGAAACTGATTGAACACGCCCAGCAGATAAACGGGGGGCTACCTTCTTCCAAAGTAAAGGAGATAATTCATATCCAAAAAGCCTGTCCAAGATTCTCCTGGTTTCTTGAGCCTGAACAAGTTCCATATCAATTTCTCTGGTTTGATCTAAAGCTTTATTAATTGCCTTTTTTGTAATTTCATGAAAAACCATCCTCTTAGTAGGTATTTTAGGCTTAAGTATTTGCAGAAGATGCCAGCTAATACTCTCTCCCTCCCTATCTTCATCAGTAGCAAGTAATAGTTGGGTTGCACCTTTCAATGCATCTTTAAGCTCTTTAACAACCTTTTTCTTCTCTTTTGGAACTATGTAAAGCGGTTCAAAATCTTCCGTTGTATTTACTCCTATCCTTGACCATTTTTCCTTTTTGACTGCAGCAGGTATTTCAGCCGCCCCTTTTGGAAGATCTCTTACGTGTCCCATAGAAGCAAGAACTTCAAAATTAGAAGGCAAAAACTTTCTTATAGTTTTTGCTTTGGTGGGACTTTCAACAATAACTAGTGTGTGATCCAAGGTTTATTTCAAAAATTGGTGTTTTTGTTCAGTTAGGGCATATTATGATTATTTGAAACTTTTTCAAGTAATTTCTCTTGAAAATTTCAAAAATCATACCCATAAATTATAATCAAGTTAAGATTAACTCTTTGATCATTACAATCAATCATTTAATTTAATCCTATTTAATAAAGTGCCCAACGAAATCTTTACAATTAATTTAAATGCACAAGCCATTATTCCAGAGGCCTTTATCTTATTAGGCATTGTTGGAACTCTTCTTGTAGATTTAGCGGGAGAAAAAACTGCATCAAAGTGGGCACCAACAATTTGCTATTTATCAATCGGCAGCTCTCTTTTAAGTTTAGCCTTGCAATGGAGTAATCCAGTAAATAGTGCATTTCTTGGTTCTTTTAATTCAGATAATTTAGCAATAGCATTTAGAGCAATAATAGCTTTATCAACTTTAGTTTCTTTACTTATCAGCTGGCGTTATACAGAGCAAAGTGGAAGCCCTATTGGGGAGTTCGCAGCCATAGTTCTTTCGGCGACTCTTGGGGCAATGCTTCTGTGTGGATCTACTGACCTTATTAGTGTATTTATATCTCTTGAGACTCTTTCGGTGGCGAGCTATTTACTTTCTGGTTATCTCAAAAGAGATCCTAGAAGTTCAGAAGCAGCTTTAAAATACTTGCTTGTTGGTTCAGCTGCTGCGGCAGTCTATTTGTACGGCTCCTCTTTTCTTTATGGATTAAGTGGTTCAACAAACTTAACAACAATTGGTTTAGAAATAATAAATAAGCCCTCATTCATTACCTCTTTAGCTCTTGTATTTGTCTTATCAACTGTTGCATTTAAAATAGCTGCTGTTCCTTTTCATCAATGGACTCCTGATGTGTATGAGGGATCACCTACACCTGTAGTGGCTTTTTTATCTGTCGGTTCAAAAACAGCAGGGTTCGCATTCGCTATAAGAATACTAAGCACCACTTTCTCTTCTTTCGATGAGGAATGGAAACTTTTATTTACTATTTTGGCTATCTTGAGCATGGTTCTAGGAAATATAGTAGCTCTAGCTCAAACCTCAATGAAAAGGATGCTAGCTTACAGTTCTATTGGTCAAGCTGGATTTGTAATGATTGGAATAGTATCTGGTACACAAGATGGGTTATCAGCTGCTGTTTTATATTTGGCCGCATATTTGTTTATGAATTTAGGAGCTTTTTCATGCGTAATACTTTTCTCATTAAGAACTGGTTCTGACAGGATTCTTGATTACTCAGGACTTTACCAAAAAGATCCTCTCATTACATTAGGCTTGAGCCTTTGTCTTCTATCACTTGGAGGTTTACCTCCAATGTTAGGATTTTTTGGAAAGATATATTTGTTCTTTGCAGGTTGGGCAAATCATCAGTATCTATTAGTAATCGTTGGATTAGTTACTTCAGTAATATCTATTTATTACTACATTTCAGTGATAAAAATGATGGTAGTTAAAGAACCAAAGGAAGCTTCTGAAATAGTAAAATCATACCCTGAAATTAATTGGGAAATTGTGGGATTACCACCCTTGAGAATTGCACTTTATACTTGCATTGCAGTAACTGCTCTTGGAGGAATCCTCTCTAATCCTCTTTTTAAATTAGCTAACACAGCAGTTTCAGAAACTCCTTTCTTACAAGATGTTATTGCTGTAGCAAACAATATTTCCTAGAGGAATTTCTCAATAAATGTCTAAGAAAGTCGCAAGTTTAGAAAAAATATCTAAAAGATATGGGAAAGATGATCTAACTGTTAAAGCCTTAGATAGCATAAATTTAGAAATTTATAAAGGTGATTATTTAGCTGTAATGGGAGCTAGTGGCTCAGGGAAAAGTACAGCGATGAACATAATTGGATGTCTAGATAGACCATCTGAAGGAGTTTATAAATTAAATGGCATTCCTGTTGAGAAATTATCTGATGATGAGCTAGCGGAGATACGTAACCAAAAATTAGGCTTCGTATTTCAACAATTTCATCTTCTTTCAGATGCAACTGCACTTGAAAACGTAATTTTACCGATGATTTATGCTGGTATTGAGCCTGAGCAAAGATTAGAGCGAGGTAAAAATGCCTTAAAGAAAGTTGGCCTTTCTGAAAGAATGAATAATCGCCCCAACCAATTATCAGGAGGACAACAACAACGAGTTGCTATTGCTAGGGCTATCATCAATAACCCTGCAATATTATTAGCAGACGAGCCTACCGGAGCATTAGATTCAAAAACAACTGAAGATGTACTAGATCTTTTTGACAAACTGCATGAATCAGGAATAACTATAGTTTTAGTTACACACGAAGATGAAGTTGCAAATCGCGCAAAAAAAATAGCCAAATTTAAGGATGGGAAAATAGTTGAATTAAAAATAAATTAAATTCAGAACCTTCTAAGTACCTTAAGTTGAGTTTCATTTTCAATTCTTAAATTCCCATTCCAATCTATATCTTTAATTTTCCATGTATGAGGGCAAAAACCACTAGGTAAAAATTTTTTATTGAGAAACTTGTTTGCCGATTTGATCACATATTCTTTTTTGTTATTACATACAACTGAATCATGAAAAGCTTTAAGAACTTTAGCTGTCCAATAATATTGATTAATATTCTTAGTTTGAAGTACTTTTGATAATGAAATACCTTCTGATGGAGTGTAATTTAGAACATTCATGCCAAGACCTATTCTTACATAAACAATTTCCTTACCTCTGGTTATCACCCTTGGTAAAAATCCAATCAACTTTTTTGAACCAAAGAAAATATCATTAGGCCATTTCAAACAAACATTTATTTTTTCTTGTCTAAGCATTTCACATATCTTAATTCCTAGAGACAAATTAAATATTTGACTTGTAAATTCTTTTGAAAATATTGGGTAAGCTGCACTTAACCAAATTCCTCCTTTTGGGGAAACCCAAGTTTTTGAGTTTTGGCCAAACCCCGAGGATTGTTCTCTTGCTATTATGGCTAATGGCTGGTTTCTCTTTATTTCGGAATATCCAAGCCAGTTTGTTAGCTCATTTTCGGTACTTTTACATTTTATTTTGTATTGAAGTCTCCAACTTGGGTATTGACCCTGAATTTTTTTTAAATAAAAAACTGTCTCAGCTGCAGATCCAATAACTTTCACAAATTCTTTATTAAAACAACAAGCATCTTTTTGAAGATTATATTAACTTTAATCTTAATAAGTAAATTTTACAAATTGGACAAAAAGTATTTGCCGATATTGAATAAAAGAAATCCACATCCATTAAAAAATTGTCTTGATAATTTCAAAAAATCATGGGATGACTTAGATAAGCTTTCTAAAATCAACGAAAGCTGGAAAGACCTAATCGGTTTGGAACTATTTCAAGAATGCAAACCATTAAATATTGAAAAAAAAATACTTACTATTGCAGTAAATCATCCACAGTGGCGCCAAGCATTAATCTATAACAAGCATAAATTGAAAGAGAGAGTCGAGAAAATTGGAATAACTTTGAAAGAAATAAAAATTATACAAAATTATGAAATTAAGAATAAAAATATTAAAGCTACTAATGCAAAGATAGTTTGGGCAAATCATCCAAGCAGAATCCATCAAAATAATATGTGCATTTGTGCTTACTGTAAATCCCCAACTCCTGAAGGAGAAATCAAAAGATGGGGAAAGTGTTCTTTTTGTTGGAGAAAAATAAATAATTAAATACTTTATTTAGTTAAAATTAATATTCCCATTTGCCCCCAAAATATATTTCTATATTCAGCCTTTTTAAATCCAACATCTTTAGAAATTTTTATAAGCTCATTTTTCTTTGGAAAATTTCTAATACTTTTTTCAATATATTCGTACTCTAGACTTAAATTAAAAAGACGCGAAATGGGCACTACTATAAGTCTCAAATAAATTTTCTGAAAAATATTGGATAAAGAATTTTTTGTTGAGTGATTAAAGTCCAGGAATCCTGCCCTTCCTTTATCCTTCAAAAGATAAAAAACTTTTTTTATACCTTCTTCAACATTATGTAAGTTTCTTAAGCCATAGGACATGCAAATTCCATCAAAATTTCTCGAATAATCATTAATTTCCAAAACATCGTTAATTTCCCACTTAATAAATTTATTTTTTCTAAGCTCTGATTTTCTCTTTGCAATATTTAAAATATCCTCTGCACTATCAATACCAGTAATAGAGCCTCTTGGACTTACTTTCTTAAAAATTAAGAATGCTAAATCTCCAGTTCCACAGCACAAATCAGCCCAATCTTCACCATTTAAGGGTTCTAGTAAATTAACTAATTTTCTCTTCCATAATTTGTGCAATCCAAAACTTAATAAATTATTTAAAAAATCATATTTATAAGAAATTTTATTAAAAATGTTTTTTACTTCGATAGTTTTTGTGAATTTCATTTTTATTTTTTTAAATAAATTTTTTTGTGGATTTAAATAAATTTTTATTCATATGGTCTAATTGGAAGTTTTTTTTCAAGTAGAAAAGTTTTTATTTCTTGTAAGGTAAGTTTCTTATCATGGAGTAATGATGCCAAAAGTGCTGCTGATGCCCTGCCTTCTTTGAAAACATCATAAATATGTTCTAAAGAGCCTGCTCCTCCAGATGCAATTACTGGGATATTAACAATATTTGCAACAGATTTTGTCAAATCCAAATCATATCCATTCTGCGTACCATCACCATCCATTGAAGTCAGTAATATTTCACCTGCACCTAATTCCTCAACTTTCTTTGCCCAACTCAGAACATCTATTCCGGTATTCTCTCTCCCTCCTTTTATATATACATCCCATTGATCATCCTTATTAATCCTCCTTCTGGCATCAATTGCTATCACTATGCATTGATTACCAAATTCTTTAGAACTTTTAGAAATTAAATTAGGATTTTTAACGGCAGAAGAATTCAAGCTCACCTTATCGGCTCCTGCTCTTAAGAGATCATTTATAGAAGAAGGAGAATCTATACCTCCACCTACTGTAAAAGGGATTTTTACTGATTTTGCTGTTCTAGAAACAAGGTCAACTAAAGTATTTCTATTCTCAACACTTGCTCTAATATCTAAAAATACTAATTCATCTGCACCTTCATCAGAATACCTACAAGCTAATTCAACAGGATCACCTGAGTCTCTCAAGTTAACAAAATTTACACCTTTAACCACCCGTCCATTGGCGACATCTAAACAAGGAATTAAACGAAGAGCAACCATTTTAGTAAAAATTGTCCAAATGCTGTTAATCTTGCATAATAGCTTCCATTTTACCTCTTATGGCTGAAACAAAATTATTACCCAAAATCGGCAGTAAAATTAAAATTAACATTAATAAAGTAAAAGATAGACTACCAGAAAAATTAATTGATCAAATATCTTCTAATCCTAAAGCAGTAATAACAGGCTATAAAATGACAGATGGCAGAAGCATTGGTATTACTGCAAAATTTCAGAATGGAGAGCAAAACTGGTTTTTCCCAGAAGAAATTGAGAAAGGGTAAAGCGCAAAGTGAATGATCCAAAACAACTATTAGGAATTAAAGGCGCTTCTGAAACTTCAAGTATATGGAAACTTCGTATACAGCTAATGAAGCCAATTACATGGATCCCTTTGATATGGGGTGTTATTTGTGGAGCTGCTGCTAGTGGGAAATTTGAATGGACATTTAGTAATGTTTTAGCTTCACTAGCATGCATGTTGATGAGTGGGCCACTTCTAGCGGGTTATACACAAACCATAAATGATTTTTTTGATAAAGAAATTGACGCAATTAACGAGCCAAATAGACCAATTCCTTCTGGAAAAATTTCAATCAAAGATGTGAAAATTCAAATTTGGGTATTACTCATTGCAGGTCTTATAGTTGCTTTTCTATTAGATTTATATGCTAAACATAACTTTCCCTCAGTCTTACTTTTAGCATTAGGAGGATCTTTTGTTAGTTATATATATTCTGCACCACCTCTTAAATTAAAACAAAATGGTTGGCTTGGTAATTATGCATTAGGCGCATCATACATAGCTTTACCTTGGTGGGCAGGACAAGCCTTGTTTGGGAAATTAACTATTGTGACAGCATTGCTTACACTTGCTTATAGCCTCTCTGGGCTGGGTATTGCTGTTATTAACGATTTCAAAAGCGTTGAAGGAGACTCAAAGCTAGGTTTGAATTCTTTACCGGTAGTATTTGGAATTAAAAATGCAAGTAGAATAAGTGCTGGACTAATTGACATTTTTCAATTAGCAATGGTTGTAGTATTAGTCATTATTGGTCAACATTTAGCCTCTATAATTTTGGTTTTATTGGTAATTCCACAAATTACATTTCAAGATATGTGGTTACTAAGAGATCCTCTAAAGTTTGATGTCAAATATCAAGCAAGTGCACAACCGTTCCTGATAACTGGAATGTTAGTTACAGCTTTAGCGATAGGGCATAGTTTTTTAGTTGCCTAAAGTGCAAAAGATTAAATCCAAATCTTTTGTATTAATAATTCCAATATTGATTTTTTCTGGAATATCTCTTTATATTTATAATCTGATATTTACGACATTAAAATTCGAAATATCTAAAAACGAACGATACCGCTCAACCAAATATTCTTATGTAATATCATCTGCTGACAATAAGGTACTAAGCAAATTAAGCCGTAAATTTGAAATAGATAATAGTAGACATAAAATTCCATTTTTTCTTAAATATTCTTTTATAACTTCTGAGGATAAAAGATTTTATAAACATAATGGAATTGACTTCAGAAGTATTTCACGTGCCCTTTTTCAAAATATTAGAAGTGGTTATGTTAAGGAGGGTGGAAGCACGATTACTCAACAACTTGCCAGATTGATTTTTCTAAATAATGATTTAAGTTTTCAAAGAAAAATAAAAGAAATATTTATATCACTCATACTTGAATTCAGATATGACAAAAATCAAATTTTAAAATTATATTTAAACAATATTTATTTGGGATCAGGAGCATACGGGGTTAACGAGGCTTCTCAAGTTTATTTTGGAAAACTTGTAGAAGAATTGACTTTATCAGAATCCGCATTACTTGCAGGATTAGCTCCAGCTCCGTCAATTTATTCACCTTATCAAAATATAGAACTAGCTATTAAAAATAGAAATAAAGTTCTTGAATCAATGTATATTGATGGATATATTTCTCTTGAGAATAAAAATAAGGCTATTAAAGAGAAATTAAACTTAAATCATCAAACAGCTAATAATTCTTTAGATGATAAATTACTAATAAATTTTATCCTTGAGGAAACCGATAAAGTAATTGAAAGTAATAATGATTATAAGTTTTTAAGGATTAAATCTTCCATCAACAAAAATTGGCAAGAAAAAGCCCAAAAAATTTCAAGATATGTTGGACCTGAAGAACTTGAATTTGCCCTGTTATCTATTGAATCAAACACAGGACTAATCAGGACTATGGTAACCAGCAGAAATCCATTAGTTAATGAATACAATAGAGTGATTTTATCTGTAAGGCCTTTAGGTTCAACTTTTAAAATTATTCCCTATGCTGCTGCATTAATAGAAGGAATAAAATTAACTGATAATTTTGAAGACTTACCAAGATGCTGGGATAGTTATTGTCCAAAAAATTTTTCAGAAAAATACAGAGGTTCAGTATCTTTGATTGAATCATTTAAAAGTTCATCCAATATCGTACCAATATCAATAACAAACAAAATCGGCTCTAAAAATATTATTAATTTAGCGAATTCATTTGGTTTGGGTTATAAGCAAAAGTTTAAGGAATTCCCATCATTAGCTATTGGTTCCTACGGAGACAATCTTTTAAACATTACAAATGCGTATTCTGCAATCAATAATAGTGGGAAGATTCAAATCCCCAGCATCATAGAAAAAATAGAATCATTTAATAATAATACAATTTGGAAAAACAAATTTATTTCTAAGAAAATATTAGATTTAAAAGTAAACAAAAAAGTAAAAAAACTTCTTGAAAAATCTGTAAAAGAAGGAACATCTAAAGCAGCTTTTATAAAAGGAAAGAAAATTTATGGGAAAACAGGAACATCAGATGGGAATAGAGATCTCTGGTTTATTGGTTCAATTGATAAGCTTACAACAGGTATCTGGATAGGTTACGACAATAACGCAGAGACAGAATTATCTAGTGGAAATGCAGCTTATTTATGGAAAAAATTTATATCTGAAATTTATAAAATCCCAATTAAAAAATAAATTTTATTTTAAGATTTATAAGAAATTATTGCAGCGTAAAATCCATCACCAGGATAATCTAAGCTAGGTAAGATTTGTTTTTGGCTAACCAATTTTAAAGCTTTATTTTTTTCAATAAATCGTTCAATTAATATATTATTTTCATCAGGACAGATTGTACAAGTTGAATAAACTAAAGTTCCATCTTTTTTTAAAAGAGGGAAAATACTCTCTAAAAGTTTTTCCTGTAATAAAGTTAAGGATTTAATTTTTTCTTTACTTAAAGACCATCTAGAATCTGGATTCCTTGACAGAGTTCCAATACCAGAACAAGGAGCATCCACGAGAATTTTATCAAAATAAGATATAAACTTAGGATTCAATTTAATCAAGTTCGATGCATCAGCCTTAAGGGTTTTTACAGATTTTAAATTTAGTCTCTCTAAATTTGATTGAAGTATTTTCAATCTTTTTGCTGATCTATCTACAGCCAAGATTTCAGCACTATCATTTGCCAATTCTGCTAGGTGGGTAGACTTACTTCCCGGCGCTGCACATGCATCTAAAATCTTTTCACCTTCTTTTGGTTTTAAAAGAGGTGCTATCCACTGCGAAGATCTATCTTGAATTGTCCAAAGTCCATCTCTATATCCTGGTAAGTTTTGAATAGTTCTTGGATTAGATTTTAAAGTAATACCATTATTTAAATCCTCAATAATCTCTGCATCAATTTTATTTCCACGCAGTATTTTCAAAAATTCATCTAAATCAGTTTTCAATTGGTTTATTCTTAAATCAATTGAAGGTTTTTTATTAAATGACTTAATGATATTTTCACCCTCGATATTACCTACCCATTTATAAAGATCATTCACAAGCCATAATGGCAAAGATTCAAGATATGAAATTCTTTCTTTTCTATCAGAAGATATTTCTGGAAAAATTTCTTGTTCTAATTTTTTTGATGCATTTCTCAATATCGCATTTACAGTTCCTGCTAAACCATTTAAATCTGTTTTTTTAGCTACTTCTACAGTAGTAGAGATAGCGGCAGCTAATGGAACTTTATCCATTTTCAATATTTGATATAAACCTATATGTAAAAGCCATCTTAATTTTGGAGGCTGCTTTTTATGAGAAATTTTTGAGGTATGATCTGTCCAAAGATCGAGAAATTTTCTATACCTTATACATCCAAAAGATAATTCAGTAATAAAAGCTATATCGAGAGGAGTAAATTGATAATTTCTTAAAACCTTCTCAAGAGCATGATTAGAAAAATTACCATAACTAACTTTTAATAAAATTTCCCAAGCTGCTTTTCTTTGTAAAAATCCTATGCTCAAAATATAATTTATTCTTAAAGATAACTTTAATATACAAAAAATTTAAATATTTAAACTACTTTTTCAACTGAAGAATAAAACCAAATAAAACCTAAGATAGAGATAAGTGTCAAATTAAATCCTAAAAATAGAAAGATATTTAAAGCATGAATTCTTTCTCTAAAAAATAGTTTTTTCTCTTCTTGATACTTCATTAATAAATAAAATCTTAATTAGGAATTTAAACGGCAACCCATGTTTATTGATCCTGAATCAAGTAATCGGCCTAACTTTATGGCTATAGATTTCTCCAGCCTTGTGTAATTGGATTGATGGGTAGTTATCCAATCTAATTCAGAGAAAGTAATTATACCGGTAATAATACTTTTCAAAAAAAGAGTCCCTATTTCCATTAACTTCCGAATTTTGATTAACTTAACATCTGCTTTTAATATTTCGTAATATTATAATATTCTTTAAATTTTTCAAAAGTAACTACAAATTATGAAGTCTTAATTTATTGCATTTCACTTAAAAAATTATCGGCAATTTCTAAGTGATTATTTAATTTTTCCTCTGACATCTTATCGAGATTTCTCGTTAACATCGCCAGTCTATATTGCTTTCTAAAAAAGCTTTCATTGTCTTTAATAAATTTCCAAAATAAACCATCCCAAATTGAACACCAAGGTCCATTTTTAAAATTTGACATTTTTTTTACATAATTAGAGCTTGATATATATGGTTTAGTTGAGAAAATACCTCCATCGCTAAACTGACTCATTCCATAAACATTAGGAACCATTACCCAATCATAAGAATCAATAAACATTTCCATAAACCATTTATAAACCTGATTGGGGTGAATTCTACATAAAAGCATAAAGTTACCAATAATCATTAGCCTTTCAATATGGTGACAATAACCATATTTGATAATATTTTTTATAACAACGTCTACTGGTTCAATTCCTGTATTTCCTTTATAAAAGGATTCTGGAATCGGCTTATCTTCAAAATTCCAAAAATTACTGTTTCGCATCTTTGTTCCATACTTCTTATAGACAAGGCAGATAAATTCTCTCCATCCAATAATTTGACGAATAAAACCCTCTAAAGAGTTAATGGGAACATTATTATTTTTGGAATAAATTAATGCTTTATTTACTACTTCATCAGGAGTTAATAAACCGCTATTTAAAAGAGGAGAAAGTAAACTATGCCATAAAAAAGAATTTTCTCTAGAAATAGCATCCTCATAATCTCCGAATAGGGCAAATCTATGTTTAAAAAAATCATTTAACCATAGATCTGCCTCATGAAAATTAGTTGGATATATAAAGTGATTACTTTCTCCAATAAACTGAATATCAAAATTAGCTAATGACTTTTCGGCATTAACTACAAATTTATTTTTTGTTAATTTAGTTGTGTAGGGTATGGTAATTTTTTTTGGTAATTTTTTTCTATTCATTTCATCAAAACTCCACTTACCTCCTTCAGGGGTATCATCAGAATTAACTAATATCTTTTGGCTCTTTCTTTGATTCTCATAGAATCTGCCCATAAGAGGTTTTTTTGTATTCGATGCAAATACCTCCTTTACCTCTTCACTACTAATAAACATAGGAGAGGGCAGAACATTTAAGGCTAAATTATTTCTTACAACAAAATCATTGATCCTCTTCATTATCAAGAAATCATGAGGGTCTATAAGATTTATTTTCTGATATTTATCTTTAATAAATTCTGCTAAGTAGTCAACTGTAGAAATATTATTCTTGTTTTCTTTGTATAGAACTTTAAAGCCAGATTTTTCTAAATATTGTTTATAAGCGAGCATAGATGCTCTATGAAAAATCAACTTGTTTTTATGGTTAGTTAATTTATAAAATTTATCATTCCCAAAAAATAATGAATCTTCCAAAATTAAAATTTCACATTTTATTTTTAAAATAGGACTTTCTCTAAAAAGTTGGTTCGGGAAAATAATTGATACTTGTTTCATCTTTGCGACTTTCTGTTACTACATCTTTTTGAACAGTAGATAACATCATCCCAACAGTTTTTCCATTTCTTGCGCCACTCGAATGGCCTATTACAAACAGGACAAGTTTTTGTAGAAAGATTTTTCAAAATTTATAATTTCCTCTTATGAGTAGATTTGAACCTAGTTGAATCTTTTAACGCCATATGTTTAGTACTTCTTCCCGAAACCCGCTTTCTCCAAACTTTGAATGATTTAGGTTTAAGATTTTGACGCATAATTTTTATCGCATCTTCCTCTTTTAAACCAAATTGATACTCAATAGCTTCAAAGGGTGTTCTATCTTCCCAACACATCTCTATTATTCTGTCAATATCGATATTTTCCATATTTATTGCTCACATTTAGAGTTACAAAGTTTTTCAATATTAGATCGACCGGTAATTTGAAGTCTATATTTTGCCCAATATCTATAAACCAGCCTTAATATTGGCGACAAAAGTTTAATTTTCAAAGGATAATAAACCCAACCTAAACCAACTAATTCATAAGAATATGCGAGTACGTCTAGTCCTCTTATGATGTCACCATTTTCCATAATTCCATGCAGGTTTGACATGGCTTTTGAATACGAGATGTCATAAAAAAGTTTTTGATCAAAATCTTTACTGTTAATATCTACAAATGAAATTTTATTCAAGGTGTCTCTTTTTTTTAGAAAATTTGTTTCTCTTAAGCAAAGTGGACAACCACCATCGAATAAAAAAGTTAATTTATTTTTCATATTTTTATACAAATATAGAATTTAAATAACTTTTTTGTGGGAGATAAAAAAATAAAATTATCTAATACTAAGAAGCTAATTAGAGCACAAGCTTTATAAAGCCTTAATAATTACCAGTTCTAATTTAATGAAATTGTATTATCTTATTTAGTAATAAGCCATTGATTAAGGGATACATCAATGGTTTAAAACTATTTTTGATCATTCATCTAAAAGGTGAACCCCTTCGCCTACATCAGGAGTGAATTTACAATATTTTTCAAAAACGATACCAACTCCTCTCATTTTTTCTCCTAATTCATCTTTAAATTTAATCCAATCTTCAGTTTCTCGTTCAGGCAAATTCCATCCTTGTTTTTCTACCATGCTAGTAATAACTGTATAGTCCCATTCTATGTATGCCATTGAGTTAATTCAAACTACCTAAATATTATAAACTAAGAGATTTAATAGGTAATCAATATTTTTTGAATATAATTTAAAAAAAGTGTGAAAAATTATAAATGTCAATTTTGCCAAGAAGATTTGCGCGAATCAAAAGTGTTTTAGATTGCAGAATAAAGAACTTAACTGTTTTAGTTGAGGATGTCAATAAGCCACATAATCTATCAGCAATATTAAGAACCTGTGATGCGGCTGGAGTTTTCGAAGCAAATTTTATTAACAAAATGAATGCAGTTAAGACTTTTAACAGTACTGCTCAAGGGAGTCAAAAATGGGTGAAACTAAAAAATCATGAAAATACGATAACAGCTATATCTGATTTAAAGAATAAGGGTTTTAAATTATATGGAACAACTCTCAATAGTGAATCAGAAGATTACAGAAATTTTGATTATTCTCAAAATACATGTTTTGTTTTAGGAGCAGAAAAATGGGGATTAAGTAAAGAACTCATATCGATGGTTGATCAATCAATTTTCATACCTATGAGAGGTATGGTTCAATCCCTGAATGTTTCAGTTGCTGCTTCCATATTATTATTTGAAGCTATTCGTCAGAGAAAAAATAAAGGTATATTGCCAACTAATGGAGAAGGTTTGAATATAGATGAATATCAAAAGACGCTTTTTGAATGGTGTTACCCAGAATTAGCTATGATTTATAAAAAATCAGGTAGAAAATATCCAAAGTTGAATGATCAAGGAGAACTTGATCCTTCTAGAAATAACTAAATTTATTCAAACTTTTGATTATCAAAAATTTCTTCGAGATCCTCCCCTATAAAAGAAAGACCTAAAACTAAAAAAAACATTGCCAAACCTGGGAATAAAGCCGTCCACCATATACCAGTAGGTAAAGCTGCAAGTGCAAGATTTAAATCACTTCCCCACTCTGGGACATCTGCAGGAACACCAAGACCTAAAAATCCTAAACTACCTAGTACCAAAACAGCATCCGCAGCATTTAGGGTAAGAAGAATAGGCAAAGGAGTTATTACATTTGGAAGAATATATTTAAAAATAATTGTTTTAACATCAGCTCCTGAAACTTTAGCTGCTTCAACATAAGTTTCGGATTTAACCAACATTGTCTGATTTCTAATTAATCTAAAATATTGAGGCGAGTAAACAATACATAATGCCAAAGCCGCATTAAAAATACCCTTGCCTAATACAAAAGCTACAACTACTGAAAGCAAAATTACAGGTATTGAAAAAATAGTATCCATTATTAGTGATAGGCATTTATCAAAAAAACCACCAAAATATCCACTTAATAATCCCAATGGCAAACCCAAACTTAACGAAAAAAGAATTGCTAAAAATACAACTTCTATAGCTAAGGATGATCCTTGCAAAGTTCTTAAGCAAACATCTCTTCCTAATCTATCTGTGCCACAGAAATGACTAAGTGAAGGAGGGGCAAAGATATCATTGCTCAACATTGAAAATGAATAACCAAAAAAATTATTGACCTCTAAAAATTTCATTATTAAAACAACAAGAAGATAAAAAAGTACAATTAAAAATCCAACTTTTCTGATTTTTGCACCGATACGATTAATTGAGTAAATATCCAAAATTTTTTTTAAAGATATGAATGAAATATACCCAATTCTTAAAAAAAAAATAGCTATTAATTTTAAATTAAAAAAATTACTGGTTTAATTTTAGGACTGCCATAAAAGCTTCTTGAGGAACTTCAACTTTACCCATCGCCTTCATCCTCTTTTTACCTTTGGCTTGTTTCTTTAAAAGTTTCTTTTTCCTAGAAATATCTCCTCCATAACATTTAGATAAAACATCTTTTCGTAAAGCACTTATACTTTCACTTGCAATAATCCTGCTACCGATTGATGCTTGAATAGGTATTTTAAATTGTTGTTTTGGAATAAGTTCTTTTAATTTCTCAACTAAACTTCTGCCAATTCCATAGGCCTTTTCCTTATGAACAATAGAAGTTAATGGATCTGCTCTTTCTGAGTTTATTAGAACATCTAACCTAACAAGGTCATTCTTTCTATAGCCAATCAAATGATATTCCATTGATGCATAACCTTGGGTCCTACTTTTCATTTGATCAAAGAAATCTGTAACTACTTCTGCTAATGGAATTTCGTAAATTAAAGTAACTCGATCTGTTGTTATGTATTTCATATCTATAAATACTCCCCTCCTTTCCTGACATAAGCCCATTAATGTTCCATTAAATTCATTGGGAGCATAAATTTCCATTTTTACATAAGGCTCTTCTATTGATTCTCTAAGTTGTGGATCAGGAATTGTAGAAGGATTATCAATAAAGATATGTTCCTGTTGATTTAAATTAACCTTATAGATAACCGATGGTGCCGTTACGATTAGATCCAAATCATATTCTCTTTCTAATCTTTCTTGTACGATCTCCATATGAAGAAGTCCTAAGAATCCGCACCTAAATCCGAAGCCCATTGCGCTGCTGGTTTCGGGCTCATATTTTAAAGCAGCATCAGATAATTGTAATTTTTCAAGAGATACTCTTAAATCTGGGAATTGATCAGCATCAGTAGGAAATAAGCCGCAAAAAACCATAGGATTTGCTGTCTTATAACCAGGCAAAGGATCATTGGCAGGAGAATTTAAAAGAGTAATCGTATCTCCCACTCTCGCATCAGCGACTGATTTTATAGAAGCAGCTAAATAACCAACTTCTCCTGCATGCAATTCATCAACTTGCTGCTGATCAGGTGCCATTATTCCTATTTCATCAAGTTCATAATTTTTTTTACTCGCCATTAATAATATCTTTTCTCTCTTATTAAGAGATCCAGATATTACTCTGAAATAGACAATAACTCCTCTGTATGGATCATAATAAGAATCAAAAATGAGAGCCTTTGTAGGTAGTTTAATTTCATCTTGAGGAGGAGGTACTCTTCTTACGATTGCTTCCAAAATATCTTTAATACCAACTCCAGTTTTTGCTGAACAATTTATTGCATTAGATGTATCAAGTCCAATAATCTCCTCTATTTCTCGTTTTATTTTTTCAGCATCAGCACCTGGTAAATCAACTTTATTTAAAACAGGAATTATTTCAAGATTATTTTCTAAGGCGAGATAAACATTAGCTAAGGTTTGAGCTTCTACTCCCTGACTTGCATCAACCACCAGTAAAGCTCCTTCACAAGCTTGAAGTGATCTACTAACCTCGTAAGAAAAATCAACATGCCCTGGGGTATCTATTAAGTTCAAAACATATTCTTGAGAATCTTCAGCTTCATATTTCATCCTAGCGGCCTGCAACTTGATAGTAATTCCTCTCTCTCTTTCAAGGTCCATACTGTCCAAAAATTGTTCTTGCATATCCCTTTGCTGAACAGTACCAGTATCTTGGAGTAACCTATCGGCAAGGGTAGATTTACCATGGTCAATATGAGCGATTATGCAGAAATTTCTTATTTTTGAAACAGATATATCAGTCATTTAGAAAGAAAACTCTCCTCTTATTACATCTTGATTAATATTAGCTAATTAGATTTATGGATGGAAACCAAAAATTGAATTATTTCTTTTTTTGATGTCTTTTATGAAGGTACTGTCATTTTGAGAGGCCGATAATTCTGGATAAATTAACTCATTTATTTTTTTCTGAAGATTATGCTTGTCGTTTAAAAATAAAACGGATTTTTCTAGAACCTCAACCATAATTGAAACCGCAGTGCTCGCACCTGGGGATGCCCCTAACAAAGCAGACAATGATCCATCAGATGAATTCACAATCTCCGTTCCAAATTTCAAAGAGCCACCACCTTTAGTTTTTTTAATTATTTGAACTCTTTGACCAGCATTTTTTAAATACCAATCTGAAGGATTAGCTGATGGCATCATATTCTTCAAATTCTCAACTCTCGAGTTATGGTTCTTTAATGATTGTGATATTAAATAATTAATTAAATCTTTGTTCTTGTAACCAACGTCTAACATAGAAAAAATATTATTCTTTTTAATTGAACTAAATAAGTCTAAGTAAGAACTTTGCTTTAGAAATTTTGTTGTAAATCCAGCAAAAGGTCCGTATAAAAGAAGTTTTCTATTATCAATCCATCTTGTATCTAAATGAGGCACAGACATTGGTGGCGATCCAATATCAGCCTTACCATAAACTTTTGAGTTATGTTTTTCTGTTAGATCTTTTTTCTCGCAAATAAGCCATTTCCCACTAACAGGAAATCCGCCATAACTATTTGCTTCTGGAATTTTCGATTTTTGTAAATAATTAATTGTTTTTCCACCAGCACCAAGAAAAACATAGCCAGTTCTAATTGAAGTTGTTATACCTTCTGAACTAATTTCTAGTTCCCATTTTTTTCTATCAATTTTCTTTAAATCTAATAATTCTGTTTTGTATCTAATTTCAACATTATTGTTTAAAGAAACTAATGACAAATACTCTTTTGTGAGAGCCTCAAAATTAATATCTGTTCCTCTACTTATCCTGGTAGCAGCAATTTTGGCAAATGGATTCCTATCCTTTGTTATTAAGGGAGCCCATGATGAAATTTCATCAAAAGATGTAGAAAATTCCATATCATTAAATTCAGGATTTTCGGTCATTTTCTGAAACCTTTTTTTTAAAAAAGAAATATTATCCTGACCAGTCACAAAGCTTATATGAGGAATAAATTTTAAAAACTTTTTAATATCAATTTTCCCTGCTTCATACAATGAGGCCCACAAAGACATAGATCTTTCAAAAGAACGATTTATTGAGAGCGCTTTATCTATTTTTATATTTCCTTTTTCATCTAAAGGTGTATAATTTAGCTCGCAATTAGCAGCATGTCCTGTTCCTGCATTATTTAAAGCGCCAGTACTTTCACTTCCTGGAGAATTTAATTTTTCTATAATAAGAATGTTTATATCTGGTAAAACTTCGGAAATTAAAAGCGCTAAAGTACTGCTCATTATCCCTGTTCCAACCAAGACTGCATCAAAATAGCTAATATTGTCAGTGGAATTTTTAAATGAAGTCACAACAGAAAATTATCTTTTTTGCAATTAATCAAATTTCTTTCTAGGCTTATTATAAAGTTAATACAAAATTATGAGTACTGAAACACTCTCGCTGACAAATGAAAATGTAGAAAAAGTCCTTGACGAGCTTAGACCTTTTTTAATATCTGATGGAGGCAATGTAGAAATAGCAGAAATAGATGGTCCAATTGTCAAAGTCAGACTTCAAGGTGCATGTGGTAGTTGTCCAAGTAGTACTATGACTCTAAAAATGGGTATTGAAAGAAAGTTAAAAGAAATGATTCCTGAAATAAGCGAAGTAGTCCAGGTTTTATAGAAATTTATAACTGAAAATATTTTACTTAGTTTTTAATTCCTTCAACAAAGATGATTCCATATCAAGGCAATCAATTGGAAGGCCTTGACCAATAGCGATTAAAAGCGGTGCGAGAATTCCTAGAGTAAAAACTAAATTTGATTGGCTTACATCATATTTACTCAAAGTAAAAGTTATCAAATAAATAATTGAAAAATACGCATGCAATGAAAAAAATTCTTTTGGCTTTAGGACTGGCCACCTTAAAGTATTGCCCAAGAAATATAAAAAACCTGTCATAAAAAAATAGTTATATGAAAATTAAACCAAATATAAACATAATCCTTTTTAGAGACTATTAATAAAAAAATTTACCTAAGATAATAAAAAAAAGATTAAATCTTCGTTTCTATATGTTAAAGCTAGACATCTCCAGAGAAATACGTTTATAATTGTTTTGTAGCAATTGCTACTTTTCGTTCACCCTCTTCGGAGGGCGCAGTTCGAGTCATACCATGGAACGGGGGATGGCCGTGTTGTCACATCGAAACATGACTACTTTAACTTACAGAGGTAAAAACTACGTTCAAAATAAAGAAGCTGTTAAAAAGCAACTTGTTGAACTTACCTACAGAAGAAACGTATACACCAACAGATTGGATGACGCTTCTTCAAGTAATGAAAAAGCAGAATTAAATTACAGAGGTGTAAATTACACTAAATAATTTAATTTAAAAAAGGATAAGCCCCTATTTCAGGGGCTTTTTTTTTGGCTATATTTATCAAGAGTACTTTAAAAAATATGTCTGAAAGTTGCTGTAATACAAACACATCGAAAAAAACACCTAATCAACTAGATCATAAAGATGCGATTCAAGAAAGATATGGATCAGCCGCATTAGAAAAAGAGAGTTGTCTTTGTACACCAGTTGGCTTTAATCCCGCTTTACTTGAAGCAATTCCTCAAGAGGTTATTGAAAGAGACTACGGATGTGGTGATCCAACAAAATATGTTCAAAAAAATGATATTGTCTTAGATCTTGGAAGTGGTAGCGGAAAAAATGCTTTTATTTGTGCCCAAATTGTTGGAAAAGAAGGGAAAGTTATTGGAGTTGATCAGAATCCTGATATGCTTTCTTTATCTAGATCAGCCTCTAAAGAAGTTACAAAAAATATAGGTTTCAACAATACAGAATTTATTAAAGGATCAATTGAAAAACTTGATGAATTAGATAAAGATTTAAATCCATTAATCGCCGACAAATCAGTTGATATTATTTTAAGTAATTGCGTTTTAAACTTGGTAAGTCCAGAATCTAGAAATAACCTTCTAAAAAACATAAAGAGAGTTTTAAATGATAATGGAAGAATTGCAATTAGCGATATTGTCTCTAACAAAAAAGTTCCTTTAAGATTGCAAAATGATCATGATCTATGGACAGGATGTATTAGTGGAGCATGGTATGAGCCTGAGTTTATAAGTGATTTTAAAAAACTTGGTTTTAAAAATTTAGAATTTGCAGAAAGAAGTGCTGAACCTTGGAAAGTAATTGAGGATATTGAATTTAGAACAGTAACTTTAGTAGGCAAAATTTAAAAAAATCAAGAGTTTAAAAATATAATTTAAATTTCTATGAGAAATAATCTAAGAGATCAAATACCAGCATTAAAAAATAAGTATTATTTCAACTATGGTGGTCAAGGGCCATTACCAAAATCTTCTCTAGAAGAAATAATTAAATCTTGGGAAATTATTCAAGATTTAGGACCATTTACAAATGATATGTGGCCTTTTATTTACAAAGAAATATTGACCACAAAAAGAATCATTGCACAAAAATTAGGAATCAATTCAAAGAATGTAGCTTTAACCGAGAATATCTCTTCCGGTATGATTTTGCCCTTTTGGGGAATAAAAGTAGAAGAGGGGGAAGAGTTGTTAATAAGTGACTGTGAACATCCTGGAGTGGTTGCTGCAAGTCGAGAATTTTGCAGAAGAAATAAATTAATATTGAAAATTTTGCCAATCCAAAAAATTAAAAATCTAAATGACGAAAATATAATTTCAGAGATTTTAAAAAATCTAAATAGTAAGACTAGGATCCTAATTATTTCTCATATATTATGGAACTTTGGATATAAAATTCCTTTAAAACAAATTTCAATCGAATTAAAAAATAATCGAGAAAACTCTTATTTACTTGTTGATGGGGCTCAAACCTTTGGGCACATAAACATTGAAGAAGAAGTTTTTTATTCTGATTTATATTCAATTACTTCTCATAAATGGGCATGTGGTCCAGAAGGACTTGGAGCCATTTATTTATCAGATCGATTTATTTATGAAACAGATCCAACAATAATTGGTTGGAAATCATTAAAAAAAGAACAAGGAATTTATGAGCCTTCAGATAATCTTTTTCATGATGATGCAAGGAAATTTGAAGTAGCCACGTCTTGTATTCCTTTACTTGCTGGACTCCGGAATTCTTTAGATCTTTTGGATAAAGACTGCCCTGAAAAAGATAAATCTAAAAATATCAAAAAATTAAGTGAAAAACTTTGGGATAAATTGAATCAATTAAATGAAGTTGAATTAGTTTTAGATAAAAAATACTTAAATGGGATAGTTAGTTTTAATATCGACAATATCGAAGATAAAGATAAATTTGTGAAGAAACTTGGAGAAAAAAAAATTTGGATTAGAGTTTTAGAAGATCCAAAATGGTTTAGAGCATGCGTACATCAAATGACTACAGAAGCTGAGATTGATTTACTTTCTGAAGAAATAAAAAAAATACTGACTCAAAGTTTGTAACTAATCTTTTTTTTAATTATCGATTTTTTAGGATCCCTTTTTGATAACAATTAACAACTCTATTTTTACAATCTTTTCTATGAGTTTTAAAAAAGAGTTAAGAAACCTTTTTCAATGTTAGCCAACCTTTTTTCTATTTTTTTTAAAATTCTTAAACAAACATTCATGTTGAAAATAGTTATTGTTATTGGTAAAAATGTATAAAGGTCCTCAAAATATGGCGCTAAATACTTTTTTGCTTATCTTATTAGTAATCGCAAATTTTACGAATTTATATCTGACCCACTTTAGAAAAAAGAAAAAGTAAATCTTATTAGTAAGATAAATAAATTTTTTAATTTTCTTTGACTTTTATTAATTTTCAGTTCTATTAGTATGTAGAGGAATTTTGATTTACCAGGGTATTTCTGAGCTATCCCATGCAATAAATTTTCCAGAAGATTCTGGAGTTTGATTTTTAATAATATTGATCAAAAATTGGGATGATTTTTCTTTACTAAATAATTTATGTTCTGGAACAAATTTATGAAAAGGTCTTGATAAATCAGTATCTACTGTTCCTGGATGAAGCAGTGTAATAGTAGCCTTTGGAAAACGTCTAGCCCACTCAATACTTAAAGATTTAAAAAACTGATTTTGGGCAGATTTTGCAGCTCTATATGAATACCAACCTCCAGTTTGATTATCTCCTATGCTTCCCACTCTTGCACTTATACTTGCAAAATTAAAATCAAAATCTTTTGGGATAAATTCTTCAATCGCTTTAGCTAATAAAATAGGAGAAAAGGCATTTATTGAAAAACTGTCGATCATATTTTTTTTATCAAGATGTTGTAACCTTTTTTCTGGTTGAAGAGAATCACTATGAAGTCTACCTGTAGCATTAACAACTAGCCTTAATTTTGAATGATGATTTGATATTTTATTTTTCAACTGCAAAAGGGATTGAGGATCCTCTATATCTAATTCCCAAAAAGGATTAAATTCACTTTTTCTTCCACACAAAACAACATCTAAATCTTTTTCACTTTCATTCAGATCTTTAGCTAGTTGTGTTCCAATTCCACCTGCACCTACAACCAAGGCTAAGCCTTTCATTTTAATAAAAATAACTCCATTAATTCTAGGAAACTTTTCTTATGATTTGCGTAAAGATCTTGCTTATTTGATTAGGAAATTTTATTGAGATTTATTTTTTTCTTTTAATAATTTATAAACTATTTTTCTATCATCAAAATTAATAACTTTATCATTGAGAATTTGGTAGTCTTCATGTCCTTTTCCTGCAATTAAAACAATATCTTTTTTTTTGGCAAATTTAATAGATTCATTTATTGCTTTAAATCTATCAATTTCAATTCTTATTTTTTCTCTTTTTTTTATACCCATCAAAATATCATTTACTATCTTTTGGGGTTCTTCTGATCTTGGATTATCTGAAGTTATAAAAAGTTGATCAGAAAACTCTTCAGCTATTGATCCCATTAAAGGCCTTTTACTACGATCACGATCTCCGCCGCAGCCAAAAACAGTTATGAGTTTCCCTTCACAAAGTTTTTTAATTGATTCCAAAACTTTTCTTAATCCATCAGGAGTGTGGGCATAATCAACAATTACTGTTGGAAGAGATCTTGAAACGTCATCATTATCAATTTGTATTTTCTCCATTCTCCCAGGAGCACCAGGGAAAGATTGTATTAACTTTGATAGATCTTTTAAAGAAAAATTAAGTTTATACAAAATTGTTATTGCTTGAATCGCATTCATTAAATTAAATTCACCGACAAGTGGAACAAAAAGTTGAATTTTTTCCCTAGGTGTATGAAAAATACAGGTTGAGCCACTTTCAGTAAATTTTTTATCTGTTACGAAAAAAAAATCATCATTTTCAAATTCACTTTCAGTAATCTTTGTAGAGACTAATAAAGATCTTTTTTCAAGATCAGATGATAATTTAGATATCCAATGGTCATCATGATTTAATACACAAATCCCATCTTTTTCTTTTAAGTAAGGTGGGAAAAATAATTTTCTTTTTGTTTGAAAATATGATTCCATATCTGAGTGATAATCAAGATGATCTTGGGTTAAATTAGTAAAAATAGCCGCCTCAAATTCGCATCCTGATATCCTGTTTTGAGCAATAGAATGAGAACTTACCTCTAATATCGCGAATTCAGATTCTGCCTCAACAGCAGAATTTAATTTCTTTTGTAGTTTATCGGCGAAATCAGTTGTATGAAGAGCCACTTCT
Source organism: Prochlorococcus marinus CUG1433 (assembly GCA_017644425.1). NCBI lineage: Bacteria > Bacillati > Cyanobacteriota > Cyanophyceae > Synechococcales > Prochlorococcaceae > Prochlorococcus > Prochlorococcus marinus. The sequence goes on from JAEPLN010000001.1 coordinate 534,833, forward strand.
GAAAAGCCAGGCCATCTATTGACCAAGGTCCCAAATAATGCAGTCTTTTTCCCTAATTTTTTTAAAAGATATTCCAATAAAAAAGTAATTGTCGTTTTTCCATTTGTACCTGTAACACCAATAAGTTTAAGTTTTCTTGAAGGCCTGTTCCAAAACTCAGCGACTATTTGACCAAAAATATAATCTAAATTATCCTCTATAACCAAAATCCTTTCTCGATAAATAGATCCAATTTTCTCTTTTGCAGCAGGCCCAATAATGGCAGCCTCTGCACCATTTTCAATTGCCTCATTACAATATTTTCCTCCATCAACATTCAAACCAGGCATACCTAAAAATAAAGTTCCTTTTTTTACTTCTTTAGAGTTAAAAGAAATATTATTGATTTCATGATCGATTAAATCTAATGAAGGAATAATTCCAACCAAATCTAAAAGTTTATGTAATTTTATAGATCTCATATGAAAAATTATTTCTCCAGAATGGTTCTAATATTTTTTTGAAACCAATTCTTTAATTGATCATCTTTTAATCTTGGAGAAATGCGAGGCAATTCTATAATTTCCTCGGACCTAATTCCTTCAACAGCAATAACAGGTACTTCATAATCATATTTTTTATATTTATCTTTGTATAAATCGACCCTATCAATATCAATTTCTTTAAGCTCCTCTAGATTAGGGAATAACTCATTAAGATTTATTTTTGCAAGTTTATTTTTTAATGAATCACAAAGGCAACATCCCTGTCTAACAAAAATAAATATTTTCATTCATTTAGTCAGGCACAGGGTCACATCCACAGGGAGTTAAAGGATGACATCTGCTCAATCTTCTTAAAGTTAACCACCCTCCCTTCCAAGGACCATGTCTAGTAATTGCCTCATATCCATAAGAACTGCAACTTGGAATAAATCTGCATCTTGGTCCGAAAAAAGGAGAAAACCACTTTTTATAGAAGGAAATCATAAAAAGAAGTATAGAAGTAATTGATTTATTAATAGTTTTGATCACTTTAATGATGTAAAATAATATTTCAAGTAGTAATTAGTTTAATTGAATTTAATCAATTATCCAATTTATTGCAAATTTCTATTTAAATTAAAATTATGTCAAGATACCGCGGCCCCAGATTAAGGGTTACGCGTCGCTTGGGAGAACTACCAGGACTCACCAGGAAAGCTTCAAAGAAGTCAAATCCTCCAGGTCAGCACGGCCAAGCCCGTCGCAAGCGATCAGAATATGCAATTCGTCTAGAAGAAAAGCAGAAACTTAGGTTTAATTATGGAGTTTCTGAAAAACAACTAGTTCGCTATGTTAAAAAAGCTAGAGCTCAAGAAGGATCTACAGGAACTAACCTACTAAGACTTTTAGAAAACAGACTTGATAATGTTTGTTTTAGATTAGGTTTTGGAGGTACCATTCCAGGCTCAAGACAATTAGTAAATCATGGCCATGTAACCGTTAATGGAAAGGTTCTTGATATTGCTGGTTATCAATGCAAATCAGGCGATGTAATCGGAATTAAAGAAAACAAAGCAAGCAAAAAACTTGTAGAAGGTAATATAGAATTCCCTGGTTTAGCAAATGTTCCGCCTCATCTTGATTTAGACAAACCTAAATTGACGGGGAAAATAAATGGGAAATGCGATAGAGAGTGGGTGGCTCTTGAAATAAACGAACTACTAGTTGTTGAATATTATTCAAGAAAAGTTTAATACTACTTTTCTTTGGATTAATAAATCTCTCATAAAAAAATGAGAGATTTAATTTAATTCTTATTTTTAAAATAATGGAAAATAAGGAAAATAATATAAAAAAACCAGGTTTTAAGACCTTATCTATTCACCATGGGGATACATTTGCAGAAGAAACCGGATGCGTTATGCCTCCTATTTTTTCTACATCTACTTTCAAACATGGAAATAAAGATAATTTCGACTACACAAGATCAGGCAATCCAAACTTTAGAATTCTAGAAAGCGTCCTTAAATCAATAGAGGATTCTAAATACTGTACAGTTTTTGGATCTGGAATTAGTGCGGTAACTGCAATTTCATCAACACTAAAATCAGGTGACAAGATACTCTGCGAGTCAAATCTCTATGGTTGTACAGTGAGGATGTTCGAAAAAGTTTTCAAGAAATTTGGACTAGAAGTTTTATACACAGATTTTACAAACGAAAATAATATCAAAAAGATTTCATACTTCGAGCCAACCTTGATATGGCTAGAAAGTCCAACTAATCCTCTTTTGAAGGTACTTGATATTAAGGCGATTTGTGATGAAGCGAATAAACTACAAATCCCAGTAGTTGTAGACAACACCTTTTCAACGGCACTTATTCAAAAACCATTGGACCTAGGTGCAACTCTATCACTTGTAAGCACAACAAAATTCATTAATGGACATAGTGATGCACTTGGTGGAGCAGTACTGACGAATAATGAGGTATGGAATAGTAAGATGCTTTTCTCCCAAAAAGCTCTAGGGCTTCAACCATCTCCTTTTGATAGTTGGCTCATTACGAGAGGATTAAAAACTCTTCCTTTAAGGATCGAACAACAAACGCAAAGTGCAAAATTAATTTCTGAAGAATTAGAAAATCATAAAATAATTAGTAAAATAATTTATCCTTTTAATCAAAAACATCCTCAATTTAATTTAGCGAAATCGCAAATGAGATCTGGAGGTTCGATGATCACCATAAAATTAAATTTAAATAAAGAGGATACTTTTAAATTTTGCAAATCTCTCAAATATTTCTCTCTAGCAGAAAGCCTTGGAGGAGTTGAAAGTTTAATTTGTCACCCAGCAACAATGACTCATGCTTCTCTTGATGATAAAACAAAAAATCTTTTGGGGATAGATGATGCTCTTGTCAGATTATCGATAGGATGTGAAGAAACAAAGGATTTAATCTCAGACATATCATTTGCTTTAAATAAATTCTGAAAATTGAGAGATTTACTTAAAAACCCTATATGGAAAAATGTAGAGTTGGGATATTCTATTCCTGATAGTATTCATGCCGTTTCTGTAGCATTACCAACTTGGAATGATGTAATAAATTACGAGGAAAAAAATCAAGAATGCATGAATTTATTGAAGTCCATTTACCCAAGATTCGGGCTAAACCCCATAGTGAAAAGATTATGTGAAAAAGTAAAAAAGGAAAATTACTATAACAATAAAAGTATCTGGCCATATCCGAATGAAAGCATAGCTTTTAAAGCAAAAAAATTCATTGATAGAAATACTTCTGAACAATTCTCATTAATAGAAAAAAGAGATAATTTAGCTTTCTTAATAACTGAAAAAGAAGGAAGTATTTATGCGAAATCTTTTTGGCAACATACTGGTCTTGGCATATCTTCAAGGGCTGCTGCTGTAGAACTAGGTCTAGAAGATTGCCCTCCAAAAACTTACGTGAATGAATGTTCTCAAAGAATAAAAAATAGAATTTCTAAATCTACAAAAATTAACTCTAACGATATTCACTTAACTTCGTCTGGAATGTCTGCATTACATACATCATTAGAAATCATATATAAATTATTTCCAGCTAAACCAACACTCCAAATTGGTTTTCCATATGTAGATGTACTTAAATTACCAATGAATATCTTTCATGGAGCCAAGTTAATTACAGAAGAAAATTGTGAGGATATTGAATTTGAAATTAAAAGCATAGATCCATCAGCATTAATTATTGAACTACCGAGTAATCCAATGCTCAAATGTGTAAACATTAAAAAAATTTCAAAAATAGCAAAAAAGTTAAATATTCCCTTAATTGTTGACGATACAATTGGTTCAAATTTAAATATAAACTCCCTAAAACATGCAGATATAGTTTTTACTTCACTTACAAAAATTTTTTCAGGTAGTGGTGATATTCTTGCCGGATCATTAATACTAAATCCACACAGCAAATGGATTGATCAATTTAGAAATGCATTAAACGAGATTAATCTTCCAACACTTTCCGATGGAGATATAGTTTATCTAGAAAAAGTTAGTAGAGATGTAAATCAAAGAGTTTTTGAACAAAATAAAGCATGTTTAGAATTAAAAAAAAGATTAGAGACCCATAGCGAGATTAAAAATATTTTCCATCCTGAAAATTGTCCAAATTTTAATTCTTTACTTACTTCTGAAGGAGGATACGGCTGCTTATTATCATTTGAATTAAATGGAGGATTAAACAAAGCTAAGAAATTTTATGATTCTCTTCAAGTATCTAAAGGACCTAGTTTAGGTACAAAATTTACTCTAGTTTGTCCTTATGTTTTACTAGCTCATTATGACGAATTGGATTGGGCTGAAAGTTTTGGTATACCCTCACACCTTATTAGAGTATCAGTTGGTTTAGAAGACCTAGATCAATTATGGGAAAGCTTTTCTAAAGCACTAAATAATTTATAAATTCCTAGTATTTACCGTATAGAAACTTATATACTCTTTTTCTGAATAATAGTTAGTATTAATATATATTTTCTCAATATATAAATGGCAAAAATTTATGAGGACAATAGTTTTGCTATTGGAAACACTCCATTAGTAAAATTAAAATCAGTTACTAAAAACGCAAAAGCTACAGTACTTGCAAAAATTGAAGGAAGAAACCCCGCTTATAGTGTCAAATGTAGAATTGGCGCAAATATGATCTGGGATGCAGAGAAAAGTGGGAAACTTACAAAAGACAAAACTATTGTTGAGCCAACTTCTGGTAATACAGGAATTGCTCTAGCTTTTACGGCTTCAGCAAGAGGTTATAAACTCATCCTTACAATGCCAGAATCCATGTCAATTGAAAGAAGAAGGGTTATGGCAGTGTTAGGTGCTGAAATTGTTTTAACAGAGGCATCAAAAGGTATGCCTGGAGCAATAGCTAAGGCTAAAGAAATTGCAGAAAGTAATCCATCTCAATATTTCATGCCTGGTCAATTTGATAATCCAGCAAACCCTGAAATTCATTTCAAAACTACAGGACCAGAAATCTGGGATGATTGCGATGGTGAAATTGATGTCCTAGTTGCAGGGGTTGGAACTGGCGGCACAATTACAGGAGTTTCAAGATACATTAAGCAAGAGAAGGGTAAGAATATTACTTCTGTAGCTGTTGAACCATCACACAGTCCTGTTATTACACAGACAATGAATGGAGAAGAGGTTAAATCCGGACCACATAAAATCCAAGGAATTGGAGCAGGATTTATTCCTAAGAACCTTGACTTATCAATTGTTGACAAGGTTGAACAAGTAACAAATGACGAATCAATCGAGATGGCTCTTAGGTTAGCTAAAGAGGAAGGTCTATTAGTAGGAATATCTTGTGGAGCTGCCGCTGCTGCTGCTGTTAGATTAGCTGAACAAGATGAATATGCGGGGAAGACAATTGTGGTTGTTCTACCTGATTTAGCGGAGAGGTATTTATCATCAATTATGTTTACTGAAGTTCCAAGCGGAATCATTCAAGAACCAGTCAAAGCCTAAATCTATTTTTTCTCCAGTAGTGAATCTGGTGAAATATACATCGCATCGCCATAAGAGAAGAATCTAAATTTTTCTTTTATGGCTTTCTTATACAAATCTAATAATCTTTCTCTACCAATCATTGCACTTACTAAAAGTAATAATGAACTTTTAGGGAGATGAAAATTAGTTAATAATCCATCAACTACCTTAAATTTATAACCTGGCTTAATTACTAAATCTACGTATTTAGCTATGGGAATTAAGTCATTAATTTCGTGAGAATAACAACTTTCAAGAGCTCTTACGCTTGTCGTACCAATAGCAATTATTTTTCTATCTGTTTTCTTTATTCTTTTTATTTCCTCCACTACTTCCTTATTAACACTTACCCATTCTTTATGAAGTTTTAAGTTACTTAAATCTTCTTGATCAATTGGTTTGAATGTTCCATAACCCACGTGCAAAGTTATCGGTAAGATTATTACTCCTTTTTTTTTTAGATTGGAAATAAGACTTTTGCTTAAGTGTAAACCAGCTGTTGGTGCAGCAACTGCCCCCGGATTAGTTGCATACTCAGTTTGATAACTTTTCTCATGAAAAGATTCTTCTTCGGAATTTTTTATATAAGGAGGGAGTGGGATCTCCCCGAATTTATCAAGAAGTTCATTCATTGAATTGAGACAAGTTATATTTTCCGGAAATTTAATAAATCTCCCTCCAGTTTCTTCATCAACTCCATCAACAATCAAATTAATATCTTGTGCTAAAGGAGATTTTAATTTTAATTTATTATTGATTTTTAACTTTTTCGCTGGCTTTGCCAAACATAACCAAACACATTCATGGGATCTTTCTAAAACTAATAATTCAACTAATGTCTTATTTTCTAATTCAACCTTTAACCTAGCTTTCATAACTTTAGTATTATTTACAACTACAAGATCTCCTTCTCTAAATTCATCTAAAAGATTCTTGGTAAATTTATTAGTTAAGCAGTCTTCTTCTAAAACACTATTTCTAACTATCATCAATCTTGATTCATGCCTAATTGCAGAAGGTTTACTAGCAATTAATGAAGGATCAAGTAAATAATCATAAGCTTCAAGCTTATAATCTCTTTCTTCATTATTAATTTGAGAAATCAATTAAATTTAGGAGACAAGAGTCTCTGGCTCATCTTCAATTAGGGAAGCTAAGTCTTTTAAGAATGAAGCCCCATCAGCTCCATAGATCACTCTATGATCAGCTGTTAGATTTACTTGCATTATTTTTTTTACAGATATTGAACCATCACTATTAGCTACAACAGTTGGTTTCGATGATGCTATCGCTAAGATCGCACCGGTCCCTGGAGGAAGAATTGCGTCAAATCTATCAACTCCAAACATTCCAAGGTTAGATAACGTAAATGTTCCCGTTGAGTATTCATCTGGTTCTAGTTGTTTTGATCTAGATCTTTTTACGAGATCTTTCCATTCCCTAGATAATTCAAATAAATCAGTATTGCATGGTTCTTTTAATACTGGAGTTATTAGTCCCCCATCTTCCATCGCAACAGCAACAGCAATATTTATATTTTCTGGATAAGAAATTCCATTTTCTGAAAAGCTTGAGTTAACTTGAGGATGTTTCTTTAGTGTCTTTGCAACTGCCTTTACAAGTAAAGCAGTCATAGTCACTCCATTCTGTTTTACCTTTTTGTAGAAATTATCTAATTTATCTGTATGGATGGAGTATCCTACCCTAAAACATGGCACATCTAAACTAGATTCCATATTCTTATTAACCGCTTTTTGAAGAGTATTAAATTGAACTGTTTCTCCAGGATTACCAAAACTATTTCCTGAAGTTTCTGGTTTATTTTCAACTCCCAAATTTGCACCAGGAATACTTGCAGGAGAATCACCTTGACCTATCCATGGTATAGAAACAGGTTGGCCATTAGCTTTTAAAATATCATCGGCTTGAATTCTTCCATGAGGTCCTGATCCATGAACCTTCGCTAAATCAACACCCATTTGAGAGGCAAGTTTTTTAGCTCTTGGAGATGCAATTATCCTCGAAGAAACATTACTTGTAGCGGCATTAATTTGATCGGTATTAAAAGATGGGGCTGCCTTTTCACTCATTAATACGACTTCTTTTTCTTGTTTTTCAACAATTTCACTTTGAGCCACAGGTTTTTCCTCAGTTTTATTGCTTACCAATTCAAGTTGATCCGAACTAGAAACTTCGGGTTGATTTCCTTTATTTTGTTCTTGAACAGAAGCTATCTCATCCTCATTTTCCACAATAAGACCAATAGTCTCTCCTACTGGTGCAGTGCTGCCAGCTGGCATTAAAACAGCCGCAAGATATCCATCTTGAAAAGATTCAACATCCATATCTGCCTTGTCAGATTCAACAACCAAGACAGATTCACCTCTTTCAACTTTATCTCCTGGATTTTTCAACCATTCCACAATCTTGCCCTCCGTCATAGTAGAACTCAAGGCAGGCATGAATATTTCGTGAGACATAAGAAAATTGTTATTACATAAGTTTCAAGGGATTCTTACCAAACTTCCTTAAGTTTTTATGATTAAGAATCCTTTAAACTCTTGTTTTAATTATACGAAATCATGTTCACAGTGGAAACTCTGAAAACTTAAGAAAGTAATAATTTAGATCGATTAGAATTTAAAACTTTTCGATGAAGATTTACTTATATTTATAAAAAATACTAAATCTTCTATTTAATTATTATCTATAGATTGAATAACTCCATCTTTTACAGTAATTGAGACTTGCATTTTTTCAATAAGATTGTCTCCCACAGTGACATCACAGAAACTATCCACTTGCCCTTGATCAACAATTTCGTCCATTTTTAATTCGCGAACTTGACTCTGTTGTTGAAGTAGATTTCTTTTTTGTTCTTCAATTTCATTTCGTTTTGCTGCAACTTGTTGTTGCACCTGACTAACTTGTTCTTGAACTCTTGGATCAAGAGGATTAACCGATTGGGATCTAATATTATTTACTATTTGCTGCCCCTCTTGCTCAAGTTGAGATAATTGCTGGTCAATGTTTGAAATTGCTTTACTTAATTCTTTTTCAGCATCTTCCTTCCAAGTTGGTGTAACTACAGCTTTAATAGCTATTGAGCGCTTTATAGATATTGAGTTTTTTGTTTCCATAAAAAATTAAATTACCTTTTCAATATAGATAGAACAAATCAAATTTTCTTACTAAATTTGTTTTCATACATATTTTCTATTTGTAATGAATACTTTTTTTCTATTTCTTTTCTTTTTTGTTTAAGAGTTTGTGTTAATAACCCATTTTCTAGAGTAAAGGCATCAACAAAATAACAATCTAATATTTGTTCTTCTGATCTTGCTCCTAATCGACTTTTAAGCAAATTATTAATTTGTGATTTAAAAAATGTACCAATATTATTATTCAGGTTTAACTTTGAAAGGTCTTCTTCCAAAAACTTGCTTTTTACCAATTCGACATTAGGAACTACAAGGGCTGTTAAACATTTTTTATCTTGTCCTACTAGTTGAATCTGATTAATAAATTCAGAACTAAGGATTTCCGTCTCTAGCGGATTTGGTTCTATATTTTCACCACTTGATAGCACTATTGTATCCTTGGCTCTTCCTGTTATAAAGAGAGAACCATTTGGTATTAGAAAACCTAAATCACCAGTATCAAACCAACCATCTTTGGATAAAACATCTTTTGTAGCTATTTCATTATTAAGATAACCTTTCATTACTTGCGGCCCCCTTACAAGAATTTTTCCGACTTCTCTGAACTTCAGAATCTTTTTTTTATCATCATTCACTATTTTGATTTCAGTAAATGTTAGAGGCTGACCAGATGATCCTCTAACATTTAATTCTCTTTTCCTACAAGTTAATACTGGACTAGTTTCTGTGAGTCCATATCCCACCAAAACATCTACACCTAAAGATTCAAAAAAAAGATCTACATGTTCTGGCAATGCACCTCCACCATTAATGGGAAATTTCAGTTTTTCTCCACATAGTTGTCTAAGAATATTTGGCCATAAAAAAATAGTAGACAATTTATGTAAAGGATATCGGCTAATAACGGAAACCAGTAAGGGGATTTTTGATTTAAAAGTTATTTGATTTATATCTATATTTCTTATCTTTCTAAGACTTCTTTTGAAAACCGAACTATTACTTATCAAAAACTTAATAAGTTTTTGCTTTTTAGAAGGCATTTTTTTCAAAGCCTGAAAAAAACCATCATGTATTGCTTCCCATAGTCTCGGTACAGTAGCCATTACAACAGGTTTTATTTGTGTAATATCATCTTTTAGAAATTTTGGAATTGTATAGTATTGAGAACAACCGCATGAAAAAAAGAAGTATTCAGCACTTCTCTCATAAGAATGCCAGATAGGCAAAACGCTTAATACAGAGGTCCCTGGTTCTGGATCAGCGATATAGGCTAAATTGATTATTTGATGTAAAAAATTTGCATGAGTCAAAGGAACACCTTTAGGTTTTCCGGTCGTCCCAGAAGTGTAAAGAATAGTAGCGACGTCATCAATTTCTGGATTAAATTTTTCAAGATTATTATTTTGTGAATTTTCTTTTTCTACTGAACTTATGAATGTACTCCAACTTATTAAACTTTCAAATTCTTCATCTTCTAAATTGATTATAAATTTCAGTCTTTTTTTTAATTCTTCTTTGTTGTTTAACTTTAGCCAAATTTCCTTAGATTGAACTATTAGTCCTACTGAATTAGAGTGTTCGATAATATAGTCTAATTCTACTGAAGGAGAATTAATACCTCTCACTGCATTTATAGCTCCTAAACGCATTAAGCCTTGATCTACTGCTAGCCATCTTGGAGAATTTTCAGATATTACAGTAACTACATCCCCCTTTTTTAAACCATAGTTTTCAAAAGAACAAGAGACTTTTGTTATTAAATCAGCCAGCTCAGAATAAGAAAATTTTTCTTTGTATTTCCCTCTTAAATCGCAAACAGCTAAAACATCACCACATTTAAATTTTAATTTTTCCCAAATTTGATCTATATGATCAAGGTTCTTAATAAAATCTCTATTTTTGGCAAATTTATTTTTTTTATAAAGAGGTTTGGTTGGAGGCCAATACGCTAAATCATCCATATTAAATAGATTTTGAAATTTTAATTTCTATTTTGATATAAAATCAAAATTAAATTCTTCCTCGATGGTTTTTTTAACAATTCTCTTGACTTCTTGAATATTTAAATTTTTGTTGTAATCAATCATATTTGCCATAAGACAATTTTCTATTCCGCAAGGGACAATCTTATTAAAATTTTCTAATTCACAGTCAATATTGATTGAAAATCCATTTATCGTAATCCATCTTTTACACCCAATTCCAATTGATGCGATTTTCTTATTTCCTTTCCAAACACCAGTAAACCCTTTTTTAGAGTGGCAATCTATATTAAAAGCTCTAAGGATTTTTATAATAATTTCTTCAATTTTTCTTAAGTACCAATTCAAATCTTTATAAAAATTTTTCAAATCTAAAACCAAATAAGTTACTAATTGTCCTGGCATATGACAAGTTACCTCACCACCTCTATCAATCTTAAAAACATCATATTTAGCATCATTCAGAGAAAATAGTAAATTATCGTAATTAGATCCTCTCCCCAATGTATAACAGAGTTGATGCTCCCCTATCCAAATAAAATCAGGCTTAGAATTATCTAAAATCAATGACTCCTGATATTCTTTTTGTAATTTATAAACATCATTAAAAGAAGAAATATTATCAGGTTGTTTAATTATTGCTGTTCTATTCTTCATATTTAAGTAGATTTAGAAAGTAAGTAAATATTTTTAGATTTGTTATGAAAATTTTAATCCATGGAAAGAATCTTGAGCTCACTGGAGCATTAAAAGAATATACTGAGGCAAAGATAGAAAAAGCAACACATCACTATAAGGATATCGTTAAAGAAGCTGACATACACCTTTCAATTGAAAAGAATCCAAGAGTTTCGTTCCAAACTGCAGAAGTTACTATTTTTGCAAATGGTACCGTAATTAGAGCAGAAGAAAAAACTGAAAATCTATACTCAAGCATTGATTTAGTTTCAAATAAACTTTGTAGAAAATTACGCAAATACAAAGAAAGAAACAATAAAACAATTCATAATAAACAATTTAAAAATAAAGATTCTTTACCAATTGAAAGTATGGAATCAAATTTTTTAGATAAAGCTTTATTTAAAGAAGGAACTGAAGCAAGTCTGCCTGAGCCATCTATAAAAAATAAATACTTTGAAATGACTCCAATATCATCTGACGAAGCAAGAAAACAATTAGATCTAATTGATCATGATTTTTATGTTTTTCGTAACAAGAAAAATAATGAACTTCAAGTTATATATAAAAGGAATCATGGAGGTTATGGACTGATTCAATCTAAATAAGTATTAAATGCCCAATATTGAATATGAATTAAACGAGAAAATTCATGCGATTATTATTAACCCTTATTTATCATGGGAGGATTTCTGTGTGAATTGCGATTTAGTAAGAAAATACAATATCAAAAATATTTCTACTTCACTAAATTATTTAACTGATCTTAAAAACTGTTTGGGTAATTACAGTGCGGATATAAACGCACTTATTTCTTACCCTTTAGCAGATTTACCAGTTTCATTTATTGAAGAATTAGTTTGTTTTGCAAAAGATAAGGGTGCAAAAGGAATTGAATATATCCCAAACTTTATCAATTTATCCAAAAGAAATTTAGAAACTTTCGCTGCTGAAATTGAGCAAGTTAAATTATCTGGATTACCAGTTTCAATAATCATAAATAAATCAAAACTACAAGAAGAAGTTTTTGTTAATGCGATAGAAATATGTTTGGAATTAGGAATAAAAAATTTTCAATTCGGGGATGGGTTTGGGTCTCCTCTTACATCTAATGATGTCCAGGAAATACTAAAAATAACAGGCTCTCAAAATCAAATCAAAGTTGTAGGTGGCATAAAAAAACTGACGCAAGTAATTAATTTGTTTGATATTGGAATTAGTTGCGTGGGGACTTCCAATTTTTGTGAAATTTTTGAAGAAGTTAAAGTAATTTAAATGTCTGGTTCTGGTGAGTGCAGACTAAAAGGTCTCTGTATTAAAGCTTCTCCATTAGGCGAGAATGATAGATTAATAACTATCCTTACAGATGAGCAAGGGATTGTTAGATTAGCAGTACCTGGTGCTAGGCGTCCTAAAAGTAGTCTTGCCGCAGCTACTCCTTTAACATATTTAAGTCTGCAGATTTTTGGGAAAAGAAATCTTAAATCTGTACGTCAAATTAAAATATTAAAAAGCTATTCTGGTCTAGGGAAAAATATTGAATGTCTTGCAGCCGCGCAAGCAATAACTGAATTAACATTTTTATTAGTAGGTAATAATGACAAGCAACAAGACTATTTATCTTGCGTTCTTGCACATCTTGATAGGATTTATTTATATAAAGAGTCTCAAGAAAAAGATATTAAAATGCTCTCAATGAGTATTCAATCTTTAATCCATCTATTAGCCATCGGGGGTATTAATTTACCGATTCATCATTGTTGTAAAACTGGAGAACCTATTATTCCACCTATAGGAAATTGGGAATGGAGTTGTTATTTTTTACCTAGTGAAGGGTTTTCATCCATCGAAGATCCTCAAAGTAATCTAAAAATAAATGCATCTGAAGTTGCTCTATTACAGAGACTTCTTTTCCCCGAATTACCAATAAAATCTGATGGAGAGTTATTGGGACCTAAAAAAGTCTGGCTTAAAATATTATTTATTATTGAAACTTGGATCTCTACTCAACTAGAGAAAGATCTATCTTCACTTAAAATGTTGAGAGAAATATACAGTTAGCATTTTTATGAACAATTAATAATTTTTAAAATTATGATCTTGGGTGCTCTGACTGTTAATTTAATAAATAGTTAATTCATTTAATGTGGTTCACATTGCCTGGTTGGGTAAGAAATCTCCTTTTTGTGGAAATGTAACTTACGGTAATTCAACTACTCAGCAATTAAAGGCCAGAGGGCATAAAATTAGTTTTATTCATTTCGACAATCCTTCTAGCTCAAATTCTTCAAAACCATTGTTTCTTGCAAATGATCCTGATGTAAGTCTCCCATATTTAATTAAGTCTCAAGTTTACACGATACCCTCGCCAAGAGCAGAAAAAGAGTTAAGGCTATCATTGGAAAGATTAAAACCTGACATAGTACATGCAAGCCTAACTCTATCTCCTTTAGATTTTAGACTTCCAGAGCTTTGTAATGAAATAAATGTTCCACTTATAGGAACATTTCATCCACCATTTGATGCAAAAAATAGAAATTTAACTGCGAGTACTCAACAATTAACATATCAACTTTATGCTCCCTCTTTAGCAAAGTTCGATAAGATAATTATTTTTTCTGAACCTCAAAAAAATGTTCTTGAGAAATTAGGAGTACCTAAAGAAAAACAAATAATTATTCCAAACGGTGTTGACGAAAATATTTGGAGACCTTTTTGCAAAAAAAGTAAAAAATATGATCAGGTAAAAAACAAACTTGGAAATGAAAGAATCTTCTTATATATGGGAAGGATTGCAAATGAGAAAAATATCGAGGCACTTTTACGTTCTTGGCGCCAAACAAAAACTCAAAATTGCAAATTAGTTATAGTTGGGGATGGACCACTGAAGCCAACACTTGAAAATAGTTTTTCTAACCTTGGTAATGAGAAATTAATTTGGTGGGGTGCCGAATTAGATTTAGAAACTAGGATAGCAATAATGCAAATAGCAGAAGTATTTTTCTTACCAAGCTTAGTAGAAGGTTTATCATTATCACTTCTTGAGGCAATGTCTGCTGGTACTGCTTGTGTAGCTACAGATGCCGGAGCTGATGGTGAAGTTTTAGATAAAGGAACAGGAATAGTAATTTCAACTGATAATGTGGCTGCACAATTGAAAACTATAATCCCAATTCTTGTGGAACATCCTTCATTTACAAAAGATCTTGGTGAAAAAGCTAGAGAACGAGTACTTGAGAGATATACTATTACTAAAAATATAAATTCACTTGAAAAAGTTTATACAAAATTAAAAGATAATTATAAAACCTAACGAAACTCTTTACTTCTATTACTAGCTGAAATTATTGATTCAATTAATGCTGACCTTACACTCTTTTTTTCTAAAACCCTTAAAGCAGAAATAGTGGTACCACCTGGAGAGGTTACTAAATTTTTAAGCTCAGAAGTAGTAAGTTTATTTTCCTTTATTAGACAAATAGTTCCTAGTATCATTTCCATAACAAGTTCCTCTGAAATTATTTTTGGTAATCCCCCGCTTAATCCTCCATCACTTAATGCTTCTATAATTAAAGCAATAATTGCAGGACCTGATGAAGTTAAAGCTAAAAATATATCAAGGTAATCTTCAGTAAATTCATAAATCTTACTAGTATTTTCAAATAATTTTTTTGTAAATTGTTTCTGATCTTCTGTGATTTCTTTTCCCCAAGAAATGCCTGTTAAACCTTTCCCAATAGTTATAGGAATATTTGTAACCACCCTTACACATTTATGATTAGGGAACTTTTGAGTAAGTCTATTTAGTGAAACCCCCGCAAGAATTGAAACTATTAAATTATCCTTGTTTTTTATATGATGGGCCTCACTAATATCATTAAATTGTTGGGGTTTTATCGAAAGCAGTTTATATTGACAATCCCAAATTATTTTTGACTCTTTAGAACCTGATTTATATACGTTTATATTATATTTATAATTTTTTTTTATTTTTTCTAAACTTTTTTCAGTATTTACAACACAAAAAACATTTTCTGGCTGAATTAATTTGTCATCTAATAGAGGGGTAACTATAGCACTTGCAATATTTCCAAAACCAATAATCGCAATTTTATCTGTCACAGATTAATCATGAATAAGCACTTAATTTAGAATTACCCCATGCTGGTTCAGGAGTAGTATTTTTGCCCAAACTATATTGTGGTGTGTTTTCTTTAGATACAGAAGAAGGAGAAGCTTCTTCTGGGGAAGAACTAGTTACATTTACACAACTTGGAGCAAAAAGGAAAATACTTTCACCAACTCTCTCTTGATGTCCATCTATTGCATATGTACCCCCAGCAATAAAATCAACAGCTCTTTGAGCTTGATCAGGATCCATCATAGTTAAATTAAGAATTACAGTTTTTCTCTCTCTTAATGCTTGTATAGCTTGAGGCATCTCATCAAAACTTCTTGGTTCCATTAAACTTACTTCTGAGGATGAATTTGAGATTCCAGGCATACCAACTACTTTTGATGATCTGTTGTTATTCATAAAATCGAATGGATTTGAATTTGCAAGTGCATTTGCATTCTTTGGATTTTGTTTGAAATTATTAATATCATTTAATTCATCCTCTGAAGCATAATCCAACTCATCAAAATCATCATCGAGATACTCATCCCCTGCAACAACTGCCTTTAATCTAGAAATAAGTGACACCTTTTAAATCCTCTTGAAATTGATTACTAAGGTTTAAGAACCTTGAGTAATAGATTCATTTTTTAAATGAATAAACTACCTATACTTAAATAACGTTAGTTGAACTTTACTGCAAGTTTATAGATGAGATTTTTATAAAAAATAACTAATTAGGATCTACCTCCAAAAATCAATGATCCTAATCTTAACCAAGTTGATCCTGCGTCAATAGCTTCCTCCCAGTCACCTGACATCCCCATTGAACAATCTGGTAGTTGCAGTGAATCAGCGAGAGCACGACATTTTTTGAACAACCCTGAATTTTCTTTAGAGCTAAGTCCTTTAGGATTGATAGTCATCAAACCGGTCAATGAAATATTTTTCAACTCTTGAATTTCTCTCCATTTCATTATTAAAAATTCAGGATTAAAGCCTCCTTTAGTAGGATCATCACTCAACTTAACCTGCAACATTATTAATGGATTTTTCTTCTCTTCACGTGAAATATTAGAAATCTTTTGCAACTTTTCAAATGAATCTACTGAATGAATGTATTTAAAATTTTGAACTATTTTTCTTATTTTATTACTTTGTATTCTTCCAATAAAGTGCCAATTTATTTGTTTATGGTCTTTTAAGGTTAATTGTTTTTCAAGCGCCTCTTGAACCTTACTTTCCCCAAAATCTTTCTGACCTATATTTTGAATAGTCTTGATTTCTTGACTTTTAAATCCTTTACTTACTGCAAGAATATTTACATTTGAAGGTATTTTATTTTTTATTTTT
The DNA here is from genome assembly GCA_017644425.1 of Prochlorococcus marinus CUG1433. Classification (NCBI taxonomy): domain Bacteria; kingdom Bacillati; phylum Cyanobacteriota; class Cyanophyceae; order Synechococcales; family Prochlorococcaceae; genus Prochlorococcus; species Prochlorococcus marinus. The sequence continues at coordinate 551,644 of JAEPLN010000001.1, forward strand.
AAATAATTTGAAGGGTTCACCTTTTATAAGAAAGTTTGCGTAAATAAATTCTCCCATTTAGATAGTTCTTCAGATCCTTTTCTTCTAGCTTTTTGAAGGTTTAATTCGGCCTGATTACGGGCATCTAAATAAGGTATAACTTCAAAAAAAACTTCTCTCTGTCGAACCTCTACTAAGAAAAACATTTTTTGAGCGTATAAAGTCGCATAAATATCTCTCCCATCATTCCCAGGAGAAACTTGATATAACATACCAAATGTTGGATGGTTTAAATAACGCTCAGAACTCAAACCTTAAATATTGTGTTATTTATAATGCACCATACAGTTTTCTAAGAAAAATTGCTATGCAAATAAAACAAATCGATAATGTATTAACAATTACATTGAGGGATTTTGAAGGATAAAGAGTTCTAAATCTGTTGGTTTTTATAATAATTTTTTTCTTTGAGAGTAATGATTCTGCTCCATGATCAATTCTCAGAAATATATTTTGAAATAACCTTTCCACTAAGATTAATAAAACATTAAAGGACTTCTTTAGTCCTAAATTTCGAAAATTTATTGATCTAACTGACACTGATTTGATGATATTCTGAAGTTCTTCCTGCACTAGAGGAATAAAACGTAATGCAATTAATAACTGAAAAAGCCACTTGCTAGTTGGCAATCCAATCTTTCTTAATGGATACATAAACCAACTTAATCCCCATACAATGTCTTCCTGCAATGTGGTTAAAAGCATCAAATTCACACTATGAATAACAGTAAATATCAAAGTGGAGGTTTTTATTCCTAGTTCAAAGGCTTTTCTTGATAAGTTGTAAGGACCAACATTAATAAACCAGATCTTCTGCGAAGGAATTTGCAAAATATTCCATTCTTTTTGGCTTTCCAGTACTACTTCCAACTCATTGGGATTTCTTAAATAGCCATCAAGAGATTGAATATCAGACGAGGCAAGTATTGATATGCATCCAATTAATAGTGACAAACATGAGAGATAAAATAATGATCGCCACCATACTCTAGATGGCAATAAACTTAGAAAAGTAATTAATAGTAAAAAACTAACTAAACTCAATCTCCATATTGGACCTGCCCAAATTGGAGTGATTAAAAATATCATTACCATAATTATTTTTAATCTACTATCTATAATTCGTAGCCAACTTCTATTACCATGAACGTATTGACCAACAGAAAATTTGGTTAGCAAATTCATTAATCTTTTTGAATTAACTCGATATTTTCTTTTTCGACTTCTTTATTTAAAGCTCTTTGCTGCTTCCCTCTCCAAAGTAAAATGAGGGGTGTGCCTTCAAAGCCTAAATTTACTCTAATTTGTTTTTCAATATATCTCCTATAAGTTATTCCGAATAATTTAGGGTCATTCACAAAAAGAGTAAAAGTGGGAGGTTTGTTCTTTACTTGAGTACCGTAATAAAGCCTACCTTGCTTGCCGCTCCTCTTCGTTGGAGGACTTTTCCAACTTATTGATTCTTTAAGTACTTCATTAACTACAGAAGTTGTAACTCTTCTTCTGTGTTGATTTACAGCGTTAAGAGCATGCTCAAAAATATTATCAACCCTTTGACCAGTTAGGGCAGATATAAAAATCATTTTTGACCAGTGTAAAAAATAAAGTTTAGATCTAAGTTCTTTTTCTACTTGATAAATTGTTGAACTATTTTTTTCTACAAGATCCCATTTATTAACAACAATAATACAAGCTCTGCCTTGTTCCTCTATTCGCCCAGCAAGCTTCTGGTCTTGATCAGTCACTCCGTCAACCGCATCTATAACTAAAACACAAACATCACTTCTATCTATAGATTTAAAAGCCCTATTAATACCAAAGAATTCAGTGCCATATTTAACATTTTTTTTTCTTCTAATCCCTGCAGTATCAATAATTTTCCAGTGATTATCACCTTTTTTAATAAGCGTATCTATTGAATCAGTTGTCGTACCACTAATATCACTAACTATTGCTCTCTTTTCTCCACAGATTGAATTTAACAAACTAGATTTACCAACATTAGGCCTACCAATAATTGACATCATTATCTTTTCTTCATCATCCTGGATATTATTTTCAGGAAGTTCGCCAATAACGAGATCTAAAAGATCTCCAGTACCTGATCCATGAATAGCCGAAACAGGATTAGGTTCGCCCAATCCTAATTTCCAGAACTCTGAAGCTAAGGATATTCCAAGAGTAGTCGATTCGCATTTATTAACAGCAACAATTGTTTTACAACTTGAGTTTCTTAACCATTTTGCTATTGATAAATCACCATCAGTAACACCCTGGTTACCATCTACCACCAGTAACGCAAGTGAAGCCTCTTCTAAAGCCAAGAAAACTTGCGTCCTTATCTCTGGGAGAAATTCACTATCATCATCAAAAACTAAACCTCCAGTATCAACTATTTGAAATTCCTTACCTCCCCATGAAGCATTTTGATAAGTTCTATCTCTAGTAACACCAGGCTTATCAAATACTATTGCATCATTACTTTGACAAAGACGATTAACTAAGGTGGATTTCCCAACGTTCGGTCTTCCGATAATTGCTATTGTTGGAAGAATCAATTCTTCTCTCCAAAGAAAGTAGTATCCATTACAACTATACCTTTAATAGAATCATTTACCTCATTCAAAAAAACTTATTTAATTTCTGGATCGCCAAAATGTCCTTTAACTGGATTAACGGGTTGTGAAATAGGACTTGGCATTAATCCATTATCTTTTGAAAAACAATCATTTTCAATCGCCCAATAAATCAACCAATTTACTGCCGTCGCTCTTCTAGTTCTTCTTGGATAGAGTTCATTAATCTTATAACCTTTAAAATTAAGAAAATTTTTCAATCCCTGTTTATAGTCTTTGGGAATTGATCGAGTTAAATGTACTGAGGCTTGTCGCTCTGAAATGATTTGAGGAGCTTTTTCAAATTTTTCTGACCAATAAGAAGGAGTTAATGCGCTAGAAACCCAATTATTTAAAGTTGTTTTTCTAGTATAAAAAAGTCTTTCCCAAACCAATTCACAAACAAAAACATCACTAACCCTATCCTCTAGAACAAGAAATAATAGATCCTTACATATTGGCCATGTAAATTGATTTTCAACTAATTTTTCTTTTTTATACATTAATCGAACCTTATTAACATTAAAGAAAAATAAGGCATAAATTCTTTTTTATATTCTGATGCATATTGAATAATTTGATCAGGCATCCCAACACTTAAAGCTATTAATGTTGTATTGATGATATCCTCTTTTTTTAAAATTTCCCTGACTAAATTCCATCTTTTGCCAACTTTCATAATAGCCAATACCGATTTATTAGCCTTACTTTCCCTAATGAGACTTGTTAATTCAGATTCTGAAGAAGGACATTCTTTGATAATCAATGTCTCGCCTTTTTTTACCAAATCAAAATCATTCAAAGCTGCTGTTGCGGAAATAGAGGAAATCCCAGGTATGGTTTTGGTAATAATTTCAGCATGATTATTTTTTATTAACCTCAGAATATTAGAAGAACTTGCAAATAGTGAAGTATCTCCAAGACAAAGTAAAACAACTGATTCGCCATTTTGTATAAATTTCACAATTTTTTCTACAGCATTAGACCATATTTCATCTGGATCAATATCCTTCCTTGCCATTGGAAAGATAATAGGGATATTTTTTTTAAATTTGGTGTATTTCTTGACTATTTCCGCAGCAAAACTCTTTTTATTATCATCTGATATTGGGAAAACTATAACTTTCGCGTTTTTTATTGCATCCACAGCAGCAATTGTTATAAGCGATGGATCTCCAGGACCTACACCAACTATGGTGAATGTTGGCAAATCAGTTTTATTTCGATTAAGTAAATTTAAGAACTTATTTATTATCATTTTATTTTATTAACTTTAGCTATGTACCCTTGGTAATATAAAAGTCTCAGCTAATATTGCCGACTCAATTTCAGACAATTTCTCTAACCTTTTGAAAGTTTGATTTTTAGAGAATTTAGTTTGCGCTAGTTTCCAGTAAACTCCAAAATGTCTTGCCTCACTCTCTAGCAGAGACTCATAAAGGCATTGAAACGATTTATCTTTAGAATTCAACGCAAGCAAGGCTAATCTTTCATGACTTCTTGCTTCAATTAATCCTGCTATTAAGAAACTATCTAGCATCCTTAAAGGTTCTTCCTTTCTAATGTTCTTAGCTAACTCAGCACCATATGGAGGGGGCTTTAAAGCTTTGAGAGAATGTCCAAGATTCTTTAAAAAATGAAGTATTTTTTCAAAATGTTCTAATTCCTCTCTTGCAATTGGGCTTAAAACTTCAGCTAAATTTGGTTCAGATGGATACCTAAACATTAATTGAATAGCAACGCCTGCAGCTTTTCGCTCACAGTGAGCATGATCAATCAAAATATCTATTGGATTTGATAATGCTAAATCAATCCACTTATCGGATGTTAACGATGATAAATACTTTATATGAGAAGTAGGTCTTTTAAAATCAACTAGCATTTATTTTTACTATTTAAGTATTCAATTATTCCCTCCAAAGCAAGAGAATAACTTGATATGCCAAAGCCACTAATTATTCCTATTGCCTTATCTGTAAGAAAAGATTCTTTACGAAAATCTTCTCTACTGAAAATATTTGAAATATGTAATTCTACAAATGGAATTTTTGACCCGATTAAAGCATCTCGAATAGAAATTGAGGTATGAGTAAAAGCGCCTGCATTTATAAGAATGCCTTGGATCTTATTAACAGAATCATGAATTTTATCAACAATTTCACCCTCATGATTACTTTGAAAACACGTGAGGAATATTCTTTTACTTTCTGCAGACTTCGTTAATTCCTGTTCGATATCACTTAATGTTTTTTTACCATATATTTCAGGCTCTCTAGTACCCAGAAGATTTAGATTTGGTCCATTTATCAATAAGATATTCATCATCAAAAAAGTCTCTTTTAATAAAATGCTATCTAGATTGAAACAAAAAAACCAAAATATTTTTACACAAAGTGTCCATTAACTGATAAGTTCAAATAGTGGGGGTCGGTGCCCGAGTGGTTAAAGGGGGCGGACTGTAAATCCGCTGGCTCTGCCTACGTTGGTTCAAATCCAACCCGGCCCACTTTAAATTGCCCTTGTAGCTCAGCGGTAGAGCACTCCCTTGGTAAGGGAGAGGTCTCGGGTTCAAGTCCCGACGAGGGCATGGCCGAGATAAATTGATAACAATTTGCTTATCGCTATCGCACAAAGAAATTATTCAGAAGTGGAAGTCCTTTTTCGGGTCCACTTTTCTGTTTTAAAGGCAGATATCTTGAGGTACATCACACTATAGGAACTTAAATAAAGTAGGCGAATTATATGTTTACACACATACCCACGTACCTTTTATTTTTATTTTAGTTGTGATTGATTATGCTTTTTGAACCTAATTACAATGATGATGTATACACATCAAGTAAGAAAGTACCGGGCCAATTTATTATCTTTTTTACAACATTCCCGCTGTATTATAGTGGGTTTCACAATTAACCTGTATGACTGAGATCTCAGAGGTCGGCATTTTGTCTTAAATTCACATATATTTAACAGAGATTGTCTTCAGTAATGCCATTATCGTCATACAGGATGCACAGAATTTATCTTGCAGCGACCATGAATTATGGTCTAGGTTCTGATGACCCAGAAGAGTTGGCCTACTACTACAAAATCAAAAAAGAGATGGATGATATGAAAAAAGAACCAGTTAAAAAAGGGATACCCCTTAATTGGGATACCCCTGCAGGAATGGATAAATGAATCTGAATACTTTTTTATTAATTGATGGAAGTCTGATGCTTATTGGTCTGCCTTTACTTATGATTTTTAAAGGCAAAGAGAAGACCTCTTAAGTCATCACTTAACCGCAAAAGTTACTCCCATAACCGCAGTGATGTCTTTCTTGATAGTTGAAGTGTCATAAGAACCCCAACTACTTACCTTCGTGGAATTAGGAACTGTGATCTGGAAAACACCAGTATTGACTTTTTTAAGACCACCCACTTCAGATCCAGCCTGAAGGGCGATAGCCTCAGCTCTGGTTCGTGCATCCTTCGCTGCCTTTGCGAGCATATCAACTCTTTTATCAGCAAGCTTTGAATATGTGTATTCCGGAGAGCTGGGTCTTACTAAAACACCATCACCAAGAAGTTCAGTTATCTTGCTATGGGTCTTTTGAATTCGATAAACATCAAAACTATGGATTCCAATACTCTGATAAGTGATCCATTCTGTTCTTATGATTTCATTTGTCTTGGGATGCTTGGTTTCATATTCTTTGATGCTGGCAGGTCCAAGATAAACTGCCTGTTTGATACCATCTTCAATTCCATTTGCTTTAAGAAAATTCATAGTCTTTTTCATTGACTCCTTATGCTTGTTGAATGAGTCAATCTGAGTTTGCCCCGTAGCCCTTACCTGAACGGACCATTTGGCAATATCACTCTCAAAACTTTCAGTACTTGCACCTGTAACAGTGATAGAATTTTCAACCATCCTGAACCCTCTTACGAGGACCGTAGAGGCGCCTATAAATCCTCCGACAGACAAGACAGCCATTGCGAAAACAAGTGGTGGGGTGCGGCGTATAACATTCAGAGAATCGCCTGGCAACGACCTGAGCCTCTTAATAATTTTCATTGTCTATAAGTATGTGTGTAAGAACTTTTTAACAGCTGAACCGAAAGAAAAATATTAGAAAATCCCTGACTTTTATTCCTTCAGTTCTATCTGGCCATTAATGGGAACATCTTATATTGATGTGCCAATTTTGGAGTCGGTTACTTATTTTGCCAAATGAAATTACGATCCGCAAGAAGTATTTTTGTATTATTAAAACTATCTTCCTGCCTTTGTATATTCGAGATTAAATAAATACTTTTCACCATCATCATCACTGTCATCGTCATCATCATTGAAAGAGGCAATTAAGACATAAACGCCTCCCAGCCCAAGGATCATTGATAAGTAGAAAATAGGATCTGTCATTCTTTAATTTTGATCAATCAAAAACAAATCCGAGGAAGCTTTTTCATATCTCCATGATCTTTTAATTATTAGCTTCAACTTTAAAGATAAATTAATTTTTGTTACGGTTCTGTATCAGAAATGCCTTAAAAGTACCGAATTACACATATTTTTAACCTTTTTCTTTACATTAATTAATAAAAATGTTATGTTTGTTAACAATTAAATTATTTAACTAATGACTAATTCTTCATACATAACTACAGAATCAGGCGGAAGGCAAAATATTTTCCCAACTGAGCCTCGTCCTTATGTTGATCAATCTGTTTCTTATGATGGATATCCTCAAAACGCAGAAAAAGTTAATGGTCGCTGGGCAATGATCGGTTTAGTCGCACTTTTGGGAGCTTATGTAACTACAGGTCAAATAATTCCAGGTATTTTTTAATGTCTTCTCTTTCAGGCTTTTTAGCTGTAATCGTATCCTTAACAGCTATCCTCGTTGCTTATCTAACCAAGCAATTTCAAAACGAAAATTTAAACTATCTAACTTCAAATCCAATGACAAATTCAACCCCTAAAGTAAAAACAATCGAAAAAGAAAAAGTTGTTGCAGAAACTCTTAATGGAAGATTTGCAATGCTTGGATTAATTGCTGCTATTGGAGCTTACTTAACAACAGGTCAAATAATTCCAGGTTTCGTTTAAATGCTTTTACTATCTATACCATTTTACGATTTTCCATCTTCGCCCATACTAATAATTGGCGCAATGGGGATTTTTGTAGCACTGGCTGTATTTTTCCTCTCTTACAAAAAGTACTTTAATTCTCCATTTAACAAAGAACTTCAATTAAAGAAAAAAGCTCTATTAAAGGAGAAAACAGAACTTAACAAAAAACTTGAGAAAATAGAGCAGGATTTAAAAAATTTATTAAATTGATCTTTCACTTTAGTATTTTTTCTTTTTGTAGCAATTGTACAGTTTGGTTATTTTTTTTTAGATACTACTAGAGTATGAGTTATTTTGCTGAAGCTAATCATATTGAATATGATGCATGGTTCGATGAAAATATCGACCCTCTAGACCTTGTAAATTATTCAGATGAAAAGGAGTTCAGTGATTCGGTACACTTTAAGTTCCATAAGATGTCCACTAAGAATTTAACGATTGGTTCTTCTGATAATTTTCACTGGTAAGTAAAAGATTTCTCACTACATAAATATTTATGAATCTTACGCAGAATATGTTCCATCACTTTCTCTTCTTGCCTTGGCTAATACAATTTCATCTACAACTTTCTCAATCATGTAAGCACTTTTTTTACCAAAGCATTTTTCTTTTTTAATGCTCTTAAAATCATTTGGGATTAAATCATTATGTTCACAACAGTCGCATTTAATATCAATTTTCATACCTCTGAAAACCTCCAAAGCTCTAGAAAAAATCCATTGCTGAACTGAAATACTTTCCCAACTATCAAAATTCGACCATTCATCAAAATCCCCATTAAGGATGCCTTTTAATCCATTAGCCTGATTTACATATACTAAGTATGAATCTTTTCTTGGTTCATCATTAATACCAATTGTTTTGACAGAATTTTTATTCATTAAATATAGATTGTATTGAGTGGCCTTATAAATCTAGAGGATAATTTCAAAAATATAAACCAAAAAATGTCTCAAATAAGATCATTTATTGCTTTATCCAATCTACAAGTATGATTTGTATTTCTAAGTAATTCAAAATCCTTAAAATCAAAGCCAGGGCCAACACAACAACTAACTAAAGTAAATTCACCTGTACTTTTTGCAGCTTGCCAATATCCAGATGGGATCATCTCTACTGGATTATTGGAATCTAAAATTAAATTTCTTATTAACTTATTATCATTATCTAGGCACCATAAATTTAGAGGATCGCCCCTTAAATAAATCCAAATTTCATCAGCATTTTTTACTCTGTGCCAAGCACTTTTTGCATCTCTCTCCAAAAGATAATAAATTCCCGTAATAAAGTTTCTACTTTGGCCATCTTCCCTTATTAGAGAATTCTCACTCCTTACTATCTCCCTAAACCATCCACCCTCAGGATGAGGAGACAAATTGAATTGTTTAATTATTTCTATGTTTTTTTTATTAGAATTCACATCACAAAAATAACTTTTAAATTTCTCTTATAATTAAAAGCTAACTGAAAATAAATCAAAATAAACTATATTTTCCAAAAAAATTAAGCACAAATAACTGATAAATCTATAAAATTTTTATTTTCATCTGCCAGTTCAGTAATGATTCTATTGAGCCATTCAGAGGTCGTTTCACAATATCCTACATTTAAAATAGTTTTTTGCTTTACTGATTCTTTTTTATTCATAGTTAAAGTATTTTTATTTAAATTAGTCTTTAATTAAATCTATGTGAATAAGTCTTAATTACTATCTATTTTAAAAAGTTGTATTTAATACATATTCAAGAACTCCTAGTAAACAAATAAAATTAAATCGTTGACAAGAAAATGTATCCAAGTAAGAGTAGAAAAAATTTATTATTTAACCTATGAATAACATCAAAATTGAGGAATTGATGAAAGTAAGGTTCGATGGTATTGCTAATAGAATTGGGCAATTAAGCAAAAGGGAAAGTGAGTCTTTATTACTTGAGCATCTTGAGTGGTTGGAAGGAGGATGGGAGACTGAAGAAATCTTATTTTTAAAAAAGCCCTACAGAAAATGGTGGTTCTAACTCCACTTCTATAAATAATTAATGATGGCCTAAGGGACCAGGGCCAGATCCTATTTTATAAGAATTGTCTAAAGCTTTCTCAACAAATAATTTTGCTTTTTGTATGGAATCAAATAGATCAAAACCTAAAGCCTTGTAACCACAAATAGCAGCACTCAAAGTACAGCCACTACCGTGTGTATTTTTTGTGTTTATAAAATCATTAAATAGCCACTCTTTTCTACCATTTAAGTCAAAGAAAAAATCCTTCCCTTTCATATCTTTTAAACCGCCACCTTTAATAAGTACCGCTTTAGCTCCAAGACCAATAATTTTTCTTGCTGAATTTTCTATATCTTCTTTACTCCTTATTTCTAAACCAGAAAGTAGATTTGCTTCATAAATATTTGGAGTTACCAAATCAGCAATTGGTAATAATAATTTTTTATAAGCATTAATAGCAGAATCTTCCAGTAATTTACAACCAGTTCTTGTAACCATTACAGGGTCAATAATTTTGGTTATTTTGTATGTATTTAATTTTGAAGCAGTATCATTAATTATCCTTTCATTTAATAACATTCCAGTTTTTAAGGCATCAATACCAAAATCAGCAAATAAAGTATCTAACTGATTTAATAAAGTATTCTTCTCTACTGGTTGAACGCATCTAACCTCTATACTATTTTGTGCGGTAACACATGTAATTACAGAACATCCATGTACTTTAAGGGCCATGAAAGTTCTCAAGTCAGCCTGTATACCTGCTCCACCACCGGAGTCACTACCGCCTATTGAAAGTGCAATTTTAGAATACATAATTTATTAACTCGTTTTTGAAAGTACTATAAATAAATTTTAATTTAAATCAGAAATCTGAATATGCATTAAAAAAATCTAACTCTAATTCCATGGCTCTCCTGTATAAATATTTTACCTGATTAATGTCATATGTTTCTTTATTAGTCTCAATAAGATTTTCAAGAGAATCTGCAAGCTTTTCAAAGCTCACATCAGAATAAGTAATTATCCATTCTTTATATTTAATGTCAAAATCCTCCTTATACAAACTTTTTCCTATCCAAGAATAAAGTCGCATACATGGAGTCATTGCAAACATTATTTCGACGGAGCCAAGTCTTTTGGAAGTATCATCAAGAAAATCTGTATAATTTTTAGTAGCTTTTTTTATATAGTTATTAGACAAATCAATATCCCATTCTTTTGCATACGTTTCATGAAGTATTAACTCCTCTGAAACGCCCATTAACAGTTCACTTAACTTTCTTATTGAGTACTTATCTTTTGATTTAGAAACAGCAAGTCCATAAGCCTTAGCAAAAGTCTCTAAAAAGAAATAATCTTGAGCTAAATATTCTTGAAATATATTTTTTGGGAGACTTCCATTCTTTAAACCTTGAACAAATTTTGTATTTAAACTTAGTAAAGCAATCTCATAATTATCCTCCCAAAGTTTTTTTGTTATTTTCATTTTTTTTTGTTTTAGTTATTCTAAAATTTTTTATATTTTTTACCTACAAACTTAATCTTATTTTTCTAGGATTAAAAGAAAAAATTATGAAAGAAATAAATATTTTATGGTTTAAGAAAGATTTAAGAATTTTTGATAACGAAGCTCTCTGTGAGGCTATAAAAGATAATGATATTTTACCTATTTATGTTATTGAGTTAGATATTTGGAGACAAAATACTCATTCAAATAGACAATGGCAATTTTGCAAAGAAAGTTTAATAGATTTAAGAAACGCACTTGCTGAGATTGGACAACCATTAATTATTAGGACTGGCAATGTTATTAATATTTTTGATGAAATTAGTTCAAAATTTAAAATCAAAGGTATATATAGCCATCAAGAAACCGGAGATTGGCTTACTTATAAAAGAGATCAAAAAGTAAGAGAATGGGCTTTAAGCAAAAATATTATTTGGAAGGAATTTCTACAATTTTCAGTTTTTAGAGGAAATTTAGATAGGAATAATTGGTCTAAAAAGTGGCAAGAAAATTCCGAAAAAAACTTACTTAAAGCTCCATTAAGAATTAATTCTATTAACTTTAATATTGGAGAAATACCGTCAGACGAAATTTTTACCTTTAAAAAAGAAACTTGTCCAGGAAGAATGCAAGGTGGAAGAAAGAAAGGTTTAGCGAGAATGCAATACTTCTTTAGTAATAAATTAGATTCTTATTCAAAAGATATATCTAGCCCAGAAAAATCATTTGATAGTTGTACAAGACTATCCCCATATATTTCTTGGGGATGCATCTCATTAAAAGAAATTTTTAAAAAGGCAAATATATCAAAAAACAATAATTCCAGGATGTTAAAAAGCAGATTAACTTGGCATTGTCATTTTATTCAGAAACTTGAAAGTGAACCAGAACTAGAGTTTAGGGAATACCATCCTTTTTTTAAAAATATTAGAGAAAAAAATAATGAATTACTTTATTCATGGAGTTCAGGTAATACGGGCTTTCCTTTTATAGATGCATGTATGCGTTCATTAAATTTCAATGGATGGATTAACTTTAGGATGCGAGCGATGTTAATGTCATTTGCAAGCTATAATTTATGGCTACCATGGCAAGATTCAGGTTCTGAATTAGCAAATAAATTTGTAGATTATGAGCCTGGAATACATTGGAACCAATGCCAAATGCAATCTGGAACTACGTCTATAAATACCAATAGAATTTATAATCCTATTAAGCAGGGAAAAGATCATGATCCTCAAGGAAAATTTATAAAAAAATGGATACCAGAATTAAAGGATATATCGCTTAATTTCATTCATGAACCATGGCTATTATCTAGATTTAATCAAGAAGAATATGAACTAATTAATTACGTAAGACCAATAATTGACATCCCAAATAGCACTAAAACTGCAAAGAAGAAAATTCAGGAAATCACTAAAAAGGATGGATATTGGGATATCTCAAAAGAAATTTATTTAAAGCATGGCTCTAGAAAAAGGCTCAGAAATAATATAAATAATAAAAAAATTGTTTCTAAGAAAAAGGAAAAACAATACGAGCTGAAATTAGATTTCTAGATTTTATTGTCAGAAATTTCCAGATTCCTTTTAGCGCCAGGGAAATTTTTTTTAATTTTGGAAATTATATATATAAATCCACGATGAACTGATCCAAGCTTTAATGTAATTATGAGATTTTATTAATTATGTCTGAAAGATTTGAATGGGACGATACAAATAGTTCAGGTATATGGTGGAGTACTAATGTAAGTATTAGAGACGAGTGCATTTTGCTAAAAGAAGATACTAAATGCGAAGATTCTGATATCGTCGAACTTCTTAGGAGTATTGCACAAAATATTGAAGATAATGGCCTTTAATTTTTAAAGGAATATTCTCTCTTTTAGAGATTTTGAATTCCTTTTACAGCTTTTATTAATTCGATAGAGATACCATTTTCACTCATTGAATGACCAGCATCATTAACAATAATTAATTCAGAATTCTTTAATTTCTTATTTAGATCCCAAGCACTCCTAACAGGACATACTACATCGTACCTCCCTTGAATTATTTTTGTTGGAATCGATTCTATTATTTTTATATTTTTCAAAATAAAATTATCTTCTAAGAAAATATTATTAACAAAATAGTGGCATTCGATCCTTGCGAATGCATCTGAAAAAGAATTAACTTGGGACTTATTAAAATCGAATTTTTTATTTATTAAATGACTAGTTGAGAGTTCCCATTTTGTCCAAGCTGCTGCTGCTTTTGATCTAAGATTTGCATCTGATGATGTTAGATATTTATAAAAAGAACTTATCAAATCATTTCTTTCTTCTTTTGGTATTACAGAAATATACTCTTCAAATTCATCAGGGAATATCTCACTTGCACCATATTGATAAAACCACAATAATTCAAACTTTCTACATAAAAATATTCCTCTCAAAGTTAAGCTCGAAACTCTTGAGGGATTTTTTATTGCATATATAAGTGAAAGTGTTGACCCCCAAGATCCACCAAACAAATGCCAACTATCTATTTTTAATAGAGTCCTTAATTTCTCAATATCATCAACTAAATGATTAGTCGTATTTTCTTTTAATTCTGAGAAAGGAGTTGAAGAACCGCAACCCCTTTGGTCAAATTGAATAATATCGAATTTATCTGGATCAAAGTATCTTCTATATCTTGGTTGACTTCCTCCTCCTGGGCCTCCATGAATAACTAGTATCTTTTTACCATTTGGATTGCCAGATCTTTCCCAATAAATCGTATGAATATCACTTACTTGTAAAAAGCCCTTTTCACGAACTTCAATTTTAGGAAACAAGACTTGATCTTTCATTGTGAAATATTTTTAAACACTTAATAAATCAATATTATCCAAAAAGAAGTCTATTTTAGAAGTAATTTGTAAAAAAAAAGGACTGGTGGTACAGTCCTTTTTGATATTTGATTTCCTTCTAACAGGATATAAAGTTACATATTTTAAAGTCTATTTACTCATAAACCTAGAATACGTGAATTCGGGGATTTCTCTCGATAATTTCAGTCCCTGTTGTCGCTAGTAATTATAGAGCGAAGTCTTATCAGACTAATTGATTGAACTTAAATTTTCGAATAATCCCATTCTCAGGAATACGCTTCCTATATTTTGTAATTTGCTAAATTTCAGGCGGACTATCAATCATCTAGATTGCCTCCGAACTCAACATTTATAAATTACTCCTTTTTATATTTTCAGTAAATCCGTAAATATGCTGATTTACTTTTTTCTTAATTTGTAAGAGGATTTTAATGATCCTTTGTTTTTTATAGATAAATATAAAAATTAAAGTCTATAATCCTCAGTTAAAGAAACACATAGAGCAAAATAGATTCAATTATTCTTTTATCACTATCAGAAAGTTTATAATTTTTCAATTTCCACTCAACAAATTTTAAACACTCATCAATAGAAGGATTCTTATCCCGGCGCTTACGCCACTATCTAATCCAATCTGCCAAGGCAAAAGTTATTTTTGTATTAAGCCTATTTACCAATCAGGATAATTAAAATATCGGACAATAGGTTCTTCATAAAATCCCCCTTCTTTTATACCCTTATCATATTTTTCAATAATCTTTTTAGTAGAAGCTATTGGGGAAATAAAATACATATATTGACTCCATCGTAGTTGATATAATGATTTTAATTATTTATTATTCTATAAAAGAATTTAATAAATAGATTATTAATATTCATTATGGATTTCATCAAAAAGAACAAGATCTTAATACTAATGGCGGTTATTGCATTTTTATCATTTGTATTAGAAAAAGTAGGCATAATACACCCTTAAATTAATTAAGTTTATTTGATAAATGCTTCCTAATGAAATAAGTAAACAGATACTATTACTGCAAAAATAAGCAATGGAGATAATAATGTAAAAATTAAAGTTGCAAGATTAATCAGCATAATTTTTAAATAAATACACAAATTTAATAAACATCACTTTTAAGCATTTGCAATAAGTAAAATTTAAATTATTACGATATAAAAAAACAATTGATTAAAGAAAGATATAAAGAAGAATATAAAGAGGGCTCAGACCTACTATGTCCTAGTGATAAAGAAGATAAAATAACAAGGCAATTTTATAAAGATTTATCTTTTCTTTCAAAAAACATAAACTATAGTAAAAAGAAAAAGCTAAAACTTTTTGAACAAATAGTTAGAATATTAAAAGGTAAAGGCTTGGGTTGATTAATATTCAAACTAAAATGAAAAATGTAATGATACTAATTAGAAGTTTTTTTCTTTTAAGACCAAGATTTTTATCCACTATATTTTTTATTCCTATTCTTTATGGCATTGGCTGGGCTTTATCTCAGCCACTTTTATTGTTTAATTTTGAAAAAGAAAATTTATCCTTAATTGGTACTATTATTACTTTCTTACTTTTTATCTTTTTACTTCCATATTGGTTTTATATCAAACGAAATAAATCAAGTGCTTGGATACTTCTTGGGATAACAAAAGACAAATTCTTAAAAAACTTTTTCAATTTTTCTCAAGGTATTTTATTTGCTTTAGTTTTAATAATTCTAATTCTGGTACCACTGTTTCAAAAAAATTATATTTCTTGGATAGGTGAATTCTCGCCAATAATATTGTTAAATTCTATTGTTCTAGGATTAGGTGTTGGATTCGCAGAGGAAATAATTTTTAGAGGCTGGTTACTAGAAGAATTAAAATTTGAATATGGTACAAAAATATCAATAGCTTTACAATCTTTAATTTTTAGTTTGGTTCATAATTTATCAAATGAGATCTTTTGGAACATAGCAGGATTACGTTTGGGATTTATTTTACTTGGGATATTTCTATCATTAGTAAAAATTAGAGATAAAGGTTCTTTGTGGAATTGCATAGGAATTCATGGAGGACTTGTTGGCATTTGGTTTTTATTAAATAACGGATTGATAGAATTCAAAGAAAATACACCTTCTTTTTTAGCAGGTCCTTTTACACAAAATGTTCCAAACCCAATTGGAAGCTTTAGTGCAATTTTAATATTACTTTTATTATGTATTTTTTATACAGTAAAATCAAAAAATATTTTTACTAGACGTTTTAATTAGATATAAATACGGATTGATTTTTGATTAGTAATTGTCAGATTAAAATAAAGCTTAATACTCATATGAACTTTGAGGCAGGAATAAGGTTTATTGTGTTTTTAATAATTTTTGGAGTTACAAACTATCTAATGATGTTGAGAAGATATGAAAACGACATCAAAAAAAAGAAATATTTACAGCAAAAAAAAATTTCCAGACTATACCCTAAAGGTTCATTTATTTTCTGAAATTAAAAAAAGTTTTTGTAGAATTTCCTCACCATTTTTTATTAGTTTTTTGCCAACCTTCATTTAATAATTTTTGCCATAATAATCTTGCTTCTTCAATAACAATTTTTTTTCTAGTTTTCATTAATGGAGGTTTTTCTCCATGAATTCCCATAATAATTCCTTCTTCAATAAACATATAATCATTAGATTTATCAGAATTATCTCTATCTTTGTAAAAACGCATCACCCCTACAAAATTGGGGTCAATTAACCAGAAATCATTAGTTGTATTCAATAAACCAAAATGAAATTAAATTAATAATATGATTTCATTACAATTTGCGAGGTAATTATTTATTTAGTTTATTCATATTTGATATGTTTTTTCTTTTTGTCTATTTTTTTTCAATTCGCCACGTTTTTTTTTAACCTCAACTCTTTTCTTTTGCGATGCTTTAGTAGGTTGTGTAGATTTTCTTAATTTAAATGGTTTATTTAAAGCATTTTTTATGATTGAACTAAATTTCATTAAAGCTAGCTGCCTATTTAATAATTGATTTCTGTGTTCTTGAACCGTTAAACGTAAGCTATTATTCACTAATTTGTTTTTCAAGTTTATCTTAAGAATTTCTTTCTGATAATCATTTAATACTTTGGAATCTTCTAAATTAAAAATAATCTCCACTCTGCTTTCAATTTTATTTACATTTTGTCCTCCAGGACCGGAGGATCTGGAAAATCGCCATTTAATTTCGTTGGAGGGGATTACTAATGTTTTAGTAATTTTTAAATCCATTTTTAGTTCTTTTTGATTTAGATCTTTAGAATCATCTCCTTAATATTTTAAAGCATACCTTAAAATTCGATCGGTAAATACTGGGCGGTTAAGTTAGGTAAACCGAATTTCGGTGTATTTGCCGTATCAATATCTTCGGTATTTATCCTTTCATATTTCAAAGAATTATCAGATATTGAATTTGTACTAATTCAAAGGTCACTTATGTATTCAATGTTTGATCTGCTTTTTGAAACACCTTCATATCGCCCAGTATATGTTATTTCCGATAGTGAAATGAAGGAGTTAAAGAAAAACCAACATCAAGAAGAGCTTGATGAAATTACAAAACAAAAAGTAAGACTTGAAGATGCTTTTAAAGCTCAACTAAAACATCTTGAAGAGAGAGAAAAAGAAGTAAAAAAAGAACTTAAAGTACTCTCAGCCTCAAAAGATAAATAATTTATTTTTAGCGAAACTACTTTTTCCAAAGACGGTTTTTAACCGTCTTTTTTAATTCTTTTAATCTTAAGGTATCCATTAAATCCACAGATTTTAAAAATATTTTCCATAATTAATGGATGGATAGAAATAAAGAAAAAATAAGAATGTTCTTACCCTTTAGCTGGATAATTTGTGCAGCAATATCTTTTGCTTACATAAATTCACATTTAATAAATACCTAACATAGATGTCTTATCCCTCAAGAGACGTAATACTTGCATCTTCAAAAGGGTGGGTAGCATCTTTTTTAAATTTTCTTCCTGGTTTAGGATCGGGTTACTTATATCAAAGAAGATGGAAACCCTACTTTTTTACAATCACTGCTAGTACTGCATGGTTCGCTTTAGGTTTTTTTTTACAAGGAGAGTCAGAACCCTCTCAAAGTGAACAAATAATTGGAATTTCTGGTCTTTTTTTCATATCAATTGTTACAGTTATAGAAGCCAACTTAGCTTTCAAAAAAGCAAATAATAAAACAAAAGCTGAAAAAGAGAAAATAATTTCTTCTAAAAAAAAAGGATGGTTTAAATAATTCAAAAAATTAGATCAAAAAAAATATTTAACTAGTTATCAGTTTCTTAATTTAAATAAATAATTCCCATAAATGATTTTTTAGATAATTAAAAAAATTTTTTTTAGTTATAAAAAAATAAAATTTCCTTTTCTTTAAGACCTTCCCATCCCGAGTCTATTAATAATTGATTCAATGTTTCTTTATCAAAATGCTTAGAACCTGTTTTGACGCATCTATTTCTCATTGATTTTTTAACACCACTCCTTTGTCTTTTATTCTCCTCATCCATAATTCTATTGTATAGATCTAGCATTTTTTTAGGGATTGGAGTACCGTCAAGATCCACTCCATTTTGAATAGCAAGATCAACAGCCTGCATTCCCATTTTCTGCATAAATTAAAAAAAAGCTGAAACCATAATAAAACAAAAGTTATTAATCTAGAATTCTTTGCATAATAATTTATTGATTTTGAATTTCTTTAAGTACTCTAATAGCCTCTTTAATGTGTTCAGGACCATTCAATAAATCTCTAAAAATATGCCTAACTGTCCCTTTGCGATCAATAACGTAAGTTACCCTACCATCCATAAAACCTAATACTTTAGGAACTTTAAAAGTTTTCCTAAGAGAGTCATTTGTGTCGCAAAGTAGTGGATATTGTAATTTATTTTTATTAGCAAATGCCAAATGACTTGAGGTACTTCCATTACTTACTCCCCAAACTTGCGCACCTAATACTTTAAATAAGTCATATTTATCTCTAAATCCGCAAACTTCTATAGTGCAACCAGGCGTATCATCTTTTGGATAAAAAAACAAAACTAGGGGATTTTTTAATCCCTTATTTGATCTTTTAACTCCATTTTGATCCAGTAAAGAAAATTCTGGAATTTTATCTCCAATCTGCACAATAGTTCTTATAAAGTTCCATATTAGAGGTTAATATGTTTTTTTTGTGGCCGTAAAGTAAATAACTGCTATTAAAGTCAGTTTTTTTGTTTTAAAAGATACTAAAAAATTATTGAAATAAACTAGGGTAAATTTAAATAAGGTGAATTTATTAATTCAATAATATGGAATTAATAATTTATATTTCTTTATTTCTTTTTCTTTTTTTGGGAGTTATTTTTAACTTAAAAATAACTAATTTTAAAAAAGTTAAAGAAATACGAAACAAAGCGAAAGATTATTCAAAAAAGAATAATTAAATATGTATTGCAAAGATTAAAATTCAATTTTTTCATTTGGAGTAAATACTGAGCAATATTTTTTTACTAGGTCCTTTGGCTTACTAGTTGAAGAATTTGTTAATTTTAATTTTAGCTTTTCTATAGCCTCATTAGCATTAATCTCACCGAGTCGATATCTTGCACACGTATCCAATACTTTAAACATTTTTGTGGTAACGGCTTCAGCTGGATAAATTAGAAAAAAAAGGTAAAAAACTACAAATAAGTACTTCATTTGTTTAAATAGTAAATATTTAGCGAATAGTTTCAATAATTTAGAAAAAAATTAATTTAATAAAAGATTAAAGTTTAATAGAATGATCTAATTGGGTTGGATCTATGATCTCTATAAAATAATAATAAATGAAATTAAGATAAAATAAGTGATAGTAATAAATAATCTCGTTGAAAATGAGAAAATTAATAGACAAACATAAAACTTTTATAAATTGGTACCAAAAAAAATTAAAATTGAGTGATTATCAATTACTTTGGTTAGTTTTCTTTAAAGGAGTATTAATAACAATAATATTTTTCAAAATTTTTTAATATTAAAAAAGCTGTCCCGAGAATGAAATTTTCACATGATTTGACTATATTTAATAGTAGATTTCCTAATTAGTTAAACAGTTATCAGTTATGAATATTTTTGGTGTAGGTTTGCCTGAAGTTACTGTAATACTTATCTTAGCTCTTTTAATTTTTGGTCCAAAAAAGCTTCCAGAATTAGGAAAACAGCTTGGTAAAACTTTGAAAAGTCTTAAAAAAGCGTCGAATGAATTTCAAAATGAAATCGACCAAGTTATGAACGAAGAAGATAAAGATGAATCTCCTAAATCTATAGAAAGCAATCAAACCAATGAAATTAATCAAGAAAAAATAGATTCAGAAAACAGCAAAAAATAATATCTTGGATAGGCCCATAACCCCAATAGAAGAATTTGAAAGAGCATTAGATAAAGCAGCTCTTACTAAAGAAGAATATGAATTGATAGATTACATCCGCTATACAAGTGTTTTTACACAAACTAGTCTTGTTAAAGATTTAAAAAGGCCATCAAAACCTCCTCTTTTATCAGTTCTATGTCAAATTTGCAGAAAAATTGGTTCGGAGATGCCAGATCATTTCAAAAAAGTAATTGAGTGGTCAATTGAAATAAGTGATCACAATACAAAATGGGATGCTCATTTAATTTGCGCAGAAGCATTGAATATAGACAAAATCCCATTAAGTCCTATTCATGGAACAACTTTGT
The DNA here is from genome assembly GCA_017644425.1 of Prochlorococcus marinus CUG1433. Classification (NCBI taxonomy): domain Bacteria; kingdom Bacillati; phylum Cyanobacteriota; class Cyanophyceae; order Synechococcales; family Prochlorococcaceae; genus Prochlorococcus; species Prochlorococcus marinus. The sequence continues at coordinate 572,532 of JAEPLN010000001.1, forward strand.
TTGATGTTCTTGTTGTACACAAAGAATTATTTCTTGGATTTGATTAAATTAATCATCTAAAGGAACAGAATCAGTATCTATAACTTCCGAATCAACATACTTATTTATTTTATTTTCAATCCAATTATTTATATAACTAACTAAAGGTAATGAACCTCTAAAAATAAAAATAGAGGTAGGCAAAGCGCTTAGTAAACCGACTACAGGACTTTTAAAAAGTAATCTTCCGGCTTTTATGTTAAATAAAATAATAAGCGCTGAGGGAACTATAACTTTAACTACTGTTTTGAGCGCCTCAAGCCAACCGACACGATATATCCACCATATTAAAATTATGCCAATTATATAGAGGAATAAGTAAGTCATAAAAATAGTATAATAATTATCTATTTATCTTGTTCTTGCTAAGAAAAAGATTTTATAAATTTCTTTAACATCAATCAATCAAATTCTAGTAATGAGTTTTTCTGAAATAAGAAAATTTTTAATTAAGATGCAATCTGATGAAGAATTAAAAAAGCAAGTTACAACATCTTCTACAGCAGATGATGTAGCCCTAATAGGTCAACGCTTAGGTTATGACTTTTCAGGAGATGATCTCTTAAGATTTAATGGACAAAAAGTTGATAAAGTTACAGTAAGAAAGGTAGATCATCCAGGAGAATACCACTAAATTAAGACTTAACCCATATTGCAAGCCCTCCGCCCCTGCCTCGAGCACATAACCAATTATCTTTAGTGCTAATTCCTACAAGTGAGAAAAAAGGCATTTTTTTATCTTCTGGTTTTTTTAATACCTTATTAAATATAGGAAAACTACTAATACTAATTTTCAATTCTTCAAAATAGAAAGCCAATAAAGGTCTAATCCCTTTTAATTCTGCGCTGCCTATAAAAGTTATATTTAATAATCCGAAATTAATTGAGTTTTTTATTAAATAATTTATTTGATCCTCTTTATTTTTACTTTTCAATTCGAGTCTTGCCGACAATACTTGGAGAATGGAACTGGATATATTTTTTATTTCATCTGACTCCTTTCCCCATACATACATAAACTTCCATATTCCTAACAATTCCTCATATAGAATTCCGCTACCATTTTTTTGAGAATTTTTTTCTAATAGTTTTATCTCATTAATATCAGGAAAGTGTTTCATAATAGATTTTAATCTAAGAATCAAATACTAAGATAACTTCATAAAAAATGTTCTTAGTTATAAAATCTCTCCAAAAAGATTTCTTTGTTTCAATATATTTCCAAAAAAATAATTTTTTGGCACACATAAGGAACAAGATCTCGTTAATATATTTACATAAAGTAACTAAATTAATGGATTTCATCTCTAAAAGCCAAGGATATATACCTCTTAAGGCTGTCCCTTACATTTTTTTCCTTGCTGTTGTTCTAAGTATTACAACTTCTACCAATACATTTGTCTAAAACGTATAAGTTTTACGAGAAGAGTAAAGTAGATATTTAATGGACAAATACGACGTTGTAATAATAGGTAGTGGAATAGGTGGTTTATGCTGTGGTTCAATTTTAGCTTTATCAGGCAAAACAGTACTTATATGTGAAGCACATTCCCAGCCCGGAGGTGTTGCTCACAGTTTCAAAAAAAAAGGTTACACTTTCGAATCAGGTCCTTCATTGTGGAGTGGAATAGGTAAATGGCCGACAACAAATCCCCTAGGGCAAATTCTTAAATTACTTGATGAAGAAGTTGAACTATTACAATACAAAGGTTGGCAAGTAATTGTTCCAGAAGGCAATTTTAATCTTGATGTGGGGGAAGAACCTTTTAAACAAACAATTAAAACTTTAAGAGGTGAGAAATCTGTTAAAGAATGGGAATCATTTATTTCCGGAATAAAACCTCTTAGCCAAATAATAAATGAAATACCTTTACTCTCATTTTCTCCCGAATCAATAAATTTCTTAGATCTAATAAATTTAACCTCAAAATTTTTACCTAATATCAATCAAATACCAAAAATTAATAAAGGCTTTGGGAATTTAGTTAATAATCATCTAGAGGATCCTTTTCTCAGAAATTGGGTTGATTTATTGAGCTTTTTGATAAGTGGTATGTCAATGCATGATACAAATACAGCTGCGATGGCTACTTTATTTAACGAATGGTTTGAACCAAATTCATACCTTGAATACCCCAAAGGAGGTAGTGAATCTATCGTAAAAGCCTTAATAAATGGATTTAAAAAAAATGGAGGAGAATTAATTCTTTCTTCGAGAGTAAAGACAATTAACTTCAATAAAAATTTAGCCACAGGTATAACTCTTAATAATGGTTCTAGTTATAGTTGTGAATCTGTTGTCACGAATACTGATGTTTGGAATTTTAAAAAGTTAATTCCAAATGAAATTTTAAAAAAATGGAATACAAAAGTTTTGAACCCTAATAAATGTGATTCTTTTCTTCATATACATCTAGGTTTTGATGCTGATGGTCTTGAAAATTTGCCAATACATGCGATACATGTTGATGATTGGGGAAAAGGTATAACCGCAGAAAGAAATATAGCTGTATTTTCAATCCCATCTGTTTTAGATAAAAATATGGCCCCTGAAGGAAAACATGTTCTTCATGGATATACTCCAGCAAATGAACCTTGGGAAATTTGGGAAAACTTAAATCCAAAGGAACTAGAATATAGAAATTTGAAAGAAGAAAGATGTTCAATATTCCTTAATGCAGTGCGAAAATTCATCCCTGATATAGATGAAAGGATTGAGTTAAAGATGCTAGGAACCCCAATCACTCATAAAAAATTCACCAATACCTATTGCGGTAGTTACGGTCCTGCATTATCTGCAGCAAAAGGTCTTTTCCCAGGCTGCAAAACTCCAGTGAAAAATTTATTTACTTGCGGTGCAAGTACATTTCCAGGTATTGGAATTCCAGCTGTTTCAGCAAGTGGTGCTTACGCAGCTGAAAAAATTATTGGTAAAAAAGAATTTAAAACTCTTCTTAAGAAAATCAATTTATGAATAAAGTTCTTTTTTATAATTCTACAAATTCTTAGTTAAGAAATAAGAATAAAGAAAGCAAAAACGTTCAATAATGATAATCTTTATCTGAACATAAACTTAACTTATAACTCTTATATGTTTTTCTTATCATTTCCTCAAGCCTGGCATTTAGTTGGCACTTGGTCAGAACAACTTCCAAACGAGTCAAATCTTATAGGAATGGGTCAACAAGAATTAATGATGACTTTACATTCAATATTCGTTCCTCTCTTACTTGTAATTTCATTTTACCTATTCAATAGACTTAATAAAAACGAATCAAAGAAAATTAAAGGATGATCGTTTAAGGTTTATTTAGCTGAACTTCTTCTAACTACTTTCCTGCCTGTAGAAGTATCAACTGCGCTTGAATCTTTAGCTTGTGAACTAGTTTCATCATTATCAACATCACTCTTATCCATTTCTGCGCAAACGCCTACTACCATGGCAGCCTGCATTTGATCTGGCAAATCTCCAATAGTTAATAAGGCCTTTAAAACTAATTGAAGTCGAGTTTGCCGATCTATTTCAGGTCTTAGTTTTTTTACAGTATTCCAAAGTTCTTGGGTAACTTCTTTTAAAAGTTCTCGATCAACAGCCAAATTAAATCCTTCTTGTATTTCTACTAATCTAACAAAAAATTGGATCTCGTAAAATAATATTCAATAAAAAGATTGTTAGTTAATATTTTTCTATCCTAATACAAGTTGCATTTGCTGGTGCAATTCATTCTTCTCTTGCAAAAGTTTATCTTTTTCAATCTTTTTTAGAGTAAAAGTTCTATAAAATTTTTTTTGAATCTTTATTGGAGTATTTTCAAACTTTACATTTTTGCTTATTAGAAAATTCCACTCTTTGGAATTAAAAGGGGCATAAGGAGAAGATGAAATCACTTTCATGTCTTAATAATACATCTGTACTAATAATAGTACAGTTTTACTATTATGCAACAACTCTATCGACTTTTCTTGATTTTAAAGTGTCTTTGAGAATGGATTGATTTTTTTTATCTAATTTGTAGGAATTATAAGTTTGATAAATGAATAAAAGTATCATTAGTAACTTATTGATCCCTTTTTTTAGTGTCTTAAGACTTTTCTTGCTTAAAAACCTCTTAAAATTGTTAATTTGTTGAAATTAACATTGACAAGATATATTTAGTAATCCTTCCTATAAAAAGAATAATGAATTGATCAAAAATGCTTCTTAGTAATGCAAAAAGACTCAAAATCCAAGGAATAATTAAAAGAATTGCTCAAGATAAATCAATTACATTAGAAGAGAGGATATATGTTGAGAAATTTGCACACCATAATTCGACAATTTCTCTTTGGCTGAAAAAAGCTAACAGCTTTAGAAGGAATGGTACAAAAAATGATGGGGGGATTGATAACCTCATACAATCATTTGGGATAGATGGACTAGATAAAGAAAATCATTTCAACCCAAATGAAGATGATATATCGGATTGGTTTGGCGGTGCTCCTGGTTGGCTAAGGAGAAGCTAGATGCATTGATTATTCAACTTACCCAGGCTACTTTACACAAATATATACTCAAAAAAGATATAAATATCCAAAAAACCCATGGTATAAATTTAATCGGAACTAAATAATATTTTTTTGAAAAAGCTTTCATATAGATTTTTCTTTTACATTATTTGTTCCTTACTGTTTTTGAGAATAGGTTTAATTGCTCTATTTAAAAATTAAATAATATACGGAGCCTCAAAGATATTAAATCACTTTAAGTAGATAAAAGTTAATCAGCCTTAATCATCACAATCTAAGCCACTTTCTTTTCGATGTTCCTTTTCAAATTTACTATTTTCGCCTCATCATATTCTGAATCATACCAATATTTTATAAGTCTTTCTAATTCATCAATCCTCTTTTTTGCATTTGCAATTTTTTCAGTAGTTGTCATATAAAATTTTTATCTATCCAATTAATGCATGAAAAAAAAATATTTCAATGAAAAAAACAACTTTTAGGCTATAAATATTAATTTTTAGTTAATTACTTAAATACATTATAGCCCTCGAGTAGCTGAGTAATTATACTTAAAGAAAACCAAATTCATGAAGAAATTAAATTCTTTGATTTTGAATATTACTGTTAACTTCTTAGACCTCATATACTCTGGTAGATCTTTACAAAGATTTTGGGTTTTAGAAGTAATAGCTAGATCACCTTATTTTGCATTTCTTTCAGTTCTTCATTTTAAAGAATCCCTAGGAATTAAAAATGAAAAAACAATGATTTTAATGAAAGAACATTTTTATCAAGCTATAAACGAAACGGAGCATCTTAAAGAAATGGAGAAAAGAGGAGGAGATAGGTTCTGGATTGATAGATTTTTTGCGAGACACCTTGTTCTTGTCTATTACTGGATCATGGTTTTTTATTATTTCTTCTCTCCAGCTAATGCTTATGACGTCAACATAAAAATCGAAGAGCATGCATTTGAAACTTATTCCAAATATTTAATACTTAATCCAAATGATCAAAAAATAAAAGAAATTGCTCAAGATGAATTAAATCATGTACAAGAACTTAACGAAGCTTTGTCAATGCTTACTATAGTTTAGATTAATGCTGAGAAATCTATTAGCAATATTGAGAGCATCACCGAAGAAGATATTAACCCTAGGCTAACCATCAATGAAACATAACCTTTTTTTCTAGGCAATTTATAAAAAGATATTCCAATAATTAATATCATTATTAATGAGAAAAAAATTATAATTTTTTCATTTAATAAATTGAGATGTATAACTAAATTTTTTTCTTGAAAAAATTTGAGAAATTCAGATAAAACTATTTCTTTTTCTATTTTCTTAAAATAATCAAATGAGCTTATAAAAGCCGAACTTAATAAAGATAATAAAACCAGTGCAGTAACTGGTTTTGTTAACCTGTTAAGCGTTCTGTTAAAACTTACCAATAAAATAAAAATAAATAAAGAGGTTACTAAAGGTATAAAAGGTATGAGAATTGTTGAATTTATGAAATTTCCCACGAAAATAATATGTATCTAACTTAAAATTTTATATTATTTCGACGCTTTATTTTATTAAATAAGATTTTTTAAAATCTTAAATGTAATTAGTACCTATTGCATTCTGTGTAAATTGATACCAAAATTAGATTAGTATAGAAAAATAAAATGTTAGCCATTTCTGAAATTATTATTGCAAGTGCTATCTTCCTAGGAATTGTATATTGGGAAGTTAAATTCCTATATGCCAAAACTACTGTAGCGAAATAACTTCACTCAAAACAAGAAAATTAAAAACCTAGAAAATTTAAATAAAATTTAAGAATTTAAGTTGACAAAAAAAGCTCTAAATATGAGAGAATAAACACAAATATTTAGTCCCTCTAATGAGAGAAACCAAAAATCCTAACACTAACTCAACTCAGCAGCAGCAACAGCAACAGCAGCAATCCTATTCGGACAGCAAAATTAATTCTGCAGAGAGCGAGAGGCTATATCTTGAGATGAAAGAGGCTTGGCTTTAAATTTAATTTTTGTTTGAAATAATATTCTATAAATTTGTAAAAATTTTTTTTAATTTTGAAGTAATCAATACTTTTTTATTTTCTATACCCTTTAAATTTTGTTTAACTGCAAAGTAATCTGTTGAGAAAATTAAAGCAATTAGAGAAAATTAATGGAAGGCTCGCAATGGGAGGGTTGATATATTTAGTTTTTACTAAATTAGTTTCCAACCGTGCAGACATATTAGACCAGCTTAAATCTTATTTGATTTAAGAAATGAATTAGAAGTATTATCCAGGAATATTTCTTTCTATATAAGCGTCAGTTAAAGCTAAAATTAACCCCAATAATGTTGAAAATATAACAATTTCAGTTGATTCCATTTTATTTTTGAATTACCCCTAGTTTGCTAAATAACTCAAAGTTCGGCAACAAAACTGATAACTTACTATAGTACGTATATACTATAAACTACTTATTGTGAGCTCATCAACTCCTGAGTTTCTTTTCGTCAGGCCTGGTGATTATGTTGCAATTAAAAAAGAAAATTGCGAGAATGCCAATGAAAATAATAAAAATTATTGGGTCGGTCAAGTTATCGACTGTATTGGAGGAGCTAGAAATCCAAATTCATGGACCTTGTTTCAAGTTGCCAATATTGATAATGGAGAGATCACTATAATCAACGCGGATGTTGTAGAAAAAATTTTGAAACCCTCTGAAAGTTAAGCTTATGGATAATCTAACAAACTTCCAAATTATTACAAAACAAAAGGCAAAGTGCGTGCTTTAAAGGGAATCACCCCAGCTCCAAGCAGGCAAGTCCATATACTTGATTCATTGGACAGGGAGGTTGAATGCCTTTATACATTCTGTAAGTTTTTGATATTTCCTCAAATCCCAAACTTGATAAAAGATAATTTGCATAAGGATTCAGATTAGAGCAATCCAATAAGATTTGAGCATCTAAATCACCAATTAACTCCCTTATTAATAATTCAGCAAGTGGTGGAGTATCCGCTAAAAGGGGGCCGATTCTCCAGCCTTGCTCATTATCCTCCAATACACAAGGTCTTATTCTGCCAAATCCATGGCACATCCCATTATTATCGACAATTGCGCTGACATTACCATAAGAATTTTTCAACCAGTCATTTAGAAAATGTGGTCTGGGACTAGGTTCTCTTTGATCATCATAAATTAAGACTGCTTCAACGGAAATTTTATTACCCGGGACAACTTTAAAAGAATGAAATTGATCTTTATAGAAATTTCTCAATGGCAAATCTTGAGAACCATTTAATTTCCATCGATTTGTAATGGAAGATTTTCTAAACCCCCACTTTGCGTAATCATTCAATCTATCTGGGGCAGCCTCAAGACCAATACAATCAACATTTTTCAAATATCCGAGGGCATGTTTCCACAATCTCACTCCATATCCATTATTTCGGAATTCTTTTTTAACGATAAATAAACCTATAAAACTATACGAGGAATTATATTTTATACAAGCAATAGAGCCTATAGGATTATTATCTAGACAAGCTACCCATACCCCTTGTTTATCTGTATTTCTATAAATTGATACATCATCCATTCCAGGAGAAAATCCTTCTAACCTTGCCCAGTTTGTGACTTCTGGTATTTCATTTATAGATATCAATCTAATTGAAAAATTTTCCCTCATAGAAATATACTAACCAACAAAAATTTGAATTTTTGCATGCAATATTAATAAATTTGATTATTTCTCATAAAATCATTCGCTTTAATTTAATTGCCTAAAAACCTTAGTTATCTGCAAGATTAACCTCTGATATATTTAATAATATTCAAAGGTAAAAAATGAAAGTTTCTGATAAATTTCATTTAGAAGACATTTATAAATTAAAAAATACAGTTCTCACTGGTAAAACTGAAGATATAAAATGGCGGATCCACCATATCAATATAGTTTCTAAACTTTTGGATGAAAATAAAAAAGAGATAATTAAATCACTTTTTATTGATCTCGGTAAATCTGAAATTGAAGGGCTTTCAGAAATCCTTTTAGTGAAAGAAGAAATTTCACTCATAAAAAAGAAACTCAATTCTTGGATGCGACCAAAAAAGATTGAGACACCTTTTTATTTATTTCCTTCATCCTCCCAAGTGATTTATGAACCTCTTGGGTGTGTATTAATACTTGGTCCTTATAATTATCCATTACTTTATGTTTTAAAGCCATTGGTAAATATTTTCTCAGCAGGAAATACTGCAGTTATTAAACCATCAGAGAAATGTCCTGCAACCTCAAAACTTATTAAAAAACTTACTTCCAAATATTTCCATAAAGATGTCCTAATGACAGTAGAGGGTGATAATAAACAATCCATAAAATTAATTGAACAAAATTTTGACCACATTTTTTTTACAGGAAGTACTGAAACTGGAAAATCTATAATGAAATTAGCTTCAAAAAACTTAACTCCATTAACTCTTGAATTAAGCGGAACAAATCCTGTAATTGTTTTCAAGAATGCAAATTTAGAAGTGGCTGCAAAAAGAATTGTTTGGGGCAAATTTTTTAATTCTGGTCAATCATGCATGGCTCCTAATCATATTTTTGTAGATAAAGAAATTGAAAGTATTTTTATAGAAAAATTAAAGAAATACATAGTAAGTTTTTACGGAGATAATCCAATTATTTCCGAAAACTTATCAAAATTGGAGAAAAAGCAATTTACATCAACTGTAGAAATTCTCAAACAATATAAAAAAGAAAAAAGAATTTTATTTGGGGGTACTTTTAGTAAAAAAAAGTTGAAAATATCTCCTACAATCTTGAGAACTAAATTAAATGAAACTGATATTTTGCAGAAAGAACTATTCAGTTCACTGCTTCCAATAATTGGGATCAATGATAAGGAATCAGCTTTAAAACAGATTAGTCAAACATCAAAACCCTTAGCAATCTACTTATTTGGAGGCAATAAAAGAATCCATAATCATATTTCAAAAGTAACCAGCTCAGGAACAATTTGTATAAATGATGTGATGTTACCAGTCCTTATTCCAAATTTACCTTTTGGAGGCGTTGGGCAAAGTGGTATTGGTAAATTTCATGGTGAAGAGGGGTTTCGCAATTTTTCAAATCAAAAATCTATTACTTTTAAAGGTTTTTTATTTGATTTAAATCTGCGGTATCCTCCCTACGAAAGAGTAAAGAAATTTCTAAAGTTTATTTTTCAGGTTTAAATTACTTAAATTGTTTTCAAAAACCTAGCGATTTTAAATTTAAAGATTATCTTAAAATAAATAGTGAGTTTTATGAAATTTGCATTTTTAGTAATTGCCATATTTATTAATTTTTTTAATCACTCTTTGATTAAATCAGAAGAAAAAATATTTTCAGCGAAAAATAAAATTGAGAATATTGCTAAAAAAGAATCAATTACTAAAGAAAATACCGAAATAAAAAAAATTCATATTGTAAAAAGTGGAGATACATTATCAAGTATTTCAAAATTCTATTCGATAAACAAAGATTTAATTATTAAATTGAATAACTTAAAAGATGAAAATTATATCTTCATTGGCCAAAACCTTATTATTTCTGAATCTACTGAAAATCTTACAAAACAATCTGATTTAATAAATAGTTATCATATTGTTCAAACTGGTGAGAATCTTACTGAGATATCAAACAAATATGATTTAAAAGTAATCGATCTGATAGAGATTAATAATCTCAATAATCCTGATTCAATAGAAGTTGGTCAAAAGCTCATAATAAGAAAAAAGAACACAATTAATTCAGAAAATTATGAAACAACTGAAAATAAAAAAAATAATGGCTTACTTGAGTTAGATAAAAAAATTTATGGTCCTCTAATTATCCAAAGTAAATCATATAAAGATATTAAAGGTAGAAAAGTTTTAAACGTACTAAACCAAGAAAATAAAAAACTTATTCTTTCAATCAATTGTGATACAAATGAATTAGATGTAAGAATACCTGGTAGGAAATGGATGGGAAGTAAGCCTGCTAAAGAGGAATTCGAAAACAATTTAATAAATGATTTTTGTAAAAACTTTTAATTAATATGTGTGAATAATTTGTCTAAGGATATTAATGATGAGTTATTCTACAAAAAGTTAAATTAATTGTAATGGCAATTTCAAGAGGAGATCTCGTAAGAGTAAAAAGACCAGAATCATATTGGTATAATGAAATAGGTAAAGTTGCTTCAGTTGATACCTCAGGTATTAAATATAACTGTGTAGTCAGATTCGATAAAGTAAATTACGCTGGGATAAGCGGAACTGATGGTGGAGCAAATACAAATAATTTCGCTGAAAGTGAATTAGAGAAAGCTTAAATAATTGCCTGAATTACCGGAAGTAGAAACAGTTCGCAGAGGTTTAGAGCAAAAACTGAATAATTTTATTATTAAAAAAGTAGAAGTCTGTAGGGATTCAACAGTTGCGTTTCCAACAAACAAAGAAGAATTCATTCAAGGACTGCGGAACTCACTTATTTATAAATGGGATAGAAGAGGAAAATATTTAATAGCTCAATTAAAAGAATTTCAAAATGAGAATTCTCAATTTCCTCTAGAAAATTTACAAAATAAAGGATTTCTTGTAGTTCATCTAAGAATGACTGGATATTTTAAATTCATTGAAAACGCAAGTCATCCCTGTAAACATACAAGAATAAGATTTTTCGATAAAAATAATAATGAGCTTAGGTACATTGACGTAAGAAGTTTTGGTCAAATGTGGTGGATTAATAAAGACCTATCCCTTAACAAAATAATTAAAGGATTAGGTTCATTAGGACCAGAGCCATTTTCTGAAGACTTTGATGCAAATTACCTGAAGAAAGTTATTTCAAAAAGAACAAAATCTATAAAAGCTATATTACTAGATCAAACAATAGTAGCAGGTATAGGTAATATTTATGCTGATGAAAGTTTATACACTGCTGGCATCTCTCCTTTTAGGGAAGCTCGAACAATAAAAAAGAACGAATTAATCAAGCTCAAAGAATCAATTGTAACTGTATTAAAAAAAAGTATAGGTTCTGGTGGGACGACATTTAGCGATTTTAGGGACTTAGAAGGAGAGAATGGAAATTTTGGTTTACAGACTAATGTCTATAGGAGAACTGGAAAAAAATGTCGTAAATGTGGAAATTTAATTGAAAGGCAAAAAATTACTGGAAGAAGTACACATTGGTGTCCTAAATGCCAAAAATAAAAAAGGGGTTTACTCTTACTGAGTAAACCCCTTTTAAATATTTTTACCTGGCATTGAGCTATTTTCTCAAGGGGCTACCCCCTAAATATTTTCGCCGCTGATGCGTTTCACAACCGAGTTCGAGATGGATCGGAGTGGTTCCACATCGCCATGAACACCAGGATAGTGTGAACCTTGAGAACTGCATAGAAATTATATAAATTAAAAACAATAAATTAAGTTTATTTGGTCAAGCCCTCGGTCTATTAGTACTCCTCCGCTGCACTTGTTACCAAGCTTCCACGTAGAGCCTATCAACGGGTGTTCTTCCCGTGACCTTACTGGCTTAAGCCATGGCAATACTCATCTTGAGGTGGGCTTCCCACTTAGATGCTTTCAGCGGTTATCCACTCCGCACATGGCTACCCAGCGTTTACCGTTGGCACGATAACTGGCACACCAGAGGTGCGTTCCTCCCGGTCCTCTCGTACTAGGGAGAAATCCTCTCAATATTCCTGCGCATACACCGGATATGGACCGAACTGTCTCACGACGTTCTGAACCCAGCTCGCGTACCGCTTTAATGGGCGAACAGCCCAACCCTTGGGACCGACTTCAGCCCCAGGTTGCGATGAGCCGACATCGAGGTGCCAAACCTCCCCGTCGATGTGAACTCTTGGGGGAGATCAGCCTGTTATCCCTAGAGTAACTTTTATCCGTTGAGCGACGGCCCTTCCACGCAGAACCGTCGGATCACTAAAACCGACTTTCGTCCCTGTTCGACTTGTAGGTCTCACAGTCAAGCTCCCTTCTGCTTTTGCACTCAACGACTGATTTCCAACCAGCCTGAGGGAACCTTTGTGCGCCTCCGTTACCTTTTAGGAGGCGACCGCCCCAGTCAAACTGCCCATCAGATACTGTCCGCTTCCCGGATAACGGGTAAGCGTTAGAACCCTAGCTCTAAAAGAGTGGTATCTCACCGATGACTCAATAGTACCCACAAGCACTATTTCAACGTCTCCCACCTATTCTGCGCATTCAGAGCCCGAGCACAATATCAAACTACAGTAAAGCTTCATAGGGTCTTTCTGTCCGGGTGTATGTAGTCCGCATCTTCACAGACAATTCTATTTCGCCGAGCCTCTCTCCGAGACAGCGCGCAAATCGTTACACCTTTCGTGCGGGTCGGAACTTACCCGACAAGGAATTTCGCTACCTTAGGACCGTTATAGTTACGGCCGCCGTTCACCGGGGCTTCAGTCGCCAGCTTCACTAAAAGCTAACCAGCTTCCTTAACCTTCCGGCACTGGGCAGGTGTCAGCCCCCATACATCGTCTTGCGACTTAGCGGAGACCTGTGTTTTTGGTAAACAGTCGCTTGCGCCTCTTCACTGCGACCAGCTCTCGCTGGCACCCCTTCTCCCGAAGTTACGGGGCCATTTTGCCGAGTTCCTTAGAGAGAGTTATCTCGCGCCCCTCGGTATTCTCTACCACCCCACCTGTGTCGGTTTCGGGTACTGGCATTTGTGTCTTAACGAGTATAGGGCTTTTCTTGGAAGCATGACATCACCAACTTCGCTGCCGTAGCAGCTCGTACTCACGCCTTAGCTCAAGATGTTTTCTCCATCTCTCAAAGCCTTGAACGCTTGAACCAGTAACCAACATCTGGCCTGGCTAGCCTTCTCCGTCCCCCTTCTCAAAACACATCTGGTACAGGAATATTGACCTGTTATCCATCGACTACGCCTTTCGGCCTCGCCTTAGGTCCAGACTAACCCTCCGCGGACGAGCCTGCCGGAGGAACCCTTAGGGTTTCGGGGCATGGGATTCTCACCCATGTTTTCGCTACTCAAGCCGACATTCTCACTTCTATGCCGTCCACGTCCGCTTACGCTAACGCTTCACCCTACATAGAACGCTCCCCTACCATAAATAAATTTATCCGCAGCTTCGGTATAACGCTTAGCCCCGTTCATTTTCGGCGCAGGATCGCTCGACCAGTGAGCTATTACGCACTCCTTTGAGGATGGCTGCTTCTAGGCAAACCTCCTGGTTGTCTGGGCAATCCCACCTCCTTTATCACTTAGCGTTAATTTTGGGACCTTAGCTGGCGGTCTGGGCTGTTTCCCTCTTGACTATGGAGCTTATCCCCCACAGTCTGACTGCCTAGTTACACACAGGGTATTCAGAGTTCATATCGATTTGGTACCGCTTTCGCAGCCCGCACCGAAATGGTTGCTTTACCCCCCTGCTGGAGCACTAGACGCTACGCCTCAACGTATTTCGGGGAGAACCAGCTAGCTCCTGGTTCGATTGGCATTTCACCCCTAACCACAGCTCATCCGCTGAATTTTCAACTTCAGTCGGTTCGGACCTCCACTTGGTATCACCCAAGCTTCATCCTGGCCATGGTTAGATCACCAGGGTTCGGGTCTATAAACACTGACAAACGCCCTATTAAGACTCGCTTTCGCTGTGGCTCCACCATTTCCGGTTTAACCCGCCAGTGCCTATAAGTCGCCGGCTCATTCTTCAACAGGCACACGGTCACCCGATTAGTCGGGCTCCCATTGCTTGTAAGCTCACGGTTTCATGTTCTATTTCACTCCCCTCCCGGGGTTCTTTTCACCTTTCCCTCGCGGTACTGTTTCACTATCGGTCACACAGTAGTACTTAGCCTTACGAGGTGGTCCTCGCAGATTCACACGGAATTCCACGTGCTCCGTGCTACTCGGGATACAGCTAGGTCAATTTATCTTTCGATTACGGGGCTTTCACCCTCTGTGGCACGCCATTCAAACGTTTCTTCTAGACTTATTGATCCATATTGCTGTCCCACAACCCCGATAGTCAAGACTATCGGTTTGGGCTGTTCCCCGTTCGCTCGCCGCTACTGAGGGAGTCGTTATTTACTTTCTCTTCCTCCAGCTACTAAGATGTTTCAGTTCGCTGGGTTAGCTCGCACCAACCTATATATTCAGTTGGCCGTACATGGGGTTGCCCCATTCGGAAATTCCCGGATCAAAGTGTGCTTCCAACTCCCCGAGACTTATCGCAGGTAACCACGTCCTTCATCGCCTCTGTGTGCCTAGGTATCCTCCGTGAGCCCTTTGTAGCTTGACCAATAACTTCAAAATTGAAGCATCAGCTTAATAGAATTGTTATTAATGCATTCGCACAAATAATAAATCTGCATCATTAAAGATGCTTATTGTCTTTTTAAAAAATCTATGCAGTTGTCAAGGTTCTCTGAAAACAATGAAATTAATTCAATGAGTCCAGCATCTTAATGAATTCATTAGGAAGCTAGATTCGTTCAGAATTTGATCACAACTCAAAATTTTCCTTTCTACAAATTATGGAAGAGGTGGTAATCAGTGGAGGTAAGCGGACTCGAACCGCTGACATCCTGCTTGCAAAGCAGGCGCTCTACCAACTGAGCTATACCCCCAACATAGAGATATGGGCCATCCTGGACTTGAACCAGGGACCTCACCCTTATCAGGGGTGCGCTCTAACCACCTGAGCTAATGGCCCAGGAAAATAATGGGTGTGACCTAGAAAAACTTAGAAAATGAAATTCTTAATAAATTAAGAACGTGAGATACCGATCGACCTAAGGTGACAAAATAATAATATTAAACATTTTGTTGTCTCCCTGTTAGGAGGTGATCCAGCCGCACCTTCCGGTACGGCTACCTTGTTACGACTTCACCCCAGTCATTAGCCCCACCTTCGGCGTCCTCCTCCACAAGGGTTGGAGTAACGACTTCGGGCATGGCCAACTTCCATGGTGTGACGGGCGGTGTGTACAAGGCCCGGGAACGTATTCACCGCAGTATGCTGACCTGCGATTACTAGCGATTCCTACTTCACGTAGGCGAGTTGCAGCCTACGATCTGAACTGAGCCACGGTTTATGGGATTTGCTAGCTCTCGCGAGTTTGCTGCCCTTTGTCCGTAGCATTGTAGTACGTGTGTAGCCCAGGGTGTAAGGGGCATGATGACTTGACGTCATCCACACCTTCCTCCGGTTTATCACCGGCGGTCTTTCTAGAGTGCCCAACTAAATGCTGGCAACTAAAAACGTGGGTTGCGCTCGTTGCGGGACTTAACCCAACATCTCACGACACGAGCTGACGACAGCCATGCACCACCTGTCACTGCATTCCCGAAGGCACCCTCAAATTTCTAAGAGGTTCGCAGGATGTCAAACCCTGGTAAGGTTCTTCGCGTTGCATCGAATTAAACCACATACTCCACCGCTTGTGCGGGCCCCCGTCAATTCCTTTGAGTTTCACACTTGCGTGCGTACTCCCCAGGCGGAACACTTAACGCGTTAGCTACGACACCGAAGGGGTCGATTCCCCCGACACCTAGTGTTCATCGTTTACGGCCAGGACTACAGGGGTATCTAATCCCTTTCGCTCCCCTGGCTTTCGTCCATGAGCGTCAGTAATGGCCCAGCAGAGCGCCTTCGCCACTGGTGTTCTTCCCGATATCTACGCATTTCACCGCTACACCGGGAATTCCCTCTGCCCCTACCATACTCAAGCCTTTCAGTTTCCACTGCCATGATGGAGTTAAGCTCCACGCTTTAACAGCAGACTTGAAAAGCCGCCTGCGGACGCTTTACGCCCAATAATTCCGGATAACGCTTGCCACTCCCGTATTACCGCGGCTGCTGGCACGGAATTAGCCGTGGCTTATTCCTCAAGTACCGTCATATCTTCTTCCTTGAGAAAAGAGGTTTACAGCCCAGAGGCCTTCGTCCCTCACGCGGCGTTGCTCCGTCAGGCTTTCGCCCATTGCGGAAAATTCCCCACTGCTGCCTCCCGTAGGAGTCTGGGCCGTGTCTCAGTCCCAGTGTGGCTGATCATCCTCTCAGACCAGCTACTGATCGAAGCCTTGGTGAGCCATTACCTCACCAACAAGCTAATCAGACGCGAGCTCATCCTCAGGCGAAATTCATTTCACCAGTAGGCATATGGGGTATTAGCGGTCGTTTCCAACCGTTATCCCCCTCCTGAGGGCAGATTCTCACGCGTTACTCACCCGTCCGCCACTAACCCGAAGGTTCGTTCGACTTGCATGTGTTAAGCACGCCGCCAGCGTTCATCCTGAGCCAGGATCAAACTCTCCGTTGTGTTCAAATCCTTTTGTAGATAAATCTACTCAATATGAATTGCATTCTCCAAATAAAAAGTAAGTTTAACTTATTTATTTAGGTTCAGCCTCCTTAAAAAATTAAGGATTACTTTGAGTGCACATTAAAAATATTTCAAAGTGACTTTCCAAGATCTCAGATCCGTTAGTTTTCAAAAAACTAAAAGTTAGCAATTGAAAACAATTTATATATTCTTGACGGGACCTCACACCTTTATTGCAAATACATCTCAAGATTACCAAATTTAATATCAGTAAAATTTTGACGCAATAAAAGCATCAGTTCCTAAGTTTTAAATTTTCTAGGTGCAGAGTTATACAACATGTGAATAACTCACTTCGAAGGGAAAACCCTTCTTCTGGCTGAAAATAATGATCGAAATCAAATCTCCAAAAAATTCATTCATTAACTAAAAATAAGATTTAAAGTAATCAATGAATAATGCAAAAAAGTTTTATTTTGCCCAGAAGAAAATACTAAACCATCCGACTGTAGTTTTGCAACCTTTTATACAAAAATTTTTTATTAATTTTTTATTTGTTCAAAGTCTCGTTTTACAACTAGGCTTGAATAAAGGGATATAAATGAAATGGCAGAAAGATTTAGTCAAAAAAATTTAAGGGTGAGGCCAAGTTCCGATGAGGAAAAAATTGTAACAAATGCAAAAAAACACTTCGAAAAGACTTTAGTTGAAATAGCAGGTGAGCTCGTCGGCAGTGTTGCTGCATTAGAACACCCAACAAAAAATAAAAAGTTAAATTACGGCGAAATATTTTTGAGAGACAATGTTCCCGTGATGATTTACCTTATAACCCAAAAGCGGTACGAAATTGTAAAAAGATTCCTTAGTGTATGCCTTGAATTACAAAGTACTAATTACCAAACACGTGGTGTTTTCCCTACTAGTTTTGTTGAAGAAAATGGAAAACTTATCGGGGACTATGGTCAGAGATCAATAGGAAGGATAACTTCAGCTGATGCGAGTTTATGGTGGCCCATTTTATGTTGGTATTACGTAAATAAAAGTGGTGATTATGCCTTTGGGAAAAGTCAAAGCGTTCAAAGAGGTATTCAACTTTTACTGGATCTAGTTCTGCATCCAACCTTCGAGGGCACTCCCGTACTCTTTGTCCCAGATTGCTCATTTATGATTGATAGACCCATGGATGTATGGGGGGCACCTCTTGAGGTTGAAGTTTTACTTCATGGATGTTTAAAAAGTTGTATAAATTTAATGGAATTAAGTAGAGAAGACCATGTAAGTAGACTTTTAGATCAACGACTTATTCTTACAAATCAATGGGTCAAAGATTTAGGTAGTTTTCTCTTAAAACATTATTGGGTTACTAGCCAAACAATGCAAATTTTAAGAAGAAGACCAACTGAGCAGTATGGAGATGATCAACACTTCAATGAATTTAATGTTCAACCTCAAGTAGTCCCCTCATGGCTTCAAGATTGGTTAGAGAATAGGGGAGGTTACTTGATAGGAAATATTAGAACTGGAAGACCTGACTTTCGATTTTACAGTTTAGGAAATTCTTTAGCATGTATGTTTGGAGTACTTCCTCCCACTGAACAAAGAGCTTTATTTAGATTGGTTTTGCATAACAGACAGCATTTGATGGCTCAAATGCCTATGAGGATTTGTCATCCTCATATGGATGTCGAAGAATGGCAAAATAAAACTGGATCAGATCCTAAGAATTGGCCTTGGAGCTACCACAACGGTGGACATTGGCCAAGTTTACTTTGGTTTTTTGGGACAGCTGTTCTTTTACATCAAAAAAATTACGCGTCTGATGATGTGATTCTTATGGAAGAAATGAAATCTTTAATAGAGGAATCTTATTGGTGTCAACTTAATCAATTGCCTAAACAAGAATGGGCAGAATATTTTGATGGGCCTACAGGAACTTGGGTAGGCCAACAATCAAGAACTTATCAAACTTGGACAATTGTTGGTTTTTTATTAATGAATCACTTCCTAAGGGAAAAGAATAATGACTTAGATATGTTTAGTATTTAAAATTAAAATAATCCTAAAGTTAATGATTTATCAATAGGTAAACATGCACCAATACCAAGATATATAGTTAGAAAAGTTCCAAATAAGAAAACTGACATTGCTATGGGTCTTCTAAAAGGATTTGAAAATTTATTAACGTTTTCTATAAAAGGTAAAATCATTAATCCAAGTGGAATTAATGTTTGAAGTGCAATACCTAAAAGTTTGTTAGGAACTACTCTAAGTATTTGAAAAACTGGGTAAAGGTACCATTCAGGTAGTATTTCCAAAGGGGTCGCGAACGGATTTGCTTTATCTCCTAACATTGCAGGATCTAGAACTGCTAGTCCAACCACACAAGCAATAGTGCCTAAAATAACAACAGGAAATATATATAGTAGATCATTCGGCCAAGCTGGTTCCCCGTAATAGTTATGACCCATACCTTTAGCTAATTTTGCTCTTAATTTGGGGTCAGATAGATCTGGTTTTTTTAACGTTGACATTTTGAATCTGATTTATATTTTAATTGTAGATGTTTATAAAGGACCTGAAATACCCTGTTTACGAATCATCAAAAAATGCATCAACATGAATACAGCTAATGACCATGGTAGTACAAAAGTATGAAGGCTATAAAATCTTGTAAGTGTTGATTGTCCAACACTTTCTCCACCCCTAAGAAGCTCAACCATAAAATCACCAATCACAGGTATTGCTGCTGGTACACCTGAAACGATTTTAACTGCCCAATAACCCACTTGATCCCATGGGAGAGAATATCCTGTAACTCCAAAAGCGACTGTTATAACTGCCATTACAACACCTGTAACCCAAGTCAATTCCCTTGGCCTTTTAAAACCTCCAGTAAGATAAACCCTAAATACATGAAGGATTAGCATCAAAACCATCATAGATGCACTCCATCTATGAACAGATCTTATTAACCATCCAAAACTTACATCAGTCATCAAATAACTTACTGAACTATAGGCTTGTGTGACTGTGGGCTTATAGTAAAAAGTCATTGCAAAACCTGTTGCAAATTGAATTAGGAAGCATACTAGGGTTATGCCTCCTAAACAATAAAAAATATTTACGTGAGGGGGTACGTACTTGGAAGTTACGTCGTCAGTTATGTCTTGTATTTCAAGCCTTTCTTGAAACCAGTCATAAACAGATGAAGAATTCGCCATCCAAAAAAAAATTAGCTTTGATATAAAGAGCTTACTTAAAATTCTTATACTTGGTGTTAACACTTAACCCAATGAATTCATCTTTTAACAAACTTTTAACATTCAAAATACTAATCATTGCATCAATGATATGTGTTTTTTCTGCCAATTTTTTATTCATTGAAAAAGTTGATGCTCTCAGTGATAGCAGGCAATTAGTACTTGATGCTTGGACCTTAGTAAATGAAGGTTTTTATGACCCAGAAAAGTTTGATGAAATCCAATGGAAGAGAATAAGACAAAAAACATTACAGAAACAAATTGAAACAACTGAAGAGGCTTATTCCGCAATTGAAGACATGCTAAGACCTCTAGAAGATCCTTATACAAGAATTTTACGCCCAAAAGATTATGAACTCTTGAAAGCGAGTAATTTCGGTAGTGAAATAAATGGCGTGGGACTTCAATTAGGTGAAGATGATAATAGTAACAAAGTTAAAGTTGTATCTACACTTGGCGGTTCACCAGCAGAAGAGGCGGGTATAGTTAGCGGAGATCTCATAGAGAAAGTAGATGGAATTTCATCAGAAGAGTTAGGTCTTGCAAATACTGCTTCTAAATTAAGAGGTGAATCAGGCACAAAAGTTTTAGTTGAATTATCTAAGCAATCAGGAGAACATCGAGAAGTTGATTTAGAGAGAAGATCCGTAGACCTCAGGCCAGTTAGAACTAAAAGATTAAGAGAAGATTCTCATACAATAGGGTATTTAAGGATAACTCAATTTAGCGAAAGTGTCCCTAAAAAGGTTGATGAAGCTCTTCAAGAGTTAAAAGAGAAAGAAGTTGAAGGACTTATCTTGGATCTTAGGAATAATTCTGGCGGACTAGTAAGCTCAGGTATAGCAGTTGCAGACTCACTATTAAGTGAAAGACCAGTAGTAGAGACAAAAAATCGAAATGGGATCAAAGATGCAATAATTTCCCAAAAAGAAACATCTTATGATGGCCCAATGGTAACTTTGGTAAATAAAGGGACTGCGAGTGCCAGTGAAATACTTGCGGGATCTTTACAAGATAACGGCAGATCAATTCTCATGGGAGAACAAACCTATGGGAAAGGTTTAATTCAATCCCTAAAAAGTTTAGGTGAAGAAAGCGGTCTAGCAATCACTGTCGCTAGTTATTTAACTCCTAAAGGTAATAATATCCAAGGTCAAGGGATGACACCTGATAAATTATTGGATTTTTCGGATGCAAGTGATTACGGAAGTGCTGATGATAAATGGGTGAGAAATGCAGAATTATATCTAGATTCAATATTAGAAAAAAAAGAAGTTGCAATACAATCAAGTGATTTAAACAATGAAGAAAAATGAGCCTGAATTAGCAAAGAATTGATAGATAAAAAATTTAAAACACTATGACAATTAAAAGAATTTTTCATGACCCAATTCACAAAGAAATAGTATTTAATTCTGAGAAGCCAGAGGAATTAATGATCATGGAATTAATTGATACTGTTGCTTTTCAAAGATTAAGAAGAATAAAACAATTAGGGGCCGCATCATTACTTTTCCATGGTGCAGAATCAAGTAGATTTACCCACTCAATTGGTGTTTTTTGTATCGCTAGAAAAATATATCAAAGATTAATAGAAATTAAGCCTTCATTTTGTGAGAATAAGTTTGTTCTTTATGGAGCAGCTTTGTTACACGATTTAGGGCATGGACCTCTAAGTCATACCAGTGAAGCAATATTTGATCATAATCACGAAAAATGGTCTCAAAAACTTGTTAAAAATTATTTTCCAATCAATTCAATCCTAAAAAAATATGACAAAGAATTACCTGCACAAATCGGAGAATTATTTGAATCAAATCAACTATTCAATAAACCTCTAAAAACACTTATTAGCAGTGAAATTGATTGTGATCGTCTTGATTATCTGTTACGTGATAGTTACAACACTGGGACTAAATATGGCTTAGTTGATTTAGAGAGAATTATTTCAGGCCTTACATTTTCTCCTGATGGAAATATTGCAATCAAACCAAAAGGAGTTATCGCTATTGAGCATTTCTTAGTACTTAGGAACTTGATGTATAGAACTATCTACAATCATAAAATAAACGAAATATCAACATGGATTTTAGAAAAAATAATATCTACAATAAAACAAAATTGTGAAAAAAAAATTTGGATAGATAGTTCGCTTTCTAAATTAATATTTTCTTCTGCAGAGGTTGATTTTGATGATTTCATAAAAAATGATGATATAACCTTTTTTTACCATTTGATTAGGTGGAAAGATGAATCCTTCGAGCCACTCTCAGCACTATGCAAAATGTTTATTGACAGAGATTTATTAAAGGCTTCAGACATAAGTTTTTTAAATAAAATTGAAAGACTAGAAATTCTTGCATTCGCAAGGAAATTATGCGAAACAAATAATTATGATTCAGAAGTTTTTTGCGGAATAAAAGAAAAATCTTTTAAAGGTTTTGAATCTTGCAATGCACTTAAAATATGGGATGGAACCTATCTAAACTCATTAGGGATGAAATCAGCATTAATCAATACATTAAAAACACCTCAAGAAAGCTCCTTTATTATTTACCCAGCCGTGATCAAAAATGAGATTAAAAATCAAATTGAATCAATAAAAAATAAAATATAAATTGAATTTAATCAAAATCTTTGTAAAAAACCTTGATAGAAATAGTGTGGAAGCTATATCTTTTAAAGATTTTGACAAAATTAATGAAGAAGTCAAAAAACTTTTTCAGATAAAAGGACCTTTGGAAGCAGAAATTTTCGCAATCAATGAATCAATACCTGTACATCAGTTATCAATATTCAAAAATAATTTTGATAAATTTAATAATTGTTTTTTACGTATTTACTCAAATAATAGGTATACAGTATTGGCTGGGAAATCTATAAAAATAGATTCAATTTATCTAAATGAACAAGAGATCAAAAATAAGTTGCTTCTTCGCAATTTAATCAAGAACGATAATATTTTGCATGAAGGGACCGTAAGGTCAGGTGACAGAATATCTTCAAATGGAAACCTATGCATTATAGGAGACGTTAATCCAGGAGCAATAGTTTCGGCCGAGAAAAATATTGTTGTTTGGGGCAAACTATCAGGTGTAGCGTTTGCAGGAAAAAATGGGAATTATAATGCCTCTATTTCATCTCTTTACTTAAATCCTCTTCAATTAAGAATTGCAGATGTGATAGCTATTGGACCAAATGATAAACCCAGGTATTCGTATCCCGAAATTGCTGTTATTGAAAATCAGATGATAATAATCAAACCCTACATAATTGATAATAAAATTAATTAATCAATTGAAATAATTTAATTTAAACTTATAAATTTAAGAATTACTTAATCTTTAAAATATTCAACTTTCTAAAAGTGGCTTTATTATTTGGAAAATAATTGAATCCTTGTCGAAAAATACTCGCACAATATTAATTTGTTCAGGGAAAGGTGGAGTTGGGAAAACCACTTTAACTGCAAATTTAGGCATAGCACTAGCTAACAGCGGGGCAAACACTGCCGTATTAGACGCTGATTTCGGATTAAGAAACTTAGATCTTCTTTTGGGATTAGAAAATCGTATTATCTATACTGCTCAAGATGTTCTAGATAAGAAATGTCGCCTTGAACAAGCATTGGTTAGACATAAAAAAGAGCCAAACCTTGCTCTTCTCCCTGCTGGAGATCCAAGGATGTTGGATTGGATGAAGCCTGAAGACATGAAACAAATTAGTGAGTTACTTAGTGAAAAATTTGATTTTGTTTTGGTTGATTGTCCTGCTGGAGTAGAAGATGGGTTTAAAAATGCTCTTGCGGCATGTAAAGAAGCTATTGTTGTTACCAACCCAGAATTATCCGCAGTACGCGATGCCGATAGAGTAATAGGTATTCTTAACACGTCTGAAATCGAGCCTATTCAGCTTGTAATAAATAGAGTTCGCCCTAATATGATGGCTAGTCAAGAAATGTTATCGATCGAAGATGTGCAAGGAATTCTTTCATTACCTTTACTAGGTATTGTTTTAGAAGATGAACAAGTAATAATTAGTACCAACAGAGGAGAGCCGCTAACGCTTACAGAAAGTAGATCTCCTGCAAAAAAATGTTATTTGAATGTTTCACAAAGACTTACTGGAAAAGATATCCCAATTATTGATCCCAAAAATGAAGGTAAGAGCCTTAAAGATAAATTCATGAGATTAATGCAAACAAAGGTTTTTTAAAATGATGACTCTCAGAGACCTTATTAACAAATTACTTGGCAGGGAGACGGCTAGTGCAAATACTGCCAGAGAAAGATTACAACTTGTTCTAGCTCATGACAGGGTTGATATGAGTTCTTTAACAACTGATCTCTTGGATAAAATGAGAAAAGAAATTCTTGATGTTGTTGCTAAATATGTTGAGATTGATTTCGAAGAGGTAGCAGTAAGTTTAGAAACGGAGGATAGAATGACCGCATTAGTAGCAAATTTACCGATCAAAAGAACTATTTCAGGGGAAATAAAGTTTAAAAAAAATGATAAGAATTCCAAAAGTGATAAAGATATCAAAAAGTAATAATTTTTCAAAAGCTAAAAAAATACTAAGAATTGATCCTTCTTAATTGTAAGATAGTGATTATGCCGGCTTAGCTCAGCGGTAGAGCAGCGCTTTTGTAAAGCGAAGGTCATCAGTTCAAATCTGTTAGCCGGCATTTTAGTTAATTTAATTTTTTTTAAAATTTTTTCCCGAAAATATAACAATCAAACTTACCAGAGCAATCGTAGGTAATAATCTTATTTCAAGTAAATTCCTTAGAAAATATGCAATTGGTTCAAATATCCAATAAGAAAAAGATTGAATTATTAACACAAAAAACAATAATAATAACATTAATTTAGTTCCCTAACTGATACATCGCCTGCTCTAATCAACCTCCAATAACCTTTATTCTTCCAATATATAATTGTGCTTGCTTTCCCACTACTTTTTTCCCATGGAATAGGTCCCAGAATTTCTAAAGAAGGAAAATCTGATGCAAGACCCTCAGCAGTAATTGATCCAGCTAAACCTGAAATATTTGCACTTGAAGTTAACAATGGGCCCGTTTCTTGAATAAGAGATTGCGCAGTATGTGAATTTGGAATTCTTAAACCAAGAGTAAGGTCCTGGCTTGTTAGAATTGTACTATGTTGTTTTGAAGAGGGGATAATCATTGTCAAAGCTCCAGGCCAATATTTTGAAGCTATATTTTCAAAATCTTCTCTAGCAGATTCATGGACATAATCAATTAATTGTTTGAAGTCTGAGCCCATAAGAATTAAAGGTTTATTTCTATCTCTTTTTTTAAATTCAAAGATAATTTCTGAAAATTTAGGTAAGCATCCAATTGCAGGTAAAGTGTCTGTTGGGAAAATTATCGGCAAACCGCTTTTAAGTGTCTTCAAAGCTGATTTGCAGGTTATTAAATTCATTAAAATTCTTTACCAAGAATAATTTATTTATATCTTCCAATAGTAAACCTACCAATACCTGAAAGGTCATTTACAGTTTCTACTGAATTAAATTTGTTTTTAATAAATAGTTGTTTTACTTGTGCAGCTTGATCAAAATGGTTCTCTAAAACTAGCCATCCATTTTCTTTTAAGTACAAGGGTGCTTTTTGAATAATTTCCCTAATATGCTCTAAACCATCTTCACCTCCCAATAAAGCAATTTCTGGTTCGAAATTTTTTACTTCACTAGGTAATTTTTCATAAGTATCTTTAGGAATATAAGGCGGATTTGAAATAGCAAGATCTAATTTATCTTCAAAACTATTAAAAGGGGTCCACCAGTGTCCGCAAAGAAATTTCAAATTTGATTGGCTACAGCATTTTACATAATTTTTAGTAGCTATCTCTAATACATCTTGATCGATATCAGTTGCTATTCCCTCCCATGATGGATGCGCTAATGATAAAGCGATGCTAATAGCACCTGAACCAGTTCCTAATTCAGCAAAGTATAGTTTTGGAGATTTTTTTCCAAATATTTCAGAGACGATATCAACAATTAATTCTGTCTCCGATCTAGGAATAAGTACTTTATCAGAGACTATTAATTCTAAATCCCTCCAATATGCTATTCCACAAAGATATTGAATAGGAGAGGAACTTGATAAGTGTGTATCCCAGAGAGACTCCAAGTAGTCTAAGTCTTTTTTTAAATATATTTTCCTTTCAAGATTAATCCTCAAAAGGTTGAGATCACTACCCCTTACACCGCCTAAACAATCTAGTAAAACAGCAAAAGATTGATAATCACCACCTTTAGAAAGTTGCTTTTTTTTCCAAAATAAAAAATCTTCTACAGAAATGCCAAGCATTTAAAAAGATATTAGCGTTTTGGACCAAGTCTTCCTTTACTAGAATCTGAGAAGAAGCTGGATTTTTCGCCATCTTGAGTAGAAATAAATAAACCTATAAGAAATATTGTTGGTACCCCAACAAATAAAAGACTAGCTACGAATCCGAAATTAGTGGTTTCCATTTAAGTTACAGTTCTATTAGGTATTAAGACTATAGACACATAATTTGAAATAAAGTGGAAAAATCAACAATTTTTATCAACTGATTAACAGACTTAAACAATTTAGCGAGGTAATTTTTTATTATCACTAACTTTTTTTAATTCTTCTAAATTTGATGGAGGAGATTGTGGTTTTGTCAAAATTACTGTAGATGATTTTACCAGTGTTTGGCACGCAAGCCTCCAATTTTCTGGTCTATTTTTAAGTTTTTCTTCTTCAACAGAAGTAAGGGGGCTTAAAGAATTTTTGTTTCCTCCTTCAACGGAAATAAAACAAGTACTGCATTGTCCGGCTCCTCCACAATTACCTAAAATACCTTTTAAACCATAAAGTTGCAGATTTTCTTTCATCACCAATTCCCTTAAGTTTTCACCGGGATTGCATTGAACCTCCAAATCTTCACGAATGAATCTGATAGTTGCCATTTTTTTAGTTATTTTTCTTATTTTGGCGTTTTACTTTGAGATTTGTGACCAAAATATTAACAATTTTTAGTCAAAAATTCCTTGTAAACCAAGTCCAGCAAATTGATTTAGCCGTTTTTATCAAGAAAATAAATTTATTTACAAAAATCCCTCAAAGACTAAAAAACCCTTACTATCGTGATGTTTAGCTGTTTATTCAGCATAGTTACTAGAAATTAACCGATGGGATTGCCTTGGTATCGAGTTCACACAGTAGTTATTAACGACCCAGGTCGACTACTTGCTGTGCATCTTATGCATACTGCATTATTAGCTGGCTGGGCCGGC